>WOYS01000063.1 GCA_011620645.1 Mycobacterium sp.
ATGCCAGCCGCGGCCACGCATCCGGCATTGAACTATTTCTGGGAACTATTTCTGGCTGAACTCCACCGCGGCGGACATGCAGACCTTCCACTCCCCGGATTCCTTGCGGAAGTAGGCGGTGTCGAACGGGCCACCGGCGTTCATCTTCGCCGAGGCTACCTCGCCCTTGACCTCGATATCGGTTGCGGTGACCTCGGTGGCCTGGGTGTTCTGCGGAACGTCCATGCCTTCGAGAATGTCGCCGAGTTCACCGAGCGCGCCGAACATCCCGGCCTCGGCGGCGCAGAAGTACTGGCCCAGATCGGAGAACTTGCCCGTGTTGCCGGCCGCGCCGAAGTCCTCGATGAGCTGCTGGATCTGGGCTTCGTCGGTGGAGACCAGAATGTCGTCGCCCGAGCGGAGCAGGAACACCCCGCCGACCACCAGTGCGGCCACGATCAGCACGCTGACGACTCCACCGAGGATCCACCAGGTGCCGTTGCTCTTCTTAGGGGGCTGCGGGGCGTACGGATACCCCGGCGGCGGAGCGCCGTATCCGTAGGGCTGAGCCGCGTACTGAGGAGCACCGTACTGAGGAGCGCCGGAGGGCTGGCCGTATTGCGGAGCGCCGTACTGAGGGGGCCCGTATTGCGGTGCCTGGTAAGGCTGAGCCGGTGCAGCCTCGTCATAGGCGGGATACTCGTAGGCCTGCGGTTGCTGGCTCGGATCCCACGGACCCTGCGGCCCCGGCTGTTGCGGGGGTTGATACGTCACGGCGATAGCTCCTCAGCTGGTGTAGTTCAACACTAACTCGCAACGCAACCTGGACTCAGGTATTGCCGGGCGTGGCGAAACGGCCTCCGCCGCGGCCTCCGTAGACTCGCCGGAATGACAGAACTGTGGGTCGAGCGGACCGGCGTGCGCCGCTACACCGGGCGCAGCACGCGCGGCGCCGAGGTGCCGGTCGGGTCCGAGGACGTCGAGGGTGTCTTCACCCCGGGTGAGCTGATGAAGATCGCGCTGGCCGCCTGCAGCGGTATGAGCAGCGATCAGCCGCTGCGCCGCCGTCTGGGCGACGACTACGCCGCCACCATCCGGGTGTCCGGGGCTGCCGATCGCGAGCAGGAACGGTATCCGCTGCTGGAGGAGACCCTCGAGGTCGATCTGTCCGGACTGTCCGAGGACGAGGTGAAACGCCTGCTGGTGGTCGTTCAGCGTGCCATCGATCAGGTCTGCACCGTCGGGCGGACCCTGAAGTCCGGGACCGAGGTCACCTTCGAGGTCAAGGCCGATGAGCGCTTGCGCGAAGAGAATTAGGCAATGTTGGCTGATGCCGTGCGGCTGAGCGCCTGGGTGCACGGACACGTGCAGGGAGTGGGTTTCCGCTGGTGGACGCGGTCCCGGGCGCTGGAGCTGGGGTTGACGGGGTACGCATCGAATCGGCCCGACGGGCGGGTGCACGTCATCGCGCAGGGGCCGCGAGCGGACTGCGAGCGATTGCTGGACCTGCTGCAATCCGGGACAACGCCGGGAACAGTGGATACCGTGGTCGCGGACTGGTCCGCGGCCGGCGACCCGATTGACGGCTTCAGCGAACGTTAACCGCCCCGACGGTAGGGTTTCACCTCGTGCATCTCAAGAGTCTGACGCTGAAGGGCTTCAAGTCCTTCGCCGCGCCGACGACTCTGCGCTTCGAACCGGGCATCACCTGCGTCGTGGGGCCCAACGGGTCCGGTAAGTCCAACGTCGTCGACGCGCTGACCTGGGTGATGGGCGAGCAGGGCGCCAAGACGCTGCGCGGCGGCAAGATGGAGGACGTCATCTTCGCCGGCACCTCCTCGCGGGCGCCGCTGGGTCGCGCCGAGGTGACGCTGACCATCGACAACTCCGATAACGCGCTGCCCATCGAGTACTCCGAGGTGTCGATCACCCGCCGGATGTTCCGCGACGGCGCCAGCGAATACGAGATCAACGGCAGCAGCTGTCGCCTGATGGATGTGCAGGAGCTGCTCAGCGACTCCGGTATCGGCCGGGAAATGCACGTCATCGTCGGGCAGGGCAAGCTCTCCGAAATCCTGGAATCGCGCCCCGAGGACCGCCGGGCCTATATCGAGGAAGCCGCCGGGGTGCTCAAGCACCGCAAGCGCCGCGAGAAGGCGGTTCGCAAACTCGACTCGATGCAGGCCAATCTGGCCCGCCTCACCGACCTCACCACCGAGCTGCGTCGCCAGCTCAAACCGCTCGGCCGCCAAGCCGAGATGGCGCGCCGGGCCCAGACCATCCAGGCTGATCTGCGCGACGCCCGGCTGCGGCTGGCCGCCCACGATCTGCTGGTCCGGCAGACCGAGTTCAACGACACCAATCAGGCCGAGACGACGCTGCGGCGCGAGCACGATGACGTGACGACGCGACTGGAGGTCGCGACCGCCGAGCTGACCGCGCACGAGGCCGCGGTGTCGGAGCTGACCGAGCGGGCCGAGGCCGCCCAGCAGGCCTGGTTCCGGTTGTCCGCACTGGCCGAACGGGTCAGCGCCACCGTGCGGATCGCCAACGATCGCACCCAGCTGCTCGACGCCGAGCCCGAGTCCTCCAGCGGCCGCGACCCCGAGGCGCTGGAAGCCGAGGCCGACGAGGTCGCCGCTCAGGAGCAGGAGCTGATCGCCGAGCTGGAGGCCTCCCGGGAAACCCTGGAGTACGCTCGCGCCGAGCTTGCCGAACGCGAACGCCTCGCCATCGACGCCGAACAGGCACACCGAGCGGCTGCGCGCGCCGAAGCCGACCGCCGCGAAGGCCTGGCCCGGCTGTCCGGCCAGGTCGACACCATGCGCACCCGGGTCGAGTCCACCGATGACGAGTACACCCGGTTGTCCACGCGCATCGAGGAAGCCGCGGTGCGAGCGCAGCAGGCCCAGGCCGACTTCGAGAACGTGCGGGTGCGCGTCGGTGAGCTCGACGAGGGCGAGGCCGGGCTCGACGAGCAGCACGACCGTTCCATCACCGCGTTGCGGGCGGCCGACGAGCGGGTGGCCGAGCTGCAGGCCGCCGAGCGTGCCGCCGAACGTCAGGTCGTCTCGTTGCAGGCGCGCATCGATGCGCTATCGGTCGGTCTGGCCCGCAAGGACGGCGCGGCCTGGTTGTCGGAAAACCATGGTGGCACAGGCCTTTTCGGGTCGGTGGCCAAACTGATCCGGGTGCGTGCCGGGTACGAGGTCGCAGTCGCGACGGTGCTCGGCCCCGCCGCCGATGCGCTGGCCGCCGAGAATGTCGGGGCCGCGCGTGCCGCAGTCGCCGCTTTGAAGGAAGCCGACGGTGGTCGCGCGGCGATCCTGCTCGGCGATTGGCCGGTGCAATCGGGCCACAACGGTGCTGTGCTCGCCGACGGTGGGCAATGGGCCATCGATCTGGTCGAGGCGCCCGACCGGCTGCGCGGCGCGATCACCGCGCTGTTGTCCGGGGTGGCCGTGGTCGCCGATCTGGAATCGGCGCTGAACCTGGTATCGGCCCATCCGCATCTGCAGGTCGTGACCGCCGAGGGTGACTTGGTGGGGGCGGGCTGGGTGAGTGGCGGATCGGATCGCAAGGTCTCCACCCTGGAGATCGCCGCCGAAATCGACAAGGCCCGAACCGAACTCACCACGGTAGAGCGGCGGGGCGGGGAGCTGACTGCGGCGCTGGCCGGCGCGAAAGAAGAGCAGACGGCCCGGCAGGACGCCGCCGAGCAAGCGTTGGCCGCACTGAACGAATCGGATGCGGCGATCTCGACGATCTATGAGCATTTGGGCCGGCTGGGCCAGGAAGCGCGCAACGCCGATGCCGAGTGGCAGCGGTTGATGAAGCAGCGCGATGAGTTGGACGCCGGCCGGACCGCGACGGTCGAGGAGCTCACCGAGCTGGAGACCCGGCTGCACAACGCGCAGCAGGAACCCATGTTCGAGGTCGATGACACTGGTGACCGGCGTGAATTCACGCTGGCCGCCGAGACCGCCCGTGCCACCGAGGTGGAGGCGCGTTTGGCGGTGCGCACGGCGGAGGAACGTGCGAATGCCGTTCGGGGACGCGCGGATTCATTGCGTCGTTCGGCCGCGGCCGAACGAGAGACCCGATTGCGTGCGGCCCGGGCGCGGGAGGCCCGCGCGCACGCCGCGACCGTTGCCGCCGCGGTCGCGGAAGCGGGTCGGCTCGTCGCTGCCAAGCTGGCCGCTGCGGTGTCGGGTGCGTCGCGCACCCGGGATCAGTTTTCCGCCGAGCGTGCCCACCGCAATGACGCGCTGACCCGGGCGCGCACCTTGGTCACCGAACTCGGCGCGCGGATCACCGCGCTGACCGATTCGCTGCACCGCGACGAGGTCGCCAAAGCCCAAGCGGCACTTCGCATCGAGCAGCTGGAGCAGCAGGCGCTGGAGCAATACGGGTTGGCCGCGGCCGATCTGATCGCCGAGTATGGGCCCGATGTGCCGCTGCCGCCCACCGAGCTGGAGATGGCCGAGTACGAGCAGGCCAAGGAGCGCGGCGAGCAGGTGACTGCACCGGCACCGATGCCCTTCGACCGGCCCACCCAGGAGCGACGCGCCAAGAAGGCCGAACGTGAGCTGAGTGAACTGGGCCGGGTCAATCCGCTGGCATTGGAGGAGTTCGCGGCGTTGGAGGAGCGCTACAACTTCCTGTCCACCCAGTTGGAGGACGTGAAGGGCGCGCGCAAGGATCTGCTCGACGTCATCTCCGATGTCGACGACCGCATCCTGAAAGTGTTCGCCGATGCCTACGCCGATGTGGAACGCGAGTTCACCCAGGTGTTCGCGTCGCTGTTCCCCGGCGGCGAGGGACGGCTGATCCTGACCAACCCCGATGACATGCTGACCACCGGTATCGAGGTGGAGGCGCGTCCGCCGGGTAAGAAGGTCAAGCGGCTGTCGCTGCTGTCCGGTGGCGAGAAGTCGCTGACCGCGGTGGCGATGCTGGTGGCGATCTTCCGGGCGCGGCCGTCGCCGTTCTACATCATGGATGAGGTCGAGGCGGCCTTGGACGATGTGAACCTGCGCCGGCTGCTCGGGCTGTTCGAGCAGCTGCGGGAGAAGTCGCAGCTGATCGTCATCACCCACCAGAAGCCGACGATGGAGATCGCCGACGCGCTGTACGGCGTCACGATGCAGGGTGACGGCATCACGCAGGTGATTTCGCAGCGGATGCGTGGGCAAGACCTGGCCACCACCGGCTAATTTTGGTGCCTCGCAGGGGTGTGGGGCGCCGGTAAGGTTTTTGCCGAGGAGTGTGCTCTGGGAGGGGCCTCATGACGCTTGAACCGTTGAAAGTGGATGCCGAGTTGCTCGGAGCCGCTGGTCAGCGACTGCTGACCGCGGCCGAGGGGCTACCCGACGCACCCGAGGCGTTCACCCCCGCGTACGGATCGGATGCCTTGTCGCAGGCGCTGTCGGTGGACGTTCCCAAGGCCGAGGCGCCGATCATCGAGGGCCTGCCGCCGTTGAAGCAGAACGCTATTGGCACCGCGGAGTCCGTCGTCGAGGCAGCCCGGCGGTATGCGAGTGCGGATTCGCACTTGAAGAGCAAGATCGACGAGCAGATGGGCCAACCTGCGTTCGGCGGACGTTCCGGCGGCGGTGCGCCAGCTGCCTCCGCTGCCGCCGGTGCCGCGGCTTCGGCCGGGGAACAGCTTGGTCAGATGGGCGCGATGCTGAGTACGCCCATGCAGATGGCGCAGCAGGCCGGCCAGGCGGCGCAGCAAGCGGCAGGCATGGTGAGTTCGCTTCCACAGGCCGCCAAGCAGGGTGCACAGCAGGTCGGCGAGCAGATCACCCAGATGGTTGACCAGTTCGGCGGCAAGGACTCTCATGAACCCGAAGGCGGCGCCCGGAAGCAGGCAGAGGGCGCCGCGTCTGGTCAGTCGGATGGCGAGCGTGCCCCGGCGTCGCAGACTTCGCCGGTTGTGCCGAAATCTGGTGCGCAGACGGACCCGACGATCAATCATTAGGTACGCTGCGAGTCACTCCGGCCACATTGGCCCCTGAACTCGGAGCCATAAGACGTTCTGAAACGTAGTACTGCCAGCGGTACTAGCTCAAAGTGGTACCACCCGTAGTACTACGGGTCGGGCGGCGCCTCAGCTCACCATCGCGGGCAGCGCGTCCGAGGTCAGCACGCTGATGTGCTGCCAGTAAATCCACTCGGCGATTGCCGCGCGCTGCAGTTCGCCGTCCTGGGCGTGGTGAGCACGGTGCAGTGCCACTGCCTGCAGGTGATCGGCGTAGGCGACCATCGCCTTGAGGTGCGCACCGGCGCGATCGGGGTTGGCGCTCAGTAGTGGTTTGCAGACTTCCAGGAGCAGGTTGATCTTGTTGTCCGGTGGTGGCGTGTTGTCGGCGGGCGCTGGCGGCAGTAGTGCGGCGAGGCCGGTGGGGCCGATGCCGGCGAGTTTGGCGGCGACTTCGGGGGCAATGACCTCTAACCGGTTGCGGCCCTGCATCTTTCCGCTATCCGGCATGTCTTCGGGGGTGAGGATGTCTCGAGCGGCTCCGAGGTCAAAGCCCTTGAGGTTCTCCTCGGTACCGGCCACCGCCTGCAGCGTGACGTTGTGGTGGCGGGCCCATTCCTGCACGGCCAGTAGGGGATAGGTGGCCCAAGTGCCGCGGATCTGCGCCGGAATCGATTCGTCGGCGGTGACCATGCGGACTTGTTCGGGCAGGTGGACGTGTTCGGGGATGTAGGCCAGACCGTAGTTGTTGGCGGCCAGGATTTGGCCGTCATTGGTGACGGCGGCGATCCAGAACAGACTGGGGTCGGTGATGTCGACGTTCAGGGCGGCGCCGATGTGACGGGCGAGTTGGCGCGGGTTGTTGCCCTTGCGGCGCAACGCTCCGGCGGTGGAGGCGGCTGCGATCGCGTCGCGTTCGGCACGAGCGGCCGAGATCGGCACTGGCGCAGCGGGTCCGGCAGCCGCGCCCTGGTTGGCCGATGCGGGTGGGCCGACGGGGCCGACGGGGCCTGAGGGTGGCACCGGCGCGGCAGGTGTCGGGGTGGACGGGTTGCCCAGCGGCATGGATGGGGCGCCCGTCGGTGCGGCGGGTGCCGGTGCCGGCGCGGAAGCCGGCGCACTCGTCGCGGGTGAACCGCTGTGGCCAGTGGCAGCCGCTGGTGCGGTCGATCCGGTGGTGTCGGCCTGTTGGTACACGGGTGCGACGGGCGGCGGTGCGGATGTAGCTGCTGATGGGCTGAGCGGTATTTGGTTCAGCGGCATCGGGTTGGCGTTCGCCGCCTTGGTGGCATCGGTGAAGCCCCTTTGTAAGTCTTGCTGCGCGGTGTTGACCGCGGCTGGGCCGGAACCTTGGCCGGGGCCAGCCGTGGCAGCGGGTGCCTGCGGGCCGCCACCGCCTCCGCCGCTGGGGCCCTGGGTGCCGCCGATGCTTGGAGGCCCGCCCCCGGTGCCGCCCTTGCCGCCGCCGGTAATGGGAGTCGATGGCTGTCCGCCCGTGGCGGGCAAAGCCGGTGTCGCGGGCGCGGCCGGTCCCGCTGGCGTTGATGGGTTCTGAGGACGGAATGGAGTTGTGTTAGCAGGGTTGTTTGATACCGGCGTCGGGCTTGGTGGAGGAGTCTGACCGGGGACAGGTGAAGGCTCCGCCGGTGGCCTCTCGGGTGTGACGCCCGTCGGATTCTCGTTTGGGGGTGCCATAGGTTCTGCCGCGGGGGCGGCTTCCGCAGTCTCTGAAGGCTGAGGGGCACGTTCCGGCGCAAGAACTCTACCGTCATTTCGCACAGTCTGAAGTGGCGGAGGTTGGCTGGGCAGGGAGGCGCTGCTCGGTCCTGGAATATTGGTGGGCGGCAGCGAATTACCGTTTGATCCGGTGGATGGTAGGTCTGTGCGAAGAACCGCGTCGATTATCCGCGTAATGTCTTGGTCTGGCTGCGCGAAGTTCGAAAAGCTCGCCATGTTCCCTGCCTCGACGACATCAGCCACGTTCGCTTCCCGCGCTGCTTCGACTATGTCGTCTATCCGAGATTGACGAACTTCTGGTTTGAGATCGGATGACTCCAGAGCTGAAATTTCAGCCTCCGCCGTCACGACGCGGTCAAAAATGGTGAGTTTCGTATTCAGAATTAGGGAGAATAGTTTCTGTAGCCATGCAACTACCTTGACAAGTTCAGCCTGTTGCCTGGTCAGGCCGTCAATCGATTTCTGAAGTGCAGTTCCGGCGGCGTTCGCGCCACTCCCGGACCACATAGTGCTGGCTGATAATTCGGCCTGCTCGTGCAACCACGACTCCAGTGTTTTAGCGACTTTCTGGAGTGGACCTGCAAGAGCTATCGCGCGGCTCAAGAATTCTTGCTCATCTAAGAATGGCCACCCATCTGAGCCAGTCATCTGGTCGGCGTACTTGCCTGACGGCTTCGGAAATCCCATATTGTGCTATTTCCCAGCTGCGGCGCAAGCATTGACAACTAGGTAAACCGTGTACGCGGCGGCGCCCGATAGATAACTGTCGGCTGTGCTATAGGTCGGTACTGCAAGTGCAAAAGCGCGCCAGTATTGAGCTGAAAGTGCTGCAAAATCCGCGACCGCTCTGTCTTCGCTTTTCTGCCCGAGGTGCTCCAACTCATCGGCAAAACTTGACATGACACCTGCCATTTCTGACATTTCACTGCGCTGGACCTCGGTCCATTTGCTTGCAGGGATGCTTGGATCGATTTCGTGCCAAGGGCGGGCGTCAGCGTCAAATTTGTTCGATGCGGCCATCCAGGGTTGGCAAATTGAACTGTTGGATGAATCAATAAGGGGCGCAGGTGAATCTGGACTTTCAGGTGCCGTCACGTCCTGCGGCGACGGCCCAGCCTTAACAAGAGGGCCGCGCGCTTGAGCCGCTCGTAGATCAATTGCCGAGCAGATTGCGACGATAGCTCCCGAGGCGTTTCCTGCAGCCATAGCAAAATAATTGTCACCGGGCGAGTAGTCAGGCACGCTGTCCGCATATTCCCGCCAGAAGGTAATCGACTGCTCGTACAGCTCTCGCATTGCTCGGTGCGGCGTATTCTTCGCCAGCTGAACCGACTGATCAGCTGCTCTCCGCATCGCTTCGGCAACTTCTTCATGCATCGCGCGCTGCTCGGGTGTCCATGCCGATGCGGGCAGTGTGTAATCGCGGCTCTCCCAACCGTGACGTTGTTGCTGGGCAAGCGTGTCGGTTATTGGTCGGGACGGCTCACAGGTCGGATCCTCAGTAATGATCGAAATCGGCCCGGTGTCGTTGGCGCTGGCGATTTCCCCGGGCGCAGGTGAAGTCCCGGTAGCCGTCGGCGACGAGTCGCCCCCATCACGGGTGAACACCAGTGTGGCGCCGACAGAGATGGCAATGACGAGCAGGACGGCGACACCGGTAAGCAACCATTTCAGACTGTTGTCGTTGGGCGGAACCGGCGGCTGACCCCAGCCCTGCTGCGGCGGCCATTGGCCATGTTCATACGAGGGCTGGCCGTGACCGTAGGGCGGCTGCGGACCCGGCTGTGGTGGGCCCCAGTTGCCCGGTGGCGGTGGATTCGTCACGGGCGCCACCTCTGAGAATTGCGCGCCGTCACCAACCCCTCCGCATCGCCGTCGAACATCACCAATTTGCTGCTGGCCACCGCTGGCCCGAATGCCAGTTTAGGTGAGGCGGGGGTCCATTCAGTGCACTTCTTCCACTGCGGACAACCAGCGGCGGCTCGCACAGTTCAGGAGCGCAGATACGGTTTGCGACACTTTCCGTCCAAGCGGTGAGTTGACGTAAGCGGTCAGTTAACGGGCTCTTCGCATTTAGCAGTGGCTTTGGCGCCTGCTGGGTGTGACTCGCCGTGATTGGCGGGTGCAGGCCCACCGTACTCGGCGGCGTTGGTTGTCGGGGTTGCGGAAGCCGAAGGCGATGCGGCCGACGTGTTTGACGATGCGGTTGTAGCCTTCGCTGCGGGCGTTGGTCAGTCCGGTTTGCAGGGCGGCGATGATCGGGGTCTGCCACGCTTCGATGGTGCGGGCCAGGCTGATCACCTCGGGCACCGAGCAGGCTGCGCAGAATCGGTAGAAGCGGTCCAGGGCGGTGTGGATTTCGTAGCGCAGACCACCCCGGTCCATGCACGAGATCAGTTCGCGCAGCAGCTCTTTGGCGATCCAGGCCGCGGCGATGTGCTCCTGGGGGTCGGCGGTGAGCAGTGTGGAGAACAGGGTGGTGCGCTGGTCGGTGGTGAGCCGTTCAGCGGCGCGCAGCAGCCGACGGCGGTTGATCCACTCGACGTCGGCTTTGCGGCCGCGGCGCCCCCGCTGGGCCCAGGTGACCCGGCGGCGCACCGCATCGACCATGTCATTGGCTTTCTTGACCAGGTGGAACCGATCGGCGATGACCTTGGCCTGCGGCAGCGCTTCGCGGGCAGCCCGGGCGTAGGCCGGCGAGAGGTCGATCGCCACGTGGGTGATCTGCGCCCGCCACGTGGGGTCCCGGGTCGCCAGCCAGTCGATCACCACCTCAGGGTTGCGGCCGTTGACCTGGGCCAGCAGGCCCTGATCGCCGGTGATGTCGACCAGGCCGGTGTCCCAGCGATCCACCCACACTCGACACCCGAGGACCAGGACTCCAGACATAGCGACGGAATAGTTGCAGGGTCATCGGTGGGATTTGATGCTGTAGCGCAGGGTCAGGTCGGTGCCGGGGTAGACGGTGTGGGTGTCGTTGAGGGCTTGGCAGAGTTCGTCGATGGCGGCGGTGTGCCGTGGTGCGGGCAGCGGGTCGAGGCGGATGTGCAGGGTGGCCCCAGGACTCCCGACATGGTGTGATCATTTGTGAGGCGGCGGCTCGGGGATTTTGATGCTGTAGTGGATTTTCAGGTTGGTGCCGGGGTATCGGGTTTGGGTGGCGGTGAGTTCCTGGCAGAGGCCGGCGATGGCGCGGCTGCGTCGGGGTGCGGTGGCGGGGTCGAGTCGTAGGTGCAGGGTGTCGCCGTTGATGTGGATGTCGCCGGGTAGGCGCATGGCTTCGCGGAGCAGGGCGCGGGCTTCCTGGTCGGCGCGGGCGTAGTGTTCGCGCAGCAGGCGGGCGAGGGTGGTTTCGGCGTTGTAGGCGGCCATGCGGATGGCGTGGGTGATGAGTTTGGTTTCCTCGTCGAGCAGCCGTGCGTTGGGCCGGACCTGTGCGAGCGGGACCCGGCTGGGGGTGGCCGCGCGCGCCGCGCGGGCGCATTCGAGTCGGGTGCGGGCGTGGTCGACGGCGGCGACGGCGGCGGGGTCGACGGTGGCGTGGGCGTGGTTGTCGGGTCGGCCGGCGCGGTCGGCGGCGGCCGAGATAGCCGCGGCGAGGACGGTTTCGGCGTCGGCGAGTTGGTGCTCGGTGGCGGTGACCGCCGCGGCGGCGGCGGTTTTGGCGGGGTTGGGCACCAGCCGGGTGGGGTCGTCGGGTTTGTCGGTGTAGTCGTCGAGCGCGTCGAGCGCGAAATGTGTTCGCCCGTACCGGAAGTAGTTCTCGTGGCGCCAGCGGCGCCCGAGCCGCCAGATGAGTTCGGCGGCGGTCAGGTCGGCACGCGAGGTGACCAGCGGGTGCTGGGTGCGGTCGGCTGCGCGTTTGTGGATCTGCCGCAGTGACAGCTCGCCGTGTTTGCCGCAGTCGAGGTCGGCGGTGGTTTCGGCCAGGGTCCAGGTGTGTCCGATGCCGGTGTCCGGGTCGGTGAAGGTGTGCTCGGCGAACTCAATGTCGCTCAGCGGCTCGAAGTCGCCCTTGCGCCAGCAGATCACATCGAAGCCGGCGTCGACGATCTTCTTCAACACCGTCGGTGACCAGCCGCCGCGGTCGAAGATCAGCGTCGCCGGCCGATCCGCGCCGACGATACCGCGCAGCTCGGGCAGCAGCCGCTCGACCTCGGCGGACAGGCCCGCCGACGGCGCCGCGGTGATGACCATCACCGGTTGCCCGTCGGCGTCGGCGACCCAGGTCTCGGCGGTGGCGCGCGCGGCCATGTGCAGCCGCGCGACATGGGTTTTCTGCAGGTCGCGGGTGCCGAAGTAGGCGCGCGAGTGCCCATCGATCATCAGGTAGCCGATCGCATCGGGTCGCGCGGCCGCATGCGCGACGGCCAGGGCATGCTGCAACGCCGCGCCGCGCCGCGCCGCGGCGAGTTCGCCGAGCTTGCGGCGCAGCGTCTTGACCTCCGGGGCCCGGTCCAGCCCGAGCAGCCGGCCCAGATCCGCCGGGTCCAGGCGGGTCAGGCCCTCCGCGCGGGGATCCCGCAGCAGCGCCAAGAACAGCAGCGTCAGCACGATCGGCCGCAACCCGTAGAACCCGTCCCGCAACCGGCCGTAGGTCGATTCGAACACCTCGACCAGCCCGGTCACCGCCAACGCCGGCAGCACCAGCCACAGCCCGGCCAGCGGCAGCCGCGCCCCCTGCGTGAACACCGGCTGCGCCTCACCGAGCAGCCCGAACCGGGCCATCGCCCGCTCCGGCGTGCGCGGCACCGGCGCCGCCAACACCGGCAACCGGTCCCCTCCCGGATCGCCGGCGATCATCGAATCAGGTTGCACCACAACATCATCGACGGCTCCATCGGCCGCCGTGGCGGCACCGGCCACGCCGGCATCGGCGCACCCGGGGCTACCGGGTCGGCGGCCCAGCGCGACCCGCACCGTCGCGGTCGACACCCCGGTCCGGGCGCCGATCGCGGCCAGGCTCAGGCCCCGCCCGTCGAGCTCGCGAATGCGCGCGGCGACCTCGCCGGTCAGCTTGAACGGACCCGTCGGGCCACGCTTGCCCGCCACCAGCCCGGCCACCCCGTCAGCGGCGAAACCCCGCCGCCACCGCCACAGCGTGTCCCGAGTGACGCCAAACCCGGCCGCGACGTGTGAGGGCCGCGCGATCTCGGTCTCGGCCAGCTGCACCGCCGCCAACCGGCGGCCCACCTCGTCGCCGGCGTCGAAACAGAACGTGGCCAGCCCGTTGACATACACCACCCCACCCTCGCCGTCCTTCTCCACGAGCGCGGCGATCGGCCCGATCTCCACCGCGCCGACTGGGGTCAACGACAGCACCGGCTGGGTCACCCGAGCCACCATAGCCCACCTCCAACGCCCGTCCATCAGTCAGATCAATGATCTCACGGACTGCCCGCAAACCCCCTGACGACACACCCGGAAATCGGCCACAACCAGGACAAACACGGAATCGACACATGCTCAGAACAGCTCTATGTCAAGAGTCCTGGGCCCTGAGATTCGGTTGAGAAACAATGTTTCGTCAACATCTGGCCAACCGCCAGGTTCCAGCATCTTGTGCGCATACTTACCGGTCGGCTCAGTAAGTCCCATGACGGCCCTTAGCTTCCGACTGCTGAGGCGCACGCGTTGAAAACCGCGTATGTGACATACGCGGCTGAAGCTGACAAATGACTGTCCGCCACATTATAACTGGGTACTGCGATGGCAAAAGCGCGCCAATACTGCGCCGCTAAAGTTGCGAAATCGTCGATGACGGGATTCTCGCTCCTTGCCCCTAACGTTAAAAGATCGTCAGCGAGCATGGTAATTATAGGGATTATATCTGTCATTATTTGTCGTCGCTGCGGATCCCAATCAGTTGCGGGAATATTTGGATCAGAATCACGCCACTGAGCGCCATCGCGATCGAATTGGTCGGAAATGCGTTTCCATTCGGTGCAAATCGGGTTACTGTCCGTCTCCATAAACGGCTGAGGTGAGTCGGGTGTACCCGAAGTGTCAATTTCACGGGGCGAGTTCGACGCTCGGACCAAGGGCCCCCGCGCTGCGGCGGACCCTTGCGTTATTGCATCGCATATCGCGACCAAAGCGCCTGATGTGTCAGTCGCCACGCCAGCGAGAAAGTTATCCCTTTCGGTGTAGGTGGGAATGCTATCTGTGTAGGCGCGCCAATAGGCAATAGATTGTTCATATAATTCGCGCATTACCCGATGAGGCGTCAGCTTAACTAAGGCCACCGTTTGATCTGCAGCCTGTCGCATGGCGTCGGCTATCGTGAGGAACATTTGACGCTGTCCCGGGGTCCATGCAGAGGCAGGTACGTCGTATGGACGCGCCTCCCAACCCTGCCTTTCTTGCTTGGCAAGCGTATCGATGATGGGTCGCCAGGGGGCACACGTCGGGTCCTCGGTGATGATCGAAACCGGGCCGGTGTCGTGGGCGCTGGCGATTTCCCCGGGCGCAGGCGAAGTCCCGGTAGCCGTCGGCGACGCGTCGCCGCCATCACGGGTGAACATCAGTGTGGCGCCGACAGAGATGGCAATGACGAGCAGGACGGCGACACCTATAAGCAACCATTTCACACCGTTGTTGTCGGGCGGAACCGGCGGCTGACCCCAGGCCTGCTGCGGCGGCCATTGGGCCTGTCCATACGAGGGCTGACGGTGACCGTAGGGCGGCGGCGGGCCCGGCTGTGGTGGGCCCCAGTTGCCCGGCGGCGGGGGATTCGTCACGGGCGCTACCTCTGAGAATTGCGCGCCGCCACCAACTCCTCCTCATCGCCGTCGAACATCAACAATTTTGCTGCTGGTCACGCTGGCCCGACTACCAGTTTAGGTGAGGCGGGGGTCCATCCAGTGCACTTCTTTCACTGCAGCAACCAGCCAGGCGGCGGCTCGCACAGGTCATGAGCGCAGATGCGGTTTGCGAAATTTGCGGCTCTTCGCAGTGCGTGACCAGATGCCGCCTGAAGACAACTCGGTTTGCTCGTGCATCCAGCTTTCACCCTGGTTGTGAACCTGCTGCAGTAGCTTGAGTAGGTCGGCGGAACGACGAAGGAACGTATCCTCGTCTACGTTCGGCCAGCCGCCGCCACTTGTCATTTCGTCGGCGTAAGCGCCTGTCGGCTTTGCGAAACCCATGAGCGCTAGGACTCGAGTGCCCGGCAGGCGTTGAAGGCGATTAGATATGCAAAGGATGCGGTGGCAGCTAGGTAGCTGTCGTTCGTGGTGTACGAGGGTATAGCTTCGGCGAAAGCGCGCCAATACTGTGCGGATAGGTTGGCGAAGTCATCTAGAGTCGAGTTTTCGCTTTGCATACCCAATGCTTCCAACTCGCTTGCAAAGTCACGCATCGTCGGTCCGGCGGAACCCATAATTGCCCGCTGTTCGGTACTCCAGTCGCTTGGTAGAAGGGCCGGGTCCACCGATCGCCAAGGTTCGGTCGCCTTCTCGAATGTCGTGGACGCCGTAGCCCAATCCGCACATATGCCAGAGTCCTGTTCTTTCAAAAAGACTTCAGGCGATGCTGAATTCCGGCAGCGGGCGCGGCGGTCGGCGTAGGACCTGAGGGTACTAGCGGCCCGCGCGCCGTTGCGGAACGGTACGAAATCGCCGTGCAAATTGATGCAATTGCGCCTGTCGTGTCGCTAGCCGTCACCGCTAGCGAATTACTTGGGTATGTATACGTCGGAATGCTCGCGGCATATGCCTGCCAATACGCGATTGATTGCTCATAGAGTTCACGCATTACACGGTTCGGTGTGAGCTTCACGAGGGAAACTGTCCGATCGGCTGCACTCCGCATGGCGTCTGCGACTTCGACATGCATGGCGCGTTGTTCTGGAGTCCACGCCGCCGCGCTCTGCTTAAAGTCTCGGTCGACCCAATGTTTCTCTTGGACTTTTGCAAGTGTTTCGTTGATGGGTCGCCAAGGCTCACACGTCGGATCCTCGGTAATGATCGAAACCGGCCCCGTGTCGTTGGCGCTAGCGATTTCCCCGGGCGCAGGTGAAGTCCCGGTAGCCCTCGGCGACGAGTCGCCGCCATCCCGGGTGAACACCAGTGTGGCGCCGACAGAGATGGCAATGACGAGCAGGACGGCGACACCGGTAAGCAACCATTTCAGACTGTTGTCGTTGGGCGGAACCGGCGGCTGACCCCAGCCCTGCTGCGGCGGCCATTGGCCATGTTCATACGAGGGCTGGCCGTGACCGTAGGGCGGCTGCGGACCCGGCTGTGGTGGGCCCCAGTTGCCCGGTGGCGGTGGATTCGTCACGGGCGCCACCTCTGAGAATTGCGCGCCGTCACCAATCCCTCCGCATCGCCGTCGAACATCAACAATCTGATGCTGGCCACGCTGGCCCGATTGCCAGTTTAGGTGAGGCGGGGGCTCATCCAGTGCACTTCTTTCACTGCAGCAACCAGGGACCGGATCGCACAGTTCATGAGCGCAGATGCGGTTTGCGACATTTGCACGCAGGCGCAGTAGTGCGTGGTCACAGCATCAACTGACTCTGTCGGGCCAACCAGGGACCGGATCGCCGTGGGGTGGCGGACTGTCGTGGAAGCCGGTCGCCAGGGCGTTGCGGGTCGCGGCGTCATCGGGCATGGCGGCTTCGCATTGCGCCCGGACTTCCGGAGTGTCGACGTCCTCTGCCTGCGAGAGGGGCCCCCAATAGCCCGCACTCGCCCCGCTGACGAACCAAGGGCCGAATACGTCGTCGAGAGGCGCAGGCAATGGCCCCGTCTGCGGGATTCCAGATACCGTCGGGCGATCGGTATCGGGAGCTCTGTCCACCAGTTCGACCCGCCAGACGGCAACGTTGGAGCGCTCACCTTGATAGCGCTCGCCGGTTGTTTCATTGGCAATTGTGGAGAAGAACTTTCCAGGGTCGTCGTCGGTGGTCCGATACACCGAGTACAACCCGACGCAGACGGTGGCGCGCGTTGTGCCATCGACTGGCTCCATGTTCAGGATGTGCGTGGGTTGGTACCCGTAAACCTGCCGAGCGACGACCTTCAGCCCGTTCGCCTCGTACTCGGCCCGCGTCTTGGGTCGAACCCATCGAAGTTGGAGAAGGCTGTCCGGGTCCTGGAGTGCCCCAGTGCTTTCAGGGGTTGACTGCATGAATCCTGGATAGACGACCGAAGGATCGCCGCCGGCGAATGCGGCAAGTCGATCGGACTCCATGTATGCCCGCACGGCGACTGCGGGTTCTGTCTCCAGGTCGATGCCAGGCGCGGCGGACCAGTGGAATCGGAACTCGTTCGCTTGTGGCGGCCAGTTGGTGAAGATCGGTGCAGGCAACTGCGGTGACGCCGATTGCGCCGGGTTGGGCTCCTGTTCAGGTGTTCTGCAGCAAGAACTGAAGACGAGCGCGAGCGAGGTGAATGCCGCGATGACTGCGGGCCGACGGCTACCGGAGGACATCGCGGTATGCCTTGTCGTAGGCGTCTAGCGGGTCGCTGATGCCGTCATCCAGATTGCTGAAGTATAAGTCGAGTGCACCTTGGTACTCGCCTCTGGTTGTGTCATACAACTCCTCGGGCGGGATGTTGAGTTGCCCGTCGCCGTCGATGTTGTAGGTCCAGAGACGTTCCATATCAACAGGATTGCCGATTCCGTTCACCGTGAACGCCGTCGCGAGAGCCGATTTCACCCCAATCGAGCTCTCGATGGGCGGGTGCCCGAGGTCGGCGGATTCAGGGCGGGGCCCGAGGATCGCGTCCTTCATCAACGTTGACTGCAATTCCAATGCCGGGCCTGCGTGTGGCACGGCGCCCGCTATGACACCAGCGACGTCATAGTGTCGTGCCATTCTGTCCCACGCAGCCTGTCGAGCCTTGGTGGCGTCGGACTCCACATCCGACGTCGACATGAAGGCGCCCTCGGCGGTGATCCCCTTCAAGCGTCCGGCGGCTTCCATCGCGGTCGAATCAGGTAGTTGTCCTTGACTATTGATTACGGAGTTCGCGTACTCGTTGATGTAGGCAGCCTGGACCGCGCCTGACCGTTTGTCGAGAATGTCGGCAGCTTCTTCCCCGGTGCCGAGGACACCCATCACGTTGACCGCGTGAGGACAGGACAGGTCGGATGGGTCTTTGGCTTTCCATCCTTTTGTGCCCTCCGCTTCCAGGGGGCGCCCGGTCATCTCATCGACATAGGGGCTGACTGCATTCGCGAGGCTGGTCGTCAGTTCCGGGTTCATCTGACCGAACGACATTTTCGGCTGAGACCCCGTGCTGTTGTTCATCGGGATGTCTTTGTTGGCCGGGTCGCCGAGGTAATCCGCCAGTGCACTTGCCGCTTCGCCCGCCTGCTGGCTGACCTCAGGATCGGCGGAGTACGAGGCGTCCTGGATCCAGTCGGTCAGATTGCCTGCCGACCGGCCATCGTCTCGCCACTCGTGCGTCAGTATGTCTTGCATGAAATCTTTGTCGGTCGTCAGCATGTCGTGACTCACGACGGTGTCGCGGCCGGCGCTGTCGAACACATGCTCCACGACGTCGTCGCCCCAGTGTTCCTGTGTCCTGCCGTCGGGTCCCTCCTGTGCCGCAAGCCATTCCTTCGCGTTCGACATCATTTCGCGGTCGAGTTGCGTGCCGTGTTGGAACCTTGGGTCGCCCTCACCGACAAGGTCGGCAAGATTCGTCATGTTCCTCGCCGCAGATTCACGCGCCGCGCCGTCGAGGTCCGTCTGACTGCCGGGATAGCCGGCGGCTGGATCCGGCGGACCTAGGAAGTCTCCGCTCTGATTGAGCGTGGCTTGCACTCGGTCCGGCAGTGCGCCGGTATCGCCCGGCAGGACCCCATCATTCGGCAGTGGAACCCCCGGTCCACTCGGCACGATCTGCGGGCCCTCCCCGTCATGTCGCGGATAGGTGACGTCCGGATCGCTCATCACCTGCATTGCGTTGGCCAGAATGCCCTTGTTCTCACCGAGTCTTTCGCGAGCGGCATTCAGGTCCAACATCGACATCGACTTCATCTGCGCCTGCATCTGCCCGATCAGTTCCGCCTGCACCGGATTGAGCCGATGGTTCGCGCTGTCAGAGCCCAACCGATCGGGCTCGATGGAGTTCAGAAGCGAGTTGACTCCGGCCGCAGCCTCCGGATCGCCCTCCTGGACGGCCTTGCGAACCAACTCCTCCATATCCTCAGGCGTCGGTTCACCGCCAGTCCCCAGCTGCTCTTCGTTGCCCAGGGCCTGCGTGCCGTCGTCTTCTGCGCTCCTACCTGTCCCGCCGATCTTCTGGTCCTTGAGCGCATCCCACTTCGGGCCCAACCTGGTGATCCCGCCGGCGACGCGGGTGAGCTCGTTGTTGGATGACGTGACAATGCCGGTGAGCTCGCTGAGGCCCCGCTGGACGATCGGCATCAACAGCTGGTCGCGGTTCTTGCCGGGCGGCACGCAGGCCGCGGCGTCGACAACCCACTGCCGCAGGCTGCCGAGGTTCTGCCGGCCGGTGGCGACGACGTTGGCGGACTCGGTCACGCGGGCAGCCAGCCGCTTGTCCAGCTTGGCCAGCTCGCCGAGTACCCGGGCGTGCACGGTGTTCACCGCGCCATAAGCGTTGGCGGCCGAACCGGTCCAGCCGGATCCGGGTGCAGCCTTCTGCACCGTCGACTGCATCGACTCAAGCTGTGCGCTCTGATCGAACTGTTCACCGGTCTGCGGCACGCCCGAACCGAATGTGTCCCGAGCCTTGTCACAAGTCGACACAAACCCGTCGAGCGCACCCACATGAACTCCGCTCCCCGATGAACCCCTCAATTTTAAGGGCTCGGAGCCGGCAGGCCGCGCACCTTTTTGGTTGCTGACGGCACGCTGAACCGCCAGATCCGCCGCTGCGCGCCCGCGTAGGCAGATGCGCAGCTCGGAGATGAACCGTCGCAGCCGATTCGATCGCCGGCATCAGCAACGGGTGCGCGAGGGCCACCACGTCCGCGCCCAAGGCACTCGCTTTTGCCGCATCCATCCCGGTGCGGATACCGGCGGAAGCCACCAGCGGCACCGCAGGCAACACCGAACGCACCTCGATCAGCGCCTGCGCGGTCGGAACGCCCCACTTGGCCAGTCCCAGATCATTGATTGCGCCGTAGCGGACGAACTGCTCCACCCGCGCCCACGACGTCAGGTCGCCTTGTCGTCGCCGAGCATGATGCGTCGGGATCCGAGCATCATCCCGACCCCAACGACTGCACGGCGGCGGCCAGGTTGTGGTTGATCGTGCCCGAGAGCTCGGACCCGCCGGTCATCGAACCGATCAGCATCGGCGCGTTCAGGCGGGCACCCAGAAACGAGGTGCTGAGGTCGATGCCGGCCAGGTTGGTCTGGGTCAACGCGTTGCAGGGCAGCCGGTAGCGCTCCAGGCCGGTCGTCACCGTCGGTACTCGACCGACTCGGACAGGGACACGTCGATATGGCGGCGTTTGCGTACCCATATGCCGTCATCGAAGCCGGGGCCGATCGTCATCGGCCGCCCCTGAGACAATGGCAGCGTGTCAGATGCCCTGTGGATCGCACTTGCGGTCGTAGCCGTTCTCGTTGTCGTTGCACTGGTCGTCGGGCTGGTGCGTTACCGGCGCCGACGGATCAGCCTTTCTGCGCCCGACACGGCCACACCGATCGACAAGTCCGGCGGATACACGGCCGCATCGGGGATCACCTTCTCCCAGTCCACGACCGCTACCGGGCTGCCCGGCGTCGGCGATGACGCCGCCCTGCCGCGGGAGGCCCCGAAGCGACCGATCGCCGACGTCAAGCTGCCCGAGCCGACTCCGGAACCCGCACCGGAGCCCCTGCCCGAGCCGACTCCGGAACCCGCACCGGAGCCCCTGCCCGAGCCGACTCCGG
>WOYS01000030.1 GCA_011620645.1 Mycobacterium sp.
GGAGAACGCGCCCAATGGTGGTGGTACACCCCCTTCGAACCACCACCACCGCCGAAGATGAACTAGACCTCGGTATCGCGGCGCGCCCACAGGGCGCCGGGCCGGGCTCCGGCCGCACCGGACATCAGCACGACCGACGCATCGGCGGCCCCAGAACTTGGAGTCGAATGCCGTTGCGGCTTCGGCGATCGAGAGTTCGGCCAGTGGCCGGGTGGTTATAGGCGGCCGGATCGGAGGTGTCCACGACGCGCCGCCGCCAAGCCGATCCCTGAGCTGCCGCCGATGAGTACCACCGTGCGACCGTTAAAAGCGCTCTCCGACAACAGATATGGCATGCCATCACGCTACTGGCGGCAGCGCGCGGGCGACCCGGTTCAGATCGCGGATCTCAGCTGCAGACCGCGCCGACGGCCGCGGATCCGACCAGCTTGGTGTACTTGGCCAGCACGCCGGTCTTGTATACGGGGGGCAACGGCTCGAAATCCGCCTTGCGGGACTCGAATTCGGCCTCGTCGACCAGCAGGTCCAACGTGCCCTTACCGACGTCCAGTCGGATCCTGTCACCGTCACGCACGAACGCGATCGGGCCGCCGTCCACCGCCTCGGGAGCGATATGGCCGACGCACAGACCGGTGGTGCCGCCGGAGAACCGGCCGTCGGTCATCAGTAGGACATCCTTGCCCAGCCCGGCGCCCTTGATGGCGCCGGTGATGGCCAGCATCTCGCGCATGCCGGGGCCGCCCTTGGGCCCCTCGTAGCGGATGACGACGACATCGCCGTGAGTAATGGTGCCGTCCTCGAGTGCATCCAGCGCTGCCCGTTCGCGCTCGAAAACCCTTGCGGTGCCTTCGAACACGTCGGAGTCGAAACCTGCCGACTTGACCACCGCGCCCTCGGGCGCCAGCGAGCCGTGCAGGATCGTGATGCCGCCGGTGGGGTGAATCGGGTTGTTCATCGCCCGCAGCACCTTGCCGTCCGGGTCCGGCGGTTCGATATGGGCCAGGTTCTCGGCCATCGTCTTACCGGTGACGGTCAGGCAGTCCCCGTGCAACAGACCGGCATCCAGCAGGGCGCGCATGACGACGGGCACGCCGCCGATCTCGTCGACGTTCTTCATCACGTACGCACCGAAGGGCTTCACATCGGCGAGATGCGGGACCCTGTTGCCGACGCGGGTGAAGTCCGCCAGGGTCAGTTCGACGCCGGCCTCCCAGGCGATGGCCAGCAGGTGCAACACGGCATTGGTGGAGCCACCGAACGCCATCACCACGGCGATGGCGTTCTCGAAGGCTTCCTTGGTGAGGATGTCGCGGGTGGTGATGCCGCGGCGCAACATCCCGACGACGGCCTCGCCGGAGCGGCGCGCATACTCATCGCGGCGTTTGTCGATCGCGACCGGAGATGCGCTGCCCGGCAAGGACATACCCAGCGCCTCGGCCGCCGAGGCCATGGTGTTGGCGGTGTACATGCCACCGCAGGCACCCTCGCCGGGGCAGATGGCGCGTTCGATGATGTCGACGTCCTCGCGGGACATCAGTCCGCGGGCGCAGGCTCCGACCGCCTCGAAGGCGTCGATGATGGTGACTTCCTTCTCGGTGCCGTCGGTCAGCCTGGCCAGACCCGGCATGATCGAGCCGTTGTAGAAGAACACCGAGGCCAGGTTCAGGCGGGCGGCGGCCATCAGCATGCCGGGGATCGACTTGTCGCAGCCGGCCAGCAGCACGGTGCCGTCCAGGCGCTCGGCCTGCACCACGGTCTCCACACTGTCGGCGATCACCTCGCGCGACACCAGCGAGAAGTGCATGCCTTCGTGGCCCATCGAGATGCCGTCGGAGACCGAGATGGTGCCGAACTCCAGCGGGTAACCGCCGGCCCCGTGCACGCCTCCCTTGACGGACTGGGCCAGCCGCTGCAGCGACATGTTGCACGGGGTGATCTCGTTCCACGACGAGCCGACACCGATCTGCGGTTTCACCCAGTCGTCGTCGCCCATCCCGACCGCCCGCAGCATCCCGCGGGCGGCGGTCTTCTCCAGGCCGTCGGTGACGTCGCGGCTACGGGGCTTGATATCGACTCCGGGAAGAGAATCAGAGGCTGAAGGCATGAAAGTAAGTATGCATTCGGGGTCGTTGCCTTCCCAAACTGATTGTCAATACCCCTGTGGGGTAACGGTAGCCTGGGTGGATGAATCGAACGGGATTGGTGGCAGCACCGGCGGTTGCGGCGCCGGCCACGACGTCGACGGCCGTCGGAGGCAGGCCGCGATGAGCGATGCACCAGAACAGGAACACGGCTACTCGCCGCAGAAGGAGAATTACGCCAAGCGGCTGCGTCGCATCGAGGGGCAGGTCCGCGGGATCGCCAAGATGATCGATGATGACAAGTACTGCATCGACATCCTGACCCAGATCAGTGCGGTGAACAGCGCGCTGCAATCCGTCGCGCTGGGGCTGCTCGACGAGCATCTGGGCCACTGCGTCGCCCAGGCCGTCACCGAGGGCGGCGATCAGGCCGATGCGAAGCTGGCCGAGGCGTCGGCCGCCATCGCCCGGCTGGTGCGGTCCTAGCCGACGCTGAGAGACATCACACTTGTCACGAATAGCGGCCGGATGTCGATGAAACACCAGGTCAGTGGTGCAGGCCGGACGGCGTTGGGGGGTCCACCGGGCCTCGCCACGGTTCGCTGGTTCCTGTGCTGTGACACACTGGTCTGCAGATATGCCAGTGGAGGTGACTATGTCGCAGCGAACGAAAAACAGACTTGCCAGAGCGATCTTGGCGGCCGGTTTGGTCGCCGGACTTGGTTTCGGCAGCCCGACTGCCCTGGCGGAGCCGGCGCCGCCACCGCCCGCACCGGCCTTTCCCAACCCGCTCGCACCGGCCTTTCCCGACCCGCTCGCACCGCCGCCACCGGCTGAACTGGACCCGTTCGCACCGGTCGGTGGCCCGGGTGCGGTGCCCCTGGCGATCCCGGAGGGCACCCCGGCGGGGCAGAACCCGAACCCGTTCATCGGTATGCCGCCGTTCGTCCCACCGTCCTTCAACCCGGTGAACGGATCCATTACGGGCGCTGCGAAGCCGATCTACATCAACTTCCAGCGGCCGATCGCCGACCGGCAGATGGCCCAGGACGCCGTGCACATCACGTCGAACCCGCCGGTGCCCGGCAGGTTCTACTGGACCACCGACACCCAGCTGCGCTGGCGCCCGCAGGACTTCTGGCCGACCGGGGCTGTCGTCAGCATCGACGCGGCGGGAACGAAGTCGACGTTCACCGTGCCCGAACAGCTGGTCGCGACCGTCGACGACACCACCAAGCAGATGACGATCGTGCGCAACGGCAAGGTCGAGAAGACCTTCCCCGTGTCGATGGGCAAGCCCGGCTACGACACCAAGAACGGCACCTACTACGTGCTGGAGAAGTTCGCGGATATGACGATGGACTCCTCGACCTACGGAGTACCGGTGGATTCGGCCGACGGTTACAAGACCAAGGTGCAAGATGCCGTGCGCATCGACAACAGCGGCATCTTCGTGCACGGTGCGCCATGGTCGGTCGGCTCCCAGGGTAAGAGCAACGTCAGCCACGGCTGCATCAATCTCAGCCCGACCAATGCGCAGTGGTTCTTCGACCACTTCGGCAGCGGTGACGCCATCGTGATCAAGAACACCGATGGCAAACTCTACGACCAACCCGACGGCGCGTCGGACTGGCAGATGTTCTAGCCGAAGTATCGCAACGTAGGTCCGCGGTAGGTCCGCGTCAGTTCCAGATGCGGACGCGGCGCTCCGGCTCCAGATACAGCGCGTCATCGGTGCCGACCTCGAACGCGTCGTAGAACGCGTCGATATTGCGGAGGACACCGTTGCAGCGGAACTCCTGCGGGGCGTGCGGGTCGGTGGCCAGCCTGCGGATGGCTTCGGCGTCACGGGATTTCGCCCGCCAGACCTGCGCCCATCCGAACAACACCCGCTGCACTCCGGTAAGGCCGTCGATCACCGGCGGCTCCTCACCCGCCAGCGACAGCTCGTAGGCCAGTAGCGCAATGGACAACCCGCCAAGATCGCCGATATTCTCCCCGACCGTGAACGCACCGTTCACGTGGTGCGAGGGCTCCAGGTTACGGGGGCTCAACGTCTCGTACTGGTCGATCAAAGCGGTTGTGCGCTGTCCGAATTCGGCCCGGTCGGTATCGGTCCACCAGTCCACGAGATTGCCGTCACCGTCGTACTTGGCGCCCTGATCGTCGAATCCGTGCCCGATCTCGTGGCCGATCACCGCCCCGATGCCCCCGTAATTGGCGGCAGCGTCGGCTCCGGCATCGAAGAACGGTGGCTGCAGAATCGCTGCCGGGAAGACGATCTCGTTCATGCCCGGGTTGTAGTAGGCGTTCACCGTCTGCGGTGTCATGAACCATTCGTCGTGGTCGACGGGGCCGCCCAGCTTGGCCAGATCGCGGTCGTATTCCACGGCGTACCCGCGCTGATAGTTGCCGTACAGATCGGCGCGGTCGACGACCAGCGCCGAATAGTCGCGCCAGCGTGCGGGATAACCGATCTTCGGGGTGAACTTGTCGAGTTTGGCCAGCGCCCGCTCACGGGTCTCCGGAGTCATCCAAGCCAGGTTGGTGATGCTGACCCGGTAGGCCTCGCGCAGATTGGCCACGAGTTCGTCCATCCGGGTCTTGGCCTCCGGCGGGAAATGGCGTTCCACATACAGCTTGCCGACCGCATCACCCAACAGGTTCTCGACCAGTCCGACCCCGCGCTTCCACCGGTCGCGGATCGCCTCGGTGCCGCTCAGCGTCTTTCCGTAGAACGCGAAGTTCTCGGCCACCAGGTCGTCGGTGAGAAGTGACGCGCGCGAACTGATCACCCGCCAGCTCAGCCACTGCTTCCAGTCCTCCAGCGATTCGGCCGCCCACAGTGCGGCGAACGCGGTCAGGTAGTCGGGCTGGCGCACCACCACTTCCTGCGGCGCGGCACCCAGCGCGCCCACCCAGGCGGGCCAATCGAATCCGGGTGCCTCGGTGGATAATTCGGTGAAGGCGCGCAGGTTGTAGGTGAGGTCGGCGTCGCGGCGCTTGACCACATCCCAGTGTGCGGCGGCCAGTTTGGTCTCCAGCGCCACGATGCGTGCGGCGGTGCTTCCCCATTCCCCGGCGCACTCTTCGCCGTGCACCAGTGTGAACATCCTGGCTATGTGCGCGGGGTAGGCGGCCAGGATCTCGGCGTGTGCGGCATCGCGGTAGTAGGACTCGTCGGGCAGGCCGAGCCCGGACTGTGACATGTGCAGCAGATAGCGGGTGGAGTCCTTGGAGTCGGTGTCCACGTAGACGCCGGTGCCACCGCCGATACCGGTGCGCTGCAGCCCGCCCAGCACGACGGCGAGCGCCTGGCGGTCGGCGGCCTCCGCGATGGTCGCCAGTTCGGCCAGCAGCGGGGCCACGCCGACCCGGCCGACGGTGTCGGTGTCCATGAAGCTGGCGTAGAGGTCGCCGATGCGGGCCGCGTCAATGGAGCCTGAGCTGCGGGCCGCGTCAATGGAGCCTGAGCTGCGGGCCGCGTCGGGGCCGCCGTCGGCCTCCGATGCCGAGGTGATGATGTCGCGGACCTGTTCCTCGGCGCGGTCGGCCAGGGTGCGAAACGCGCCGTCGGTGGCCCGGTCCGCGGGAATGTCGTATTCGTCGAGCCAGCGGCCGTTGACGTGGCCGAACAGGTCGTCCTGTGGGCGGACATCGGCATCGACGTAGCGGAGATCGATACCGGAGCGAATGTCTACCGCGGAGATATCCAGAGTCACTCTGACATCCTGCCAGAGGATGCCGCTGCGGCACCGGTAGCCTCACGGCCATGCCTGATGAGCAAACCCGGGGGCTGTCGGCTTACGGCATCGCCGCGATCGTGTTTGGTGTGATCGGGATCGCCGCCGTGGTGCTGGGATCGATGATCTGGTCCGGACACCGTGGCGAGGTCGCCGAGCGGGGGCACCAGACCGAGGTGCTGCGGGCCGCGGCGGACTGGACCGGGCTGCTGATCAACGTGAACAAGGATTCGGCCACCGAGAACCTGCAGCAGCTGCGCGACGGCACCGTCGGCCAGCTCAACGTCGAGTTCGACAACACCATGGCACCGTTCACCGGCCTGGTCGCCAAGCTGCAGTCCAAGACCGTCGGTCAGGTCGAGTCGGTGTCCATCGAGACGCTGCACCACCGGCCCGGCGACGCACCCGGTCACCAGGCCGGTGAGGACTCCCAACCCGAGCTGGCGAGGGTGGCCTCGCGGACCGACACCGTGCTGGTGGTGGCCACCTCGGTGAACCAGAACGTCGGCGCCGAGCCGACGACGGTGCGCTGGAAGCTGCGTCTGGACGTCGCCGATGTGGACGGCAAACTGTTGATCTCGCATCTGGAGACGATCCGATGACGAACCGGCTGCGCGTACTGGCCGTCGACATCCTGGCCCCACTGGGGGCGATTGTCGCGCTGGTGTTCATCGGGTCGGCGCTGGACTGGCCGCGCTGGTGGGTGGCGGTGTGTACGGCGCTGTGCCTGCTGATCGTGCAGGGCGCCGTCGTCAATATGGTGCTGTTCGGCCGTGACGGCGTGACGGTCGGCACCGATGACGACGGGCCGGGGCTGCGCTTCGCGGTCATCGCGGTGGCCGCGGTGACCCTGGCTGCCGGGGTGTTCGTCGGCTACACGCGGTGGACGGTTCCCGACCGTGACCTGAACCGGGACAGCGCCGAGGTGGTGGGCATCGCGAGCAGCGTGTCGGAGGCCTCCGCGACGTTCTCGCCGAGTATCCCCAACGCGTCGATCGATCGGGCCACCGCGTTGATGTCACCGCAACGGGCCGAGGCGTACCGCAACGAATTCGCTGCGGTGGCAAAGGATTTGACCAGTCGCAACATCTCCGGTCAGGCGCAGACCGTCTCGGCGGGAGTGGAGGCCATCGGGCCCGCGGTGGCCAGTGTCGCCGTCGTCGTGCGGGGCACCCAGAACTCGCCGGGCAAGCCCGCGGATGTCGCGGTGCTGGCGCTGCGGGTGACGCTGGCCAAGGAGAGCGGCAAGTGGCTGGTGACCGATGTGACGCCGATCAACGCCCGCTGAAAGCTAGCCCGAGTTGGCGACGCGCTGGGCGCGGATGCGGGCGAACCGATCCGACAGCCGGCGCATGCGGATCATCATCGAGGCCGACGGAGTGCCGACCTTATCCAGCCATCCGGTGAACTCGTCGATGGAAACCCCGATGCGGGAGGCGAACTCCGGCGCACCGAGCTCGGAGTGCTCCAGCAGTTGCCGCACGTGGCGGGACACCTCGGCGCGCTCGTTGGTCTCCAGGTGCTGGCGGGCCTTGTCCAGTACACAGGCCAGCGCCGCCGAGACACCGTAGGGCTGCTCGGTCTCCAGTACCTCTTCGACCTGGCGGGCCGTCCTGCCGAACGGATCACGTTTGATGGCGGCGACGATGCGCTGCCAGACGCCCAGATCGTCATCGTCCAGCGCCGCGCGGATCGCCGATGTCGGCCAGAATTCCACCGGCCGGTCGTCGGGACGCCGGAATGCCCCGGCACCCTGGCGGGAGGGCGAGGGCGTTGCCGCCAAACTCACTGCGCCTCCTCCAACATCGCTACCGCCACGGACAGGCAGCGCTGTCTGACAGTGACCCAATCGGCGTCGACCTGCTCCGGTTCACCCGGTTCGTCCGACGGGTGCGGGTCGGCAAGGCGCCGGACCAGCTGCGTGGCGACCCACTGCGCCCGTGGACGTTGTCCACAGTAGTACCGGTCCATGCCGGCAAGGACCTGAGCCGCAGTGTGAGTTTCCATAAAATCCACCAGCCTGGCTAATTCAGTGTAGTCCCTCGTGCTGTTGCGGCACATCAGCAGGTAGCCCTTCAGGCGCAGGGTCTCGGCACCGGTCGGGATCAGCAGCCGGTGACCGGAGGGCAACTGGACGTTGGTGGCCTCCATCGGGCCGCGGCGCTGCACCGGCAGCTTCTCCGAATCCGAGGCGGTGGCCAGGGCGTCGAGCGCGACATTGAGCCGGCCGCGCCACATGGTGACCGGGTGCACGGGCCGGGTCGCGGTGTTCGTCGGGATGCGGCCGGTGAAGCGGCGCCCGCCCGCGATGTCGGGATCGGGTCCGCAGCCGAGGAAGGCCAGCGGGTCGGCCACCACCACGGTCTGGGGGGCGAGGCGCTTCAGTTTGGCCGCGCTCTTAACCATCATCCGCAGGTCCGCACCCGGTGCGGCCGACGCAGATTCGGGCACCATCACCAGGTCTCCGATATCGACCTTGGGCAGCGGCTTCTCGAAGTCCACCGACGGCAGGATCCGATCCAGCCAGCGCGGCAACCACCAGTTCCACTGATCGAACATCGTCATCAGGGCCGGCACCAGAACCAACCGCACAACCGTGGCGTCGACGGCGATGGCCGTCGCACACGCCACTCCGATCTGGGCGACCAGCGGCATACCCGCGAACGCGAAACCGATGAACACCGCGATCATGATCAGCGCGGCGCTGGTGATGGTGCGGGCGCTGGTGGCCACGCCGTACGTGACGGCGTCACGGGTGCTATTAGTGATCAGGTACCGCTCCCGGATCCTGGTCAGCAGGAAGATCTCGTAGTCCATCGACAGGCCGAACGTCATGGCCAGCACCAGTGGCGGAACCGTGCTGTCCAGCGACTGGAGCGGGGCGAAGCCCAGATTCTCCAGCCAGCCCCACTGAAACACCACTACCAGGCTGCCGTAGGCCGCCGCCACCGACAGCACCGTCATCAGCACGCCCTTGAGGGCCAGGAAGACCGAGCGGATGGCGATCAGCAGCATCACGAACGCGATGACCGAGACGAACACGAAGACCAACGGCTGCACGGCCGACACCTGGTCGTCGAAATCCTTGATCAGCGCCGTCGGGCCACCGACATCGATGCGCACATTGCTGTCGACGACGGGCAACTCCGTGCGCATCCAGTCGACGGTGTCACGGGCCCGGAAATCCTCGGGATCCACCGACAGCACCGCCGAGCGCATGGCGCTGTCGTTGTCCTTCCCGATCACCGGCGGGGACACCGTCGCGACATCGGGGCCCTGGGCCATTCGCAGCCCGATGGTGTCCAGGGTGCGCCGCGCCGCGGCACCGTCCGCTTCGCCGTCGGGGAACGTCACCAGCACCCGGACGGGGCCGAGTGCGCCCGGCCCCAGCGCCTCCGACGCCGCGTTCACCCCGCCCCGGATCTCATGACTGGGGTCGAACTGCCGCAGCATGCTGTTGCCGAGCGTCATCGCGAAGGCCGGTGCGGCCATGGTGAGCAGGAAGACCGCCGCCAGCGATGCCGACAGCCACGGCCTGCGCATCACGGTCCCGATCCAGCGGGTCCAGAACCGGGACTGGGTGGTGTCCGGGCGCCGCGACCAGTGCAGTAGCCGGGAGCGCTTGGCCGCCGAGTGACCGAAGGTGGCGAGCAACGCCGGGGTCAGTGTTGTCGAGGTGAGCGCGGCGACGGCCACCGCCAGGATGGCGCCGGTCGCCATGGACTGCAGAATCGGTGTGCTGATGAGGTAGATGCCGGTCACCGAGGCGATCACGGTCAGACCGGAAAGCACCACGGCCAGCCCGGAGGTGGCCATTGCCGCGTCGACGGCCTGGGCCGAATCGCGGCCGGCCCGTAGCTCCTCGCGATAACGCATCAGAATGAACAGTGAGTAGTCGACGGCCAGTGCGATACCGAACATCGACACCGTCGAGGTGACGAACACCGACATGGTGGAGACCATCGACAGCAGGAAGACGATGCCCATCGTCACCACCACGGTGCAGACGCCGAGCAGCAGCGGCATCGCCGCGGCCGCCAGGGATCCGAACACCGCCAGCAGGATGATCAGGACGATGGGAAGGTTCCACTTCTCGGCCTGAGCGATGTCGTGTTTGGTGGCCTGCTGCGCGGCGGCGCCGAGCGCGCCCTGCCCGATGACATAGAGGCGGACCTTGCCGTTCTCCGACTGCCCGGCCTGGTCGCCGACGATACCGACCTTGTCGCGCAGCTGATTGGCGGTATCGACGGCACCGCTGTTGTTGAAATCCATCCGCAGCTGGACCACATAGGGCCGGTCCGGCGCTGGGGGTGGTTGCTGCAGATTCGGTACCGCACGGACGCTGGGTACCTCGGTGGCAATGCGCTGCAGTTGCGCGACAGCGGCTTTCATATCTTCGAATGACGCATCCGCGCGCGGCACGGCCACCAGCGCCAGCGGTGAGGCACCCTGCTTGGGGAACTGCTCCTCGAGCTGATGCTGAACGCGCAGCGACTGCGAACCAGCGACCTCGAACCCACCACCAGTGAGCTGGCCGGACTGGTTCATCGCGAGATAGACCGAAGGCACGAGAAGCAGCACCCACGCCACAAACACCGCCCAGCGATAGCTGCGCAGTTTGCCGCTCAAGCGCATCATGAACTGCTGGATGGCGCCCTCTGCCTTTCTCCCCGCTGGCTGCTAGCGCGACTGTACCGCAGGATTCTGTGACCCGACGGGTCGTCGTTTCGCTCGTGACCAGGCTGGGATGTTGGCCGGTGCCGGCTGTTCGCAAACCCGACTCCGAGCGACCGGACAGTTTGCTGCGCGGTGGTTTGCCTAAATCGTTTCGGTGGCATGAAGGCGAGTGACGTCGGGGAGTCACCCATGACCGCCATCACCGCACCGCCACGCTGCCGGGTCCCGCTGCTGCCACGCGATAGCGGCGCAGCAGCCATACTCCAAGAGTGCGCACCACACTCGAGCATTCCCCGTCGGAGAACACCGGCCGAACCGTTCTGATGGTCGATGACGACCCCGACGTGCGGACCTCGGTGGCGCGCGGGCTGCGGCATTCCGGCTTCGACGTCCGGGTCGCCTCCAACGGCAAGGAGGCGCTCCGGCTGCTGTCCAACGAGGCGCATGACGCGCTGGTGCTCGACGTGCAGATGCCCGAACTCGACGGCGTGGCGGTGGTGACGGCGCTGCGTGCGCTCGGCAACGAGATCCCCATCTGTGTGCTCTCGGCGCGCGACACCGTCAATGATCGCATCGCCGGTCTGGAGGCCGGCGCGGATGACTACCTGACGAAACCATTCGATCTCGGCGAGCTCGTGGCACGGCTGCACGCGCTGTTGCGCAGGTCCACCAATTCCGAACAGGCATCCGACGTCATGATCGTGGGCCCGTTGACCATCGACACCGCGCGCCGGCTGGTGTACGTCGACGGCGAACGCGCCGACCTGACCAAGCGTGAGTTCGATCTGCTGGCGGTGCTGACCGAGAACGCGGGCGTGGTGCTGACCAGGCAGCGCCTGCTCGAGTTGGTCTGGGGCTATGACTTCGACGTGGACACCAACGTCGCCGACGTCTTCATCTCCTACCTGCGGCGCAAACTGGAGCGCCCGGACCGGCCGCGCATCATCCACACCGTCCGCGGCGTCGGCTACGTGCTCCGGGAGGAGGCGTAACCGGTGCGGCTGTCCATTCCACGGATCGGCCCGTCGACCTCGCTGCGCACCCGGGTGGCCATCGCGTCCGCGATCGCCGCGTCGGCCGTGGTCGCCGCGTTCACCGTCCTGACGACGGTGGTATTGGTCAATAACGATGCCGCCCAACTGGATCGGCGCCTGGATTCGATCGTCGAGGCCAGCATGTTCCCCGAGCAGCTGTCGGATCCGCGACGCGGAGTGCTCACCACCGGCCGATCCCGATCCAGCGGTCAGGTGATGTTCCAGCGTGGATTCCAGCTGCCCGTGTTGACGCCGGGCACCGAGACCGTGGAAGTCAACGGTGTCGAGTACCGGGTCCGCACCATCCCGATGGATCAGCAGGGCGGCGGTGTGTTGCTGTCGATCGGAATCCGCGCCGACGGCATTCTGTTGAGCCAGGCCAGAATTCCGATCTACCTCGCGGTGGGTGTGCTGACCGTGTTGGTGGCGGCCGGATTCGGCTGGCTGCTGGCCGGGCCCGCGGTCCGGCCACTGCGCAGGCTGACCGAACAGACCAAGCTGCTGGGCAACGGCGACAATCCGGGTGCGCATATGCCCGCGGTCACCGGCGCGCGAGAGGCCGAGGAGCTGTCCGATGCGATGGCCGGGATGCTGAGCCGATTGGTGGCCGCGCAGCAGGCGACCACCAGATCGCTGCAGGCGGCCCAGGATTTCGCGGCCAACGCCGCGCACGAACTGCGCACCCCGCTCACCGCCATGCGCGCCGATCTGGACACCCTGCGCATCCACGATCTGCCCACCGAGGAGCGCGATGAGGTGGTGGCCGATCTCCTGCGTGCCCAACGCCGGGTGGAGGCCATCATCACCGCGCTGGGCCAGCTGGCCTCCGGGCAACTGGCGCAGGCCGAGGATCGCGAGCAGATCGATATCACCGACCTGCTGGACCGGGTGGCGCGCGAGAACGCGCGGACCGATCCGCCGTTGGACATCACCGTCGAGGCCGATGACGATCTCGGGATGGTCTGGGGGTGGCCCGGTGGACTTCGGCTGGCGGTGGACAACCTGGTGCGCAACGCCGCCGCGCATGGCGCGGCGCACCGGATCGTGCTGTCCGGGATCCGCGGTCCGGACCGACGACTGCGCATCGTGGTCGACGACGACGGACGCGGATTGCCACCCGAGGAACGCACGGTGGTGCTCGGCCGGTTCGCCCGCGGCAGCACCGCGGCACCCGGCGGATCTGGTCTGGGACTGGCGCTGGTCACCCAGCAGGCTGCTCTGCACGGCGGGCGCCTCGAGCTCTCGGACAGCCCGCTGGGCGGACTACGGGCCACGCTGACGATCTCTGACCACCCGCCGGATCAGAACGAGCAGGGCGAGGAATCGCCATCGGTCAGCGCCGCGCCAGAACCTTCGCGATGGCGCGCCAGCCGAGCAGCAACACAGCGGTCGTCACCGACGCCACCACGATGAAGCTGCCCGCCGTCCCGGCAGAGGTGGCCTTGCGCAGCAGCATTCCGATGACCACGGTGAACGCCCAGACGATCAGCCCGGTGGGGTAGAGGTTGGCGGGCCGCTGCCAGGCCCGCGCGGCGGCCCAGCCCGCCAGGGTGCCGGCCAGGAACGGCCAGGCCGTTTCGGCGACACCGGTGACGGTGAGTCCCTCGGCGTGACTGCGCCTGCCGATGGAGCAGAACGCCACGACGCACACCAGGTCGGTCAGCAGCGCCGCCAACGGGCGGCTGCGCTCATTCATCCGAGTACTCCATCACATCGGAAACCAGTGGGCTGAGCCTGGTTTCGCCGGTCGCCGGTACCGGCGGCCGGTCGTCGTCGAACTCGTGGTGATGCCAGCCTGCTCGGTGGGCGGCGAACAAACCCGCGACCACGAAAATCGCGCTGAAAACCGTTGTGGTGAAGCAGATCTGACGTTTCACAGGTCTCCTGTTTGCTGCGGTGGGTCGTTCGTCGCGTCCGGGTCGACGTCCATCTCGGTGCGGAACATGAAGAAGAACACCACCCAGCCGATCGTCGAGATGAAGATCCAGCTCACCAGACGGTAGATGAGCATGGCAGAGATCGCCGAGGCGAGTGTCATACCGCTGGACACCAGGCCGGGCACCAGCACGGCCTCCACCACCAGCAGGCCGCCGGGCATCAGCGGGATGGACCCGACAGCGCGGGCCGCGGCATAGGCCACCGTCAGCGCTGCCAGCGACGGATGTCCGCCTGCTGCATAGGCCGCGAACGCCAGGCAGGCGACGTCGGCGATCCAGTTGAACAACGACCATCCGAACGCCTTGCCCAGCGCGCGGCGGCTCAGCTGCACCGATTCCAGCTGGCGCAGCATTCCCCGCCACTTATCCAGGTACGTGTCGGTGGGTTTGCCGCGCAGCGAATTGAACCAGGACAGCAGGCGGACGCCGATACCGTCGATCTGCTGCGGATTGGACGCCACCGACTGCGCCAGCAACAGCAACAGGAAGAAGCCGCCGAGGGTGAAGATGAGCGAGAGCGGATTCCTGCTGGCGCCCAGCAGGAACGCCCCGCCGAGGCCGAGCAACGCCAATCCGACAGCCTGCAGCACTCCGGACATCACCAGCTGCCAGGACGCCACCACCGGAGAGGCGCCCCAGATGCGCTGCTGGCGGTAGACGAAGGTGGCCGAGAGCACCGGTCCGCCGGGCAAGGTGGTGGACAGCGCGTTACCGGCGTAGAACGCGGCCTCGGAGCGCCATTGCCGCACCGTGACACCCGCTGAACGCAGCAGGGTGCGCTGAATCTGCGCGAAGCTGTGCATCGAGGCCACCGCCCCCGCGACCGCGGCCAGCACCCACCACCAGTTCGCCGAAAGAAGGCTCTTCCACGCCATGGCCAGCTGGTCCCAGACCAGCACCAGCTCGACGGTCAGCACCACGACCGCGACCGCGATGACCGCCCAGCGCACCCACCAGTACTTGCCCTTGGCGCGCGCATCCTGGCCGGCTGCGTCGCTCATCGGCGCGTCGTGCGACACGCACTACAGGGTACGTGTGACACGCACTACAGGGGTAACGGCGTTCGCGCGCCACCCACAGCTTCCCGCGGCGCGCCGCGACCCGGCCGTACGCTTCGGCCATGTCGATAGATTCGGTCGCCGACCAGTCGGTGCATCCGCTCGTCCGCAAGGCCGCGGCCTGGTCGTGGCGATTGCTGATTCTCGGAGCCGCGCTCGTGGCGCTGCTGTGGCTGATCTCGAAGTTGACGCTGATCGCAGTCCCGGTGGCGCTGGCATCGCTGCTGGCCGCGCTGTTGCTGCCCGCGGTGGACTTTCTGCAGGGCCGGCGCGTGCCGCGCGGCTGGGCGGTGGCCGCGGTCCTGCTCAGCGCCATCGCCATGATCGGCGGCATCTTCAGTTTCGTTGTCAGCCAATTCATCTCGGGCGCACCGGGCCTCGTCGAGCAGGTGACACGCAGCGTCGACGGGCTGCGCAGCTGGCTGATCGATGGGCCGGTGCATCTGAGCAGAGATCAGATCGACCACGCGGGCGATGCGGTGATCAAGGCGCTGCAGGAGAACCAGGTCAAGGTCACCAGCGGTGCGCTGTCCACGGCGGGCGCGGTCGCCGAGATCCTCACCGGCGCGGTGCTGGTGCTGTTCTCGCTGATCTTCCTGTTGCAGGGCGGGCGCGGCATCTTCGCCTTCGTCACCGCCATCTTCCCGACCTCGGTGCGGGAACGGGTGCGCGACGCGGGCCGCGCCGGTTTCCGGACGCTGACCGGCTACGTGCGGGCCACCTGCCTGGTTGCGCTGGTGGATGCCGTCGGTATCGGCACCGGGCTGGCCATCATGGGTGTGCCGCTGGCGCTGCCGCTGGCCTCACTGGTGTTCCTCGGCGCCTTCGTCCCGCTGATCGGCGCGGTGGTCGCCGGCGGCCTGGCGGTCATCGTCGCGCTGATCGCCAAGGGCTGGGTCTATGCGCTGATCACGCTCGGCCTGATCCTCGCGGTGCAGCAGCTGGAGTCGCATGTGCTGCAACCGCTGGTGATGGGTCGCGCGGTGGCGGTGCACCCACTGGCGGTCGTACTGGCGATCAGCGGTGGCGGCGTGCTGGCAGGCATCGTCGGTGCGCTGCTCGCCGTCCCGGTCGTCGCGGTGCTCAACGGCGCGATCCGGGTGCTGGTGGCGTCCGGCCCCGACGAGGAGGCCCAGCGACTCGATCCGGACCCCGAACCCGGGGCGGGCGCCCTGTCTACAGGCGACCCTCCCGGCGCAACAGATCGGCCGCGCTGACACCGCCGCCGCGGCGGGTCGGTGTCTCGCCGGGACCGCAGGTGTCGATCTTCTCGGTCGACTCCAGGTCCTTCTTTGCTGGAATCGCAGTCGTCGGCTCGCTCGCCGCGGGGTCAAGGATCGCACGGGTCTGCTCCGCCGAAGGCCGCGCCGGCGGAGCCGGGGTGGGAGTCGGAATCGCAGTCGCCGGTGTGACGCTGCCCCGCAGTTCACCCAGCCACGACTCGATCTCGCGGCGTTCCCGGCCCGGTGACGGGTCGACGCGAGGGGCGCGCTCAGTCGGGGCGTTGATCGCGTTGATCGCCGCGGTTGCGGCCGAATCTGGTTGTGCGGCAAAGCGCGTCGTCGGCGGCTCCGGTGGAGGGCCGGCAGGTGGTGCGGTGGGGCTGCGGGTGGTGCTCGCGGCCGACGGGCCCATCGGGCGGGCCTGCGGCAGCGATCCCCGGTTCGCCGGGGCCGGGATCGCCGCGGGATGTCCGGGATCATGTTGGGCCCGCGGTGCCGGTGCACCGGCGCCGACCAGGGCGGCCTGATCGGCGACTTCACCCTCGGGTTCGCGCACTACGGGCCGCTTGCGCTCGTCGGGCAGCTCGGTCTCGCCGAGACCGATGCGCTCCTGCACGCGCTTCATCCACTTGGGCGCCCACCAGCAGTCGTCGCCGAGCAGTTTCATGATGGCAGGCACCAGGAACATCCGGATGACGGTGGCATCGAGCACCAACGCGATGAGCAGGCCGAACGCCAGGTACTTCATGACCACCAGATCGGAGAACGCGAATGCCGCGACCACCATGGCCAGTACCAGGGCGGCGCCGGTGATGAGACGTCCGGTGGTGGCGGTGCCGATGCGGATGGCCTCGGCGGTGGACATCCCGCGTTCCCTGGCCTCGACCATGCGGGACACCAGGAACACCTCGTAGTCGGTTGACAGCCCCCAGATCACCGCGATGATCAGCCCGATCATGGGGGCGAGCAACGGCTGCGGAGTGTAGTTGAACAGCCCGGATCCGTGGCCGGCCTCGACGAACATCCAGGTCAGGATGCCCATGGTCGCGCCGAGCGTCAGCGCGCTCATCAATGCGGCCTTGATCGGCAGCACCAGCGATCCGAACGCCAGGAACATCAGCAACGTCGTGGTGATGACCAGGATCAGGCCGAGCAACGGCAGGTTGGAGAACAGGCTGTTGATGCTGTCCTGCGCCAGGGCCGGGGTGCCGCCGACCAGTACCTCGGTGTTGCGCGGCGGGGTCAGATCGCGCAATTCGGCGAGCTTCTTGGGGGCGGTACTGGCGTTGACCAGACCGTTCTGCAGCACCCGCACGGACGGATTCTTGGTGCCGCCTTCCTGCGAAGACCGTTCCTGCCACATCTTCGACGGGTCCTCGGTGCCGGAGAAGCCGGGCACCGTCTGCGCCTCGGCGCGCAGCGTCGCGACCTGCTGGTCGGTCACCGGCTCACCGTCGGTGGAGCGGATCACCATGGTCAGCGGTTCGGTGCGGAACCCGGAGAACTCTCGGTCGAACTGTTCCTGCGCCGCGCGCACCGGATTGTCCGGCGGCAGATACTTCTCACTCAGGCCGCCGAGGGCGAGCTGGCCGATCGGGATCACCAGCAGCGTCATGACGATGAGAATCGGCGCCGCGAAGGCGATGGGCCGTTTCATGACCTGGTTGACGAGCTTGCCCCAGAAACCCTTCTCGACCTCTTCGCGGGTCATGGTCTTCTGGGTTTTCTCGACGAACCAGTCGATGATCTTGCGGGAGAACGGCCAGTTCGCCAGGAACGGCACCCGCAGCAGGGTGCGCACCCCGAGCGCGTCGACATTCAATCCGAGGATGCCCAGCACCGCGGGCAGGACGGTGATCGACAGGAACGCCGCGAGCAGCACCGACGCGATGATCGCGTAGGTGATCGATTGCAGGAATCCCAGCGGGATGAGCAGCAGTGGTAGCGATGACGCCACGATGATCACGGCTGAGAACGCGACGGTGCGGCCCGCTGTCATGACGGAGCGCCGGACCGCGGCCTCGACGTCATAACCCTCGGCGAGTTCCTCCCGGAATCGGCTCACCATGAACAGGCCGTAGTCGACGGCAATACCGAAACCCATCATCGTCACGACCGGCTGAGCGAAGTAGTGCACGGGCATGAACTCGGCGGTGAAACGCAGGATGCCCAGCGCGCCTGCGATGGTCAGACCGCCGATGACGGCGGGCAGCGCGGCCGCCACCGCACCACCGAACACGAAGAACAGCACCACCGCCACCAGCGGGACGATGACGAGCTCGGCGCGTTTCTGATCGGTGCCGATAGTTCCGGTGAGTTCGCTGGCCAGCGGGTTGAGGCCAGCGAGTTTGATCTCACCGCCGTTGATCTGTTCCAGGTCGGGCTGGACGGTCTGGTAGTTCTTCAGGATCGAATCGTCGTCATCGCCCTTGAGCGGGATGCTGACGAAGGTGCTGCGCAGATCCTCGGTCTTCATCTTATTGACGGTGGGATCGGTGGTGTCGGGGGCCTTCAGCCAGCCGACCCAGCCGACGATCTGGTCTGGGCGGTCCTTGACCACCTGATCCAGTTCACCGACGACCTTCTTCTGCCAGGCCCTGTCGGTGACCTTCTTGTCATCGGGGGGAGTCAGGATGGCGACCACATGGCTGGTGCGGTCTCGGCCGTACACCTCGTCGCCGATCAGCGACGCCTGGACCGACTCGCTCGTCTCATCGTAGTAGCCACTCTGGGTGACGTGAGAGCCCAAACTGGCCCCGTATACGCCGCCACCAAGGCACAGTGCGACCATGACTCCGATCACGATGTATCGGAATTGGTACACCGTTCGACCCCACCAGGCGAACACGTCAGCTCCTTAAAATGTTCTTGACGATCTGACTCACGCTGCGCGCGCAATTCACTTCAGTTGTTCAGACGCGAGGTCAGTAGCGCGGACAGCGGCCGGAACGGCTGCAGCCAAGCGCCCTGCTCAGGCAGCGAATCAAGGCCGATTCGCGGTAGCGGCTCCCGGAAGACACCAGGGATGTCCTCCAAGTCGACGAACTCCAAGCTATCCGACGCTAACGCCCAACTGGCATGTTCGCGAAATCCGAGCACCTGCACCGGAACGCCCTCGTGGGCGATCTCTTCCAGTGGCGTTCGGAACGCCTGACCGTCCGCGGATGCCACCACCACACCGGCCAGCCCCTCGCTGCGGCGCAGCGCGATATGGCCGAGCATGTCGCTGTCGACGTCGCTGTCCTCATCGACCTTCGGCTTGGCAAAGACAGCGAAACCCACGTTACGCAACGCTTCCACCCAGGGTCGGACGACATCGGCGCTACCTGGGGCGATGTTGGTGAAGACGGTGGCCTCGGGTTCCAGCGCGAGCCCGGAGGGGGCCGCGCTCTCCCGCTGGCCGGAGATTTCGGCGGTGCGGGACAGCAGCCAGCGGCCCAGCGCGTCGAAGCGGGGCCGATGTGCCGCGGTCGGCCGGCCGCCCAGGATGGACCCGAGACCCATGTCGAGGTTGGGGGCGTCCCAGACCAGCAGCACGCGCTCGGTGGCCGGGGCCGTCGACACGGGTGCGGGGATCTCGGGGAAGTCGGGTTCAGTGGTCACAGTCAACGGGGCCCTCTTCTCTTCGCGCAAGCGCTCACGGTGCTGATGCTCTTCGCGCAGGCGCTCACGGTGCTGATGCTCTTCGCGCAGGCGCTCACGGTGCTGATGCTCTTCG
>WOYS01000105.1 GCA_011620645.1 Mycobacterium sp.
TTCCCCGTCGCTTCGCTCGCCCTGGTTGAATTCCCCGTCGCTTCGCTCGCCCTGGTTGAATTCCCCGTCGCTTCGCTCGCCCTGGATCGCTCCAATCGGATCACCACCGCCTTGGATACCGGCGTGTTCGACCGCGCCGCGACGTGGTCCAGAGGTACCAGCTGGTTTGTCTCCGGATAGTAGGCCGCGGCGTTACCCGCCGGGGTGGCATAGGCCACCACCCGGAAGTCCTTCGCCCGGCGCTCCTGGCCGCCGAATTCCGACACCAGGTCTACGTGGTCACCGTCTGTCAGTCCGAAGGAGGCGATATCGCCGGGGTTGACGAACACCACCCGGCGCCCGCCCTTGACCCCACGGTAGCGATCATCGAGCCCGTAGATGGTGGTGTTGTACTGGTCGTGGCTGCGCAGGGTCTGCAGAATCAGTCGGCCCTCGGGTACCGGAACCCATTCCAGCGGATACACCGAGAAGTTCGCCTTCCCGGTAGCGGTGTGGAATTCGCGGGAGTCCCGGGGCGGGTGGGGGAGTAGGAACCCATCGGGCCTGCGGACCCGGACGTTGTAGTCGGCACAGCCCGGCACCACATCGGCGATGGCGTCGCGGATGCGGTCGTAATCGGCGTTGAACGCCTCCCACTCGACCGGGTGATCGGGGCCCAGGACGGCGCGAGCGAGCTGGCAGACGATGGCCACCTCGCTGCGCAGCTCATTGCTGGCGGGCTGCAGGCTGCCGCGCGACAGGTGCACCATGGACATCGAATCCTCCACGGAGACAAGCTGTTTGCCTGATGCCTGGATATCGCGGTCGGTGCGTCCCAGGGTCGGCAGGATCAACGCGGTGGCACCGTGGACAAGGTGACTGCGATTGAGCTTGGTCGAGATCTGCACCGTGAGTGCGCAGTTGCGCAGCGCCGCCTCGGTGACCTCGGTGTCCGGGGTGGCCGAGACGAAATTGCCGCCCATCCCGATGAACGTCGTGGCGCGCCCGTCGCGCATGGCCCGGATGGCGTCGACGGTGTCGTGACCATGCTTGCGGGGGCTGGTGATCCCGAATCGGGCATCCAGGGCCGCCAGGAACGAGTCGGGTACCTTCTCCCAGATGCCCATGGTGCGGTCACCCTGCACGTTCGAGTGGCCGCGCACCGGGCACACACCTGCGCCGGGTTTGCCGATCATGCCGCGCATGAGCAGCAGATTGGTGGCCTCCCCGATGGTGGCCACCGCGTGCCGCTGCTGGGTCAGGCCCATCGCCCAGCAGAACACCGTGCGCTCGGAGCCGATGAGGATATCGGCGATGCGGCGCAGCTGAGCCTCGTCGATACCGGTCGCCTCCAGCACGGTTGCCAGATCGACTGCGCGGGTGTGGCGTTCGTACTCGTCGAACCCGGCGCAGTGGGCGTCGACAAAAGCGCGATCGACCACCGTTCCGGGCGCGCGATCCTCGGCCTCGAACAGCAGCCGGCCCAGCCCGGCGAACAGCGCCATATCGCCGCCGATCCGGATCTGCACGAACTCGTCGGCGATCGGGATACCGTCGCCGATCACCCCGTGCAGCTTCTGCGGATCCTTGAACCGGATCAGTCCGGCCTCGGGCAACGGGTTGACCGCGATGACGGTGGCGCCGTTGGCTTTCGCCTTCTCCAGCGTCGACAGCATCCGCGGATGGTTGGTGCCCGGGTTCTGCCCGGCGATCAGGATCACGTCGGCGTGCACCACGTCCTCGACCGTGACCGAGCCCTTGCCGATGCCGATCGAGTCGATGAGTGCCGTACCCGAGGATTCGTGGCACATGTTCGAGCAGTCCGGCAGGTTGTTGGTGCCGAAGCTGCGCACCAGCAGCTGGTAGAGGAATGCGGCCTCGTTGCTGGTGCGACCCGAGGTGTAGAACAGCGCTTCGTCGGGGGAGGCGAGCGCGTTGAGATGGTCGGCGATCAGCCGGTGTGCATCGTCCCAAGAGATCTCCCGATAGTGCGTGTCGCCGGGACGCACCACCATCGGGTGGGTAAGCCGGCCCTGCTGGGACAGCCAGTACTCGGGTTTCTCGGACAGCTCCGCGATCGAATGGCGGGCGAAGAAATCGGTGGTGACGGTGCGCTTCGTGGCTTCCTCGGCGACCGCCTTGGCGCCGTTCTCGCAGAACTCGGCCAACTTGCGCCCGCCGTGTTCTTCCGGCCAGGCGCAGCCGGGGCAGTCGAAGCCGTGCCGCTGATTGAGCCTGGCCAGCGTGAGCGCGGTGCGAATCGGGCCCATCTCGGCGAGCCCGCGCCGCAGACTGACCATGACCGCCGTCACCCCGGCAGCCTCGTGCTTGGCGCCGCTCACGGTGAGGTCGCGCTCGTCATAGCCGGCATCGACGTCTCTGGTCATTTTTCCAGGCTAACCCCTATGCCGCTCAGTTAAGGGTTCGACTGTTGGGTCAAGTGTGACGGGTGCGGCGTGTCTCGGACTTGGGCAAGCGAACTCCCGGTATCGATGGGTGTGCGTAAGAAGAACCGCGTTCAATAGTGGCGCCGAGGCCACGCCTTCGGTGGCGAGTATCGCACCGGATGAGAAGCCCCAGGCGATCCACCTGGACCGTACCGAACTTGCCGCTGGGCGCGCCGTCATCGTCGACGCTGGAGCTGACGGGGCGGTGCCACACGTGTCGTGCGGCCGGGCGATTCCGGATCAGTGGGTGACCATCGTGACCCCGGACGGCGAGGAGGCCGCCGACGGCGTCGTGGGGGAAATCTGGTTGCGCGGCAACAACATTGGTAAGGGCTACTTCGGACGGACTGACGAGTCGGAGCGGGTGTTCGGCAACAAGCTGCAGACCCGGCAGCCTATAGGCAGCCATGCCGAGGGGGCCGAGGGCAACGCATTGTGGTTGGCCACAGGCGATCTCGGCGTCTACATCAACGATGAGCTGTTCGCGACCGGACGGATCAAGGACCTCGTCATTGTCGACGGCCGCAACCACTACCCGCAGGACATTGAGGCGACGGTGAGTGCCGCGTCGCCGGCCGTGCGGTCGGGATACGTGTCGGCGTTTGCCGTGCAAAGTGATTCGGGTGAACAACGGTCGTGGTCGCTGAACGCGCCGCGGGCGCAGGGCGGGTCGAGTACTGAGCCGGTGTGTTCGACTAGGCCACCGACAGCCGCATTGTGCCACCGACAGCCGCATTGTGCCAGTGACGTCGCCGTAACAGATTTGGAACCTGAAGTTCCTAATGTGAGCCGGTCATGTCCGCGAATCGGTTGCGGACGCCCGCAGTGCAAAGGAACTCCATTGAGCGGAAACGCAGCCCGTCTGCACGCGATCAACAGCGTCGAGTCGTACGTACCTCCGGCGATCAGTTTCGACCCCGCCGAGGCACCCGGCGAAATCTTCGGCCAGAACGTCTTCACCAAGGCTGACATGCAGCTGCGGATGCCGAAGGCGGCATTCAAGTCCGTCGTCGCCACCATCGAAAAGGGTGCCAAGCTCAACCCGGCCGTCGCCGACTCGGTCGCCGCGGCGATGAAGGACTGGGCGCTCTCCAAGGGTGCGACGCACTACGCCCACGTCTTCTACCCGATGACGGGGCTGACGGCCGAGAAGCACGACAGCTTCCTGGAGCCCGTCTCCGACGGCTCGACGCTCGCCGAGTTCGCCGGCAAGACGCTGATCCAGGGCGAGCCCGACGCATCCAGCTTCCCCTCTGGTGGCCTGCGAAACACCTTCGAGGCCCGCGGTTACACCGGCTGGGACGTCACCAGCCCGGCATACATCCTGGAGAACCCGAACGGCAACACCCTCTGCATCCCGACGGTGTTCGTGTCGATGACCGGTGAGGCGCTCGACTACAAGACGCCGCTGCTGCGCAGCCAGCAGGCGATGGGCATGCACGCCGAGCGCATCCTGAAGATGTTCGGCCACGACAACCTCGAGAAGATCGTCGCGTTCTGCGGTGCCGAGCAGGAGTACTTCCTGGTCGACCGCAGCTTCATGGTGGCCCGTCCCGACCTGATCAACGCCGGGCGCACACTGTTCGGCGCCAAGCCGCCCAAGGGTCAGGAATTCGACGACCACTACTTCGGCGCCGTCCCCGAGCGTGTGCTCGGCTTCATGATGGACACCGAGCGGGAGCTGTTCAAGCTCGGCATCCCGGCCAAGACCCGGCACAACGAGGTCGCCCCCGGCCAGTTCGAGATCGCGCCGATGTTCGAGCGCGGCAACATCGCCGCCGATCACAACCAGCTGCTGATGACGACCTTCAAGACGGTCGCCAAGAAGCACGGCCTGGAGTGCCTTTTCCACGAGAAGCCGTTCGCGGGTGTCAACGGTTCGGGCAAGCACGTCAACTTCTCGCTGGGCAACTCCGAGCTCGGCTCCCTGCTGGTGCCCGGTGACACCCCGCACGAGAACGCGCAGTTCCTGGTGTTCTGCGCCGCGGTGATCCGCGCCGTACACAAGTACGCCGGGTTGCTCCGGGTCTCGGTGGCCTCGGCCACCAACGACCATCGCCTGGGAGCCAACGAGGCCCCGCCGGCAATCATCTCGATTTTCCTCGGTGACCAGCTCGCCGACGTTTTCGAGCAGATCGCGAAGGGCGCGGCAACGTCGTCAAAGGGTAAGGGCACCATGATCATCGGCGTCGACACCCTGCCGGTCCTGCCGACCGATCCGGGCGACCGCAACCGCACCAGCCCGTTCGCTTTCACCGGCAACCGCTTCGAGTTCCGGGCACCGGGTTCGGGACAGACGGTCGCCGTGCCGATGACGATCCTCAACACGATCATGGCCGAAGCGTTGGATTACATGGCCACGGCGCTGGAGAAGGCCGTCGAGGACGGTACCGAATTCGACCAGGCGGTCCAGCTGCTGTTGACCGACATCATCACCGAGCACGGAGCCGTGGTGTTCAATGGCGATGGCTACTCCGACAACTGGCAGGTCGAGGCGGCCGAGCGTGGGCTACCGAACTTCAAGACGACCCTGGATGCGCTGCCCTCGCTCATCACGCCCGAGTCCATCGAGTTGTTCGCCAAGTACAGCGTCTTCAACGAGCGGGAGCTGCAGAGCCGTTACGAGGTCAGGCTCGAGCAGTACATCTTGACTGTCGCCGTCGAAGCGAAGCTGACCCTGGAGATCGGGTCGACGGTCATCCTGCCCGCCGCACTGCGGTACCAGACCGAACTGGCGCAGAACGTCGCAGCGCTGAAGGCTGCGGGTGTCGAGCCGAGCTTGACTCTGCTGTGGGATGTTTCGGCACCGATCGCCGCACTCTCCGAGGCGGTCTCGGTGTTGAAGGGCGCTCTGTCGCACCACGCCGACGACACCCTCGAAGAGGCGGCCCACGCCCGCGATGCGCTGTTGCCGGCGATGGAGGCCGTGCGCACCGCGGCAGACACGCTGGAAGGCGTTGTGGCCGACGATCTGTGGCCGTTGCCCACCTATCAGGAGATGCTCTACATCCTCTGACGCTGACTTCGCCGGGTGCGTGGCACAGGCCCGTCCGGGGGCCTCTGGTGACCTCAGCCCCCGTACCCGGCGATCAGCTGGAAATCAGCTTACAAGTGCCGCAGACGCACTCCACTCGCGGCGCGCACGATATCGGCGGGGTGGATACTGCGGCCCGCCATGATGATGACGTCCTTCACACGGCCGCAGACCCCCAAGTTTCCGGTCTCGGTTGCCCGTCACCGTCGCATAGCCACCCCGTTGACCACGTGACGGGAGAAGATCCCGCGACAGGGAAAGGTCGGCGCTAGAGGTTGACTGCCTCCGCTGCCGGTCTGGTCGGCGAGATCGGCCACCTCGGCGGCGGTCGGCATGGCGGTCGAGCATTCGAGACGGGAAGCGACGGTAGCTCCCGCGGCATCGGCGTAACGCAGCGTCTTCTCCAGCGGCCAGCCATGCAGCAGGCCATGGATGAGGCTGCTTCCGAAGGCATCTCCGGCGCCCAGGCCGTTGACGACGCCGACCTCGTTGGGCAGCACGGTGACCGAGCTGTGCTTGGTCTTTCCGATCGCCGCACGCGGGCCCTGCTTGACGATCGCCAACTCGACACCGAGGTCCAACAGCGCGTCAGAGGCCTTGTGGGGGATGGTCTCGCCGACGGCGATCTCGCATTCCTCGCGGTTGCCGACCGCCACCGTGACATGCTGCAGCGCGCGCTGTACCTGTTCGGTCGCCGCAGCTGGCGTGACCGGTGTCGGGTATTCGCCGTGGGTGTGGACGTAGCGGCTGTCGACGCCGAGTCGCGCGAGCTCGTTGCGGACGAAGCGGCCGAATGGGTCGTTGCCGGCGCCGGAGATGAGTTTATTGCTGGTCCGTAAGCGCGGTGTCGGCACCGAGGTCGTGCAGACACCGGTGCATCGCCCGGTCGAGCTCACCAGCCTGTTCGATGACCTGGCGCGTGCCGGGCAGGAGCCGGCCACCACGGTTCTGGACTACTCGGCGGGTCCCGCCAGCGCCGATATCGCCGGCGACCTGAACCTCGAGGTCGGTGCCGAGGTGGTGACGATGCGGCGTCTGCGCACGTCGGGGGGCCAGCCGCTGGCCGTGATGACGAACTACCTGCCGGCGGCGATCGCACCCGACCGCGATGAGCTGGAACGCGCGGGCCTATATCAGTCTTTGCGTTCACGTGGCGTGCACATCCGGCTGGCCCGGCAGCGTATCGGGGCCAAGGCTGCCGACCGCGATGAGGCGAAACTGCTCGACGAGCGGCTGAAGGCGCCACTGCTGGTGATGGAGCGCACCGCGTTCGATGACTCCGGCCGCGTTGTGGAGTACGGAAGTCACGCGTATCGCGCGTCTCGCTACTACTTCGACCCCACCCTGGTCGATCGCTGACAGTCCGCGATATCGGCGTCACCGGACCGCATCGCCTCAGTGTGGGCGACAAGTTCACCGTCGGCATGACGCAGTTCGGTCTGCCTTACAAGATCACCTCGACGGCTACCGCGGTCGAGGACAACCACGTGGTGGAGTGGCAGCACCCGCTGGGTCACCGCTGGCGCTGGGAGCTCGCCGAGGTGAGCCCCACCACTACGAAGGTCACCGAGACATTCGATTATTCGTCGGCCAAGGTGCCGTTCGTCATCGACCTACTCGGCTACGACAAGAAGAATGCCAGTGGCATCGAATCCACGCTGACAGCACTGGCCGACCGCTACTACGTGCAGTAGACCGAGTTTCATCTCGGGTCGAGCCAGAAGGCCGAGCCTGGGTCACGCGGTGATGCTGTGCAGAAAATCGACACTAGCGCGTACGTCGGCAGTGGCCCCCGCGGCGTCGACGTCCTCGATCAGGCCCCCCGCTCGGCGACGATGCCGGCGAGGCGATCCAGGTTAGCCGTCGGAACCGGTGACCGCGACCAGCACCACCACGCCCGCGGCGACGAGCGAATCCAGCAGGCCAGCAGGCGCGAGCGGGCGGCAACGGGGCTCCGCGGACTAGAATTCCGCCCCACGGCCACCTCGGCATGCGCCGACGACAGGACAAATTACAGGCAGGGGAATTCGACTGATGGTGCCAGAGCTCGTCCCGGGGGTGACCGTGCTGGCAAACCTGGCCATCGACATCATCAATGGCGCGCCGCCCAGCCCGGGTGGCTGCGCCTCGTTCGCGGGTGTGGCGCTGGAGTCTGCCCCGGGTACCGCGCACATCGTGGCGATGGGCGCGCAGAAGGACCACGAGCTGTTCGATCCGGTGCTGCACCGGTTCGGGTCGTTGGTGCGCCTGCTGCCCTCGGACCGCACCAGCGGATTCAGCCTGGACTATGACGACACCGATCACCGGCACATGGCGGTCGAGGCGATCGGGCCGGTCTGGCGACCTGCCGATATCGACACCGATGATCCCCGCACCACGTGGATTCACCTGGCGCCCTTGCTACGCACCGACTTTCCGCCCGACGCCGTGGCCCATCTGGCCGCGCGCGGGCACCGGATCGCCTACGACGGTCAGGGCCTGGTGCGCGTGGACCGGGTCGGCCCGCTGGCGCTGGACCGGCGATTCCCGCCCGACCTGCTGCGCCATATCGACGTGCTGAAGTTGGCCGAGGACGAGGCCGTCATCGTCGCCGGCGGGCCATTCGACATATCGACGGCCGCATCGCTGGGAGTGCCCGAGATCCTGGTGACGTATGGATCCGAAGGCTGCGATATCTACAAGGACGGAATCGTCGAGCGCGTGCCTGCGGCTTGGCGGGTCATGGATGTACAGACGACGGGTGCCGGCGACACGTTCACCGCCTGTTATGTCGCGCATCGGGCGGCGGGGGCCGGCCCGCGGCGCGCCGTCGAGATCGCCAGCGAGCTCGTCGCCCGAGAATTGCAGAAGCGGGTTCGCGTCGGGCCTGTTCCCGGCGTAATCGCAGGTTGAAACGCCGAGCTTGACACCCGTCAAGTTGGACCTGCAAAGTGCTGCTGCGACGGTACCAGTTCCTTAGAGAATGACATTCTCCAAAGTGACGAAGACCACACAGGGATGGGAACTCGTCCTACTTCACGATCCTGAACTGCGAGTTCTTCTTGACGAAACCCGCGTGTTGCCGGTTCGCCTGGCGATGGCCACCCTAAGGGAAGTGTCATACTGGTTACCGGCAGTGACACCAAAAGTTTTTGACGCAAACGCCCTCCCGAATGAAGCACGGCTCGCGAAGGTGTGAAAGGTAGGAAGTCGTGGGTCAGAACGGCAATATGGAGACTCGCCGGCAGAAGCTGGAGAAGGTAGTCATCCGCTTCGCCGGCGACTCCGGTGACGGGATGCAGCTGACCGGCGACCGGTTCACCTCGGAGGCCGCGCTTCTCGGCAATGACCTCGCGACCCAACCGAATTACCCCGCAGAGATCCGCGCACCACAGGGCACGCTGCCCGGTGTGTCGTCGTTCCAGATCCAGATCGCGGATTACGACATCCTGACCGCGGGCGATCGTCCCGACGTGCTCGTGGCGATGAACCCGGCGGCGCTGAAGGCCAACGTCGCTGACCTGCCGCGGGGCGGCCTGATCATCGCCAACTCTGACGAATTTACCAAGCGGAACCTAGCCAAGGTGGGCTACGACGCCAACCCGCTGGAGACCGAGGAACTGTCCGACTATGTTGTGCAGTCCGTCGCCATGACCACCCTCACCCTGGGTGCCGTCGAGGCCATCGGCGCGACCAAGAAGGACGGCCAGCGCGCCAAGAACATGTTCGCGCTGGGTCTGCTGTCCTGGATGTACGGGCGTGAGCTGGAGGCCAGCGAGGCCTTCATTCGGGAGAAGTTCGCCCGCAAGCCCGAAATCGCCGAGGCCAACGTGCTGGCGCTCAAGGCCGGCTGGAACTACGGCGAGACCACCGAGGCGTTCGCCGTCACATACGAGGTGGCCCCGGCCAAGCTGAAGTCCGGTGACTACCGCCAGATCTCGGGTAACACCGCGCTGGCCTACGGCATCGTGGCCGCCGGTCAACTGGGCGACATCCAGGTGATGCTGGGTACCTACCCGATCACGCCGGCGTCGGACATCCTGCACGAGCTGTCGAAGTATAAGCACTTCAACGTGCTGACCTTTCAGGCCGAGGATGAGATCGCCGGTATCGGCGCTGCGATCGGCGCATCCTACGGTGGGGCGCTCGGTGTCACCAGCACGTCCGGTCCCGGTGTCTCACTGAAGTCCGAGGCGATCGGCCTTGCGGTGATGACCGAGCTGCCGCTGATCGTCATCGACGTCCAGCGTGGTGGCCCGTCCACCGGGCTGCCCACCAAGACCGAGCAGGCCGACCTGTTGCAGGCGCTCTATGGCCGCAACGGTGAATCACCCGTCGCGGTGCTGGCACCGTGCTCGCCGTCGGACTGCTTCGATATCGCCGTCGAGGCGGTGCGTATCGCGATCGGCTACCACACCCCGGTGATCATTCTGTCCGACGGTGCGATCGCCAACGGCTCGGAGCCGTGGCGCATCCCGGATATCAGCACCTATGACTCCATCGAGCACACCTTCGTTAAGGCCGGGGAGCCGTTCGAGCCGTATGCGCGTGATCCGGAGACGCTGGCCCGCCAGTTCGCCGTCCCCGGTACGCCGGGTCTGGAACACCGCATCGGCGGTCTGGAATCGGCCAACGGTTCGGGCAACATCTCCTATGAGCCCAAGAACCACGACCTGATGGTTCGGCTACGTCAGCTCAAGATCGACGGCATCAAGGTGCCCGACCTGGAGGTCGATGATCCGACCGGTGACGCCGAACTGCTCATGCTCGGCTGGGGCAGTTCTTACGGGCCGATAGGCGAGGCGTGCCGTCGGGCCCGCCGCAACGGCATCAAGGTTGCGCACGCACAGGTGCGTTATCTCAACCCGTTCCCGGCCAATCTCGAAGAGGTGCTGCGGCGCTACTCGAAGGTGGTCGTGCCGGAGATGAATCTCGGTCAGCTGGCGCTGTTGCTGCGCGGAAAGTACCTGGTAGACGTGCAATCGGTCACCAAGGTCGAGGGCATGGCGTTCCTGGCCGACGAGGTCGAGGGCATCATCGACGCGGCGCTGGACGGAACATTGCGCGAGAAGGAAACTGACAAGGCGAAGTTTGCACGGTTGGCAGCAGCCACCGTTGAGTCTGGTGTGGGAGCAAACGCATGACCGACCTGATCGGCTCGGATCTCGGACTCACCGAGAGCCTCAGTAAGACGGCCATGGTCCCGACGACGGACCAGCCGCAGAAGGGCAAGGACTTCACCAGCGATCAGGAGGTCCGCTGGTGCCCCGGTTGCGGTGACTACGTCATCCTCAACACGATCCGGAACTTCCTGCCCGAGCTCGGTCTGCGACGCGAGAACATCGCGTTTGTCAGCGGTATCGGCTGCTCCAGCCGTTTCCCGTACTACCTGGAGACCTACGGCTTCCACTCGATCCATGGTCGGGCGCCGACCATCGCGACCGGTCTCGCGCTTGCTCGCGAGGATCTGTCGGTGTGGGTCGTCACCGGTGACGGCGACTCGCTGTCGATCGGCGGCAACCACTTGATCCATGCGCTGCGCCGCAACATCAACATCACCATCCTGTTGTTCAACAACCGGATCTACGGCCTGACGAAGGGTCAGTACTCGCCCACCTCCGAGGTTGGCAAGGTCACCAAGTCCACGCCGATGGGCTCGGTGGACTACCCGTTCAACCCGGTGTCGCTGGCGCTGGGCGCCGAGGCCACCTTCGTCGGGCGCGCGCTGGACTCCGATCGCAAGGGCCTGACCGAGGTGTTGCGCGGTGCCGCGGCCCACCGCGGTGCCGCACTCGTCGAGATCATGCAGGACTGCCCGATCTTCAACGACGGTTCCTTCGACGCGCTACGTAAGGAAGGCGCGGAGGACCGGCTGATCAATGTCACCCACGGCGAGCCGATCACCTTCGGTGCCGACGGTGAGTACGCCGTGATCAAGTCCGGATTTGGGCTGGAGGTCGCCAAGACCGCCGATGTGCAGGCGGACCAGATCGTGGTGCATGACGCCCAGATCGATGATCCGGCGTACGCCTTCGCGCTGTCGCGGCTGTCCCAGCAGAACCTCGATCACATGGTGATGGGGATCTTCCGCCAGGTGAGCAAGCCGACCTACGACGATGCCGCACGGGCGCAGGTCACCGCCGCCCGTGAGGCCAAGGCGCACGATACGGCCGCACTGCAATCTCTGCTTCGCGGTAAGGACACCTGGTCGGTCGACTAACGTCACCGGGGTGACCGTATCCCAGGGGCCATCAGCCGGCATGGCCCTGGCTGGAATCGTGCTGGCCGGCGGCGCATCGCGCCGGATGGGACGTGACAAGGCCACCCTGGTGGTGGCCGGGAGAACACTGGTCGAGCGGGTGGTGGCCACTGTCGGCACCCGCTGTACACCGGTCTTCGTCGTCGCGGCCCCCGGGCAGGCCTTGCCCGTATTGGACGCGGAGATCCTGCGGGACGAGGTTCGCGGACTCGGCCCGTTGTTGGCGACTGCCCTCGGGCTGCGGGCCGCTGCGGCTGCCGGCCTGGAACATGCCTTCGTATGCGCGGTCGACATGCCGCACCTCACCGCAGAGGTCATCGATGAGTTGCGCGATTCCGCCGCGATCTCCGCGGCCGATGTCGTGCTGCCCTGGGACGGCCGGGATCACTATCTGGCCGGCATCTACCGGACCGCCCTGGCGTCGCGGGCCGACGAACTGGTGGCCGCAGGCGAGCGCAGCATGCGTGCGCTGGTCGACTCGTGTGACAGCCAGCGCATCGTGATGGAGCAACGACGTGAGCTGACGAACGTCAACACTCCGCAGGATCTGGGCTGATCGCCCGCGCGCCGGCTCAAGCCGCCCAACCAGGGTCCTGGCAAATCGTAGCTTCTTCACCGTTTCGGTATTGGCTGATCGACTCACCACCACCAGCCCGATCTGCTGCGCGAGCTGTTGGCCACGTTCATGCATACCCTGACGCGCTGTGCGGGGCCGGCTACGGCCAACACTCCAGTGAGCGCACCAACCAGCGCAACTGGTACCGTCATCGCCAATTCGACACCCGTGCAGGATCATTGGATTTGCCGATCCTGAGCTGCGGTGTAGCTCGTACTGATCTATGACGACGTTGGTCGGTGAATTCGCGCGTGGCCTCTGAGCTATGGATGTTGGTATGAGCGACTTTTGACACGGCGTCGTCACCTTGCCTGTTGACGATCTATTGCCTCGCAGTCCGGGTTCCCGCAGTAGTGCTGGTTCGGTCCCGCCTCGTCAGTCCAAAGTGGCTTTGGGTGCAGCGATCCGGCGGTGTTGGCGGCGTTGGCGACCTGGGATGTCGGGTCCGCAGCTGGATCGTGACTACGGGATTGGGTATCGCATGGTGTGGCTGACACCGACAGGAACTGTGACTGGTGTTCCCAGAAGGCCTCAAACCGAACTAGGCAGTGGCTGTGCGCGTTTCCCGATCACAGATCGAGCGTCAGGGAAGGGGTGTGGGAGCGGGAGACGCACGGATAGATAATGTCTTCCCTGTCCTTTTCTTCGTCGCCCGCAACGGAGTCCAGGTGCTCGGGATGGCCGGCGAGGACGCGGACCTGGCATGCGCCGCAGACCCCTTCGCGGCATGACGAGTACACGGGCATGTGGGCGCGTTCGAGCGCATCGAGCAGCGACTGGTGCTCTGAGACGTGCACGTGGGTGCTGCTGCGTCTGCAGGTCACCTCGAAGGCGCGGCGGGGATGGTATGGCTGTTGCGCTGCCGGGGTGAACCGTTCGATGTGCAGACGTGGGGCCGAGACGAGTGCCGCGAGTTCTTCGGTCATCGACGCGGGCCCGCAGCAGTACACGGCGGCGTCGCTGTCGGCGAGGATGCGCGCGAGATCAGGTCGGACGCCGGTTTCATCGCGGGCGTAGACGCTGACGTGCTGCGGGTACCGCTGTTCCAGTTCGCCGCTGAAGGCCATGGTGGCCCTGCTGCGGCCGATGTAGACCAGCCGCCATCGCCGGTGCGCGGGCAGCGCTTCGATCATCGCCTTGATCGGCGTGATGCCGATCCCGCCGGCCACGAACAGGTACTCCTCTGCGGGCTCGAGTATGAAGTGGTCGTCGGGGCCGGAGACGTCCAGGATTGCGCCGGGCGCCGCGTTGGCGTGCAGCCAGATGCTGCCGCCGCGCGAGGACGCGGCGCGGTGCACGGCGATTCGGTATCGGCTGCGGTCGGCTGGATCGCCGCACAGTGAGTAGCAGCGCGTTAACCCGTTGGGCAGGTGCAAGGTCACGTGGGCTCCGGGCGCCCAGATCGGCAACTCAGTCCCGTCCTGCGGCGACAGGTCGATGCCGAGCACCTCGCAGGCCAGCGGATAGGTTGCGGTGACGGTCATCGGGCGCGGCGGCGCAGCTCGTTGTCGTCGCGGTGGGAGCGGCGCGGCAGCCGTAGAGGTCAGCACCCGCACGAGCACCGCCACGGTGGTCAGACCCAGCAGGGTGAAGGCCACCAGTCGATAGCCCCAGGCACCCACGTCGCTGCCGGACCAGCCGGCGTGGAAGGACACCAGAACCACTGATGCGTAGCTGCCGTAGTGCAGCGCCTTCCAGAATCGCCGCGGCATCCTCGGCCGCAGCAGGGAGGATCCATAGACGGCGACCAGCAGGTAGAACGCGACGATACCCAGGGCTACCGGCCAGGGCCGGTAGCCCGCCGCAAATGGCACGAAGACCTCGGTGAGCGAGAAGTGCGTCCACCTGTCGAGCATCAGCGACAGCATGTGCAGCTCGGTCATGATCAGCGCTGTGCCACCGAGCCAACGATGCAGGTCCTGCAGCCACGCAGGGTTGTCGATGGACCGCAGTACCCGCGTGGCCAGCAGCACACCCCACAGCACCGAGCCGGTCATCGCGGCCCAGGCCACCAGGCCGCTGGCGCGGGCGATATACCACCACAGATGCGGATCGGTCATGCGAAATCTCCCCAGTTCGCCGTGCACTTGTGCCGCTGATCGGCGGCGACGATCAGTCCCGCGGCGCCGACATGGGGCAGCCAATCCAGCAGCCGATCGGGGTCGCGCACGAACGCCAGCTTGGCCAAAGCTTCGGCCCGGGCGCCGGTGCCTGCGATGACGGTCGAGGTGACCGTCGGGGTGACCGCACTGACGCCAGTGTCGGGGTTGATGAGGTGATGCGCTGGACCGTCTAAGCCGGCCCAGACCCGCACGAGCCGGCTCGACGTCGCCACGGATCCACGGGCGAGCCGGATCACGCTGAGCAGCTCCCTGGGGGTGAACGGGTCGGCGATGCCGATCGTCCATGCCGTGGCGTCGGGGGCCTGCCCAGCGACGACCACGTCGCCCCCGATCTCGGCCAACACCCCGTCTGCGCCGCAGTCGAGTGCGAGCTCGGCGATCATGTCGGCGGCGAGGCCCTTGCCCAGCCCGCCCGGGTCGAGTGTGGTGCCCAGCGGAAGCCGAATGTCCAGACCGGCAATGTCGATGCCGGTGACCTCGCCGGGCCACGCCGCGGTCTCGGGCAATGTCGTTCGTCGTGACGCATCGACGCGGCTGGTATCGTAACCGCTGGCCACCAGCCGCGGCAGCACGGTCGGGTCGAAGTCGCCGTCGGTCAATGCCCAGGCACCGGTCAGTTCGGCCACTAGCCGCACGGTGCAGGGACGCACCCGCACGGGGCGGCCCTGGGACCAGTTCAGCCGCCACACGTCGCTGCCCTCACGGAAGCGGCTCCATGCCTGCTCGAGCTCGCCCAGCAGCCCGAAGCAGTCGTCGAGAAGCCCCGGCGGTCCACCGACCAGGGTGATCGCGGCGGTGCCGCCCATCCCCGGGCGCCGATCCGCCCGTAGCGACTCTGCGCGGGCGCGTGCATGGCTGCGGGCGCCGGCGAGCGGCCGGATGGTCTCCGGGATCATCTCAGCCACCGGAGGCTTTCGACACACCGTGGGGGACAACGGGCGCACCGGACGCCGGCGGGGGCAACGGGGCCGGGACGGCCGCAGGTGCTGGGCGATTGGGCTGGATGGTTGCGGTGGCCGGGAGGCCGCCCCCAGCCCCGGTGGTGCTGCTCGGTGTGACTGCCGGCTCGGCTGCGGTCACGCTCAGAGCTTGAACGATGCCGAGCAGCGCCCCAGCCGACAGCGTGGTGGCGATAAGCTTGGACCATCGCGCAGGCGACTGTCGCGGCGTGCCGCAGTCAGTCGTCGCGCTCATGCTCTGCCCTTTCCGGTGCCGAGTGCTCGCCCGCCCTGTGCTCATCGTCGCTTCGCGGCGACACAATCGACGTCGGTGCTGTCGGTGTCAGGGCAGGCACAACTGCTGGCGTAGCCGTCGGCGCCACAGCGGGCTGCGCCTCGCCGGGGATCAATACTTCGTTTGCCCGCCCGATGTCGGGCTGGGGCGAGATGGTGAGAATCCTGGTGTTGACGGCCAGCGCGGCCCCTCCGACAGCCAGGACGAACACCAGCGAAACAATCACCGAAACCTTCGATCTCATGAGTTCAGGCTAGATTTCGGCTGGCCAAGGATGGTCGCGGTGACATCCAAGAATCGGCCAAGATCGCGCGAAGCCTCGTCGAAGGCGATGCTCGCGATGCATCGCCCGGGGCGGTGGCGGGCCCATAATGCGGACGTGCGGGTACTGGTGATCGAAGACGACGATGCGGTCGGCGCTGGGCTGTGCGACGGCTTGGGCAGAGCCGGTTTCGAGGCGACCTGCGTCGGCACCGGCGCCGACGCCGTGGCGAATGTATCGGCAGCTGCGCCGGATTTCGTGCTGCTGGACCTGGGGTTGCCCGACATGGACGGCACCGATGTCTGTCGCGCGATTCGGGCGCTCTCGCAAGTGCCGATCATCGTGGTCAGTGCCCGCAGTGAGGAGATCGACCGCGTCCTGGCGCTGGAGATGGGCGCCGACGACTATGTCGTCAAACCGTTCGGCATGCACGAGCTCGTGGCACGCATCCGCGCCGTCCTGCGGCGCACCGCCGCTCGAGACGGTCACCTCGACCAGGACGCCCGCACGATCGGGGCGCTCAGCATCGACCGGCGCACCCAGCGTGTGCATCTCGGCGAGCGGGAGGTGCATCTGACCCCCAAGGAATTCGACCTACTTTGCTACCTCGCCGAAGATCCCGGCGCGGTGCACCGCCGATCGGAGATCCTGCATCAGGTGTGGGGCGCCAACTGGTACGGCACCACCAAGACCGTCGACGCACATGTGGCCGCGATCCGTAAGAAACTCGGCGACCCGCACTGGATCGAGGCGGTCCGCGGGGTCGGCTTCCGGTTTGGGATTCCGTCGTGAAGTGGCGACTGATGGCCGCGTTCATCGCCGTGACCTTCCTCGTCGTGGTGGTGCAGGACATCCCGCTGGGCGCCTACCTGGAGCGGGTCGAGCGCGAACGCATGGTGACCGCATTGCAGCGCGACGCCTTTCTGCTCGCCGGGCGCAGCGAGGACATCCTCGAAGCAGCGACGTCACCCGATCCGCGCGTGGTGGCCGACGCGCACCGCTACCGCCAAGCCAGCGGAGCGCGGGTGGTCATCGTCAACGCCGCCGGCGACTCCGTCGTGACCTCAGACGACGACCAATCCGCTGCGGGCACCTCTTACCGGTCGCGGCCCGAGATCGCCACGGCACTGTCTGGCGACATCGCGACAGGACAACGTCATTCGGTCAGCCTGGGCACAGACCTGCTCTATGTGGCCGTGCCCGTCGTGAGCGGCGATCGGGTCATCGGGGCGGTGCGGCTAACCTACCCGACGCAGGTGGTGACCGACAAAGTGCGCAGGCAACTGCGCACACTGTGGCTTGTCGCCGGCATCACGGTGCTGCTGGCCGGGGCGGTGGCATTCGTTCTCGCCGGCACGGTCACGCGGCGCCTACAGCAACTGCGCGCCACCACCGAACTGCTGGCCGAAGGACGGCTCGAGGCCCGCGCCCCCGAACCTGGCGGGGCACCCGAAATCCGCAGCCTGGCAAGGTCTGTCAACACGATGGCCGATCGGCTCGAAGACCTGCTGCGCCAGCAACACGCGTTCGCGGGCGACGCCTCCCACCAGCTTCGCACACCGCTGACGGCGCTGCGCGTGCGCTTAGACAATGCCGCCGACCTCATCGATGCCGATCCCGAAGCCGCGCGCGACACCATCGCTGCAGCCCAGGACGAAGCACTGCGCCTGCAGCGGATCGTCGACGCGCTGCTGATGCTCACCCGGGCCGACGATGCCGCACCGGCGCCGCAGGAGATCGACCTCGCCGACATCGCCCGCGCGCGGGTCGAACAATGGCAGCCGCTCGCCGAAGAATCCGGGGTACACCTCGGCGTGACAGCGCCAGAATCGGCCCCGGCGCTGGCCGTGCCCGGGGCCGCCGAGCAGATCATCGACAACCTCATCGACAACGCATTGGCCGTGTCCCCGGCCGGCAGCACCATCGACGTGACCATCACACCGGCCCCCACCGTCGACGCCGTCGACCTGCACGTGCTGGATGAGGGACCTGGCATGTCCCCCGAGGACTGCGCCCGCGCTTTCGATCGGTTCTGGCGCGGACGCACCGACACCGCCGGTAGCGGACTGGGCCTGGCCATCGTTGCCCGGCTCGCCCGCGCCAGCGACGCCACCGCGCAGTTGAGGCCACGCACCCACGGCAGCGGGCTCGAGGCACATGTGCGGTTCGCGCGCCCGCGATCCTAACCGAGGGGCGGGGTGTATGTGGGCCTCGCCGGGTATTCGGTGAGATTCGCAACGTGGATGTGGTCGAGTAGTGAGCGTAGACTGCGGAGGTGCTGTGAGTGCCTGAACGGCGTAGAGAGTCGCGGTTGCGATGGCCAGTACGCCTAGGCCCACTCGGAGTGCGCGTTCGGGTAGATGTGGTTGGAGCCGTGCGCCGAGGTAGCCGCCGACGAGGCCGCCAGCGCCAGCGATGAGTCCGATAGTCCAGTTCGGTGCGATGTGCTGCCCTGTGGTGGTGACGGCCAGGATGACGTAGGTGATCGCACCGGCGGCCGATGTGATGAACGTGGAGACCAGCGTGGCAGGTGCCACGGTCGCAAGCGGGAAGCCTCGCCCCACCAGAATCGGGCTGAGCAATGATCCGCCGCCGATTCCGTAGATTCCGCCGATGATCCCGACGCCGAACGCTATTGCCACGGTGGAATTGCGGGACAGTGGAGTTGGATGTGGCGGCGTCTTCGCGTTGCGGTTTCCTTGCAGGCAGAGCCAGATGCCAAGGGGAAGAAGGAATCCGGCTACCAGGAGTCGGAACAGTTGGGGTCCGGGGATCAGGAATACTCGGACGAAGGCACCGATGATGACGCCGGGCACGGTGCCGATCAGCAGCACTGCGGTTAGGGCGTTACGTAGGGGCGCCTGGGCGCGGAACCGAGCCAGTGCACCCGGGATTGCGACTATGTTGAAAAGCAGATTGGTGGGCGTGACCGCCGGGCTGGGAACCTGAAGAACGGTGAGCTGAATCGGCAGCAGAAAGACGGCGCCGGACACACCCACGGGGGCGGTCAGGACCGCGACCCCGAGACCCGCAACGAAGCTCAAGCACACCAGCTCAGGCAGACCCACCTGTGCACTCTCTATAGAGGCGCGGGCGTGGCGAGGGTTTGGATCATTGGCCTCGCGTCTGCGGCTGGT
>WOYS01000013.1:0-4765 GCA_011620645.1 Mycobacterium sp.
ACGGCGATAAATCCCAAGGTCAAAGAGCCGCGCACCGACCTTTCCGGGACCCTGGTTCACCGCCGCACAGCAAGAAACGGTAAGAGAGTTTGTGCGAAGCCTGAATAATCCCAACAATTATCGTTATAGGAGGGCAGTGAAATGAGCGGATTCGTCCGATTTATTGAGGATGACTGGTCTTGGAGCTCATCGATGACGCGACTTTTGTTTGATTTCTTGGTTGACCAACTCCCCGAAGGTCATGCCAGATCCGACATTGAGGAATTGCGGGATAATAATGTAATGATGTTGGATTTGCGTGATCCTTCACAAGACCTGATCGTGGCGGCCATCGTCGACGACTTGCCGCGGTACCTACAAGGCCTGGATTCTAATTTGCGGCTGTCCCTTCAACCAGGCTTCACGAAGTTGCTTCAACTTGCAAATTCCCAGCACCGGCATAATCAAGCGACAACGGCGTAGATCGTCACACCATCGAATGTCATAAATTTACTGCGGCGACGGCGTGCTGGTCGTCAACGAACTCGATGATGTGATGAGCAGTTCGGCATCTGCGGGCTGGTGCTCCATGGCCCGGTGCAGGCGAAGCGGCGGTCGCGCGAGCGGGCCGAGGACGGCTACGAAGTCGATTCGGATTCCGACTGGGCGGTAGGTGAATTCGTTGGTTTGTAGTACGAGATGAAGATGTCCACCGCGTCCTCGGCCTCGAACGACCAGAACTTGATTGGCGAGCGCTTATCCTGCCTGGTCGCCGGTAGCCGCCAGCAGCGGCAGTAGAATCTCGGCGACCTCGGCCATCTTGTGCCGTGTCACCAGCAACTCGAGGATCTGCTCCGGGGTCTGCGGCGGGTTGGTCCGGCGATTCGACATCTCTCGCAACGCACGTATTCCTGCATGTGGGTGCGCTGAGACCGTGTTGGTGGCGAACTGATGTGGATGCACGATCTCGATGCCTGCCTCCACGAGTACGCGCGCTGAGCTGAACCCGGCACGTCGATCGTCGGTGACGATGGCGTCGGCTTTGCCGATGATCGCGGCATGGGCGACGTGGCCGTCATGTCATCGGGATCATGGAGTCCTTAGCTGTAGTCGCGGTCCTTGGGTGCGTGAACCTCTGAGCCCGGAAACGCCTGCTTCAGCTGATCGAAAAGGTGCTGTCGGCGGCTGGCGCTATCGCTGATCCCGCGCTTGTCGTGCGGCGGGCGAGTACGTAGTCCAGCTCGAAGAGGATCCCGGACCCCCACACGGGCGCGTAAGCCTCCTCGGTGGCGAGCTGCAGCAGGAAGTCACGCTGAAGGCTCGGCACGAGAGCACATGTGTCGAGGACAGCGCGATACACAGGGGCGAGTCTTTCAGACGCCGCGGACAGGTCAACGCTTGCGTTTCGCCTCGGCGAGCAACTCGGCTACCTCGTCGGCGTCGGCGTCGGCGTCGGCATCCGCGAACTCCGCCGAGCTCTCGGTGATGAACCGGTTGCGCCGGGCGCGAAGCTCCTCGCGGTAGGCAAGAACATCGGCGAGCCGGAGCTTGCGACGCACTGCGCCGGGCACGTGCGCGTGCAACTCGCCGTCCTCGATGAGGCGAACCACCGTGGGGCGGCTCAGGCCGAGAATCTCGGCGGCCTGCTGGGTGGAGATCTCCTGGTCGCGAGTCAGGATGCTGATCGACTGGCCGTGGCTGAGGGCGTGGACGACACGCTTGAGGATTTCGTAAAGCTGCTCTGTCAGTTCGACACGGTCGTGTTCGCCCGCGCCGGACAGTAAGAAGGCAGGCTCAGGCGAGGTCCCGTGACGGGCCTCGTGCGCCTCCATGAAGCTGAGGACATCGGCAAGCCCATCGGCATCGGCTGGAACCGGGCTGACGATCTCCGCGGAGGCGGTGCTCATGGGTCTCACTTCCTTTCATCCCACCCTCGAGAACCCGACCAAGCGTAGCAGGGTTACGAAAGTTGCGAAAGGATGAGGTGTCAGACAATGCGCGGTCGGCCTGCAACGCAGCGGCGAGTTGGGTGCCGAACGTTGGGCCATCGTTCACCAGTGCGTACCCACCGGCCAGCCCACCTTGGTTGCAGAGCATTCGTCGTCGCCGAACCCGCCGATGCACCACGACGCCAGTTTCGGTATCGACGCGCGGAGCCAGGCGAACAGCCGTGCGCGGCACCACCGCGGTGGGGAAGCGGCTGACCGAATCGTCGTACACCGCTTGGCTGCGTGACCACCGCCGCACGATCCGCCGGGCAGTCAGGTAAGCATCCCGGGCGATCTCCACCACGGCGACGGCCTTCTTGAGTCCGTACACGCCCCAGAATCTCCCGGGGCCACATCCGGGTTGTCGCCAGAGTTCAGGAACGATGTGCTGGTATTCCTTGTCGCCGTTCAGGTTTGGTGATGAGTGCTTGGTGAAGTAGATGGCCAGCCGCTTCGGGTCGCAGGCTTTCAGACCGTTCCGCACATCGACGGCGGCCAGACTCCACCAGTGGGGGCTTGGGCCGTGTTCGGTGCTGGTGTCGAGGACCGGGATCTGTTTCCAGGGAAGGTTTTTCAGTCGCTTCCGCAGGGTGGGCTGGTTGTCTTTTACGGTGAGGATGTAGTGGCCGCCGCGGCCGACGATGTAGGCGGCGGTATCGCGCTGGCAGTGCAGAGCATCGGCGGTGATCACGACGCCGGTGATATCGAGAGTATCGAGAAGTTTTGGCAGCATGGGGATCTCGTTTGTCTTGGCGCCCACCGCGAGTTGCGCGAGCACGGTGCCGGTGGACTGGCACAGCCCGGCCAGCAGATGCACCAGGTTCCCGGCCGCGTCCCGGGCACCGCGAAGTGTCTTGCCGTCGAACGCGATCACCCGGCGCCCACTGATCTCACTGGTATGCAACCACGTCCAGGCTACGAACAGCTGATCGAGCTGGTCGGGGGCAAGGCGTTGCAGACATCGCCGGATGGTCGACTCGGACGGCACCTTCGGCGACATGCCGAGTTGGCTGAGCACCTCCGGTGACGCGTCGGCGGCCCATTCGGCGATCGCGACGAACGAGCGTGACCCGGCCACGACCGCCGCCAACGCCACGGCCAGTACAGCGGGCAGCCCGTGGCGGATCCCGCGCGGCTTACGCGGATCGGGCACCTGCGCCAGCGTCTGCAACAACCCCGCCGGCGCGGCGGGCACCTCGGCCAACTCGCCCAGCAGCGGGTCGGAGTCGTCGACAACGGACAGGATGGGCGATGATGACACGGCGGGCACGGCACGGCTTTCAGGAATGTGACTGGTGTGGAAACTGTGATCATTCCCGGCGGCGCCGTGTCCGCCCTTCAACCACACCAGTCCCGCGTGTCACACCACAACGCCGCAGGTCAAACGCTCACATCACGACTTTGCCGAGACCCTGGGGAATAGCCTGCTCGATTGCATCCGCGCCAAGGCTCAGTTCCTTGGTCCGCGACGCACCGAGGCGGTGACCAAGCCCAGAATCAGAATGACCGGTACGGACACCATCCAGATGGCGAGCAGTGCCATCGGCCCCCAGAACACGATGTCGAGAATGAACAGGCGAACGTAGTCGCCCACCGGTGTCGGCTGCGGGTCACTGTGAACGACAATCGCATTCGCGTACAGCACGAGCCCAGCAATGACCCCCACCACGACCGCTGTCGCGACGATAAAGCCGATGGCCCGCCGCACAGATGGACGGGTGAGCCACAGACCGTTCATCGTCCGGTCCCGATGGTCGGCAGTGCACCCGTGGCCGGATCGGTGAGCTGGGTGGTGTGCGACAGGAACGGATCACCGTCGAACGGGTTCGCGTTCTCCACCTCCCACAGCCAGCCCGGCATATCGGGCCGCACCGCGGGGATGGTCGCGTCGCCCACCCAATGGTGCCGCATGAGGCTGGTCCCCGGACCCCACTCGCTGCCTGAGTTCGCCGGGTTCCACTGAAGCTGCGCAGGTGGCACACCGTCGCGGTACTGGTAGGTCTCCATACTCGGGTAGATAGTCGTGTTGCCCCCGATGCCGACTGTGCCATCTGCGTGCGGTTCCAAGGTGACGCGCCCGTTGACGGTCATTCCTGCCGCTGCTGCTGGCGGGAACTCATAGGCATCGTTGGCGTTGTAATCAATGGTCAGGCGCCCGTCAGGGGCTTGCACGACGTGAATGCTGGGCACATCAGCCATCGCACCGCCACGCTGGCCGTCAACGTTCACGGTCGGATTCTGGCGGGCCACGACGACTCCGTGGTCGTAGTCCACGAAAAGTGACACCCGTGATGCCTCCGCGCTCGCTTCTGCGCTCGGACCTCGATGATCGCCGTAGTTCATGGGCGCGAGGCGCCCGTTGAGGATGTCGGTACCGTCTTTGAACGTGTTTTGCACCTGGTCAGCGGGAATGAACATGTTCGAACGCACCACACCCTTACCTGGCTGTGGGGTAAACCTGCCGGCGACAATCTCCGGCGGCTTTCCCAGGTATTTCGGGTCATAGCTGTGCGGGTCCAGACCGGCGGCCATCTGCCAGTCATTGGCGGTAACGGGATCGTGCCCGTAAACCTCGCGGAACGCCGCCGCTTGATTACTGCGCTGGTCCGTTGGTGGTGGAGCCTGCGCTAGGGATATTCCCGGTAACAGCAAGTCCTGCAACGTTTTCGGAGTGCCTGAGGCAGCGGGCACCCCGGTGGCCTTGGCTATCGCTTGCCCGAGTTCGCCGTCAACTGCCGCCCCCTCGGCGAGCACCTTTGTCATCCGCTCCTGTACGGCGGTGACCTTTTGGGTGACCT
>WOYS01000013.1:4865-59171 GCA_011620645.1 Mycobacterium sp.
GGTGACCTTTTGGGTGACCTGTTGCGCGGCATCCTTGTCCAGATAGCTGGTGTCTGGCGGCGTGACGGTGTTGGTGTCCTCGTTGATCTGAACGGCTGGACGCTCGGCAGCATACCTGAGCAGGTCACGTACCTTGTTGGCAACCGACGCGGCATCGGTCTCACAGCGGTCCATGGCCTCGGCTGCGTTCTTGAGGTCGTCGGCGTGGGTGTCGTGTTGCGCGGCCACCCCGAGCATCGACTCACCCGCGGCGTCCGCGGCCTGTCCCTGCCAGTTCGACAACCGCACCAACGACCGGTAGAAATCCGCCGAATTGGCGTGGTTGGTAGCCATAGCGTGGGTCGCCTTGGCAAGGTCGGCAATTTCGGGCGGCAGGAAAATCAGCTCCCGCAGCGTCAGACCCACCGAGAGATGTCCTGGGCGCCGTGTTCGTCGGTAGTGGCGTAGCCGCCGGCGGCGTCGCGGTGGCCCTCTGAGTGTCGGGTGAAATGCGCACCGAATACTGTGCCGCGTTTCTCCCACGCCGCCAGCATCCCCGATAACGCCGCGGTAGCCGTACCCGAGCCGAGCGATACCCCACCAGCTAACGCGTGAGCCGCTTCGTGCGCCGAGATGAACGCGCGAGCATGCCCATCGATCTTGTTGGCCGACGCCAGTAACTCGGCCGCATTCACCTTGAGTGGTACTTCCGGCATCTGGTATCCCTCCCCCCTGAGCTAATCACAGGATACGCCTCTGAGGTTCGCCGCAACCGACCAAAGGTTACAAACAACGGCCACGACGTACCCGGCCCAAGTTGACATAGCGGTCAACGTCGTTCGGCTAGCTGTTGTGGCGACCTAACCGCACAAACCGACAGCTGAGAAGTCACGTTCGACACAATCCCATATGGCATCCGAGACGTCCGACGGGGTTGGCCATTGCCAGTCTTGCGGTGATCAGACATCGACAACTCGCGGCCCGTTGGGACTTTCTATCGTCAGAGATGTTCCGGCCAGAGTAAACGTCCAGTCCCGGATGTTCAGTGGCTCGCCAGGTTTGAGTTGCCGTCCGGGGTTGGGACGGAAGAATCCAGATTTCATCTGCCGGGTAGTGGTCGCGCAAGCCAAGCTGACGTCCGCCGACGAAGCAGCGCACACCGGTATTGCCAATCTCAACAGTCTCGGCAATAAGGCTCTTGGTCGGGGGCTAGGCCTGGCTAGGCGCTGTGACTCAGCTAGGCGCTGTGACGCCTACGCGGAGATGAATCGGCTCCAACATTTCAGACGAACGGTTATGCGTTGGTAGGCGGCTTCGCGTTGGCGGGCTTGGATTGTGTTCTTTCCAGGTGTGCTCACGGGTGGGGCTCACCCGTCGATCGGGCCGATGCAGCCCTGGCAGCGGTCGGACAGCACGGTCAGCAACTCGGCAGCCTTGACCGTGGCCTCGCGCACCCGCTCGATATCCCTTGACGCATTCAACTGCACTAGAGCAGCCTCGGCGGCGTCGACGACCTCGCTGCGTACCGCCGAGACCACCTCCGCCGCAGGCGTCCCGTACAGGTAGAGCAGCACCTGCTTGTCCTGATAAGCCGGAAGTTCGGAGGGCAGATGGCCCAGTCCGAGGCTGGCGAGTTTGGCCGACAGTACCTGTCGGACGTTGGTGCCGAGCCGGCCGTAGCCGCCGATTTCGCGTAGCTGCCCCATGGGGAGCCGGTAAACCCCGTAATGCTCGGTGACCGTCACACGCAACTCCTCCCAGCAGGAAGGGCCTTCGCCGTGTGGCGCGTCCAATACCTTTTGCACGACTTTGGCGTCGTCAGACACTTGAGACTCCATTCTGCCCGCGACACTGCGGTACGACCGGTGACGGCGGATCTACGGCCCTGATCGGCCGGTGACGGCGGATCTACTGCCTGATCAGCGGTTACCGTCGTCGATGTCGCAATCGTACTCCTCCAGGCGGGATGACTCAGGATAAGAAAAATCTCTCGGAAAACTTTTCCTTGTAGTTTTTCTTTGTTGTTTTTATTTAATTAATTACTAGAGGTAATTAAGCGAATTTCAAGTTAACGCGCAAGTAACTTCAGTTACCAAATCTGACACAAAGCGCGGGCAATATTCCAGGTACTTCGATGAAGTCAGCTACCCGAGTGCAAGCACATTTATTCGAAAGGAGCGGATATGCTCGCCGATCAACGCGTTCAAATATGCGATACGACATTGCGTGATGGCGAGCAATGCCCGGGCGTCTCCTTTACCGCAGCGGAGAAACTGGCAATAGCGACAGCCCTTTCCAATTGTGGCGTGCATGCCATCGAGGCCGGCATTCCGGCGATGGGAACTGTTGAGCAACAGGCACTTCGGTCGATCGTTGATGCTGGCCTGAGTGCCGAGATCATCGGCTGGTGCCGCGCCAACCGCCAGGATGTCGTAGCTGCCGTCGAGTGCGGAATTCACTCGGTACACGTGACGATACCGGTGTCAGATCTGCATCTGACTGAAAAGCTCCGACGTGACCGGAAATGGGCTCGGTACCATATCAAAGAATGCGTCGGCGACGCGCTGGACCGCGGCCTGCTGGTGAGCGTGGGCTTCGAAGACGCCTCGCGCGCCGATGACAACTTCGTCGCGGAATTGGCGGCCGAACTGAGCCTTATGGGCGTGCGTCGCCTGCGCTGGGCCGACACTGTCGGGGTCATGGAGCCGTTCGCCGGGCGCGACCGGCTGGCCCGACTGACCGTGGCCGTGCCCGGGGTCTGGGAGATCCACGCCCACGACGACTTCGGGCTGGCCACAGCCAACAGCCTGGCGGCCGTCGCGGCCGGTTTCAGCTGGGTCAGCACAACGGTGGCCGGGCTCGGGGAGCGGGCCGGAAACGCACCGCTGGAAGAGGTCGTGATGGCCCTGCGGCACCTGCACGGGCAGGACACCGGCCTCGACACCACCGGTTTTCGCGCGTTGGCCACCTCGGTGGCGCGCGCGTCTCGTCGGCCGGTCCCGGTCGGCAAGGCCGTGGTGGGCCGGTCGGTGTTCGCCCACGAATCCGGCATCCACGTCGACGGCGTCCTGAAGTCGGCCGCCACCTACGAGCCGTTCGATCCCGCCGAGGTCGGGGGGCGGCGCCGGTTGGTGGTCGGCAAGCACAGCGGTCGCGCGTCGTTGCAACATGCGCTCGCGCGCTACGGCATCGCCGCCGACCGCGAAGAGCTCCAGACGCTGCTCGAACGGGTCCGGGAAGCGACGTCGAAACGGAAGCGGCCGTTGCGGGCCACCGAGGTCCGAGACCTTTACAAGACGGCATAGACAGCAGCCCCAACAATTAAGGAGAAAATCAGATGCGGCAGATCGCGTTCTACGGCAAGGGCGGCATCGGTAAGTCCACCACCCAGCAGAACACCATGGCGGCGATGGCCGAAATGGGCAAGCGGATCATGATCGTCGGTTGCGATCCCAAAGCCGACTCGACCCGACTCATCCTGCACTCCAAGGCACAGAACTCGATCCTCGAGCTCGCGGCCGAAGCCGGATCCGTCGAAGACCTCGAGCTCGAAGACGTGATGGACGCGAGCAAGAACCCCGACTGGTCCATCAGGTGCGTCGAATCCGGTGGCCCAGAGCCCGGAGTCGGCTGCGCCGGCCGCGGCGTCATCACCTCGATCGGATTCCTCGAGGAGAACGGCGCCTACGAGGATCTCGACTACGTCACCTACGACGTCCTCGGTGACGTCGTGTGCGGTGGCTTCGCGATGCCGATCCGCCAGGGCAAGGCCCAGGAGATCTACATCGTGTGCTCGGGCGAGATGATGGCGATGTACGCCGCCAACAACATCTCCAAGGGCATCCTCAAGTACGCGCACTCTGGCGGCGTTCGCTTGGGCGGCCTGATCTGCAACAGCCGCAACACCGACCTCGAGGCAGAGCTCGTCGGTGAGCTGGCCCGCCGGCTGAACACCCGGATGATCCACTTCGTCCCGCGCGACAACGTGGTTCAGCACGCCGAACTGCGCCGCATGACGGTCATCGAGTACAAGCCGGATGCCCCCCAGGCCGACGAGTACCGCGAGCTGGCCCGCAAGATCGACGAGAACGACATGAAGACGATCCCCACCCCCATCACCATGGACGAACTCGAAGATCTGCTCATGGAGTTCGGCATCATGGACCAGGCCGACGAGTCGCTGGTGGGCAAGACAGAGGCAACGAGCGCCGTCTGAGTCCACCGCGATTCCAGGAGGAACGTAAATGACTACTTTCGACAAGAGTCCCCGGGAACAGACCGAGGAGATGATCGCCGACGTTTTGTCCCACTACCCGGAGAAGACGGCGAAATTCCGCGGCAAGCACCTCAAGCCCAACGACCCCGAGGGTTCCAAGGAGTGCGCGGTCAAGTCCAACATCAAATCGCGCCCAGGCGTGATGACCGTCCGCGGCTGCGCCTACGCCGGATCCAAGGGCGTGGTGTGGGGTCCGGTCAAGGACATGGTGCACATCAGCCATGGCCCGGTCGGCTGCGGTCAATACTCCTGGGCCACACGGCGTAACTACTCGCACGGCGAGCTGGGCATCGACAACTTCGTCGCCATGCAGTTCACCAGCGACTTCCAGGAACGTGACGTGGTGTTCGGCGGCGACAAGAAGCTCGCCCAGATCAACAAGGAGATCAAGGAGCTGTTCCCGCTCGTCAAGGGCATCTCGGTGCAGTCGGAATGCCCGATCGGTTTGATCGGAGACGATATCGAAGCGGTGGCCCGTGCCTCCTCGGCCGAAATCGGCATCCCGGTGGTGCCGGTCCGCTGCGAGGGCTTCCGCGGGGTGAGCCAGTCGTTGGGGCACCACATCGCCAACGACGCAGCCCGCGACTGGGTGATGGGCACCCGCGACGATCTGGAACAGACCGACTACGATGTCGCCCTGATCGGTGACTACAACATCGGCGGCGACGCCTGGGCGTCGCGGGCGATCTTGGAGGACATGGGACTTCGGGTCATCGCCCAATGGTCAGGAGACGGCACCATCAACGAGATGGCCACCACCCACCTGTCGAAGCTCAACCTCATCCACTGCTACCGGTCGATGAATTACATCTGTACGACGCTCGAAGAGCGTTACGGCACACCGTGGACAGAGTTCAACTTCTTCGGTCCCACCAAGATCATCGAGTCGATGCGCAAGATCGCGGAGTTCTTCGACGACACGATCAAGGAGAAGACCGAAGCAGCGATCGCCCGCTATCAGGGGTTCTTCGATCAGGTCACCGAAACCTACGGGCCCCGGCTCAACGGCAAGACGGTCATGCTGCTCGTCGGCGGCCTGCGTCCGCGCCACACCATCGGTGCCTACGAGGACCTCGGTATGGAGGTCATCGGTACCGGTTACGAGTTCGCCCACAGCGACGACTACACCCGGACCTACACCGAGCTCAAGGAGGGGACCGTGCTTTACGACGATCCCACCGCCTTCGAACTCGAGGAGTTCGCGCGACGCCTCAAGCCCGACCTGATGGGCGCCGGCGTCAAAGAGAAGTACGTGTTCCACAAGATGGGGATCCCCTTCCGCCAGATGCACTCGTGGGACTACTCCGGTCCATACCACGGAGTCGACGGCTTCGCCGTCTTCGCCCGCGACATGGACATCGCCATCAACAATCCCATCTGGGACAAGTTCCAACCCCCCTGGGCAGCCGAGCCGGCAGCAACTGCCGACGTGACCTGACCCCCCCGGATGGTCGGCCGGGGCCACCACCCCGGTCGACCATCCCACAGCTCCGACCAGCCCATAGGAAATTCCACGCGGAACTCCGGTTCAGCCGCCCGGCAGGGGCGCCCGGCGTGACGTGGGTACCCGCACACCCTGGAGAACCCGATGACCAGCTCCGAAGTCCAATTCGGCGACCACAACACCCTTTTCGAGTCCGTGCACTATCAGGAGCAGTTCGAGCGGAAACGCGAGTTCGAAGCCGGCTGCGGCTCCGACGAGGTCGAGACCGTCAAGGCCTGGACCCGCTCTCCCGAGTACCGGGAGAAGAACTTCGCCCGCGGGGCACTCACCGTCAATCCGGCGAAAGCCTGCCAGCCGCTCGGCGCGGTACTGGCCTCGCTCGGCTTCGCCAACACCCTGCCTCTGGTGCACGGCTCGCAGGGGTGCGTTGCCTACTTCCGCAGTCACTTTGCCCGCCACTTCAAGGAGCCGGTGCCCACCGTCTCCTCGTCGATGACGGAGGATGCGGCCGTCTTCGGCGGTATGAACAACCTCGTCGAGGCACTGCTGAACTCCACCACCCTTTACAAGCCCGACATGGTGGCCGTCTCGACCACCTGCATGGCCGAGGTGATCGGCGAAGACCTGCACGCCTTCATCGAGGAGTCACGCCTCAAAGGCTCCATCTCCGACGACTACCCGGTCCCCTTCGCGCACACGCCCAGCTTCGTGGGGTCGCACATCACCGGCTACGACAACATGATGCGCGGCATCCTGGATTACGTCACCAAGGACAAGAAGGGCGAGCCGAACGGCAAGATCAACATCGTTCCGGGCTTCGACACCTACACCGCCGATCACCCGGAACTGCGCCGCCTGCTCACCGAACTCGGCGTCGGCGCAACGATTCTCGGCGATCACAGCGCGTCGCTGGATTCACCTGCCAACGGCGACTACGCGCTGTACCCGGGCGGCACGCCGTTGGACGAGGCAGCCGACGCGATCAACGCGAAGGGCACCGTGTTCCTGCAGCCCTCGGCGAGCGTCAAGACCGCCGAACTCGTCTCGACGAAGTGGGGGCAGGAGGCGGTGACGCTGGAATCGCCCATCGGCATCGCCAACACCGACGCCTTCATCACCGAGATCGCCCGGCTCGGCGGAGTCAGCGTGCCGAACTCCATCTCGCTGGAACGCGGCCGGCTGATCGACGCGATCACCGACTCGCACGCCTACCTGCACGGCAAGCGGGTGGCCATCGCCGGTGACCCGGACATCGTGGTCGCTATGCTCGGCTTCCTCCTCGAACTCGGCATGGAACCGGTCCACGTGGTGTGCACCAACGCGGACAAGGGATTCACCCAGCGTGCCGAGGCGGCACTGGCTTCGAGTCCGTTCGGCGTCAACGCCATCGTCTGGCCGAACAAGGATCTGTGGCATCTGCGTTCGTTGGTGTTCACCGAGCCGGTCGACCTGCTCATCGGCAGCAGTTACCTCAAATACCTGTCCCGTGAGTCCGAAACACCCTTGTTCCGTGTGGGTTTCCCGATCTTCGATCGCCACCACCTACATCGGTTCCCGATCCTCGGTTACGCGGGCGCGCTCAACCTGCTGACCGGACTGGTCAACACCATCCTCGAGGAACTCGACCGCAACGCCCCTGATCACAGCTTCGACGTGGTCCGCTAGGAGCCGACGCCATGACCACCCCCGACCGCACCGACATCTTCTCCGAGCCGGCCTGCGACCATAACCGCAGCAAGTCGAGCAAGGAGAAGAAGGCGGGCTGCCCGAAGCCGAAACCCGGTGCCACCGCAGGTGGTTGCGCCTTCGATGGCGCGATGATCACCCTGGTGCCCATCGTGGACGCGGCCCACGTGGTGCACGGACCGATCGCGTGTGCGGGCAACTCGTGGGACGGTCGGGGGAGTCTGTCGTCGGGGCCCACGCTCTATCAGCGGGGGTTCACCTCCGATCTCTCGGAGACCGACATCATCTTCGGCGGCGAGCAGAAACTCTACGACACGATTCTGGAGGCCGGCCGGCGGCATTGGCCCGCTGCGGTCTTCGTCTACGAGACCTGTGTGACGGCCACCATCGGCGACGACGTGGCCGCCGTCTGCCGGGCGGCGGCCGACGCGCTGGCGGTTCCGGTGGTCCCCGTGCACTCTCCCGGGTTCGCGGGTTCGAAGAACCTGGGGAACAGGCTGGCCGGCGAGGCGCTGCTCCACCACGTCATCGGCAGTGCCGAGCCGGCCGTGACGACCGACTACGACGTCAACCTGGTCGGCGAGTACAACATCGCCGGCGAGCTCTGGGATATCCAGGATTTGTTGTCCCGGTTGGGAATCCGCGTGCAGGCCTGCATGAGCGGTGACGCGCGCTACGCCGACGTGGCCGCGGCGCACCGGGCCAAGGTGACGATGGTGGTGTGTTCGCGCGCGCTGCTCGGCCTGGCCCGCGGGCTGCAAGAACGCTTTCGCGTGCCGTTCTTCGAAGGCAGCTTCTACGGCATCGACGCCACCAGCGAGGCGCTGCGCACCTTCGCCCGGATGCTCGATCACGGTGACGGCACACTGATCACGCGGGCCGAGGAGTTCATCGCCACCGAGGAGGCCGCCACCCGTGCGGCACTGGAGCCTTATCGGGAGCGGCTGGCCGGCACGCGCGCGGTGCTCTACACCGGCGGTAACAAGAGCTGGTCGGTCATCGCGGCCCTGCAGGACATCGGCGTGCACGTCATCGGGTCGGGCGCCGGCAAGGCCACCGACGACGATGTCGAGAAGATGCGCGGAATCCTCGGTCCCGAAGGACGGATCATCAAGGAGGGCAACCCGCGCGAACTGCTGGCGATCATGGCCGAGACCGGCGCACAACTGCTGGTGGCCGGTGGCCGCAATCAGTACACCGCCCTCAAGGGCCGGCACGCCTTCCTCGATATCAACCAGGAGCGACACATCCCCTATGCCGGTTACGCCGGCGTGCTGGAGATGGCGCGACAAGTGGACCGGACTGTCAACAGCCCGGTGTGGGAGCAGGTGCGCGCACCGGCCCCGTGGGACGCCGACACCGAAAAACCCTGCGTCACTGAAAAACCCTGCGTCACTGAAAAACCCTGCGTCATCGAAGGAGCGGCGTGATGGCACATGTGACCACCTCCCCGCACCGTGGCGCGCTCGACCCGCTCAAGCACAGCCAGCCACTCGGTGCCACGCTCGTCTTTCTCGGGCTGGATCGGACGATGCCCCTGATGCACGGCTCCCAGGGCTGCGCATCCTTCGCCAAGACGTTGTCCACCAGGCACTTTCGCGAGCCGATCCCGCTGCAGACCACCGCGGTGACCGAGGTGACCGCCACGCTGGGAGCCGGCCCGCTCGTCGTCGACGGGCTCGACGTGCTGCGGACCAAGAACAACCCCGACATCATCGGGGTGATGACCACCGGGCTGACCGAGGTCAACGGGGAGGACTTCGAGGGGGAGCTGCGCAACTACCGTGCGCAGGCCGAGCCCGGCGGACCGCTCGTGGTCGGCGTGTCAACCCCGGATTTCAAGGGTGGTCTCACCGACGGATGGTCGGCCGCGCTGACCGCGCTCATGGCCCAGATACCCCTCGACGACGCGGAATCCGTTCCGGCAAAAGAACGCCCGGGCGTGGCGGTGCTGATCGGCGCCGGGTTCACCGCGGGCGATGTCGACGAGATCACCGCAACGATCCTCGGGTTCGGACTGACTTCGGTGGTTGTGCCCGGTCTCGCCTACTCCATCGACGGCCACCTCGACGAGGACTGGTCGCCCCTGACTTCGGGCGGCACCACACTGGCGCAACTCCGGACCCTGTCAGCAGCCCCGCTGATCGTCGCGATCGGCGCCTCCGCCGAGACGCCCGCGGCCACCCTGGCCGACCGCACGGGCGCCGAGGTACTCACGCTCGGGCATGTGTCCGGGCTGGCGGGTACCGACGCCCTCATCGGCGGACTGCTCGCTCACCCGGCCACCGACGGTGCGCCCGCCGTGGTGCGGCGGGATCGGTCCCGACTCGCCGACGGCCTGCTCGACGCCCACTTCGTGCTCGGCGGCGTCCGAGTCGCGGTGGCCGGCGAACCCGAGACACTGCTGGCCCTGACCACGCTGCTCAGCGATGTCGGGGCAGATGTCGTCGCGGCGATCAGCCCCACCAATTCGCCGGCGCTGCGCGACATCGCATGCGCCGGAGTGACCGTCGGCGACCTCACCGATCTCGAAGAGCAGGCGCGTGACCGCGACGCCGAACTGATTATCGGATCGAGCCACGCCCGCGCGGTGTCCGACCGGCTGGGCACCGCCTTCGTCCCTGCCGGGTTCCCGGTATACGACCGGCTCGGCGCGCAGCTGCGCCGCACCGGCGGGTACCAGGGCAGCCTGGCCCTGCTGACCGATATCGCCAACGCCCTGCTCGATCACCACCACCACACCGGCCACCACCACGTTCCGCCCGCACCGTCGCCGCAACGGGCGGAGCACCCGACCGCATCGCAGCACACGCCCACCCTGGAGAAGACATCATGCTGAGAACCGCCTACGCGACCGGCGACGGCACCGCCGTCGATCAACACTTCGGCTGGTGCCGCCGCTTCGACATCTACGATCTCTGCGCCGACGCGGTGGAACTGGTGGAGGTCCGCTACCTGCCCGACATTCCCGACGACGAGCTCGACAAGATCAACAGCCGGCTCGACCAGGTCCGCGACTGTGCGATCATCCACATCTGCGACATCGGCGGATCGGCGGCGGCCAAGGTCGTCAACGCCCGGATCCACCCGGTCAAGGTGCCCAGCGGCACCCCGGTGGAGGAACTCGTGTCCCGCCTGCAGAAGGTCCTCGCGGGCACCCCCCCACCCTGGCTCCGCAAGGTTCTCGCCGCCCATCGCGACGAGTCCGCCCCTGCCTGGACCCCCATCGCGTGAATCGGGATCACAGCACACCCGTTGACCTGAAAGGACTCTCGATGACCTTCCGCTCCGACCTCGTCGACCAGTTGCGCGCCGGCGACACCTACGGCCGGCTCGACCGGGTGAGCGAGGAGAAACTGCTCAAGCCGTTCATCCTCACCCGCGAGGATCAGCGGCAGATCCCCGTCGCTTGCGACGTCGATCCCCACACCGAGTCGCGGCTGCGCTCGTTCTACCAGGCGGTCGCGGTCGGCATCGAGAAGTCCGCCGGGCCGATGACCACGACGGTGCTCGATCTGAGCCACGAGGGGTTCGGCCGGGTGATCATCTTTGCCGGGAAACTCGTTGTCATGTCCGGGGTGCTGCGCGACGCACAGCGTTTCGGCTTCGCCTCGGTCGATGCACTCACCGAACGCGGCGAGCGCCTCGTGGAGGCCGGCGCCAAGATCGTCGCCAACTACCCGGAGGTTGCCCGCGATGACGACTGACAAACCCACCGACGAACGCGTCGTCCGGCTGCGCAAGCTGGCCGGTAGGGCCAGCCGGCTCAAGCTCGACCTGCACGACTTGGCCGAGGATCTGCCGAGCAATTGGGACCAGATCCCCGAGCTGGCCGAGCGTACGCACGCCGCCTACGCCGAGATCGCCGAGCTGGAGGCCGAACTCAATGCGAAGGGGTCAGAATGAGCGACGTAGACGGGCTCGAAAGCCGTTTGGCCGCATTCGATTCAGCATCGACGGCCGAGGAGTACTTCGATGTCCTGGAGATCCCGGTCGACGCCGCCGTGGTCAACGTGAACCGGCTGCACATCCTTAAGATGTTCTCCGCGGACGTCGAACGGATCCGCGCCGATGCCGACGCGGAGGCCGACGCGGCGACACTGCTCGTGGAGTACCGGCAGAGCCTCGAACAGGCGTACCGCACGTTCACCGAATCCGGTGCACTCGACCACCGGCTGTTCAAGGTGCTGCGTGATCACGCTCCCGATGCCGACCTGCCCACCGTCAACTCCTCGACCGCCTTTGTTTCGCTCGCCGACATCAGAATCGGCCCCGGGAGGTGACCCCATGACGACATCCGAGGACTACTACGGCGACACCGATTACGAAATCGGCGATCTCGTGGTGACCACCAAAGACCTGCGCAACGACGGCACCTATCCCGATCTCGACATCAAGGTGGGCGACGTCCTCGTCGAGGAGGGCACCCGCGGTGTCGTGGTCAACGTCGGCATCTACCTCCAACAACATGTGATCTACGCGGTGTCCTTCGAAACCGGTCGCGTCGTCGGATGCCTGACCCGCGAACTGACCCGACCGGAAATCCCTCCGCGGCAACCGAATACCAACCCATCCGCCAACACCCAGACGATGCCCGCCGGCGTGCATCATCCCCACGCCTAGGGAGCAGCACCATGACAACCGACGCAACGACGGACAACCCCACCGATTTCGAACGTTTTCGAGCCTGCCGCAAAGCCGAGGACTACTTCCGGTTCTTCGGCCTGCCCTACGACCTGCGAGTGCTCAACACGAACCGACTGCGCATTCTGTGCCACTTCGCCGGCCAACTCGAACGGTTGCACGCGAGCCGGACCGAACCCCTGGCGCCGGAACGGATCCTGGCCGACTACCGCGGGGCACTGCAACGCTCGTATCAGACGTTCACCACCGGCAGCGTAGCGGATCCCAGGGTGTTCAAAGCCCTACAGGATGCCGAACTCGAACCCACCGCCTGAAAGGAGCTGCAGCACCATGAATCCCACCAAGACAGCAATCGACCTGCCGGTGCTCAAGGCCGCGCAGGCAAGCACCATCCATCCCGGCACCGACCTGCTCGCCAAGCCTGCGGCCACCTCCGGGGGCTGTAAGAGCAAAACCAGCTGCGGCAGCAGCGCGCCCGTCGCAGACCCGGAGATCGCCGAGAAGATCGCCAACCACCCGTGTTACAGCGCGGAGGCCCACCAGTACTACGCCCGCATGCACGTGGCGGTCGCACCGGCCTGCAACATCCAGTGCAACTACTGCAATCGGAAGTACGACTGCTCCAACGAAAGCCGTCCCGGCGTCACCAGCACCCTGCTCTCGCCGGAGGATGCCGTCGCCAAGGTCAAGCACGTCGCCAGTCAGATCAAGCAGATGAGCGTGCTCGGTATCGCCGGACCCGGAGATCCGCTGGCCAACCCCCAGCAGACCTTCAAGACTCTCGAGCAAGTGGCTAAAGACTGCCCCGATATCAAATTGTGCCTGTCCACCAACGGTTTACGGCTGCCCGACTTCGCCGATCGGATCGCCGACCTCAACGTCGACCACGTCACCATCACCATCAACATGGTCGATCCCGAGGTGGGCGAACAGATCTACCCGTGGGTGGCGTTCCAGGGCAAACGCTATACCGGTCGCGATGCCGCCAAGGTGCTTTCCGAACGCCAACTCGAAGGACTGGCCGCACTCACCGAACGCAAGATCCTCGCCAAGATCAACTCGGTGATGATCCCCGGGGTCAACGACGACCACCTGGTGGAGGTTTCGCGCACAGTCAAGGCCATGGGCGCCTTCCTGCACAACGTGATGCCGCTGGTGTCGGCACCAGAACACGGCACGGTGTTCGGACTGGCCGGCCAGCGGGGTCCGACACCCCAGGAGCTCAAGGCACTGCAGGATCGCTGCGCCGACGACGACGGCGCGGAGATGAACATGATGCGGCACTGCCGGCAATGCCGTGCCGACGCCGTCGGTCTGCTCGGCGAGGACCGCAGCGAGGAGTTCGGCCCGGAGACCTACCTCAACGGCGAGGTCACCTATGACCTGGAAGGCCGCCAGCAGGTCCATGCGGAAATCGAACGGTGGCGCACCGAAGTCCGCAGCACCCGGGAAGCGCTGAAGATCCAGACCGCGGGCACCCGGCCCGACGAGGTGGTGCTGGTGGCGGTGGCCACCAAGGGCAGCGGCGTGGTCAACCAGCATTTCGGGCACGCCGACGAGTTCTGGATCTATGAGGCCGCGCCGGGCTGGGCCAAGCTGGTGCAGACCCGTAGCGTCGAACGATTCTGCAACGGGCCCAGCGAATGCGGCGAGGAAGAATCGGTGCTGGACAAGACCGTTCGCATGCTCTCGGACTGCAAGGCGGTGCTGTGCAGCAAGATCGGCCACGAGCCACGCGCATCGCTCGACGCCGCCGGAATCGAGGCCATCGAGGTCTATGACGTCATCGAGCAGGCGGTGGCCACCGCCGGCGCCCAGTTGCTGGCCGATGTGGAGGTCGACGTCGCATGATCATCGACTTCACCGACAAGGCCGCCGACAAGGTCCGCACCCTGCTCACCGGCAGCCCCGACACCGTCGGATACGGCCTGCGCATCGGCGTCACGCCGGGCGGTTGCGCCGGATACGAGTACAACCTGGCGCTGTCACCCGAGCCCGATCCGGCCGACGTCGTCGAAACCTACGGCGGGTTCGACGTCTACGTGTCCAAGGTCATGCTCCCGATGTTGGACGGCATTCGCATCGACTACGTCGAATCCCTCACATCGTCGGGATTCACCTTCACCAACCCGAATGCCTCCGGGGGCTGCGGCTGCGGCAACTCGTTTGCGCCGTCGGCATCTGCCGAACAGAGCGCCGCCGACGCGATGCTGGCCACCCAGATCGAGGAGGCGATGGCCGACATCCGCCCGTACCTGCAGAACGACGGCGGTGACGTGCGAATCGTCGGGGTCGACGACGGTGTGGTCTCGGTGGAACTGATCGGTGCCTGCGGTGGATGCTCGCTGGCTACCGCCACCCTCAGCGGAGTCATCGAAAAACGGCTTCAGGAAGCCGTTCCCGGAGTGCGTCGGGTGGCACTGGTCCAATGACCGCCGCACTGACCGCCCTCACCTCGACCCTGGCGCGGACCCAGCGGTTCGACCGGCAGCTGACGATTCCGGGGTTCGGCCCCGAGCAGCAGCGCCGGCTGGCCGGCGCCACCGCGCTGATCGCCGGCATCGGTGGTGTCGGCGGCGCCGTGGCGACGTATCTGGGCGCCGCGGGGATCGGTCGGCTGATCCTGGTACACCCCGGCGACCTGGAAGAGCCCGACCTCAACCGGCAGACGCTGATGCTGCCGGAATGGGTGGGCTCACCCCGAGTAGATTGTGCGGCAAAAACTCTCGGCGCGTATTACCCGGACGTCGAGGTCGAGCCGTACGCCTGGCACGTCGCCGACCCGCGGTTGCCCGGCCTGATGGCATCGGCCGATCTCGTCGTCGACGCCCGGCACAACTTCCCGGAGCGGTACCTGCTGAATCAGCGGTGCGTCCAGATGGGTCTGCGCCTAGTGGTCGCGGCGATGAACGCAACCGAGGGATACGTCCTGACCGTCGAACCGGGGTCCGCTTGCGCGCGATGCGTTTTCCCCGAGGGCGACCCGTCGTGGGAGCCATTGGAATTTCCCGTGCTGGGAGCGGTCGCAGGCGTCACCGGTTGTCTCGCGGCGATGGAGGCGGTCAAGATGCTGACCGGATTCGGCCGGCCGGCCGTGGATGCGTTGACCTACTTCGACCTGTGGGACATGGACTTCCATACCCTGCCGACGCGGCGCGATCCGCACTGCCCGGACTGCGGGGCGACACCGTGAAGACGCCGATCTACCTCGACTACAACGCTGCGACCCCCGTCGACCCCCGGGTGCTCGGCGAGATGCTGCCGTTGCTCACCGACAGCTTCGCCAATCCGGCCAGTAAGCACGCCGCCGGCCAGCGGGCGGCCGCCCAGGTCGAGGTGGCCCGGCGTGACGTCGCAGCGCTCGTGGGAGCAGACCGTCGAGATATCGTTTTCACCAGCGGGGCAACGGAATCAGCGATGATGGCGATCCGCGGCGTGGTACGCACCGCGCCCCCGGGCCGGAATCGCGTACTGGTAGCCGCTACCGAACACCACGCCGTACTTTCCGCAGCTAAGGCAGCCGGCAAATCTGATGTCGTCAACGTGTTACCGGCCGGCACCCTCGACCTCGACTACCTGGAATGGCTCATCGACTCCGATGTCGCACTGGTCGCGGTCATGGCCGCCAACAACGAAACCGGCGTGATCAACGACCTCGCAGCGGTCGGTGACATCACCCACCGCGCGGGAGCATTGTTGTTCAGCGACATCACCCAGGCGGTCGGTCGCATTCCGGTCCGCCTCGACGGCGCCGCCGACGTGGTTGGCTGGTCTGCCCACAAGCTGTACGGGCCGAAGGGAATCGGGGCGGTCGCCACCGCGCGGGGACTGCGCGACCGTCTGGAGCCGTTGTTCCCCGGCTCGGCCGAACGCGGCCTGCGGGGTGGCACGGTCAACAGCGCCGCCGTCGTCGGGTTCGGCGCGGCCTCCCGACTGGCCGCCGAGGAACTGGAGGGCACCGCACGCCGGCAGGTCCGGCTGACCGCGCTGCTGCAACAACTGCTCGCCGACAGCGTCGGCGCCCGGGTGAACGGCCGTGGGGCACCCCGGCTGCCCAACACCGTCAACCTGTGGTTTCCGGGCGCACCGGCGGAAGCGATTCAGGACGCGGCACCGCACGTTTGCGTCTCTTCGGGCTCGGCGTGCACAACCGGGGATTCCGAGCCGTCGCACGTGCTGCTGGCCATGGGGCTCAGCCCGGACGCCGCGCAGGAAAGCCTGCGGTTCAGCCTCGGCCGCGAGACCACCGAAGACGACGTACGCCAGGCGTGCGAGCAGATCGCCAACGCCGTGCGCTGGCTTCGTGGACTGGGTTTGGGAAAGGGAGACTGATGAGCATCGAACCGATTCAACTGGACCGGGTGGCGATCCGATTCGCCGGTGACTCCGGCGATGGCATGCAGATGGTCGGCGACCGATTCACCGTCGCATCGGCGATCCTGGGAAACGACCTGCTGACGCTCCCGAGCTATCCGGCCGAGATCCGCGCGCCGGCCGGCACCGTGGCCGGGGTGTCGAGCTTCCAGGTGCACATCGCCAATCACGAGGTGCTCACCCCGGGAGACCACCCCGACGTCCTGGTGGCGATGAACCCAGCTGCCCTGAAAGCCAACGTAGCCGACCTACGGCCCGGGGGCCTGGTGATCGTCGATGCAAACTCGTTCACCGAGATTGCCATGGAAATCGTTGGCTACCAATCGAATCCGCTTGAGGACGGATCGCTGGACGGCTTTTCGCTGCATACCGTGGACATCGCCGGTCTGGCCACCGCGGCGGTCGCCGATTTCGGGTTGCCCCGCAAGGATGCCCGCAAGGTGAAGAACATGTTCGCCCTCGGGCTGGTGTGTTGGCTCTACGATCGGCCACTGGCGCCCACCGAGGACTACCTGGCCCGGAAGTTCCCCGCCAAACCGGCGGTGCTGCAAGCCAACATTGCTGCGCTGCACGCCGGCTGGGCATACGGTGAGACCACCGAGGCGCTGGCAGTGCGCTACGAAGTGAACTCGGCCGCGCTGCCGGCGGGCACCTACCGCAATATCCAGGGCAACCTCGCGACCGCTTACGGGTTGGCGGCGGCCGCCGAACGCGCAGGACTGGAGCTGTTCCTGGGCTCCTACCCAATCACGCCTGCCACCGACATCCTGCATGAGCTGTCGAAGCTGAAGTCCTTGGGAATACGCACATTCCAGGCCGAGGACGAGATCGCGGCGGCGGGCGCGGCCATCGGGGCGAGCTATGCGGGCCTCTTGGCGGCCACGGTGACCTCCGGGCCGGGGATGGCGCTGAAGGCCGAGGCTCTCGGGCTCGCGGTGATGCTCGAGTTGCCGCTGGTGGTGATCAACGTCCAGCGCGGCGGACCGTCGACCGGTCTGCCTACCAAGACCGAGCAGGCCGACCTCTGGATGGCCGTCCACGGACGGCACGGCGAATCACCGCTTCCGGTGCTGGCGGCACGCTCGCCGGCGGACTGTTTCGACGCCACCATCGAGGCATGCCGGATCGCGCTGGAGTACCGCACTCCGGTGATCCTGCTGTCCGACAACTACGTCGCCAACGGGTCCGAACCGTGGCGGGTTCCCTCGGTCGACGATCTTCCCGATCTGTCGATCGACTTCGCTACCGTCCCAAACGGTTTCGATGAGAACGGGCAGGAAATATACCTGCCCTACGCCCGCGACCCCGATACGCTGGCCCGCCCACTCGCGCTGCCAGGGACGAAAGGCCTCCAACACCGGATCGGCGGGCTGGAGAAGGACTACCAGACCGGGGCCATCTCCTACGACCCCGATAACCACGAACGTATGGTCCACACCCGCCACGACAAGATCGACCGCATCCCGGTGCCGCCCGTCACGGTCGACGATCCGAGCGGCCCGCCCGGCGAGGGCGCACGGACCATCGCCATCAGCTGGGGATCCACCTACGGCCCGATCGGAGAGGCGTGCCGCCGGCTGCGGCGCCGCGGCTACTCGATCGCCCAGGCCCACCTGCGCTACCTGAATCCGTTGCCGTGCAATCTCGAAAGTGTCCTGTCGGCCTATGACACGGTGCTGGTGCCGGAGCTGAATCTCGGCCAGCTAGCGGGACTCATTCGGGCCAACTGCCTGGTCGACACCGTGGGCTACAACCGGATTCGCGGTGTGCCGTTCCGGGCCGCTGAACTCGAGCAGGCATTCATCAACGTCATCAAAGGAACCGAATCATCATGACAGCAACCGTCGAACAACTGCCAGAACCGCTCCCGGCGTCGGCATTTCGTAGTTCAGAGGAGGTCCGCTGGTGCCCGGGGTGCGGTGACCATGCGATTCTGGCCGCCGCGCAGGGCTTCCTGTCCGGCACGCGGATCGCGCCGGAGAACATCGTTTTGGTGTCCGGTATCGGCTGTTCGTCCCGTTTCCCGTACTACGTCGACACCTACGGCATCCACTCCATCCACGGACGTGCTCCGGCGATCGCGACGGGCATCTGCATGAACCGGCCGGACCTGTCGGTGTGGGTGATCACCGGTGACGGGGACGCCCTCTCGATCGGCGGCAACCACCTGATACACGCGCTGCGCCGCAACGTCAACCTGAAGATCCTGTTGTTCAACAACCGCATCTACGGCCTGACCAAGGGGCAGGCCTCCCCGACATCGGAGTTCCGCAAGGTCACAAAGTCCACACCGGAGGGATCGGTGGACGATCCGTTCAATCCGATCTCGCTGGCGCTCGGCGCCGAGGCCTCGTTCGTGGCACGCACCATCGACAGCGACCGGCGGCATCTGACCGCAACATTGGAGGCCGCCGCCGCGCATCAAGGCACCGCACTGGTCGAGATCTACCAGAACTGCCCGGTTTTCAACGACGGCGCCTACGAACCTCTCAAGGACCCGGCCCGCCGCAAGGACTGGCTCATCCCCCTCGAGCACGGACAGCCGATCGTGTTCGGCAGCGACGGCACCACCGCCGTCGTGCGGGATCCGGCCACCGGCGATCTGCTCGTCGGTACGGCCGACGACCCGAACGTCGTCGTACACGACGCGGGCGCGCCAAACCCCGCGTACGCCTTCGCGCTGTCGCGTCTCTCCGGGGACGACCTGCGCAACACCCCGATCGGCGTGTTCCGCGCGGTCAGCCGGCCCACCTATGGCGGCCGGTTTCGCACCCAGCTCGCCGATGCGCAGCAGCGCCGCCCGACCGACCTCCAGCAGGTGCTGCTGGGGCATGACACCTGGACCGTGCAGTGACGATCCATCGAGAAGGAGAACAGTGATGACCTTCATCATCGCCGAACCGTGCGTAGACGTGAAGGACAAGGCATGCGTGCCGGAATGCCCCGTCGATTGCATCTACGAGGGCGAGCGGATGCTCTACATCCATCCCGACGAGTGCACCGACTGCGGGGCCTGCGTTGAGGCGTGCCCGGCGGAGGCGATCTTCTACGAGCTGCAGGTGCCCAAGAAGTGGCGCGAATTCAAGACCGCGAACACCGACTTCTTTACCGAACTCGGCTCACCCGGTGGGGCCGCCGACGTCGGCTTGACCGCTGCCGACCCGGAGTTCATCCGCAATCTGCCGCGGCGGGCCGAATGAGCGAACAGCACGGTCCGGGCGGATTCGACCGGCTGCGGGTCGCCGTCATCGGGGCGGGCCCGGCCGGGATTTACGCAGCCGACGCCTTACTGAAATCCGGTCAAGAGGTCAGCATCGACATCATCGAGAGGCTGCCGGCGCCGTTCGGCCTGATCCGCTACGGCGTAGCCCCCGACCATCCGCGGATCAAGGGCATCATCACGGCTCTGCACAAGGTCCTCAGCAAGCCGAACGTGAAGTTCTTCGGCAACGTCGCCTACGGCACCGATGTCTCACTCGACGACCTCAGCGCGATGTACGACGCGGTCATCTTCTCGACCGGGGCCAACGCCGACCGGCCGCTGCCCGTCCCGGGCGTCGATCTGCGTGGTTCCCACGGGGCGGCCGACTTCGTGTCCTGGTACAACGGCCACCCCGACGCTCCCCGGAGCTGGCCCCTGACCGCGCGCAAGGTTGCCGTCATCGGCGCGGGCAACGTCGCCCTGGACGTGGCGCGGATACTGGCCAAGACCGCCGACGAACTATTGCCCACCGAGATCCCGCCGAATGTGTACGACGGGCTGTCGGCCAACCAGGCCACCGTGATTCACCTGTTCAGCCGGCGCGGCCCCGTTCAGGCCAAGTTCACCCCGTTGGAGCTGTGGGAGCTGGACGGTTCGCCGAACATCGAGGTCGTCGTCGACCCGGCCGACATCGAGTACGACGACGCGTCGGTACGACTGCGCCGCGAGTCCACGATCGTCGGCCAGGTCACCGGCATCATCGAGAAGTACGCACTGCGGGATCCGGGTGAGCGACCACACCGGCTACACCTGCACTTCTTCGAGGCGCCGGTGGCCCTCCTGGGCGACGGCGGCGCCGTGACGAGTCTGCGTACCGAGCGGACCGAACTCGACGGCACCGGAAATGTCCGCGGCACGGGCATATTTACCGATTGGGACGTGCAGGCGGTCTACCGCGCCGTCGGCTACCTGTCCGAACCGGTGGCCAAGGTCGCGTTCGACGAGGATTCCGGCACCATCCCCAACGTCGCAGGCCGGGTTCTCGACGAGGACGACCGGCCCATGCCCGGCGTCTACGTGACGGGGTGGATCAAACGCGGGCCGGTCGGGTTGATCGGGCACACCAAGAGCGACGCCGACGAGACGGTGACTTGCCTGCTCGACGACCACGCCAACTCCCGCCTCCCGCGGCCCGGCGACGTGGGGTGCCGCCCGATGCACCGGTTCCTGCAGTCGCGGGGCCACCGGTACACAACCTGGGGCGACTGGCTGCGCCTGGATGCTCACGAGCGCGCATTGGGGACACTCGAGAACCGTGAGAGGATCAAGGTCGTCGACCGTGACGCCATGCTCGAGGCCAGTGGCTGTGATTCCGACGGGTCCGGCCACGCCTGCGCCTGCGAACCGCAAGCCTCGAAGAGGAAACGATGAAATCCCTTGCCAAACAGGTCTTTTCGGCTGCGATATTGGCTGTGCTGGTCGGCGGGTGTAGCACGTCGGAGCTGGCCTCCCCAACGGCGTCGGAGGTTCCCAGCCAACCGAAACTGATAGTCTTCGCGGCCGCGTCTCTGAAGAAAACCTTCACCGATATCGGCGAGCGGTTCAAGACCGATCACCCCGGCGGCGTGGAATTCTCGTTCGCCGGGTCTTCCGATCTCGTCGGCCAGCTGAGCCAAGGTGCTCCGGCCGACGTGTTCGCCTCTGCGGACACCAGGAACATGGACAAAGCCGCACAAGCGGGTCTGCTGACCGGCGATCCGGTGAACTTCGCCTCGAACACGCTCACTATTGCCGTGGCGCCGGGCAATCCGAAGCACATCGCGACGTTGCGCGACCTGACTCAGCCCGGCATATCGGTGGTGATCTGCGCACCGCCGGTGCCGTGCGGCTCGGCGACCCAGAAGGTCGAGCAGGATTCGGGGGTGCAGCTGAATCCGGTCAGCGAGGAGAATCAAGTCACCGACGTGCTCAACAAGGTGGTCACCGGCCAAGCTGATGCTGGCCTCGTATATGTCACAGACGTGATCGGGGCGGGCGAAAAGGTCACCGGCGTCCCGTTCCCCGAATCCGCGGGAGCGGTAAACACCTACCCGATCGCCGTGCTGAAGGCGTCCAAGAACCCGGATCTGGCAAAGGAATTCATCGACCTGGTGACGGGTGAGTACGGTCAGAAGGTGCTCACTACGGCCGGGTTCGCCAGACCGTGAACCGCCTACTCGACGCCGATGGTCACTTCGGTGGACTTGACCAGCACCGTTGCAGACTGGCCCACCGTGAGCCCGAGTTCGGCGATGGCGTCCTTGGTGATCGAGGCGGTCACGGTTTGATCACCGCCGTCGAGGCGCACCTTCACGATTCCCATCACCGCGCCCGGAGTGACTTCGACAATCGTTCCCTTGAGCTGATTACGGGTGGAGAGGCGCATCGATGAACTCAGCTTCCCTTGCGATCAATTTGTCTCTGCATTCTATCCACACATGCAGCGACTCCGGCGTGTCCGAACGTGAAATCTCGACCGTCAAGCGAGGGGCCAGCTCGTGAGTGTGGCGGTGCTGATCCCGACAAATCTCAGAGCCCGTACGGGCGGCGAGAAGCGAGTCAGCGCGGAGGGCTCCACTCTTGCCGAGGTGATCGGCTATCTCGAATCCAGCTACGCCGGTTTGTTCGCACCTCTGCTCGATCCGGCTAACCCGGGCAACTTGCGGCGATTCGTCAACATCTACGTCAACGACAAGGACGTCCGGCTCAGCGGCGGATTGCAGACCGCGATCGCCGACGGTGATTCGTTAACAATCCTCGTGGCCATGGCAGGCGGGTGACCTGGATCGCCGGTGACGATGGCGTCGCCTTTGCCGATGATCGCGGCGTGGGCGACGTGTCCGTCATCAGGAAAATTGAGTCCGTAGCTGTAGTCGCGGTCTTTGGGTGCGTGAACCTCTGAGCCCGGAAACGCCTGCTTCAGCTGGTCGAAGAGGTGCTGTCGGCGACTGGCGCTATCGATGATCCCGCGCTTGTCGTGCAGGCCGGCGAGTACATAGTCCAGCTCGAAGAGGATCCCCGATCCCCACACGGGCGCGTAAGCCTCGTCGGTGGCCAGCTGCAGCAGGCCCCAGACCCCGCGCGAGGGCGTTCTTCGTCTCCTGCGCGGGCACCAGGCTTGATCGCAGCGGCGTGGCCACGACCCTCAGAAGATCACCACCTCGCTCGGCATCCGCACCGAGACCGTCCATCCCCGGGCACATGGACCTCAGGCACAGCTTTTGCCGTGGACACGCAAGTGCGCGGTGTTCCGGTCCGCGTAGCGCAACAAGGCTTCGGTGACCGTGGGGTGACACGCTCGCCGTTCAGCTCGGCGACGCCCAGCCCCCGCACCTCCAGCCAGTTACTCAGCCGTGCCACCTGCCGGAGCTGGACCACCGACGTCAACGGCGTATAGCAGCGCTGCTTCAACTCCAGCGCGTACGCGTCTGCGAATGGAGCCAGCGGCCCCGTCATCAAGACCTTGCTTACCGCCCGGTTCCAGGTGAGCGTCAGGGATTCCGAACTGTTCACTTGACTCTCTAACAGTAGCTCAGTAATCATTGAGTCAATGAACACTGGGGTAACTTTGGAGACGGTTCGGCGGGTGCAGATCCACGCCGCGCTGGCCGATCCCGGCCGCCTGGCGATCGTCGACCGTTTGTTGGTCGCGGATTCGTCGCCCTCGGAGCTGCAGGCGCGGTTGTCGATGCAGTCGAACCTGATTGCCCATCACCTCGGTGTGCTCGAAGGCGCCGGCGTCGTGGCACGGGCCCGCTCAGAAGGTGATCGGCGCCGCATCTACGTGCGGCTGATCCCCGAGGCGCTGGATCTGATGATGCCCTCGACAGCACAACAGGCTGATCGAGTGGTGTTCGTGTGCAGCCAGAATTCGGCCCGCAGCCAGCTTGCGGTGGCGATCTGGAATCGCCGCAGCTCACTCCCCGCGGCCTCGGGCGGCACGCATCCCGCCGCCGAAGTCCATCCGCAGGCGCTGGCCGCCGCGGCCCGCCACAACCTGCCGATACACCCGCACACCCCCCAACACTTCAACGACATCATCTCGCCCACCGACCTGGTCATCGCGGTCTGCGACAACGCGCACGAAGAACTGCCCGCCGATACTCGCCGCATCCACTGGTCGATCCCCGACCCGGCCCGCACCGACGGCTACGACGCGTTTGACCGCGCCCTGGATGACCTCAGCGACCGTATCGATCGCCTGGCTCCCACCCTGCACACCCCCTAACAACGGAGCACACCATGGCCGACAACGTCGCCGGCACCGCGCCCACCCACCTACGACCCGAGCTGTCCATTGATCAACGGCTGGCGCTGAAAAGTGCCGCGGTCCAACTGCAGTCAGAGTTCGGCGACATGTTCGGTGTGGAAACCATCGAACGATTCCTGCCCTCCTGCTATGAGCAGTTCGCCACCGGGGCGTCCATCGCCAATTTCCTGCCGCTGCTGGCTGAACGCTTTGCCCGCCAACGCCTTCGCGCTCTGGCGAAAGTCGAAGGCAAATCCCACGATGGGAAACCGGTCGTGCTGGTCTTGTGCACACATAACGCCGGCCGCTCCCAGATGGCGGTGGGATTTTCACCCATTTCGCCGGTGATGCCGCCGTCGCCTGGTCGGGAGGCTCCGAGCCGGGCGACGAAGTCAACCCTGTCGCAGTCCGCGCGATGTCCGAGGTCGGCATCGACATCTCGCATGAGTACCCCAACCCCTGGACCGACGAGATCGTTGGGGCCGCCGACGTTGTCATCACCATGGGCTGCGGTGATGCCCGCCCGGTGTTCGCGGGCCGGCGCTACCAGGAGTGGATCCTTGATGACCCCGCCGGCCAGGATCTCGATGAACGGGCCGATGGAATTGATCGTGCGTCAAACCGAACAACTGCTCGCGCAACACCATGGTCGCCCCGCCGACGTCACCGACATCGCGGTCGCGATCATCACAGCGACCACCGGCTGCCCACCCCAACCCAGTTTGATGCCATCATCCAAATGCTGCAGCCCTCGGAATAGACCACCCTGCAACACTTCCCCGAACCTGTGAAGGACGTCGCTGTGATTATTTCCGAGTTGACCCTCAACCGAACCGGTACTGTGCTGAGCATGCTCGCCGCCTGCACCCTGGTGCTCTCAGCGTGCGGACGTGACCCCAACCCGCCGCCCTACGCCGCGGCGGCCAAGGTGGACTGCGCCGGTAAAACCTCCTTGAAGGCCAGCGGCTCCACAGCACAGGCCAACGCCATGACGCGATTCATCGACGCCTACCAGAAGGCCTGCCCTGGGCACACGCTGACCTACACCTCGAACGGGTCCGGCGCCGGAGTGAGCGAATTCCTCAGCAACCAAACAGATTTCGGCGGCTCCGACTCGCCGTTGAGTGAAGCACGCGGCGAATACACCACGGCCAAACAGCGGTGCGGCTCGGAGGCCTGGAACATACCGGTGGTGTTCGGGCCGTTGGCTATCACCTACAACCTCGACACCGTCGATACGCTCGTGCTCGACGCACCGACGATCGCCAAGATCTTCAACGGCACGATTACCCGCTGGGACGACCCAGCGATAACCCAGTTCAACGCGTCGATGCCGTCGGAGGACATCCACGTGGTGTACCGCAGCGACGAATCGGGCACCACCGACAACTTCCAGCAGTACCTCGAAGCCGCCTCCGGCGGAGCGTGGGGCAAAGGCGTGGGCAAAACATTCCACGGCGGCGTCGGTGAGGGCGCCCCGGGCAACGAAGGAACCTCGGCGAATGTGAAGAACAACGAGGGCGCGATCACCTACAACGAATACTCATTCGCCAAAGCCCAAAGGCTATCCTCCGCACAGATCCTCACCTCTGCCAAAGGGTCCGGACCGGTCCCCATCAGCGCCGACACCGTCGCCAAGACCGTCTCCAGCGCCAAAGTCAGCGGGCAGGGCAACGACCTGGTGCTAGACACCTCGTCGTTCTACACACCCACTGAAGCCGGCGCCTACCCGATCGTGCTCGCCACCTACGAACTGGTGTGCTCGAAATACGCCGACCCGGCAACCGGGCAAGCGGTGCGAGCGTTCCTGCAGTCCACCATCGGCCCCGGCCAAGCCGGCCTGGCGGACTACGGATACTTCCCGCTACCGGCCGAGTTCCAAACAAAGGTATCCACCGCCGTCAACGCCATCTCATGACCCACACTCAAACACGGTCGATCACAACGAGTCTCAGACATTCCCACGCCACCTGCACCGGAGAGCTCCCCGACACTCCGTTGAGCGGCGAGTTCACCGGTTGTTCGTTTGCGGGCAGATTCGATGTCAATCAATATCGATCGATGTCGAAATCATCACAGGGTGTGACAGAGGTGTCGGGTTGCATCGCTCCGGGTTCGGTGCCGGGGTTTGTCGCGGCCCAGATCGTCGGCGCGCTGGTGGGGTTGGCGCTGATCGGCGCGCTCTACCCCGGGATCAGTGCCAGCGCCGACGATGTCGTCGTCCCCCACCACCCATCCGCTGGTATAGCGGATCAACGGCGTTCGTGATGACCGCACCGAGCACCGACGGCCACACCAGGCGGCACCGGCTCTGTCTCCCGCATACCGCCGCCGCGTCAACACCATCGCTCAACCCAACCCAGCCGCGGGGCAGCGCCGCCCTGGATCCTCGCTCACTCACGCCAGGAGTTTGTTATGGCAGCACGTCATATAGTCGCGATCGGCGGTAGCGACGCTGGGATCAGCGCCGCGCTACGCGCGCGTGAACTCGACCCCGCCACCGAATTCACGGTCGTCGTCGCCGACGCCTACCCGAACTTCTCCATCTGCGGCATCCCGTACTACGTGTCCGGGGAAGTCACCCACTGGACCCATCTGGCACACCGCACCGCCGCGGACCTGGCCGCCACCGGGATGAGGGTGCTCACCGACACCACGGCCACCCGCATCAACGCCGACGCACACACCCTGGACCTCGTCGACGCCACCGGGACAACCAGCCAGCTCGACTACGACGCGCTGATCGTGGGTACCGGCGCCGTCAGCGCCCGCCCACCGTTGCCCGGCCTGGTGGGCCCGGACCCACTGGGCCCCAAAGACGGTGTGCACCTGCTGCATTCGATGGGCGACACCTTCGCGGTGATGGACTCCCTGACCACCCGCGACCCGAGGACGGCGGTGATCATCGGCGCCGGCTATATCGGGCTGGAGATGGCCGAGGGCCTCACCCTGCGCGGTATCGCGGTGACCCAGATCGAAGCGTTGCCCGAAGTGCTGCCCACCGTAGATCCCGAACTCGGCGCGCTCATCCACGCCGAGTTGGCACGTAATGGCGTCGAGGTCCTGACCGACACCGCCGTCACCGCGATCACCCGCACCGAGGGCGGCGCGCTGACCGTGACCGCCAACCACGGCGACGATACCCTTTCGCGCACCGTCGATCTGGTCCTCGTTGTCGTCGGCGTGCGGCCCGACACCGAGCTCGCGGCGGCCGCCGGCGCCGAACTCGGCATCAAGGGCGCGATCGTGGTCGATGAGACGATGCGCACCACTCTGCCTGATGTGTTCGCCGCCGGGGACTGCGTGCATACCCACCATCGCCTGCTCGGCCTGACTTGGCTGCCGCTGGGCACCACCGCCCACAAACAGGGCCGCGTCGCCGGGGAGAACGTCCTAGGTGGTGACGCCCACTTCGCCGGTAGCCTCGGTACCCAGGTCGTCAAGGTGTTCGACCTCGTTGCTGCCCGCACCGGGCTTCGCGAACACGAAGCCCGCGCCGCCGACCGGGGTTGGACACCGGTCACCACCGCCTCCAACCCCGATGATCACAAGGCCTACTACCCGGGTGCGACCCCCATCGCCATCCGCGTCACCGGCGACCAGAGCAGCGGCCTGCTGCTGGGGGCGCAGCTGGTCGGGCACCGCGGTGCCGAAGTCGCCAAACGCGTCGACATCTACGCGAGCGCACTGTTCCATGCCATGACCGTTGACGGGGTTAGCGAGCTCGATCTGTCCTACACCCCGCCGCTCGGCTCCCCATGGGATGCCGTACAAATGGCCGCCCAAGCCTGGGTACGCCAGCACCGCCTCGAGCCTCAACGGCTTGTCCTCACCACCGACGTCAGCCAGCACCATGTTTAGCGGCCCTGGTCATCGTTTAGCGCGAACAACGGGCACCACATGTTGTTAGCCCTGCGTGAGAGCGACCCAGCGATCACCGCGCTGAATCCCTCGGCGCCCGCCGAGGACATCCTCGTCATCTACCGCAGCGACTCCTCGGGCACCACCGACAATTTCCAGCAATACTTGCAAACCGCCGGCGGCGGGACCTGGACCAAAGGTGTCGGCAAGACATTCAACGGGGGCGTGGGCACCGGAGCACAAGGCAATGAGGGAAACCTCGGCGGCCGTCAAGAACACCGAGGGCGCCATCTCCTACAACGAGTGGTACCTTTGCCATCGCCCAAGGCCAGGCCTCACGCCCGCGGACATTGAGACCTCAGCGGGGGGCGGCAACGTCGTCTTCATCGGCATGAACTCGACGGTGGGGACGCAGTCCGAGACCTGGGACAACGACGAACCCTCCGAGCGGGGCATCGACGGCATCGAGCGGATGCGCCTGGTACGCGGCGATATCGCAGCCCGCGTCACTGACCTTGCTGCCCGCCTCAACACCGCGAAGGGTTCGCCCTAACCCTAACCCTAGCCCCGCCGGGCATCGCGGCGGGGCGTCCAGTCGTGGTCACAGAGCTGGTGAGCGGACCACGACGCCGCGGGTTGCCCCGAGTGCATCGATCGCGGGGATGCCGACCGGTTCGGCTGCCAGCAGGGGCACCACCGCGATGCGGTCGGCGTAGTCGGTTCGTACCGTCTCGATCTGCGGTAATTCGGCGGCTGCCCGCTGCGCGAGCAGTGGTGAGACCGGATTGGCTGCCGCCAGTGAGTTGTTCACTACCCATGCCCACGGGTGGATGCCGGCGCGTTCCAGCTCCGTCTGCAGACCGGCGGCTTCCAGGACGGGGGTGGTTTCAGCGAGGGTGACGATGATGACCTTGGTGTCGGCCGGGTTCTGCAGCCGCATCAGCGGCGTCACGAATTGGCGATCACCTAACTGGCGGGCGACTTCGCGGTGATAGGAGCCGGTCGCATCCAGCAGCAGCAGCGTGTGCCCGGTCGGTGCGGTGTCGACCACGACGAACTTGTGTCGCGACTCGCTGATCACCCGGGAGAAGGCCTGGAACACCGCGACCTCCTCGGTGCATGGGGAGCGCAGGTCTTCGGCGAGCATCGCCCGGCCCTGCTCGTCGAGGGCAGCACCCTTGGTGGCCAGCACATGATCACGGTAGGCGCGGGTCGCCTCGGCGGGGTCGATCCGGGACACCGCCAGGTTGTCGAGGTCCCCGCTGAGGGTGCCGGTTAGGTCACCGGCCGGGTCGGTGGTAGTCAACAGCACCTGATGTCCGCGCTGGGCGAGTGCTACCGCGATCGCCGCGGCGATGGTCGTCTTGCCAACACCGCCTTTGCCCATACACAGGATCAAGCCGTGCTCACCGGTGGCGAGTTCGTCGATCAAGCCCACCAGCGGAGCGTGAACGTTCATATCGCGGCCCGGCTCCGCGGCCATCTGGGGCAAGACCTCACTCGGGGTGAACAACGAGGCCAGCGCATCCAGGCCGACGATGTTGGTGGCCTTGAGGTCGACCTGATCGACGGGCAGCGCCGCCAATTCGGCCGGCATGGCGGCGATCGCGTCCTGTTCACGGCGGTAGATCGCGGTCGCGAGCGGGTCGCTGTCATCGGTCGCGCCCGGGAGTACCCCGTTGATGACGACATGCTGGCGGGTCAGCCCGATCGCCGCGAGTTCCCGATGCGTGCGGGCGATCTCGGCAAGGCTCTAGGTCTGCGCTCGGGCGACCAGCACCAGGCGCGTGCGCTCCGGATCAGCCAGCGCCGCTACCGCTCCGGCGTATTCGGTGCGCTGCTTGTCCAGACCCGACAGCGGTCCCAGGCAGGAGGCGTCGCCCTTGCCTGCCGTGAGGAACTCGGTCCACGAGCCGGGCAGCTGCAACAATCGGATGGTGTGCCCGGTCGGGGCGGTGTCGAACACCACATGATCGAACTGGGCGAGCGCGCCGTCGGGGTCGGTGAGCAGCGAGGTGAACTCGTTAAACCCGCTTACCGTTGCCGGCCAGAGTAACGGCGGTCGCACAGGCGATCGAGGTCTTACCGACACCACCCTTCCCGGTGAAGAACACAAATCCTTCCCGGTGAAGAACACAAATCGTGGCGCACCGTCCAAAAACGTGATAGCGCACCCCATCTCAGCAGCAGCCGGTCGCGTCAGAGCCCTCGCTGCTGCAGCCGGCCCCGGCCGAGCCGGTGGTGTCGGTGATGCCCAGCATCGCCGCTCCACCGGCGACGGGCGCCTCGACACCGGCCCAGGCGGCGAGCTGGGCGCGATCGGGATAGCGGCCGGTCAACACGGTGATCCCGTCGACCAGGACCAGCGGCAGCCCCTCCGAGCCAGCCACGGTCAGGAACTCCCTCACGGCGTCGTGTTCGGCGAACGCTAGGGCTTCGCTGGCCAGGTTGTAGCGCGACACGTCACCGCCGCGGCTACGCACGAAGTCCATGTCCGACGAGAACGTCACCAACGCCTGGTCGAGGTCCTCCCCGCACACCCCGGTGGCGCAACACAGCGCCGGCTCGAAGACCTGCACCGTGCTCGCCGCGTCAACAGCTTGCTGATGCTGTGGGTTCTCCCCGAAGGTGTCCGAGTCCGCCAGCACCGTGTACACCTCCCACTTCTCTCCGGAGGGACCGGTCACCCAGACCTTGTCTTGGGTGGCGAAGCAACAGGTCGTACCGATCTCCTCATCGGTGAACAGGCCTTCCCCGGTCAGCCGGGCGATTTCGTCGTGCACCGCCGTGCTGGAGCCGACCTCAACCCCGAGATGATTGATGCTGCCGCCTTGCGCGGAATTCTCCAGCAGCACCAGCTTCAGCGGGGGCTCGGCGACGGCGAAATTGGCGTAACCGGGCTTGACCTTGGCCGGTGCAACGCCGAACAGCTTGGAGTAGAACGTGATCGCCTCATCGAGGTCATTGACGTTGAGGGCAAGCTGGACGCGGGACATGACGACCTCCACCTGTGTGGCATATATCGAATCGGTATGAACACAGCCTGCCACGGTTTCGATATATGTCAAGAACCTGTGGCACGATGGTGTCCATGCCGAAGACGCTGCCGGTCATCGACGTGACCACCCCGATCTGCTGCACCCCGGTGTCCGCTGCCCCGATGAGCGACTACGCCGCGCTGCAGCTGGCGTTGCGGCTCAAAGCACTCGCCGACCCCGCCCGCATCAAACTGATGTCGATCCTGCTGTGCTCACCGGCCGGCGAGGTATGCACCTGCGACCTGGCTGGCGCGGTCGAGCTCGCCGAATCCACTGTCAGCCACCACCTGGGCCAACTCAAGAAAGCCGGCATGGTCGAGTCCACCCGCCGCGGCATGAACGTCTTCTACCAAGCACGCCCCGAAAGCCTGGAAGCACTCCGCATCGTCCTCGACCCCAACTGCTGCCGATAGACAACCCGCAGCGCCACGCCAAGTGCCCGGACTGCCCATCTGACCCCAATTTCGCGGGGCCGACCTCGCGAAATTCGCGTTGCGTAAGACAAACGGCCGCGTGTGGGGACGCTATCCTGCTCGCCAGCCACGCTCGCGACCAGGCCGGTCGCGACACCCAGCCGCCCCATGAGAGGCACAGTCGCCAAAAGTTGGTGTCGGGAGCACCTGCTGACACATGCCGGCGTCGTCGGGGTTCCGCGCTGGTCTGGCCTGTTGTCTGCCGTCGTCGAACTGAGTGCCGGTCGGTACGTCGGTCCCGGGGATACCATCTACAACGACAAACCACGAAGACGACCGAGCAGTGAGCGCGATGAGCCCCGACCAGCCTCCACCACGCCGCCGGATCCGCCGCGCCGAACTTCTCAATCGGCTCGACCGAGCCCAAGCCGACTCCGGTCTCCGTCACGACCTCGCCGAACTCTCCGACGACACCACTGACGACGATCTCAACGCTCTCTACGAGCAATACGCGACTCACATCCGCCCGCTCATCACCCAGACAAGCGACCACAAGTGGCGCGCCCAATATCCCGGCGTCGACTGGCACGTGGTCGCCGACAGTGAGGAGGCGGCCGGTGATGACATCTCGAAAGAGGCGCTACGACGCATCGACGCCGGCGAGCCTAACGCCCAGCCACCCCACGATCTGCTCAAACGACACCTCAGGCAACCAATCCCGGGTGTCTATGCTCTCGATCGAGAGCTGTTCCTATATCTGAGAAGTCACGTCGGTGTTGCCCAGACCCAGCAAGCTTTCGAAGAGGCAGAGCGGCGCCGGGCAGCGGGCCAGTCCTACACGAAGAACGACTACTTTGCCGAGAACCCGACGCAGGACGAAGGCTGACATAAAACGGCCTGACCAACGGCAGATCATCGCGTCTCGCTGCGGCCGAAGCCAACGCAGTTAGAGTGGATTCGTCAACTCGAAATCTGGAGTGACGGAGTTTCCCGATGGACCTGACTGAACCTGATCCGGCGCCCCTCAACAGGTCGCTTGCCACGCAGCAGGAGTTTGACGCCAAGCCTGAGTTGCGCGAACTGCTGGCTTGCGCCGCCGCTTTCACAAACCGCCAAAGCGCTCGATCTTGGCGACGAATGGCGATGTCATTGCCCGCACCAGTCCGCCGTAGGCGACACCGAAGGCGATCTCGTCGCCGACCGTGACGGGGTGATCGCCGAGGTCGACCACCAGGTGGTCGCTGCTCATCCCGAGGATCGTGATGCCCTCGGGCGGCCGCAGACCGACGGGGTCCACGTCCTGGCGACCGATGGCCAGGATTGCCTGGTGCACGCTCCCGCTGCCGACGCGGACCGGTGCCTCCCCGAAAGCCGCCTGAGCGCGGTCTCCCCAGGGCCGAGCCGGTTTCACGGCGACCTCGATGACCTCGGCGGTCAAGGTGAAGGCGTCGGTGTGCAGGCCGGGAATCGGTGTCCGGCTCAGCGGATCGACGCCGAGAAGGATGGCTTCGCCGAGTCGGAGCTCGTCGATCCGGCCGACATCGTGGGTGTGCAGAGCCCAGTTCAGGTTCGCGGAGTTGCCGCCCGAGACGATGCCGAGTGTGAGCCCGTGCAGTGCCTCGATATCGTCCGCGAGCCCGGTGAGGATGCCCATGTTCTGGTCGTCGGGCACGACACCGTTCTGGCAGGCGAGGTTGGCGCCGAGGCCGACGAGCCGCAGTGACTGGTAACCCAGGACGGCCCGCACCGCCTCGGGGGCGTCGGCGAGCGCGATGCCCTCGCGTAGATCCCCCAGCTCGACCATGAGCACGACGGCGTGCATGCGTTTCTGCCGGAACGCGGCCTGATCGAGCGCCGCCAAAACGACGGCCTCGGTGTTCAGACTGACGGCGGCGACGTCGACGACGTGTGCCACCTGGCTGAGCGTGGGTGAGCGGATCAGGGTGCGTGATGGTGATCCGTCGAGCCCGGTCAGCCGGGCGAGGTTCTCCACCCGGGAATCGCCGAGGCCGCGGGCACCGCCGCGCAGCATCGCCGCGCCGACTCCCGGCGAGCCCAACACCGCCTTGGTAATCCCCGTGACACCGATGCCGCGCAAGGCAAGCCGATCAACCAGGATCCGCGTGTTCTGCTCGACCTTGTCGAGATCGGTTTCGATTCGAAGCGTCACACCGCGGTGTGTGTGCCGGCCACCACCGCGAGCGCGGGGAAGGCTGCCAGCACCATGTCGACCAGATCCGACGCGGGGCGCGTCAGGGGGTCGGTGACCGGGATCCCGAGCCGGGAGTGATGCTCGGCGATCGCGTCGCGCAGCTCGTCGTCGGTCATCTCCTCGTGGTTGATCGTGACCCCGATGACGCGGGTGTCGGCGAACGCCTCGATCAGGGCGATCTCACTGGCCGCGGTCGGCATCGGCACCATCGGGAAGTCGCCGAGCACGGTGCGCTTCGGCGCGTGCTGCACGATCACGCCTGCCGGCCGGCTGCCACGCAGGATGTGCGCCGACGTGATGTACGCGGGGTGGCTGAGCGCGCCCTGACCCTCGACCACGATCACGTCGGGATCCTCACCCTCGAACGCGGCGACGACCTGGTGTTCGACCTCGCCCGAGCAGAACTGGGGGACCAGCGCATCCAGCGCGACGCCGTACTTCCCGCCCTGGATCAAGGTGGTCTGACCGGTGCCGACCATGACCGCCTTGATGCCGCACGCGTTCAGCGCCTGGACCAGCAGGGTGGCGGTGGTGCGCTTCCCGATCGCCCCGTCCGTACCGAGGATGGCGATCCGGGGGCAGGTGACGTCGAAGATGCGGCCGGAGAACAGGTGCAGGTCCCGCTTGGCCTTCGGCCGGCGCACATCGGTGATGGTGACGCCGGCGATCACGGCGGCCGCCGCGAATTCGGCGTCGTCGTTGAGGAATTCATGCAGGCCGTTGATGATGTGCATCCCGCGGGCGATGCCATCGAGCAGAACGACCCGCTGCTCGTTCGACAGCAGACCGTCGGCAGGCGCCAGCCCACAGATCAGATAGTCGGGCACGCGGCCGGCGTGCGCGATGGACTCGGCGAGCGATGCCAGCACCGGGATGCCGTTCGCGGTGCCGTCGAGGAGTTTCCCGGCATCCGCTCCGGCCCGGAGGCCGTCGATGACGCTGAGGATTTCGTACTTCTCCGAATGCCGGACCAGGCCGTTGGCGGTTTTGCCGTCCTGCTCGCCGAACTGGCCCTCGCAGTAGACGATCGCCGTGGAACCGACGGGCAGCGCGAAGGGTGTGGCAGGAAGGGAGTACTCGCTGTGTGCCGGCATGTCGAGAGAAGGGGTTCCGCTGGTACGCGAAGACATGAAGATCCTCTGAGAAGTCTCAGAGAAGGCGACGCGATCGAGGCGGGGCGGTAAGCCCAACGCTCAACGAAGTGGTCTGCCCTGAGGGCCAGCAAGATTACCGGCATGTTAAATGGTACCCGATCGGCGCTGACTGTCCTGCTTCCGGCGAGGTCCTCCAGTGCCGCGCTACGTGCGAATGCGCTCGCTCCGGACCGGCTACTGCCTCCCCTCGGCCTCCGCTCTAGCGTTGCCCGGCAGAAACGTCGTCGACCGGCGCGCGCAACACGACCGGCCTAACCTGTGGCGATGGGGCTGAGACGTTCGGCGCTGCTCGACTGCCTGGAAACCGAGCGGGCGGGCACCTCCCAGCACGGGGCGCTCGCGGAGTTGCGCCGCGCCATCCTTTACGGCGGTGTGCCGCCGGGTACCCCGATCCCGCTCGCCGAGGTCGCCGAGATGTTCGGGATCAGCCAGATCCCGATCCGGGAAGCGGTGAAGACCCTCGTCGCCGAGGGGTTGGTCGCGCACCGGCGCAACGGCGGGTACACCGTCGCGCTGCTGACCGCCCAGGAGTTGCGCGAAATGTACATTGTGCGCGAGACCCTGGAGTCAGCGTCGCTGACCGCCGCAGTGCACAACGCCACCGACACCGACCGCGCCACCGCCGTGATCGCCAATCAGCGCCTGGAGCAAGCCATCCGTGACGGGGACGCGGCCGCCTACCACCGCGGCAGCAGGGAGTTTCACAGCGCGCTGACCCGGCCGTCGCGGATGCACCGGCTGCTGCACATGCTGGAGGGCGCCTGGAACGTCACCGAACCGGTGCAGTCGATGGTGCATGTCAGCCACGCCGACCGGGCCGAGCTGCACGCCGATCACCGCGCGATGCTGGAGGCGTTCCTGGCCGGCGACGTCGCGGCATTGCTGGCCGTCGCCGAACTGCACGCCGCCCGGCTGAACGCCGTCATCGAGACGCTGCCCAGGGACACCGGCCTGCTGGCCTGAGGTGAATATATTCTCGTCGCAATCGACTGATAGTTGAGGCGAAACAGCAGGGAAACAACCGGGTCGCATAGTCGGCAACCATGACCGATACCGTTGTGCCACCGAATATGGCGCCGCCGGGGGCCGTCATCGGCGCCGATGACGTCGTCGAAGCTGCCGGCCACCCGGTGGGTGGCGGCGTCATCAAACCCGGCTACGACCCGCGCCTCACCAATGAGGACCTGGCCCCGCTGGGCAAGCAGAGCTGGACGTCCTACAACATCTTCGCGTTCTGGATGTCCGATGTGCACAGCGTCGGCGGCTACGTCACCGCAGGCAGCCTGTTCGCTCTCGGACTGGCCAGCTGGCAGGTCCTGATCGCGCTGCTGGTCGGCATCAGCATCGTGTATTTCTTCTGCAACCTGGTGGCCAAGCCCAGCCAGGCGACCGGGGTGCCCTACCCCGTGATCTGCCGCACCGTGTTCGGTGTGCTGGGCGCCAACATCCCGGCCATCATCCGCGGCTTGATCGCCGTCGCCTGGTACGGCATCCAGACCTTCCTGGCCTCGGCGGCCCTGGACATCGTGCTGATCAAACTGTTCCCGAGCCTGGCCCCGTACGCGGTGGTCGCCGACTACGGGTTCGCCGGTCTGTCGCTGCTGGGCTGGGGTAGCTTCCTGCTGCTGTGGGTGCTTCAGGCCTGCGTGTTCTGGCGGGGCATGGAGTCGATCCGCAAGTTCATCGACTTCTGCGGGCCCGCCGTGTACGTCGTCATGTTCATGCTGTGCGGCTACCTGATCTACAAGGCCGGCTGGGGTGCCATCGATCTGAACCTCGGCGGGGTGACCTACACCGGCTGGTCCTCGGTTCCGGTGATGCTGGGCGCCATCGCCCTGGTGGTGTCCTACTTCTCCGGTCCGATGCTCAACTTCGGTGACTTCTCCCGCTACGGAAAGTCGTTCGAGGCCGTCAAGAAGGGCAACTTCCTCGGCCTGCCGGTGAACTTCCTGGTGTTCTCGGTGCTGGTGGTCGTCACCGCGTCGCTGACCCTGCCGGTGTTCGGTGAGCTGATCACCGACCCGGTCGAGACGGTGGCCCGCATCGACAGCACCTTCGCAATCGTGCTGGGCGCATTGACATTCGCGATCGCCACCATCGGCATCAACATCGTCGCCAACTTCATCTCACCGGCATTCGACTTCTCCAACGTCAGCCCGCAGAAGATCAGCTGGCGCGCCGGCGGCATGATCGCCGCGGTCGGATCGGTACTGATCACGCCGTGGAACCTGTACAACAATCCCGAGGTCATCCACTACACGCTGGAAACCCTCGGCGCCTTCATCGGCCCGCTGTTCGGTGTGCTGATCGCGGACTACTACCTGATCCGCAAGCAGAAGGTGGTGGTGGATGACCTGTTCACCATGGAGGAGTCCGGAAAGTACTGGTACACAAAGGGATACAACAAGGTGGCCGTCGTCGCCACCGTTGTCGGTGCCATCATGGCGATGATCCCGGTGCTGACCGGTGGTTCGATGACGGGTATGCACACCGCCGCCCAGTACAGCTGGTTCATCGGCTGCGGTGTCGGCTTCGCCATCTACTACTTGTGGGGTACACGGGACGACCTGGTGGCAGAATCGTTGTCGTGACCCGCATCTGGGTGGTCAACCCCAACACCACCGAGACCGTGACCGTCGGGATCGGCCGCAGCGCACGCGCGGTGGCCGGTTCTGGCACCGAGATCACCGCGGTGACATCGCAGTTCGGTCCGCCGTCCATCGAGAGTCACTACGACGAAGCGATGAGCGTGCCCGGGCTGCTGGCCGCGATCGAATGCGGTGAGCGGGAAGGGGTCGACGGCTACGTCATCGCATGTTTCGGTGATCCGGGACTGGACGCGGCACGCGAACTCGCGTCCGGTCCGGTGATCGGAATCGCCGAGGCCGCCATGCAGGCCGCGAGCCATCTCGGCCGCGGCTTCAGCATCGTTACGACGCTGGCGCGCACCATCGGACGGGCCGAAGAACTCGCCGAGCGCTACGGGATGAGCAGATTTTGCCGTGGGTATCACGCCTGTGAGATCGCGGTTCTCGACCTGGAAACCGACCCGACGGCACTCAAGGCCGTCGCCGAGGCCTGCCGGGACGCGGTCGAGCGGGACGGCTCCGATGCCGTCGTACTGGGCTGTGCGGGCATGGCCGAGATGTGCCAGCACATCGCCGACGAGATCGGGGTGCCCGTGGTCGACGGTGTCGCCGCCGCCACGCTGACGGTGCAGTCCCTGGTGACGATGGGCCTGCGCACCGGCAAGCGCGGCGAGTATGCGACGCCGCCACCCAAGGAGTACACCCAGCGCCCCTAGGGAGCGGGGTGTGTGGCCCGCCAGTGCTCGGCGATCTCGATGCGCCGCGCCACCCACACCCGGTCATGCGACTGCACGTGGTCCAGGAAACGCTGCAGCGCGGCCGCCCGCGCCGGGCGTCCGACCAGCCGGCAGTGCAGCCCGACCGACAGCATCTTCGGTTGTCCGGCAACACCTTCGGCGTACAGCACATCGAAGGCGTCGCGCAGGTGGGCGTAGAACTCGTCCCCGTTGGCGAACCCGGCCGGCGAGGAGAACCGCATGTCGTTGGTGTCCAGGGTGTAGGGCACCACCAGATGATCGGTGTCGCGCACCTTCACCCAGTACGGCAGGTCGTCGGCATAGGAGTCCGAGTCGTAGACGAATCCGCCGTGCTCGACCACCAGATCCCGGGTGTGCGGCGAATCCCGGCCGGTGTACCAGCCCAGCGGCGCGCTGCCCGTCAGATCGCGCAGGATCTCGATGGCCTCGGCCATATCGGCGCGTTCGGTGTCCTCGCCGATCAACTGATACGACTTCCAGCGCAAGCCGTGACAGGCGATCTCATGGCCCAGGTCCACGAATGCCGCCACCGCTTCAGGATTGCGCTGCATCGCCCGGGCCACCGCGAAGATCGTGAGCGGCAGACCGCGCTGCTCGAACATCCGCAGGATGCGCCACAGGCCGGCCCGCGATCCGTACTCGTACATCGACTCCATGCTCATGTGCCGATTGCCGAACCCTTCGGCGGGGGTGATTTCGGACAGGAAAGTCTCCGACGCGGGATCTCCATCCAGGATCGAATTCTCGGATCCTTCTTCGTAATTCAGTACGAACTGCACGGCGATCGCCGCATCGCCCGGCCAGCGCGGATGCGGCGGGGTGCGCCCGTAGCCGATGAAATCCCGCGGATAGGTCACGCCAGTTCTCCGTACAGACGCAACCGTGCCAGCCCGCCGTCCGGGTAGATGTCCAGCCGCACCTCGGTGAGCACATCGTCGGCCTCGATGAGGAACTTGTGCCGGGTATCGGGCAGCAGGTTAGTGCGCGGCAGCAGCTCCACCCGGTTACCGTCGGCGCGGAATCCGGTGAGGGCGGCCGATCCGGGGGAGTTGCCGATGAAGTAGGAGGTGTCGATCTCGGCCAGGTTGATCCGGCCCGGCCCCGCCAGTCGGAAACGCACCCAGTCATTGGCGTCATCGCGGCGGCGTGCGGTCTCCCAGCCGTCACCCATCACCTGGGCGTAGCCGGGGAAGATCAGGTTCTGCGGGGAACTGTAGTACCGGTTGGAGCAGTCCAGCACCAGCCCGCCGTTCTCCAGTGCGGCGAGGTCCAGTGGCCCGGCCCCGAAGAGCCGCTTGTCCGGAATCCCCTCGCCGTGCACTCGCAGCCGCGCCACCCCGCCGTCGGGATAGATGTTGAGTCGCACGTGGGTCCAACGGTTTTCCGAGCTCACCTCGAAGTTGTTGCGGGTGTCCCCGTAGGCCCTGCTGCGTTCGATCAGCGGTGTCCACGCCGTTTGGGCGGCGAGTTGTTCGGCGGTGGGGTAGCCGTCGACCTCGAGAGCGTCGAGAGAGACGGCCGGCGGATAGTTGCCCTTGAACCACGCGGTGTCCACCACGATGCCGCGGATCACCCCGGGCACGCCGAGTCGGACGATGGCGGTGTCATACCCGGCTTCCCGCCGGCGCCGGGTCTCCCAGCCGTCGTAGACCTGGCCCTTGTGCCCGAACGAGGCAGGCCGGTACGTCGACGGTCCCTGCGAGATCAGGTTCTCCTTCTCGGCGAAGGATTCGTCGTTGGCCCACACCACCGCACCGCCGAGGGTGCGCAGCGCCAGGTCCGGCAGCCAGGTGAAATCGGGCAGTGATTCGGTCATACCGGCTTCCGGTCCTTCAGGTTTCGCAGTACTGAGATGGTGGCCGCGGGGGCCAGGTTCGCGACATCATCGACGTCGAAGGCGCCGCAGTCCAATCCGCGCAGTACCACCGTGGACAATGCCTCGGCGGTGGCCGGCTCATCGACGATCGGGCCGCCACGCCGGTCCAGGTAGGCCTGCAGTCGCGGTGCGGCCGCGGTGAGTGCCGCGCGGAAGTAGGTGAAGGTGGCCAGCCAACGTGTCACCAGATGGCCGGGGTGCATATCCCAGCCCTGGTAGTAGCCGCGTTCCAGTGATCGGGTCACCAGCCGGTGGTGCCGGAGGATCGCCTGGGTCACCTGGTCATCGGTACCGGTCGGGAACACCTGGGTGGAGCCGTCGGCGATCCAGACCCCGGTCTGCGCCGCAGCGGTCTGCATGACGGCCTTGGCGTGGTCTGCGACCGGATGGTCCAGAGCCTGCTGCTGCGGCGCGATACCGCATGCTGCGCTGTAGTCATATGTGCCGTAATGCAATCCGCTGCAGCGGCCATCGGCGAGTTCGATCGCGCGGGCCACTGTCGCGGCACCGTCGGAGCCGAGGACGGCCTGCGGGCTCTCGATCTGCAACTCGAACGACAGGCTGCGCGGTGGCAGGTCGAAGGCATCCTCCAGCGCCTCACAGAGCCACACCGTGGCGGTGACCTGTTCGGCTGCACGCAATTTCGGGACGGTGAAGACGAATCCCTCCGGGACTCCACCGTCGAGCACCAGTTCCAGGGTGCGCACCGAGCGGTGCCGGTCTGCGGCGGTCAGCCCCTTGATGCGGACACCGCAGCTACCGAGCCCGAGCGCGCGCAGGGTGTCGCCGGCATGCAGCGCGTCGGCATCCTCGATAGCGTCGGCGCGCCTGCCGTAACCGTCCTCGAAATCCAGCCGCAGGTCGGCGATGGGTGCGGTTCGCAACCGATCTCGGACCATGGCCAGGGTCGTCGCATCGCCCAGTTCGTCGAACACCGCGGGGTGGCGGTCCAGAAGTTCAAGCGCGTCGGCGCCCCACTCGATGACGGTGGCCGGACCGGCTGCGGCTGCACTGAGGTACACCGTGTGCACCGGCTGGCTGCCGCCACGGTCTCCCGGATACCGGGCCGCCAGCGTCGCGTCGACACCGTCGAGCAGCGTGTCGATACGCGCCAGCGTTTCGGCAGGGATTCGTGTTGCAGGCATCCGACCATCGTCCAGTGTCATGACGATCTCAGCACCCCGAGCCGGCGAATCGCCTCGTCGAGGGTGTCATCGCGTTTGCAGAAGGCGAAGCGCACCAGATGATTCCAGCCGTTGTCCGCGCTGGTTGTCTGTTCTTCGCGCAAGCGCTCATCACTGGTGAAGGCCGACATCGGGATGGCCGCCACCCCCGCCTTGTGCGGCAGTTCGGCACAGAATGCGGCGCTGTCCTCGACACCGAGCGGCCGGGGATCCACACACAGGAAATAGGTGCCCGAGCTCCTGTGCACCCCGAAGCCCAGATCGCTCAGAGCGGCACTCAACCGGTCGCGCTTGGCCTGCAGATCGGCACGTAAACCGGATGCCCAGCCGTCCTCGTGGTCCAGCGCGTAGGCCACCGCGGGCTGAAAGGGCGCCCCGCCCACATAGGTCAGGTACTGCTTGGCGGCGCGTACGCCAGCGATCAATTCCGGTGCGCCGCAAGCCCAGCCGATCTTCCAGCCGGTGGCGTTGAACATCTTGGCCGCACTCGAAATGGTGACGGTGCGCCCCGCCATGCCGGGCAGACCCGCTAGCGGTATGTGCGTGCGATCGTCGAACACCAGCGTCTCGTACACCTCATCGGTGATCACCAGTAGATCGTTGGACACGGCGATCTCGGCGATCGCGGCCAACTCGTCGTGGCGCAGCACCATGCCGGTCGGGTTGTGCGGTGAGTTCACGATCAGGGCCCGGGTGCGCGGGGTGATGGCGGCGCGCAGCGCGTCGGCATCGAGGGCGAACCCACCCCCGTCGGGCACCAGCGGCACCACCACCCGGTGGCAGCCGGCCATCGCCACGACGGGGGAGTAGGAGTCGTAGAACGGCTCGATCACCAGCACCTCGGAGCCGGGCTCCACCAGGCCCAGCAGGGACGCCGCGATGGCCTCGGTGGCGCCGACGGTGACCAGCACTTCGGTGTCCGGGTCGTACTCGATGCCGTAGCGGCGCTGGCGCTGGGCGGCGATCGCCTGGCGCAGCGCCGGGATGCCCAGCCCCGGCGGGTACTGGTTGATGCCCTCGGCAATGGCGTTCTGGGCGACCTTCAGCATCCCCGCGGGGCCGTCCTCATCCGGGAAGCCCTGCCCCAGGTTGACCGCGCCGATGCGGGCAGCCAGCGCCGACATCTCGGCGAAGATGGTCACCGCGTAGGGCTGCAGTCGGTGAACGGTCATGGCGTCGAGCCTAGTCAGCCGTGTTGGGACCCGAAGCCGGGCGGGACGCCCCCAGTTTGGCCGCGATCCGGGTGGTGACAAGGGCCGCCGAGCCGCCGCCCAACCAACAGGTTGGTTTGCGGCCCTGTTAGGCTGCCGGACCAGTGGACTGCCGCCCCGATGGACGTCCCCTGTCACCCACCCGAAAGGGAATAACATATGTCCGATGCCTTCATCTACGAGGCAATCCGTACGCCGCGCGGCAAGCAGCGCGGTGGAGCCCTCAACGAGATCAAACCCGTCAACCTGGTCGTCGGCCTGATCGACGAAATCCGCGCCCGCCACCCCGACCTGGACGAAACCCTGATCAGCGACCTGATCCTGGGTGTCGTGACCCCGGTCGGTGACCAGGGCGCCGATATCGCCCGCACCGCCGGTCTGGTGGCGGGCCTGCCCGAGACCACCGGCGGCTTCCAGCTCAACCGCTTCTGCGCTTCGGGCCTCGAAGCCGTGAACCTGGCCGCCCAGAAGGTCGCCTCCGGCTGGGACGACCTGGTGCTCGCCGGTGGCGTCGAATCCATGAGCCGCGTCCCGATGGGCGCCGACGGCGGTGCCTGGGCCACTGACCCGGACATCAACTACCGCCTCGGCTTCGTTCCGCAGGGCATCGGCGCCGACCTGATCGCCACCATCGAGGGCTTCTCCCGCGAGGATGTCGACGCCTACGCCGCCCGTTCGCAGCAGCGCGCGGCCGCGGCATGGTCGGGTGGCTACTTCGCCAAATCCGTCGTCCCGGTCAAGGACCAGAACGGCCTCGTCGTGCTCGACCATGACGAGCACATGCGTCCTTCTTCGACCGTCGAGAGCCTGGGCAAGCTGAGGACCGCGTTCGACGGTATCGGCGCGATGGGCGGCTTCGACGACGTGGCGCTGCAGAAGTACCACTACGTCGAGAAGATCAACCACGTGCACACCGGCGGCAACAGCTCAGGCATCGTCGACGGCGCCGCGCTGGTTCTCATCGGCTCCGAGGCCGCGGGCACGTCGCAGGGTCTGACCCCCCGCGCCCGCATCGTGGCGACCGCCACCAGCGGTGCCGATCCGGTCATCATGCTGACCGGCCCGACCCCGGCCACCAAGAGGGTGCTCGACCGCGCCGGGCTGACCGTCGATGACATCGACCTGTTCGAGCTGAACGAGGCGTTCGCCTCGGTGGTGCTGAAGTTCCAGAAGGACCTCAACATCCCCGACGAGAAGATCAACGTCAACGGTGGCGCCATTGCCTTCGGCCACCCGCTCGGCGCCACCGGCGCCATGATCACCGGAACCATGGTCGACGAGCTCGAGCGCCGCGGCGCCAAGCGTGCCCTGATGACGCTGTGTGTCGGCGGCGGCATGGGCGTGGCCACCATCATCGAGAGGGTCTAAGGAAAAGTCATGGCAGAGAACACCATTCAGTGGGACCAGGATGCCGACGGCATCGTCACGCTGACGTTCGACGATCCGACCGGTTCGGCCAACGTGATGAACGAGCACTTCAAGGAATCCATGCATAACGCGGTGGATCGCCTTCTGGCAGAGAAGGATTCGATCACCGGCGTCGTCATCGCCAGCGCCAAGAAGACCTTCTTCGCCGGCGGCGACCTCAAGGGCATGATCAACGTCGGCCCTGATGACGCCCAGCGCATGTTCGACGAGGTCGAGTTCATGAAGGCCGATCTGCGCAAGCTGGAAACCTTCGGCAAGCCCGTCGTGTCCGCCATCAACGGCGCCGCGCTCGGCGGCGGCCTGGAGATCGCACTGGCCACCCATCACCGCATCGCCGCCGACGTCAAGGGTGTCGTCATCGGCCTGCCCGAGGTGACCCTGGGTCTGCTGCCCGGCGGCGGCGGCGTCGCCCGCACCGTGCGGTTGTTCGGTATCCAGAAGGCGTTCATGGAGGTGCTCTCGCAAGGCACCCGGTTCAGCCCGGCCAAGGCCAAGGAAATCGGTCTGGTCGACGAGCTCGTCAAGTCGGTCGACGAGCTGGTTCCCGCCGCCAAGAAGTGGATCAAGGACAACCCCGAGGGGTGCGTGCAGCCGTGGGATGTCAAGGGCTACAAGATGCCCGGCGGCACCCCGTCCAGCCCCGGCCTGGCAGGCATCCTGCCGTCGTTCCCGGCGCTGCTGAAGAAGCAGCTCAAGGGTGCACCGATGCCGGCACCGCGGGCAATCCTGAGCGCGGCCGTCGAGGGCGCCCAGGTGGACTTCGACACCGCCACCCGCATCGAGAGCCGCTACTTCACCCAGTTGGTCACCGGCCAGGTCGCCAAGAACATGATCCAGGCGTTCTTCCTGGATCTGCAGTTCATCAACGGCGGCGGCAGCCGTCCCGAGGGCATCGCCCCGGTCGCGATCCGCAAGATCGGCGTGCTGGGCGCGGGCATGATGGGCGCCGGTATCGCCTATGTGTCGGCCAAGGCGGGCTATGACGTCGTGCTCAAGGACGTCACCATCGAGGCGGCGGAGAAGGGCAAGGCCTACTCCGAGGGCATCGAGGCCAAGGCGCTCAAGCGTGGCAAGACCACCAAGAAGCGCTCCGACGCCCTGCTGGCCAAGATCACCCCGACGGCCGACGCGGCGGACTTCGTCGGTGTCGACTTCGTCATCGAGGCGGTCTTCGAGAGCCAGGAACTCAAGCACAAGGTGTTCCAGGAGATCGAGGACATCGTCGAGCCCAACGCGATCCTCGGTTCCAACACCTCGACGCTGCCGATCACCGGCCTGGCCTCGGGCGTGAAGCGCCAGGAGGACTTCGTCGGGATCCACTTCTTCTCGCCGGTCGACAAGATGCCACTGGTCGAGATCATCAAGGGCGAGAAGACCTCTGATGAGGCGCTGGCCCGGGTGTTCGACTACACGCTGGCGATCAAGAAGACCCCGATCGTGGTCAACGACAGCCGCGGCTTCTTCACCTCCCGGGTGATCGGCACCTTCGTCAACGAGGCGCTGGCCATGTTGGGTGAAGGTGTCGAGCCGGCCAGCATCGAGCAGGCGGGTGCGCAAGCCGGTTACCCGGCCGCGCCGCTGCAGCTGTGCGATGAGCTCAACCTCGAGCTCATGCACAAGATCGTCGTCGCCACCCGCAAGGGCATCGAAGAGGCCGGCGGCACCCACGTGCCGCACCCGGCCGAGGCCGTGGTGGAGAAGATGATCGAGATCGGCAGGCCGTCGCGGCTGTCCGGTGCGGGCTTCTACGAGTATGCCGACGGCAAGCGTGTCGGCCTGTGGCCGGGGCTGAAGGAGACCTTCAACTCCGGCAGCGCCTCGATCCCGCTGCAGGACGCGATCGACCGCATGCTGTTCGCCGAGGCGCTGGAAACCCAGAAGTGCATCGACGAGGGCGTTATCACCTCGACCGCCGACGCGAATATCGGGTCCATCATGGGTATCGGCTTCCCGCCGTACACCGGTGGTTCGGCGCAGTTCATCGTCGGTTACGAGGGTCCGCTGGGTGTCGGCAAGGCAGCGTTCGTGGCTCGCGCCAAGGAACTGGCCGAGCGCTACGGCGACCGCTTCAACCCGCCCGCATCGCTCGAGGCCTGACCTCCAGGCGCGTAGACCAGAGCCCCCGGGCCCGCCGTCCTCGAAGCGGCGGCCCGGGGGTTTCTCGTTCGGCGCGCGACGGCCATTGCGCCAGCCCGTTCGCGGTGTACAGGCCGGCAGCGAGCTCGGCGAGGATGCGAAGGCCGGGTGATCTTCGGGCTCAGAGACAGGGACGGTAGAACAACAGCTGGGGTCCGCATCCGATCAGTGCCTTACGGGGCAGGCCGATCTGCGGCAGGCCGATGGGCGGCGGAGGCGGAAGCTGGGGCAGACCGATCGGGGGCGGCGGGGGGAGCTTGAAGTTCGGCGGGGGCGGCAGCCCCGGCAGGCCGATCGGAGGAGGCGGGGGCAGACCCGGCAGGCCGATCGGAGGAGGCGGGGGCAGCTGGGCCAGTCCCATCGGTAGTGGCGGTGGCAGAGCCGGAAGGCCCCCGCTGACCGCAGGCACGGCCGAGGCCAGGCTTGCGACATCGGACACCATGCCTGGGCCCGGAGCCAAACCAAGCAAGTCCAGCGTGGTGGCGGTATCTGCGGCGGCACCGGCGAAGGTGGCGGGCCAGCCGACAACGGTGTTCGCAATGCCGAAAGATGTATCGATGGTCTGGTTGACCTCCGGCAGTGCCCCGATGTTGTTGGCCAGCTGCACCACGCCACCCAGGTCGTCCGGCGTCAGCTTCGCAACGGCCGGCGTCTCGGCTTTCTCCAGTGTGGCCGACAGCAGCGACTGGCACCCACCGGTGTCCGCGTTACGGATCTGGGAGTCGTTGCAGGTGTCGACGCAATTGCCTTTGTACGAGACCTGGCCGCGCGAGCAGCTCTCCGCCGCGCTTGGCGGTGCCGTGGCGATCGCGACCGCAGCTAACGGCATGAGCGCTGCCAACGAGGCGACCGCGAAGCGGCGTGGGATGGCAGTCATGTCCAGTCCTCGGGATCGGGTGCGCGAACGACTCGAAATATCAGCTGTAGCGAAGAATTGTTACGGAGTGTAGACGATTCACGAATTGCGCGTAGGGCCTAGAGTTTGAGGTTATGCGCTTCGGACTCTTCATCCCGCAGGGTTGGCGACTCGACCTCATCGACATTCCCACCGATAAGCACTGGTCAGTGATGCGTGACCTGGCTACCTACGCCGACAACAGCACGTGGGACTCGGTGTGGGTATATGACCACTTCCACACCGTTCCGGTGCCCACCGATGAGGCCACCCATGAGGCCTGGTCGCTGATGTCAGCCTTCGCCGCGGTCACCGACCGGATCAAACTCGGCCAGATGTGTACGGCCATGAGCTACCGGAATCCGGCCTACCTGGCAAAAGTTGCAGCAACCGTTGACGTCATCTCCGACGGCCGTACCCAGATGGGGATCGGAGGTGGCTGGTATGAGCACGAATGGCGTGCATACGGGTACGGATTCCCCTCCGCAGGCGAACGACTGGGACGGCTCGACGAGGGTGTGCAGATCATGCGGGACGCCTGGCGCGACGGCCGGGTCACCCTGGATGGGAAGCACTACAAGGTGGACGACGCCATTGTGGCTCCGAAACCATTACAGGACGGCGGTCCGCCGCTGTGGATCGCCGGTGGTGGCGAGAAGGTCACCCTGAAGATTGCGGCCAAGTACGCCAAGTACACCAACTTCAGCTCCGCGCCCGACGAGTTCGAGCGCAAGTCGGGCATCTTGGCCGAGCACTGCCGCATCGTCGGCACCGACTATGACGCCATCGTGCGGTCGGCCAACTTCAACGCCGTCGTCGGGGACTCGGACTCCGACGTCAAGGAGCGGCTGGATCGGATCCGGGCCCGGCAGGTCACCAAGGCGGGTGAGGCAGCCGTCGACGGTATGCTGGCCAACGTGTTCTCGCGCGACTCGGCGACCGGGACGCCGGAGCAGATTGTGCCGCGGTTGCAGCGGATGCGCGATCTGGGCTGCGAGTACGCCATCGTCTACTTCCCTGAGGCCGCCTACGACCGCTCCGGTGTGGAACTGTTCGAGCGTGAGGTCATCCCGGCGCTCAGTTAGGGATCCCCGCTCAGCTCAGCGTGAAAGGTAATTCTATGGAGAAGATCTCACTGACCGCACTGGCTCGCCAGCATCTGACCGCGGCCCGCGCCGCGAACAGTGGCCGCAGCGCGCACACGGTGTACGGCGGCCACGAACACAGTTTGAGGCAGACGCTGATGGCACTGACCGAGGGCCATGGCCTCGACGAGCACGAGAGTCCGGGGGAGGCCACGCTTCAGGTGATCGAGGGCCGCGTCCGGCTGAGCAATGCCGAGGCCAGCTGGGAAGGATCACCCGGCGACCATATGGTGATCCCACGGACCCGGCATTCCCTGCAGGCACTGACGGATTCGGCGATCCTGCTGACCGTCGTCAAACCGGTCGGGCCGCACATCTGACAGTCAGAAAGGACTTGAGTTCGCCTGCCGGCGCGCCTCGTCCGGGCGGGCGCCGTAGCGGCGCGCGTAATCCTCGTGGATGCGGGCGTTCTTCTCACGGTTGATCGCGTCGACCAGGTTGGGGTCCAGGCCGTGCTGGGAGAGCCGATGCCGGCGCCACACCTTGTTCAGGATGTAGCCCATCAGCACTGCCCATATGTAGATGGGCACCGTCATCTCGAGGTGGACGTAGAGCGAGGCCGGAAGCAGCCACAGCGGCGCCAGAATCAGCGCCGGCGGGATGGTGTATCGGATCATGTGCCTGCGGATCGCGCCGGGGCCGGCCAGGTCGGCGGCGACCCACTCCCGCATGGAGTCCGGGAGGCGTCGCCCGTACGCGTACAGAAGATGCTGCATCGGGGTGGGGTGGGAAGCGGCCATGACTTAGATAGTACCCTAACTATTAGTGCACCATTGAAGTAGTACGCTGCGAGTATGCCCACTCAAGAGGTCGATCCGCTCGCTCTGGAACGTCAGGTGTGTTTCGCGCTGGCAGTGACAAACCGTGCCGTACTTGCGGTGTACCGGCCGCTACTGGAGCCGCTCGGACTCACCCATCCGCAGTATCTGGTGATGCTCGCGCTGTGGGACAACGCCAACGTCTCCGGGGACCCCTTGTCGGTCAAGCAGATTGCGGCGTTGCTACAGCTCGATCCAGCGACCACCAGCCCGATGCTCAAGCGGCTGGAGACGCTCGGGCTGATCACCCGGACCCGCAGTGCGGCCGACGAGCGCACCACCCACATCTCGCTGACCCCGGGGGGCGTGGCGCTGCGGCACAAGGCGCTGGACATCCCGCCCGCGGTGGTGGCCCGGCTGGGCGTCGACCTCGTCGAACTGGAGAACCTGCGCTCGGTGCTCACCCGGATCAACAGCGCCGCGGTGGCTGTCGGCGCGCTCTAAGCTAAATCGTGGGACCGAGCAGATCGTCGGCGTCCTTGATGATGTAGCCGTAGCCCTGTTCGGCCAGGAAGCGCTGCCGGTGCGCGGCGTACTCTGCGTCCAGGCTGTCGCGCGAGACCACCGAGTAGAAGATGGCGCCGCCACCGTCGGCCTTGGGGCGCAGCAGCCGGCCCAAGCGCTGAGCCTCCTCCTGGCGTGAGCCGAAGGTGCCCGAAACCTGAACTGCTACAGAGGCTTCCGGGAGATCGATGGAGAAGTTCGCCACCTTGGACACCACCAGTGTTCGGATCTCACCGCGCCGGAACTGATCGAAGAGCTGCTCACGCTCGGCGTTCTTCGTCGAACCCTGGATCACCGGGGCGTTCAGTTCGGTGCCGAGTTCGTCGAGCTGGTCCAAGTAGGCCCCGATGACCAGCGTCGGCTCCTTCGGGTGCCGTTCCAGGATCGACTTCACCACCGAGATCTTGGAACGGGCGGTGGAACACAGCTTGTAGCGTTCCTCGGGCTCGGCGACCGCATAGAGCATCCGCTCGTTATCGGTCATCGTCACTCGGACCTCGATGCATTCGGCCGGGGCGATCCAGCCCTGGGCCTCGATGTCCTTCCATGGCGCGTCATAGCGCTTGGGTCCGATGAGGGAGAACACGTCACCCTCGCGGCCGTCCTCACGGATCAGCGTCGCCGTCAGGCCGAGCCGGCGGCGCGACTGCAGATCGGCGGTCATCCGGAACACCGGGGCGGGCAGTAGATGCACCTCGTCGTAGATGATCAGGCCCCAGTCCCGGCTGTCGAACAGCTCAAGATGCTTGTACTCACCCTTGGTGCGCCGGGTGATCACCTGATAGGTCGCGATGGTGACCGGCCGGATCTCCTTGCGCTCCCCGGAGTACTCGCCGATCTCCTCCTCGGTCAGCGATGTCCGCGCGATCAGTTCACGCTTCCACTGCCTGCCCGCGACGGTATTGGTGACCAGGATCAGCGTCGTCGCCCCAGCCTTGGCCATGGCGGCCGCACCGACCAGCGTCTTACCCGCGCCACAGGGCAGCACCACCACGCCCGAGCCGCCCGCCCAGAACGAATCGGCGGCCATCTCCTGGTAGTCGCGCAGCCGCCAGCCGTCCTGGGCCAGCGTGATCGGATGCGCCTCCCCGTTGACGTAACCGGCCAGGTCTTCGGCGGGCCAGCCGATCTTCAGCAACAACTGTTTGATGTGCCCGCGCTCGCTGGGATGCACGATCACGGTGTCGGCGTCCAGGCGCTCACCCAGCATCGGGGCGATCTTCTTGTGGCGCATCACCTCCTCGAGCACGGCGCGGTCCAGGCTCACCAGAACCAGCCCGTGCACGGGACTCTTGACCAGTTGCAGCCGGCCGTAGCGGGCCATGGTGTCGACGATGTCGACCAGCAACGGCTGGGGCACCGCGTAGCGGGAGAAGCTGACCAGGGCGTCGACTACCTGCTCGGCGTCGTGGCCGGCGGCGCGGGCGTTCCACAGCGCCAGCGGAGTGATCCGGTAGGTGTGGATGTGTTCGGGTGCGCGTTCGAGCTCGGCGAACGGGGCGATCGCCGCCCGTGCCGCACCGGCGAGTTCGTGGTCGACTTCGAGCAGCACCGTCTTGTCGGACTGCACGATCAAGGGGCCGTCGGTCATTTCTGGACCCGGGTGGTAGTCATCCCAACCATTATCCAGAGTCGGCTGACACCACGGACGTCACGCGGTGGATGGCAAACTCGCGCACCCGCCCCGAGGCCGGGTCGAAGGCCGTCAATTGACCGCCGCGGATGTTGATCGGCACCACCACCCGCTGGGTGGCCACCCCGGCCGGGTCGACATAACCCATCACCACCGACGTCTGCTCCAGTGCCGCCCGCTGCAGCAGCGCGACGAGCACCGCAGGGTCCAGTCGCTGCCCGGATCGGGGTGTCGCCGCGACGCTGCGCATCACCGCGACGATCGCTCCCAGGGTCTGGGCGGGGGGAGCGGTCAGTGGCCGGAACATCCGGCGGCGACCCGGCGCGGTGATGCGGGCGCCGCGGGTGCGGATGTCCACGACCGCCCCGGTGGAATCCTCCGCGGCCGGGACGAACCCACCGGCGCGCAGCGCGGCGAGCACATCGCCCATCGGGGCCTGCGAGACCGCGACGGTCGGGGCCAGGATGCGTAGCTTCAGCGGTTCGGCGGCCGGGGTGGACACCGCCTGCGCCAGCAACGCGGGGTCCTCGCAGCGCACGAACGAAGCCGCCATGCCGACCCGGAGTTGCCCGTGCCTGCGCGCGACATCGTCGATCAAATAGGTCAGGCCTTGCGGCACAGGTGTTTTAGAGTGCTTGTCGAAGAAGGCGTGCAGCCCGCCCGCGGTGTGCCCGGCATCGAGCGCACCGCGGATCGAGGACTCGCTGATCCGATAGACCATCGCGGCACCCGCGGATTCCACGGTGGCGACCATGTCCAGCTGCTCGGCGAGTTCGCGCAGCAGCGGGCCGGGCACCACCACGGTGAGATCCGCCTGCAGCAGAAAGTGGTCCAGCGGTGCGGGCAGCACCGTGGACATTGCGTTGATGATTTCCTCGGCGCCGTCCTCGGTGCGCTGGGCCAGCAGCAGTCGTGCCGGGGTGGCGATCGCGCCGCGGCCGACCAGGCCGACGGCGTGGGCCTCCCGCAGCAGATTGGTGACCGGGGCCAGCTGCAGCCGGGCCGCCCAGCGTGGCCGCTGCCACATCATCGCCAGCGCCGCCGATTCGGGTTCCACCCCCGCCCCCGGGGCCAGCGTGCTCAGCACGCTCAGCAGCAGGCGGCGGTCCAGCGGCGCGGCGGTGGAATACAGCGCGTCCGATAGCACACCGAAGGGTCTCCCGTCGGGTCCGCGGCTGCCCACCAGGCTCGGTCGCGCCGGCAGGTTCAGCCAGGTCCAGGCGATCAGCTGCCAGCGCGCCGCGGTGGAGATCTCGATGAACCGGTCCGCGGCGACCGTCGGCGCCCAGTACGGCGCATTGCCCCCGGGTGGCTCTGGATCCGGAGTGCCCGGCGCGATCAGCCCGGCTGCCGCGGCCACCTCCAGGATCAGCCCGAGCCGCTGCTCATCGATACCGGTCAGTTTGGTCAGCCTCTTGACGTCGCGGACCCCGAGTCCGCCGCTGCGCAGTTCGGACACCGGCGCAATCGCCAGCGTCTGGATCAGCACGTCGAATTCGCGGAGCAGGTCGATCGCGGCACCCGCGGCGACCGAGTCGACATCGGACTGTGTCGTGGTGTGCACCGTCGGGTCAGGTGTGGTCAGACCGACCGGTCCGGGCAGATCGCCGCGCATCACCTGCGCGACCACCCGCGGCAGGATCACGGTGTCGCCGGTGGCGCTGCCGATGTGGTGCAATAGCCCGGCGGCCAGCAGACGTTGCACCGGCCGGTCGGCGGGCGAGCCTGGAAGCGCGTCGCGGGTGCGGCCGACCGGTGAGCCCTCGACCAGTCGGGTCAGTAGTTCGAGGGAGGGCTCGTCGAGGTCGGCGAGCAGCGCCGGGACCTCGGCGGCCGGCAGATCGGGCACTGGGTTCTCCAGCTGGGCCACGGCCTGCCCCGGATACCAGGGCAGTGCGGCGGCCGTCTCGGGCACGACCCGCAGCACATCGTCACCCCAGATGAGGGCGCGGTCGGCCAACTCGTCGAGCGCCTCCTTCAACTGGGCGCTGTCCGCGCGGGACCCGATGTACTCCAGCAGCATGTTCCGCGGCACCGGATCGGTGTCGGCGTGCAGCACCAGCAGGACATCGAGGATCGCCAGCTGCAGGAAGTTCAGGGCGTCACTGGCAGCCTTGACCGACTGGCGGGCCTGAGCCCGCGCAGCGAGCGCGGCGATACTGCCCGGCGGCGGCTGGGTAAGGTCGGGCCTGCACTCCAGCAGCCGGACCAGGCTGTCGTCGGGCAGCTCGGCCAGCCAGACGCCCAGCGGCACGCTCTTCGATCCCTGGGTCATTGCTGACCAGCGTAAGCCAGCGTCCCGCTCTCGCCACCGCTCGTAGTACCTGCCACAATGTGGGGGTGGCAGACAAGAAGCAGTACGTAGACAATGGCTGGCCCGAAGTGGCCGAGGGTGATCACGCGGTGAGCGAACTCGTCAGCGACCGCACCGGCTCGCTGTCCCCGTTCGGTGATGTCACCTTCCCGTTGCCAGCCGAGGATCTGCCCTACATTCACCCGGTCACCGTCGTCAACAGGTAACCGGTGGGCGGTCTCTCGCACCTCGACGAATCGGGCGCGGCCCGCATGGTCGACGTCACGGCGAAGACCGCAACCAAGCGGACCGCTGTCGCGCAGGGCGCGGTGCACACCCGCGCCGACGTCATCGAACTGATCGCCGGCGGCGGGCTGTCCAAGGGTGATGCGCTGCCCACGGCCCGTGTCGCGGGCGTCATGGCGGCCAAGCGCACCAGTGATCTCATCCCGCTGTGTCATCAGTTGGCGCTCACCGGCGTCGATATCGAATTCGCCATCGGCACAACCGAAGTCACCATCACCGCCACGGTGCGCACCACGGATCGCACCGGCGTCGAGATGGAGGCGCTGACCGCGGTGACCGTGGCGGCGCTGACGGTGTACGACATGATCAAGGCCGTCGATCCGGCCGCCCGTATCGAGAATGTGCACGTGCTGCGCAAAGAGGGCGGCAAGACCGGTACCTGGACGGGCCCGTGACGGCTGTCCGCACGGCGCGGGTGGTTATCGCCTCGACCCGGGCGGCTGCGGGCGTCTACGAGGATCGGACCGGCCCGCTCATCGTGAACTGGCTGACCGGCCGCGGCTACGACGTCGGCGCACCCGTGGTGGTGGCCGACGGGGTCGAGGTGAGCCGTGCACTGTTGTGCGCTGTGCAAGCGCGGGTGAACGTCGTCATCACCTCCGGCGGCACCGGGATATCGCCCACCGACCGCACCGCGGATGCCACCGCGGACATCGTCGACTATCAGATCCCCGGGCTTGCCGACGCGATCCGGCGCTCCGGTCTGCCGGACGTCCCGACCTCGGTGCTGTCCCGCGGGGTGTGCGGCGTGCGTGACGGGGTGCTGATCATCAACCTGCCGGGGTCCACCGGAGGCGTCAAGGACGGGCTGGGCGTGCTCGCCGATGTGCTGGAGCATGCGCTGGATCAACTGGCCGGAGGAGACCATGTGCGCTGATGAGCGCTCGCGCGAAGAAGAGACAGCGGCTGATGAGCGCTCGCGCGAAGAAGAGACAGCGGCTGATGAGCGCTCGCGCGAAG
>WOYS01000013.1:59271-60445 GCA_011620645.1 Mycobacterium sp.
AAGAGACGCCTGCTGAGGTCTTGCGCGTCGGGTTGTCCGAGGAGCCCATCTCGTTGTCCGAACACGAGGACCTGGTGGCTCATGAGGCCGACGGCGCCGCCGGCGCCGTCGTCGGATTCTCCGGTGTCGTCCGCGACCACGACGGCGGGCGCCCGGTGACGCGCCTGGAGTACTCCGCGCACCCGTCGGCGCTGCAGACGCTCACCGAGGTGGTCCACGAGGTGGCCAGGGATTGTCAGGGCGTGCGCGCGGTTGCGGTCAGTCACCGGATCGGTGATCTGCGCATCGGGGATGCCGCGCTTGTCGTCGCGGTGGCCGCCGACCACCGGCGCGCGGCCTTCGAGACCTGTGCGCTGCTGGTCGACGTCGTCAAGGACCGGCTGCCGGTGTGGAAACACCAGCACTTCGGGGACGGGTCCGACGAATGGGTGAACTCGGCCTAGTCGCACCGAAGCCAGGCGCACCGAAGCCGCACTCCCATCGGGAATGCGGCTTCGGGGTTCGGACTACGGTGCCGGCAGCACCGGTGCCCCAGGTGCTGGCGGCCGGACGTCGCCCGGGGTCAGCGGAACGTTGGGGCCGGGTGCCTGCGCGGGGCCGGTGCCGGTCAGCGAACGCTGGGTGCCGACGGCGATGAGTGCGTCCTTGCCGGTGATCTGGTGGTCCTGCATGGCATTCCAGATCTGACGCAGATAGCTCACGTTCGGGCGCGTAGGCGGCAGCGCGTTGGGGTCCATCGTGGTGCCCGGCGGCAGGCTCTCCGGGCTGAGCAGATGCGGGACACCATCGGCCGGAACCGGCAGCTGGCCGGAGATGGCCTGGTTGACGATGCCCATCGCTGGCTGCGGGGCGGCGACCACACCGGGTACGGGTATCGGGACCGGTGCAGGCACCGGAGCGGGTGCAGGTCGCACAGGCTCCAGCGGCATCGGGGCGTCGTGCAGTGCCCACAGTTGCGGCTGATCGGCCGGAGCCGGGGCGTCGGCGACGGTGTCCCAGTCAGCGAGATGGATGAGCGGCAGGGAAGCCGGCCGTTCCGGGGGCAGCGGCGCGTCGAGGGCCACGGCGACGAACTCGGGTGCCGGGGGCAGCGGGGCATCGACCGGCAGCGGTGCGGGCGGCAGCGGCGCGTCGAGGGCCACGGCGACGAACTCGGGTGCCGGGGGCAGCGGGG
>WOYS01000013.1:60545-76594 GCA_011620645.1 Mycobacterium sp.
CATCGACCGGCAGCGGTGCCGGGGGCAGCGGGGCAGGCGCGGCGAGCGCGTCGAACGGCGCCGGCGCCAACGGCAGCATCTCGGGGGCCGGCGGCGGCAGCTCGCCGTTGATCAACGGGTTGCCGAGCGGGGCGGGCGCGGGCTCAGCCACCACGTTGCGCGGTGTCGTGCCGGACAGACCGCGTCCGCAGCTGGGCCACGCCCCCTTGCCCTGGCTGGCCAGCACGCGCTCGGCGACGGCGATCTGTTCTTCCTTGGTGGCCAGGAACGCGGACGGGGCGAACTCGCCGCCACCGTGACCCGACCAGGTGCTCGGCGAGAACTGCAGTCCGCCGTGGTAACCGTTGCCGGTGTTGATGGCCCAGTTGCCGCCCGACTCACATCTCGCGACGGTGTCCCACTCGCCGTCGGTGGCCGCGCCGGCCTGACCGGCCAGCGCGAGACTGCCGCCGCCGATAACCGCACCGGTGAAGGCGATTTTCGCGACGCTTACGGAAGATGGCGTGGCCTTGCGATGCCGTCCACTCATAAAGATAGAAAATCCTCTCGTCAGCGCCCGCGGGGTCAGCTGTCGGGTTCGGGCTGGAGAGGTTGCCCGGCCTCGGCATCTGACTGGCGTCAGACGTTTCGGCTTCACCCCAAGGAACCGGTGCTTGCGTTCCTGGTCTGCTTGTATCGGCGGACCGGTTGGGTCCCCCGCCTCCATCCCGTAGTTCGTTGGTCCTTGCCCGGTGGATGGAGCTCGGCGCAATCAGGCAAGGCTGGCCAATCGACTTGGGTCGAGCGGCTTGGCAAGACGGTAGCTCGTCGCCGACCGCGCGTCATCTCGGTGAACATCGGGCGTTTCTAGTGCCAGCCAACTCTGTGAGGACCTTAAAGGTGCAGGGAATCTGGGCGTTTCCGCAGGTGTTTTCGCCGCTCAGCCCGCTCTCAGCCAGCTTGCGCCCCTATTGTTATGTGACACATATCACTACTAGCCACCGGCGAACGGGGGTAAGACATCGACCGTTTCACTTGTTGAGAGCGCAACAGTTCGGTCCCGCACGGCGACGCCGTCGCGCAGATATGAGCAGCGTGCAAGTATTTGCGCCAGCTCGTGTCCGCGCCTGCCGAGATCGGCCACCAGCCCGTCGATTGTGGTGCCCGACGGCAGCCGCAACGTTTCGGTCTCGATTCCGGCAGCGGCCCGTGCGGCAGCGAAATACCGCACGGTGATCTGTACTTCGGACACGCTCAGCCGCCGATGGCGCTCATCGGCCGGACCGGCTGGGTGAAGCTCGGATCGTTGATGCCGTGCCCGGCCGGTTTGGCCCACATGGCCCTGCGCCAGGCCGCCTCGACGGTGTCGTCATCGGCACCGCCGCGCAGGAGGGCGCGCAGATCGGTCTCGGTGGCGGAGAACAGGCAGCTGCGCATCTGACCGTCGGCCGTGAGCCGGGTGCGGTCGCACGCGCCACAGAACGACTCCGAGACCGACGCGATGACGCCGACGGTGCCCGCGCTGCCGTCGACCCGCCACAGCTGGGCGGGGGCCGACCCACGGGGAGCGGGGTCGGGGCGCAGATCGAAATGCCTGCGCAGCGTGCTCAGCACGACATGGGCGTCGATCGTCTTGGCCCGGGTCCATTCGTGCCCGGCGTCCAGCGGCATCTGCTCGATGATCCGGAGCTGATATCCGTGCTCCAGGCAGAAGCGCAGCAGCGGCACCACATCGTCGAGGCCGGTGCGCGGTTCGAGCACCGCGTTCACCTTGATCGGGCCCAGCCCGGCCTCGGCGGCCGCGGCCAGCCCGGCCAGCACATCGGCCAGCCGGTCGCGCCGGGTGATATGGGCGAAATGCTCGGCGTTGACGGTGTCCAGCGAGACATTCACCCGGTTCAGGCCGGCCTGCTTGAGTCGTGCGGCACGCTTCGCCAGGCCCAGGCCGTTGGTGGTGACCGCGATATCCGGCCGCGGGCGCAGTGCAGCCGCCGCGGCGATGGCCCGCTCCAGATTCTGATTCACCAGCGGCTCGCCGCCGGTGAACCGCACGCTGGTGATGCCGAGCCGGGTGACCGCGATGCGCAGCAGGCGGGCGAGTTCGTCGGCGTCCAGCAGCTGGTTGTCGGGCAGCCAGTCCAGGCCCTCGGCCGGCATGCAGTAGGTGCAGCGCAGATTGCACCGGTCGGTCAGCGAGACCCGCAGGTCGGTGGCGACGCGGCCGTAGGTGTCCAGCAGTGGGCCATCGGCCGGCATCCCTACGGTGAGCGGGCGCGTCGGCATGGGCAGCCCGAGGTCGGTCAAGGTCACCGCGACGCCCTTGCGAAGGGTTGATCCGTGGGGACGATCTGCTTGCCCAGCGGCAGCAGCGACACCGGGATCAACTTGAGGTTCGCGATCGCGAGCGGGATGCCGATGATCGTGACGGCCATCGCGATCGCCGCCAGCACATGTCCGATCGCCAGCCAGATGCCGGCGACGATGAGCCAGATGATGTTGCCGATCGCTGCGCCCGGCCGTGCTCCCGGCTTGTCCACGACCGTGTAGCCGAACGGCCAGAGCGCGTAGACCCCGATGCGGAAGGATGCGAACCCGAACGGGATCGTGATGATGAGGACGAAGCAGATGATCCCGGCCAGGAAGTATCCAAGGGCCAGCCACAGGCCACCAAAAATCAACCAGATGACGTTCAGGATCAGGCGCATGGTCTCCTCCGGGCTGTCGCCCTAGCCTACTTGTTAAGATCTTTTCCAGTTGCGTCCTGCGCAGGCGGGACGCATTACTTATGTGATCTATCGAGACTTATGCGATCTATCGAGACGACGGGTGACTGCGGTGCCGACCGGCAAGGTGAAGTGGTACGACTCCGAGAAGGGCTTCGGCTTTCTTTCTCAGGAGGAGGGCGAGGACGTCTACGTGCGGTCCTCGGCGTTGCCTTCGGGTGTCGAGGGACTCAAGGCCGGTCAGAAGGTCGAGTTCGGCCTGGCCGCCGGGCGCCGCGGCCCGCAGGCGCTCAGCGTCACTCTGATCGACCCGCCACCGAGCCTGGCCAAGACACGTCGCGAGGCGACGACCGTCGAGCACAAGCACACCCCCGATGAGCTACACGGCATGGTCGGCGATCTGATCACCCTGCTGGAGAACACCATCCAGCCCGATCTGCGCAAGGGCAAGTACCCCGACCGCAAGGTCGCCCGCCGGGTGTCCGAGGTCGTCAAGGCCGTCGCCGCCGAGCTCGACGCGTAATTCTTCTGCGCGAGCGTGCCCGCGATGGCACCCCGCCCGGTCCGACACGCTCAGGCGAAGCGGTCCCGGCCGGTCACTCCACCGGCTGAAAGTCCGAAACGGACTCCGAATACTCCTCGGAGTCCCAGGTGGTGCGCACCGACCACTCGGCGTGTGGCAGTGGGAACTCGTTGCCCGCTTCATCCTGCACCAATGTCGGTAGCTGGACGACGATCCCGGTCAGCTTGCCGTAACGCGCATCCACGCTGGGAATGGACACCGCACGTGTGGTGTCCGGCCGGAATTCCTGTATGACGGCGGCATCGGCGCCCTCGTAGGTGCGCGCCAACCACCACGGCGCCTTGGCTATTGACGGCTCCACAGCCAGCTGCACCGGGCCACGGGAGGTTACCCGGAGCTCGCCGGTGGTCTCCGGGTTGTCGCAGTCGTCCAGGTTTTGCACATTGCAGTAAAAGTACGGCCCGACCCGCACCGTCTTCCCATGCGAGTAGGCGCTGATCTCCGGATAGAGCGGTCCGTGGTTTCTGCTCAGCTGCCACACCAGCACGCCGGTGCCGGCCGCCGAGAGCATCGCCACCGCCGCGAGCAGTGCCACCGCCCGCTTCATCGCCAGCCCGCCGTGGTGCTTCGGGTGGAATTCAGGGGTCCGCCTTCGGTTTCGGCCAGGACCGGGCGGTTGCCACCGAACCCTGGGATGAGTGATGCGCCGTTGTAGCTGACCAGTGTCTGTGCCAGCCCGAGTATCAGTACCGCGGTGATGGTGGTGAATCCCGCCCACAGGTCGGTGTAGATCAGTACGCCGGTCGCCCCGCCGATCACCCAGGCCAACTGCAGTACCGACTCGGAACGGCCGAATGCCGACGCCCGCGATTCCTCGGGCAGGTCATCCTGCAATGAGGCATCCAGCGATGCCTTGGCGATGGCGCTGGCACCCGCGGTCACCAGCGTCGCGGCGGCCGCTACCAGCAGGTTGCTGGTCACCGCAGCGGCCAGCGCCGACAGCGTCACCGCGGTCGCCGTGCGGACCACCAGCAGCGCCGGTCGGCCCAGCTTCAGCCGGGCAGCGGCGAAGTTGCCGCCGAAGTTGCCGATCGCCGCGCACGCGCCGATCAGGCCGAGGATGCGCAACTGTTCCCAGCCGCCGTCTCCGTGTGCCTTCGCCACGAACGCCGGGTAGAGGAACAGGAAGCCCACCATCACCTTGATGGTGCAGTTGCCCCACAGCGAGGTGATGATGTTGCGTCCCAGCGGCTGCCGGGCCACCGAAATTTCGGGATGACGCCGTAGCTGATCGGTGCCGCCGTGATAACTCAGCGTGGCAGGCACCTCGCCCGCGGTGACCTCGACCCATTTCGGGATGCGCATCGCCAGCGCGGCGCCGCCGATCGTCGCGGCCACCAGCACGTACAGCGCACCCGGCAGGTCGAACATGTTGAACAGGTACTCCGAGGCCGCCGCGAGTCCGCCGCCGATCACCGTCCCGAAGATCAGACCGAACGTCGTCAACCGCGAATTCACCCGAACCAGGTCGATGGTCGGTGGCAGCACCCGCGGTGTCACCGCGCTGCGCAACACGCTGAAAGACTTGGACAGCACCATCATTGCGAGCGCGCACGGGTAGAGCACCCAGGATGGGAAGCTGCCGTTGGCTCCGTCATAGTTGGCGATCAGCACCACCGCGAGCACGGTGCGCAGCGCGAAGGATGTCGCCAGCGCGATGCGTCGGCCGTGCTGAAGACGGTCCAGTGCCGGGCCGATCAGTGGTGCGATCACCGCGAAGGGCGCGATGGTGATGAGCAGATACAGCGCGACCTTGCTCTTGCTCTCGCCGGAAGCGGCCGCGAAGAACAGCGTGTTGGCCAGCGCGACGGCCATCGCGGCGTCGACCGCGAAGTTCGCCACCACCGGCCACGTCAGCGCCGTCAGCCCGGACTTGTCGGCCCCGTCGGCGGTGGCCGCCCGGTGCACCAGCCCGTACATCTTCGAACCCATCTCCCGGCTGCGCTGGGCGGCCGCACGGGTGATGCTGGCCCGCTCGCCTGCGGCAGCGCCCGCCCGGGGCGGCGGGGCTTCGGAATGTCCACGCGACGAGGAGTGCTCATCCAGCGGTGGCAACCAGCGGTTTCCGCTCGGCGTCTGCGCGTTGCCCTGCCCACGCTGGGGCATCTGCCCTCGTCGGGGCATTCCGCCGTCGCTCGGATAGTTGGCCATCCCGGGGTGCTCATCGCCGGATGGTGGCCGCGGCGGGTGGTAGCGGGGATCCCGGGAAGACACGTTGTCGATTGTTCCCTAAGCCGGCGACAGCCGTGTGCAGGCCACCGGTGTGGCTCTGGCGGGCATGGTCAGGCAATATGGACACCGATGGACAGCATGACCGAAACGACCGAGCAGGCACAGGGTACCGAGCTGTCGCAGGAGCGGCCGCCGGCGCTGGAGGCTCTGCTGATGGGCGCCGTCGACACCGCCCGTAACGCGATTGAGGAACTCGGCGGCGCCGACAGCGTCGGCGAATACCTGGGTGCGGTGTTCGACGACCAGACCGCCGCGACGCACCGGTTCCTGGCCGTGCTGCCCGGATATCGGGGCTGGCAGTGGGCGGTCGTGGTGGCCGGTTATCCCGGTACCGACCGGGTGACCATCAGCGAGGCCGTGCTGGTGCCCGGTCCGACGGCGCTGCTGGCGCCGCAGTGGGTGCCCTGGGACGAGCGCGTTCAGCCCGGTGACCTCGGCCCCGGCGACCTGCTGGCCACCCCGCCCGACGATCCGCGGCTGGTTCCCGGCTACATGTCCAGCGGTGATCCCGAACTCGATGAGATCGCCGGTGAGATCGGACTGGGCCGCCGCCGGGTGCTCAGCATGGAAGGTCGGCTCGACGCCGCCGAGCGCTGGCACGACGGCAACTTCGGCCCGGCATCGGCGATGGCCCGTGCCACCCGCCGGATGTGCCGCGAATGCGGTTTCTACATTCCGTTGTCGGGCTCGCTGGGCACTCTGTTCGGCGTCTGCTGCAACGAACTGTCCGCCGACGGACAGGTGGTCGAATGTGAGTACGGCTGCGGCGCCCATTCGGACACCCCGGTTCCGGCGGGCACGGGTTCGCCGCTTTATGTGCCCTACGACGACGGCGTGCTCGACCTGACCTAGCCGCGCTCGGCGGCCGCTTTGATGCGTCGCAGCGTCTGTTCCATGCCCACGACGAGTTCGTCCTCGAAGGAGGACACCCCACCAAACGCGACGTTGACCAGCGCGTTCGACGCCTTCGTGACCCCGTTGGGGGTGCGGCGGCTCTCCACCACCCGGGTGCCGCCCTCGATCGGCTCCAGCTCGAAGCTCCACTCGGCGCCGTTGCCGGCCACCCGGAAGGTGAGCTTGCGCTCGGGCTCGATCTCGGTGACGGTGGACGTGGTCGGCCAGAACATCCGACCGCGCCGGTTGAAGTTCAAAGTTCGGGCGCCCTCGCGCATCGGGCCGAGCACCTTCATCACCCGGCACTGCGGGCTCCATTGCGGCATCCGGCTCAGATCAGAGAACAGTGCCCAGACCTTGGCGACGGGCGCATCAATGTCGATCCGCGTTTGTAGCAGCGGGGCTCCCATTTTGTTTGCGCTCCTTGCGTTTTCAGGTCAGCCCCTGCTGCGCACCGCGGTCGCCGCGACGGGCGGAACGGCGCTGCAGCAGGAAAATGGAGGTACCGAGTAGGCCGACGCCCAGCCCGGCCAGGGTGATCGGCCGCCAATCGCGCAGCCCGGGGACGGTGAAGGCCAGCAGCACCGCGACGAGCCAGCCGACGGCGATCACGACGATCACCGGCGCCGGTGCGAGCAACCGCGCGGGCAGCGCGGGCGGCTCCGGCGAGCTGTTCGCGGTCATCGGAATTCAAGCTAGCAGACGGCAGCTGGGTATTGTTCGGGCCTGTGGCAGACGACGTGGACGCGCGGTTACCGAGCGATCTGTCGTTGGCCGTGGTGCGTTTGGCCCGTCAGCTCCGATTCCGCAGGCCCGATTCGCCGGTGTCGCTGACCCAGTTTTCGGCCCTGGCCACGGTGGCCAAAGAGGGTCCGATGACCCCCGGTGCGCTGGCCGCCCGGGAGCGGGTGCGCCCGCCGTCGATGACCAGGGTGATCGCGTCGCTGGTGGATCTGGGATTCGTCGACCGCACGGCGCATCCCGATGACGGCCGGCAGGTGCTGGTCTCGGTGTCGAAGTCCGGCTCCGACCTGATCGACGCCGAGCGCCGAGCCAGCCGGGAATGGTTGCAGCAGCGCCTGGCCGCATTGACCACCGATGAGCGCGCGACGCTGTTGGCTGCAGCGGACCTGATGCTCGCCATCGTCGATGAAGGCGGCTGAACTGGCCCACGTATTCGATATCGAGGACTCCGCCGATCCGCGGCTGGACGATTTCCGCGACCTCAACAGCGTTGACCGTCGGCCCGACCTCCCGAGCGGCAAGGGCCTCGTCATCGCCGAGGGCGTGCTGGTGGTGCAGCGCATGCTGGCCTCGCGGTTCCGTCCGCGGGCGCTGCTGGGCACCGACCGGCGGCTGGGCGAGTTGGCCGCCGATCTCGATGGGGTCGACATCCCGTTCTACCGCGCGAATGCCGAGGTGATGGCGGCTGCCGTCGGATTCCACCTCAACCGTGGGGTGCTGGCGGCCGCGTCACGGCCCGGGGAGCTCAGCGTCGACGAGGTGATCGCGGGTGCGCGCACCGTCGCGGTGCTGGAGGGCGTCAACGACCACGAGAACCTGGGGTCGATCTTCCGCAATGCCGCCGGGCTGGGCGTGGACGGCGTGCTGTTCGGCGCCGGGTGCGCCGATCCGCTGTACCGGCGCGCGGTGCGCGTCTCGATGGGACACGCCCTGCTGGTGCCCTATGCATGGGCGACGGCCTGGCCCGAGGATCTGGGAGTGCTCCGCGACAACGGTTTCCGTACCCTGGCGATGACACCGAACCCTGCCGCCCCGACGCTGGCCACGGCGATGACCGAACTGGCGGCCGACAAGGTGGCGATGATGGTGGGTGCCGAGGGTCCGGGGTTGCAGGAACGCACCATGAGATCGGCCGATGTGCGGGTACGGATTCCGATGTCGCGGGGCACTGATTCGCTCAACGTCGCGACGGCTGCCGCGCTCGCGTTCTACGAGCGCGCTAGGTTGGACTCGTGACCGAAGCCGATACGCCCTGGGGTACGGGCCTGACGGTGGCCGGGTTCGTCGCCGCGGTGGTGGGCGTCGCGCTCGTGGTGCTGAGCCTCGGCCTGGTACGGATTCATCCGCTGCTGGCGGTGGGCCTGAACCTGGTGGCCGTCGGCGGGTTGGCGCCCACCGTGTGGGGCTGGCGGAGGCTGCCGGTCTGGCGCTGGTTCGTGCTGGGATCCGGTGTGGGGGTTGCCCTCGGCTGGGTGACGGTGCTGGCTCTGTCCTTCAGGTGAACGGTGCTCGATTCAAGAACTCCTCAGCGAGTTCGTCCGCCATACGCCGATGTCGTCCGCCCCGCCGATGCGCAGCACCACCTGATCGGCCCCGGTCTGCTGGTACCGGACGGCGCGCTTCGTCGCGGTCGGTCGGCACCCCGCCGGTCACGCCCGCGTCTCAAGCAGTCGCCAGGTCAAGGCCGGACAGGGATTTCGGGAGTTCGGCGTGGTGCAGCACGCCGAGGCGCTGGGTGGCCCGGGTCAGGGCGACATAGAGTTCGGCCGCCCCACGTGGGCCGTCGGCGATGATTCGTTCCGGCGCCACCACCAGGACGGCGTCGAATTCCAGTCCCTTGGTCAGCGACGCCGGCACGGTGCCGGGCACCCCCAGCGGCCCGATCACCACACTGGTGCCGACCCGCGCAGACTCCTGTTCAACGAATTCCTTGATGGCCGTATCGAGTTCGTCCTCGGTCACCTTCTTCGACCAGGGCGCAACACCGCACGAACGCACCGATTCCGGCGGCTTTGTGCCGGGCGCGAACTCGGTGAGCACGCCCGCGGCGACCGCCATGATCTCGGCAGGGGTGCGGTAGTTCACCGTCAGCGGCCGGTAGGCCCAGCGGCCCGGCACATACGGCGCCATCATCGAATCCCAGGACCGTGCACCCGCCTCGGAGCGGCGTTGGGCAAGATCGCCGACGATGGTGAAGGACCGGGCCGGGCAGCGTCGCATCAACACCCGCCAGTCCATCTCCGAGAGCTCCTGCGCCTCGTCGACCACCACATGCCGGTAGGTCCAATCCCTATCCGCGGCAGCACGTTCGGCGAGTTCGCGATTGTCCTGTTCGATGAACCTGTCGGCCAATTCCTCGGCGCCGATGAGGTCCGCGGCGATCAGATGGTCCTCGTCGTCCATCAGGTCCTCGCGTGCCACCATCAGGTCGAGCACGCCGGCGGCGTACGCCGCTTCCTCCTGGCGCTCCTTCTCTGCGGCGGCGTCGGGCTTGATCCCGCCGAGCAGATCGACCAGCTCGTCGAGCAGCGGTACATCGGACACCGTCCAGGCCGAGCCGTCGGAGCGCAGCAGCGCCGGGTCGGCGCCCGCGGCCGCCAATCGATCCGGAGATTCGTAGAGCGCGGCCAGCAGCGATTCCGGGGTCAGTTGCGGCCACAGCTCGTTGAGTGCCGCCTTGAACCCGTCATGGTCCTCGAGCTCGTCGAGCAGCTCTGCGCGCAGGTGCTCCCATGCCTGTTTGTCGTCACGGGTCAACCAGCCCTTGCCGATCCGGGCGATCGCGCGTTCGGTGAGCACCCAGGTGATCACATCCGTGAACACCGCCCTGGCGTCGTTGTGCGGCAGCCCGGCCTCGCGGGCCTCCTGGATCGCCCAGGCGGCCGCCTCGGCGTTGATCTCCACGGTCACATCGGCGAGCTTGATCGGCAGCGGGTGCTCGGGGGTGCGTTGACGATCCGCGACCGCGCCGGCCAGCACGTCGAGCATCTTCCGGGAACCCTTGGCCCGTGCGGCATCCGGGGAGTCCTCGGCGCTGGTGTGCAGACCGGGAACGAGGTCGCCGGTGGTCATGAACACCATATTCGTTTCGCCGAGTGACGGCAGCACCCGGCCGACGTGGTTGAGGAACGCCGGGCTGGGGCCGATCAACAGGACGCCGTGCCGCTCCATCCGCTCCCGCTGGGTGTACAGCAGGTAGGCCACCCGGTGCAGCGCCACGACCGTCTTACCGGTGCCAGGGCCGCCCTCGATCACCAGCACACCGGAATGGTCCAGCCGGATGATCTCGTCCTGCTCGGCCTGGATCGTCGCGACGATATCGCTCATGCCCTCCGTGCGTGGGGCGTTGACGGCCGCGAGCAGAGCCGCATCGCCCCGTTCACCGTCGTCCGGCCTGCCCAGCACCTCGTCGGTGAAATCCAGCACCCGGCGTCCTCGGGTGTGGAACTGGCGCCGCCGGCGCATGTTCTCGGGGCTGGCGGCGGTGGCCACGTAGAACGCGCGGGCCGCGGGCGCACGCCAGTCGAGCAGCAGTGGCTCGTAGTCGTTCGCGTTGTCGAACAGCCCAATGCGCCCGATGTAGGAGCGGTCGCCCTGGAGACTCTCCAGTTGGCCGAAGCACAGGCCGCCGTCGGCCACGTCGAGCCGGCTGACCTCCTTGCCCAGCGCACGCACCTCGGCGTCGCGGGTGACGAGGGTCGCACCGTCCTGGCGGTCGATATCGCCGCGCAGCGCGGCACTGTACCGGTCCTTGGCGCGTGCCCGTTCATCGTCCAGGCGCGCGTACAGTGCGGCCACGTAGTCACGTTCGGCCTGCAGTTCTGCTTCGTAGTCCTGGGTTGCCATGTGCCCCTTGTTGTTTCGTAAAGTCTGGTTCACGCGTTCAGCAGCATCGCTGCGGCCGTTGCCGCCCCGTCGGCGCGAATGGTGCCGGCCACGGCGATCGCTCTGGTTCGGTTCTCGGGGTTCAGTACCAGCGTAAGCGCCTCTGAGAGTGAGTGGACGGTCGGCGCCGGGCATCCCGGGCTGCCACCGCCCGGCGCACCCCTGCGACCTCGACTACGTCATCCCCTGGCCCGCCGGAGCGACCCATCCGGGCAAGCTTAAAGCCGTTGTGCCGTTTGGCTGATAGTCGTCGACAAACTGGCTTGTAGACGCCAAGATCAGGTGCCGGGGGTGTTTGTTTCTGACATCTGGGGTGACCCGCTGAGTGAGGCGCATCGTCGTGACGTCAACACGCTCCTGAACATTGGATCCTTGTCATCAAGGCAACGGTCAAGCTGCGGTGCGACCGCCGCCGGTCTGCCCTGACGCCCTGGCTGTGACAGCACCGGTTGCGCCAGTTATCGCGCATCGGCGAGTAAATATCCGCAAATCAGCGGTTACGCCTCCGCGAATCAGCGATATATATATCGCGAATCGGCGACGACTTGGTACGCTACCGAGGTGAACCCGCCGTCTCGCATTGCTCGAAACCTGCTTCCAAGGGTTGAAGAGGCTCTAGTCGACACACGGGTCGTCGTCGTTCAGGGTGCGCGGCAGGTTGGCAAGTCCACCCTTGCGGCCGAGATCACGCGCCGCTTCGACGGGCGATTGGTCACGCTTGACGATGATGTGGCTCGAACAGCTGCGACCACTGATCCCGTCAGTTTCGTTCGTCAGTTCCCGGGAGGACTACTCACGATCGACGAAGTTCAACGGGTTCCAGAACTAGTTCTTGCACTCAAGGCTGCCGTCGACGCCGACCATCGGCCGGGCCAATATCTACTCACCGGATCCGCCAATCTCTTACAGCTACCAGCGACCGAGGACAGCCTCGCTGGCAGGGCCGAGAGTATCGAACTCTTTGGATTCAGCCAAGGAGAACTCGACGGAGTCTCTGAGTCCTTCATCGACCGACTGTTCGCCGGCGATCTTTTTCTCGGTCACGAAAGTCGTTTGACACGTCATGACTATCTCGCCCGGGCCTGCGCTGGCAGCTACCCCGAGGCTGTCGGCCGAACGTCAACCAGGCGTCGAAATGCGTGGCTGGACAACTACGTCGGCCGCATAGTCAAACGTGATGCGGCCGATGTCTCCAATCTCCAACGTATCTCCGACCTGCCGCGGCTCATCCGACTCCTTGCCGCACGCAGCGCATCCGAGCTCAACCTCAGCTCTCTCGCTGCCGACGCCGAGATCCCCGTACGTACCCTGCCTCCATACCTCGACCTCCTGGAGACCCTGTACCTCATCGACCGCATACCCGCATGGTCGACCAACCTTTCGAAGCGCGTCGTCGATCGACCGAAAGTCCTCCTCTTCGATTCTGGACTGGCCGCTCGCCTGGTCAATGTCTCGCCCACCGGAGCAGGACCAAATGCCAACCCAGACGCGGCTGGAGCCATCATCGAAACGTTCGTGATCTCAGAACTGCGGCGACAACTCGGGTGGTCGCAACAGACACCTCGACTGTTCCACTACCGCGATCGAGACGGCGCCGAAGTAGACCTCATACTGGAAACTGCAGACGGCCTCATTGCCGCGATCGAAATCAAGTCGGCAGCAACCCTCCGAGGCAGAGACACCCGCTGGATCACCAAACTCCGCGACAAAGTCGGCATTCGCTTCGTCTGCGGCCTCATCCTCCACACCGGCCCACAAACCCAGCCATTCGGCGACCGCCTCGCCGCCGTCCCCATCGATGTCCTCTGGTCCGCATAGCTCAAGAGCTTGCAACAAACCACGTGCGCCCACTCACATCAACAACACCCACAGATGGCCCGGTGGTTCAATCGCAAGAGCCTGATGTGTCTCATATGATCCGGTGGGGAGGAAGCGCGCAATGAGCGGGAGAAACTGCGCCTACGGGCTTCTCTTCCAATATGTGGTGACATTGGATTACTTGCTGAAGATGGTCGAACGGCCAGGCCCTGAAAATATCGCGCTCCGAGTTGACCCAAGCACCGATGGCGACAATGACCGAGATGGCGACCTGGACATTGTGGATCTCGACGTCGAGGACAGCAAGGGCAACCGCTCGGTGGTCGTCCAGGTGAAGGGCTCGCGCGAGCCACTAACCGCGCGTGAGGTGACCGGTCCTGACCTGGCCGGTTGGCTCCTGCGGTTGGTTCGCGCTGGTCGATCTGGCTCGTATCGGGTGATCACGAACCGGAGGCTGAATCAGCCTGCGGAGAATATCGCTGTGGCGCTCGACAGTGGCGACGTGTTCGCGGTAGTGGAGGCTCTGGCAGCCGCATTGCCAGACGACACCTGGCGCGATTCCGACACACGGTCGGAACTCATGAAGTGCAGAGTAGACCGGCAGGACAATACCGAGCTCCACGGTTCGCTGAGGTCGCGGACTACGCAATTGCGGCGTCGGCTCGGTATCGGCATCGGTGACGAATCGGCGGGCATGATGGCGATCTACCTCGTTGGCCAGATCTTTCACTGTGGCGCCGGGGCCCACCCCTCACGAGTGTCGGCGGCTCAAGCAAGGGATTGGCTGCATATTCCGTCGACCGACGTAGCCAAGGCCATCGGACATTACGACTGGGGCGTGCCGGTCAACATACCGGTTCCTCATTTGGGCCTACGCACGGCCAAGCTCGGCGAGCTTTCAAGGCTGCTAGCGCACCCTCGGCATGAGATACGTCAGAGCCGATTGGTGGTCGTACACGGAATGTCAGGCATCGGTAAGTCGGCGTTGGCCGCCCAGTTCGCTTACGACAATGCCGATTACTACGATTTCATGTGGTGGGTGGACTGCGAATCCGTTCACTCAGTAGAACGGTCGTTGCAGGCGTTGGGATTGGCGGCCGGCGCGCTGAAGTGGGGTTCCGGCGGCCCTTCACTGCGTGAGATTCCTCGAGTTCTCTCGCAATACCCGGGCACCTGGCTTATTGTCGCCGACAATGTGTATGACAGAGGACTTGTCGAGGAGTGGCTGCCGGCGTATGGGGCTGGCGATGTGCTAGTCACCACCGTCGACAGCACTCTCTGGTCAAACGAGTCGGAAGTCGAGTTGACGGGGTTTGAGCCTAATGAATCAAGGCGATTCCTCCAAAGTCTCCTCCCAGACGAGGCGTCGAACGACTTAGACGACTTGGCCGCAGGACTTGACCATTTGCCTTTAGCGCTGGCCATGGCGGCCGCGTATCTGAGAAATGCTCAACGTGGCCTCGCCGGCACCCCGAAGTCGTACTTGAGCCAGCTGCACACAATCACTCCTCAAGCTCAAGAGGCCGTGCCGAGGGGATACCCGAGAACTTTGGGCACCGCGATCTCCCTGGCCGTGGAGCAGGTGTCGCGTCGCGCTGCTGGCCATTCGCAAGTCGGTGATATGGCAATTGCCATGTTGCAGGCAGCAGCTTACTTCGCCGAAAACGACATACCACTCAACATGCTGCATGCGGCGGCCCAATTGGATCCCCGCAGCCACCATGAGAGCGGGCTACGCGGGCCAATCGCCCCGCTCGACTCCGATACCCTGTTCGACGCCGTTGTCACGATTCTTCGCTCCGGCTCGCTGGTTCAGCGCACCGAGTTGATCGCCGAAACCACAGGAATGTTCAGCGATATGATCGCGATGAACAAGGTTACCCAGGACATCATTCGACTCAAGCTCGAAGCCAGTTTGCCAATAACGGGAGTAGCCGAGTTTCTAGATCGGATGATCTACCATGTCGATGACTGGCTGCGGTCGATGGTTGACAGCGAGCGCTTCAAGGAGATGCCGCTGATTCATCATCATGCGGGAAGGCTTGAGGGTCACGCAACGAGAATCGGGCTTGTGAGCGCGAATGTGGCGACATTGCAAGGAAACCTCGCGATTGTATACTCCGCCCACGGGAGAATCGCCGACGCTATCGAGCTGAACAAGCGGGAACTTGAGACAATTGCCGAGCTGACGCGCATGGGAGTAGACGGCCGAATCGGCCGCGTCAAAACGCTGATTCAGCTTATCGACAATCTCATTACGAGCCAGAGGACCATCGACGAGGTCACCGACCGGATTGCTGAGACCGTAGAAGTCCTGGAGAGCTTCAAGCCAGACGATAGGCCCGAGCTGTTGGGCAGGCAGTGGATGAATGTCGAGTCGGCGCTGAGCGGTCTACGCCGGCACGATAAGGATCCCAGGGTTCTGGCGCTTCGCCGTCGAGTCGACAGTGCTCTCAGACAACTTACGACTCTCGCCGGGCCGCAATCTGAGACCGAATTGCAGCGAGAACTGAACGAGCTTGAAGATTTGATCGGGCGCTCACGCCGAGAACAAGAAGTATCGGAGCGCGCGTATCGGGCATTCGAGCTTTGCGGATACCACGGTCTTAGAATCGGATTCCTTGGATTGCACACCGAGGCCCAAGGCTATATCGGGAACGTCGAAGCAGTGATAAAAGGCCTGCGCGAATTCGATTCGGTCGCACGACCACTAAACGTCTACGCCAGTGACGCCATCGACCGTCTACAGAACGTAGGCCTAGCTGTTGCTCAGCAGTTGGGACGCAGGAAATTTCGGTATGTTCTATGGAAAGTAGTCCGGCAATCAAATGACCGAATCGCCCAAATTCCCTGTGGCGCTGAGCTGCGGTGGTTCCATCATGTGCTATCGGCCGCATATCATGCAGCCGCTGGCAACGCCGATGCCGCCAGAGCCGAAATCGCGGCCGCAGATAGTTTCGGGCCCGCCGCCTTGAACAATATGAAAAATACGCAGGCTTGGGAGCGGATCCTCTCCCAAGCCCGATGGCGCTGAACCCCGACGGCGGTGAACGTGAGTAGACCGCAGCCACTTGATTCCTCGCCCAATCCAACACGGCGGTTAGATTAGCGACTTGTCACCAACCTTGCACCGCTGTGCCGTGAACACCACCTCGTCAAGACTTTCCGCACCGGCCCCCAGGGCTGGACAC
>WOYS01000064.1 GCA_011620645.1 Mycobacterium sp.
TCGATTTTTCCGACCGCAGCCGCCCAGATTATGCCTCTGAGCTGTGCTTATGCGTCGATTACATGTTCGCGACGTTGTCGTGGCGTTGCGACACGCGGTGGTGTTGCGGAGCGGGGAGGGGTGTCTGTCGGGCTGATCAGCGTGTGGCGTTGGGGTCGGCAAGCCGGGCTTCGAGGTCGGCGATTCGCCGGTCTTGGAAGCGCAGGTTGGAGCGGGCGGCGTTGAGGCGTTCGTCGAGGGTGCGGTTGTCGGCGGTGAGCTGGCGGACACGCTGCTTGAGTGTGGTGTTCTCGGTGGTGATGCGCTGGATCGCGTCCTGGGTCCATTCGGCTTCCAGGTCGCGGATGCGGCCGAGCAGCTCGCCGATCCGTGTCCGCTGGGTCGTGATCTCCTGGCCCGTTGTCTTGAGCGCGTGCTCGGCGTTGAGCGCACGTTCGCGCCAGCTCGCCGCACCGGCGTTGTCCTGCTTGTCTTGGAGGCGGTTTCGTTGGTCGGTGGTCTGCCGGATGGCTTTGGCGACAGCGGTTTTCGCGTCAGGGTTGGTGTAGAGGAAGGTCCGGGACACGTCGGCGCGACGCGCGACCGCGGCAACGGTGACCGGTGTCTTGTCCCGCTGGAGTCGAGTGATCGCCTCGTGTACGCGGTCGAGCGCGGCTTGGGTATCGCGGCGGCGGGCGGCAAGTGCTGCGGCGGTGCGTGGCTGGGGTGGGTCGGTCGTTGTGGTCACGCGCAGGTCTTCCCGTCGTCAATGTCGTTGGTGTCGTTGGTGTTCCGTCTGGTGTCGGCTTCGGTGAGGTCGCTGGCGCGGAAGGCTGTCGACCAGACGCGGTGGAAGTAGTCCTGGGGTTTGCGCAGGTCCAGGGCGAGGGCTTGGTCGAGCAGCCCGAGCCCGGCCAGGGCTTTCTGCAGTCCGTCGATGGCGCGGGCGGTGGGTTGGAAGTAGCGGTTGAGGTAGTCGGCGGTGGCGTCGTCGGGGGCGCCCTCGGCGAGTTGGCGCCATTGTTCGCGTTTGCGCCGCCAGTACAGCAGATCCGCGCCGGAGAGCACGAACCGATCGCAGGTGTGGCAGTCGAGGTTCCACGGGCAAGCGCCGCCGTCGACGACCGGCTGGAAGGTGCAAAACCCGCCCTCGGCGGGGGTGGAGCGCCGCGACAGGTCGATCGCCAGCGCCTGGGCCTGCTCGCGGGTCATCGGGGTGAGCTCGCTGGTGAGCAGCTCGCCCGGGGTGGTCGCCCCGGGCCCGGCGACCCACACCTGCTGCAGGACCTGTTCGAGGTCCGAATTGGACAGGTGCACATAGTGTTCGGCCATCCGATCACTGACCTGGCCGAGGTAGGTGCGGATATGGGTGAGGCTGGCGCCGGCGCGCAGCAGGTTGGTGGCCAGGGTGTGGCGGGCCTGATGGGCCACCCATCGGCCGAGGTCCAGTGAGTCCACCCAGGCCTTGAACCGACGGTGAAACCATTGATGGCTGATCGGCATGCTGGCGTCGGGGTTGAGTCGGGTGGTCGGAAACAGCGCCATCGCCGCGCGTTGGGCGTCGGTGGGGCGGCGCCCGTGAGCGGCGACGAATGCGTCCATGGTCTTGTGTTGGCGTTCGGCCAGCCGCTCATAGAGGCGTTCGGGGATCCGGATGGCGGCGTCGTAGTTGCCGACCTTGGTTTGGTCGTGCCAGAACATCGGCAGCCCGCCGTATCGGCCCAGGCAGTCCCACCGGGCACCGATCACCTCGCCGATGCGGCGGCCGGTGAGCACGGTGGCTTCCCACATGTCGCGCAGTCCACGATCGAGCGGGTCGTGCTCGGCGGCCAGACGCGCGAGATTGTCCGGGTCGGCCAGCGCCCGGGCGACCTCGTCGGTGAACGGGCGGCGCGGGGTTTGGCCGGTTGTCTTGCCCGCGGCGGGGGCGGCGACGACGAACTCCCGACTCAGGCCGATCCGGTCGGCGGCCCCGTCGTCGGATGCGTCGCGCAGCAGCTTGCGGACCGCGTTGAACACCAGCGACCGGGTGGTCGTGGTGACGAGGCTGGCCGACCCGTCGGGGCGTTTCATCGCCAGCGACGGCAGGCCGTCGCGTTCGCGGTGACGTTGGTCGGCGACGAACCGGCGCAGGTGCTCGCCGTCGAGCAGGCGCGGGTCGTGCCCGCCCTCGGGCGCATCGATGGCCAGGAAGACGCCCAGTTCCGTTGCGGCCCTGCGGGTTGCGTCGAATACGCCGCCGGTGCGGGGCGGCCGCGGCGACGCCAGCAGCCCGGTCAGGTGATCCCAGAGCAGATCCCGCAGCCAGCGTTGTGGGATGCCGGTGAGGTCGAAATGGCTGCCCCGGTGCGGAAACCGGATCCCGAAGTGGTCGGTCTCGATGAATCCGGCGTCACGGGTATCGGCGGGCGTGTAGTAGACCAGCCGCAGCTCGCGTTGGATCTCCTTGGCGATCGCGCCGGCCATCTGCGGGCAGCCGCTGATGTCGGGCGGCACGCCGACCAGCGAGTCGAGCTCCAGGTCGCGGCAGGTGGTCACCAGCGAACGGAGCCACCCGAGCTGCCAGCGTTGCGGCCGGGCGCGGCGAGCGTGGACGAACAGTCCCCACTTGATCTCCGCGGCCACCAGCGGCCGCAGCCCGAGTAGATTGATCCGGCCGCCCCCCGGTGGCGCCGAGGTGGTGGCGCACCAGCGGCGAAACGTCTGCTCGTCGGCGTAGTCGATCGGCACCGGCTCGCCGAGCCGCTCGTAGCGATTCCACCACCGCACCGGCAGCATCGCCCCGCCCGGGCGCCCGTCACGCGCGTAGCGGGCGTCGTGGCGCGCGCACAATCCCAGCGGGGCGTGCGCGCGGCTCAGACACACCGCCACCACACAGGTCCCGTATCCGGGCAGCGGGCTCTGACTGTTCAGCCATTCGTCGAACTGGGCGGCCTCGCCGACCGACTGCTGGTAGCGGAACCAGCGCATCTGGTGCGAGCGACACAACAGCAGCTCCGACTGCGCGATCGGCCGGCCCGGGCAGATCCGGCACGGGGTGTCCTCGACCCGCACGTACCGCGGTAAACCCGTTGCGGCGGACAGGAACGCGGCCTTGCCGACGCCGCGGACCCGCTCCCGGCTCCACTGAACCTCGTGCTCCCCGCACAGATCCCCGCTACCCGAGCCCGGCCGCTGGCACCCCTCGACAATGCAGACCCACCGGTAGATCGGATGCTCCGGCGGGACGTCGATCACGTCCGGCCGGAACATTGCATCAAACGACGGCCCGTCGATCAACGCGGTCAGGATTTCCAGCCGGTCCCGGCCTTCCCGATCTGGCCGAGACGAACACGACTGCAGCAGTTCCACATGCACGATCGTCACCGCTGCTCACCCCACACCGTGCGCAACGCGGCGTCGAAAGTCGGGTCGTGCACGTCGACGTGGCCGTAGACCTCGTCGACCATCGTCGCCGACGCCCAGCCGCCCGCGTCACGCGCGATCACCGTGTTGCCGCCGGCCGCGTCGAGCACCGCCGAGGTGAACGAATGCCGAAACGCGTGCGGACGCACCAATCCGAGCCCGGCGCGCTGCCCGGCACGGGCGAGCATCCGCCGCGCCGCCACCGGCGCCCACGGCTGGCCCGCCCGATCGCCGTGCAGCTGCACCAGCAGCATCCCGTGATCAGTTTCGCCGCAGGGGTATTCGGTGGTGATGTAGTCGAAGTAGGTGTGGATCATCGCCGGGCTGACCCGTTTGACGAGCCCACCCGTCACGGTGTCGTCATCGACCCGCCAGGGGTGTTTGGTCTTCGCCTCGGCGCGGTTCAGGTTGTCCGGGCGGTGGCAGACATGCAGGTGCGGGGTGCGGCACTGCCCGCAATTCGCGTCGTCGCGTAGGTGCAGGTCGACCAGGTGCAGCCCGCACAATTCGCCGATCCGCAGGCCTGCGTCACTCAGCCAGGTCACGGCGAGGCGATCCCGCGCTGACGTCACCGTGGTGAGCAGCGTGTCACGCGCGCCGTCGGGCAGCATCTTCGGATGCCGCCGCCGTGGGCCGTGCGGCGCCAGCGGGTTCGCCCCCAGCGTCGTCGTGGTGTGGCCGAGGAACCGGCGGCGACGGTCGGCCCGCGACGGTAACCGGGCGCTATCAAGCGCCTTGCCGAGCTCCGCGTTCACACCCAGGGCCGCTTGGTGTGCGTAGAAGCCCTTCAAGCAGGAGGCCGTAATGGACAGTGCCGCAGGCCCGTACGGGCGTTTCCCTTCCCGCCACGGCGCACCGAGCGGCATCCGCACCTCGGCGCCCAGCAGACCCATGTAGCGCTGCAGATCCCGCAGCCCGACCCGGTCGAGCGCGAGGCACTCGCGGTCCAGCCAGCGCAGGTGATCCACCAGCAGATAGGCGTAGGTGCGCTGGGTGCCCGACCCGTCGTGCTCGCGCAAGAAGCGGTCCGCCTCCGAATACTCGTTGCCGTCCGGGCACACGATCGTCCACGACCGCCGCCCACTGTCGCGGTCGATCCGCTGCACTCGCATCTCGCCGAGCAACACTCGCCGCGCCATACCCTGCCTCCCGATCCGAACGTGACCGACATTGCGAATCCGGTTGGTAAATAACCACGCGACGAGGCCAAAGTCACGTAAGACGAACGGCGTGTACAGGTTTAATCGCGGTCGGTAATATCGACGAAGCTCACCTGCTCGACAACGCGCAGATGGAAGCGATCAGGATGCTCACCAATCACGACATGGATTCCGGGGCGCCGTTCGCCGCGCTGCTGGTCGGGCAACCAACCCTGCGGCATCGCCTGCGCCTCGGAGTGCTCGCAGCGCTCGATCAACGGATCGCGGTCCGGTATTCGCTGACCGGCATGGAACCCACCGATACCGCGGACTACATCAGCCACCACTGCAAGATTGCCGGACGGGCCGATCCATTGTTCTCCGATGATGCAGTCACGTTGATCCACAACGCCGCCCGCGGATATCCACGAGCGGTGAACAACCTAGCGGTGCACGCGCTGACCGCAGCGTTCGCCGCGAAGACCTCGATCGTCGACGAGAAATCCGCCCGCATAGCCGTCACCGAAACCGGCCACGACTGAATCACCGATCGTGCGACGTCACCATGCAGAGGACGCCGTCACCACACCGACGAAGGCCCCATCCGCCACGGCGAATGGGGCCTTCCTCACATCTGCAGCATCCGCAACCACCGCGACGGCATCGTCTGCATTCTCAGCGACGGCCAACAGCCAAGCGCCGGGAACGTTCACGCCCATGGGAAGTGCACTGCCGTGCCGGCGCCGACCGGCCAGCCGTCGTTGCCCCGCCGGACCTGATCTACGACGCTGCCCTGACGTGTCACAGACGTTCTGCGATGCACGCTGCAAACCGTTTTCCGCCTGACGTCGAGAACCCCAAACTAAGCGAGGGCTCGCAAATTTCCATTTCGAGGACCAACGGGTGATTTGGGTCGTCGGTTCGGAGGAGGTCCACCCGGCCGTAGAGCAGCGGTGCATCTAGGCTGAAACGCCGCTCGACAAGATCGAAGGCCGCTGCTGCAGTGTCGATTTCAGAGTTCGATGGTGCGACCGTCGCTCGCTTGTCCATCGTCGGTTCGTCCACCCGTCCGTCGGCGTGAAGAAGTGATGCCTTCCGTATCGCGTGGCTAAACTGGCCATCGAAAAACACGAGATCGACTTCTCCGTGGGTATCGACAGAAGGTAGGTAACCCTGCAGCAGCGTAACCCCGTCTGTCTTTTGGAGTCGTCGATGGTGCTCTAGCAGTTCGGCTGTCTGGGTAGCGGCGAAGCGGCGGACGTGCGACGAGCTGGCACCGACGGATGGTTTGAGCACCAAGTCCGCCTCGAAGGTCGTCGAGTCGATCAAGGAACGGAGACCGTGGTGTGTAATTCGATCGGGCACGATCACGGTCGGTACGATGCCGATGCCAGCTTGTTCGAGATCGAGTAGGTAGCGCTTATCCAGTGACCATAGAGCGGGTTCTGGTGGGTTGTGCACTCGGTCGCGGACTTCCTGCGATTTCAACCATGTGCTGAAAGCGCCACGCCGGTGCACGTAACTCCACGGAGACCGCAGCACGATGAGGGTGAAGGCGGTCCAGTCGACGTTCGGGTCATCCCAATACACGACTCGGCAGGCCAGACCCTGGTCATGAAGTGACTCGATCAGGGTATCCATATCGAAATCGTTTGCGCGACTGTCGCTATCCGAAACTAGTGCAATCATGGCGCGGCACTACCCTTCCTAAGGCGAGCGTTTTCGCACCGCTCTGCGGCGCTCACCACGGCACCACGTCTCCGTGGTGAAAGAAACCGCCAGTAGGGCCGTCTGGACCGAGCGTCGCGAGCCGATACGGGGTGTATGAACCTTCGTGGGCGGTGAAGTCGCCGTCCCCGTCGTTCATATCGGTTTTCGAATAGCCAGGATGAGCGGAATTGACTTTCAGACATGAATCCCGGAACTGATAGGCCAGGTGTACGGTCCAGGAGTTGAGCGCGGTCTTCGAGGCGCTGTACGCGGGTAGCGATTTGAAGCTATTCGTGTACGTATAGGAGGAATTGTCTGACTGAGTTGTCAGCGACCCCAGCAGGCTTGACACGTTCACGATCCGCGGCGCGTCCGCGCACGTCAGCAGAGGCAACATTGCCTTGGTCAGGTCCACGGTGCCGAAAAGGTTGACGCGAAACGTTTGAGTCCAAAGATCAAGGGACTGATCTGATGGTGCCGTCCCGTACGGCTCGATCCGCTGTGCGGCGTTATTGACGAGTACGTCTAGAACGCCAAACTCGCGTTCCACACGCTCACTGAACGCTTTGACACTGTCGGGCTCAGCTATGTCGAGTTGTGCTGGTATCGCCTCCCCGGCGCGCCGGCGGGGAATTCGTTTACAAGCAGCAGCGGCGTCGTCGATGTGGCGGCCAGTCATGATCACGGTATGTCCGTCAGTGACTAGGCGTTCGGCGGTCGCGAAGCCGATGCCACGGGTTGATCCGGTAACTGCGCAGGTTGCCATGGCGTTTGTTACTTCCTAACAAGCTGGGACTTGACGGTGGCGGCTATTGCCGCAGGTATTCCGACAGGACGGTGCCGAGTCGGTCGTTCTCGACGAGAAAGGCGTCGTGACCTAAATCCGATTGGAGTTCGTGGAACTGTGTGTGCACGCCGGCCCCACGTAGTCCGTGCAAGATCTGGCGTTGCTGATGCAGCGGGAACAGCATGTCACTCGATGTGCCGACGACCAGCGCTCCGTCCGGGATGACGAGGTCGGACAGCGTCGTCTCGACGCTGCTGCGAGAGTGCTCGGTGAGGTCGAATTGGTCGAGTGCGTGTGAAAGGGCCAGAAACGAGTTGGCGTCGAAGGTTCGGGCAAATCTGCTGGCTACGTGTTCGATATAGCCTTCGACCTCGAAGGTCAGCGGCCCGCCCCGCGTGGAGTCGCAGCTGGAGTCAAGTCGATTGCGAGCGAATCGCCGTTCCCATTCCGCGGGGGATCGGTACCACATGAGCGCTACCTTGCGTGCGTTCTTCATCCCAACGTAGGGGAACCGCTCTTCGGTATAGAAACCGTTGTTGTACTTTGGGTCTGAGCGGACCAGGCTGCGTTGGGTCGAGCGCAGCGCGAGCGCGTGAGGCAAGGAATGTGCTGCGCCGGAAATGTTCACGTGGCGTCGCGCCAATCCCGGGTGGCGGGCCAATAGCGACAGGGCGACCATGCCTCCCATCGACGTGCCAACGAGGGTGTTGATCGTCTCGATACCGAGATTGCGAAGCCCTAAGAAAATCGCGTCGGCGATGTCTTCGACTGAGATGACGGGAAATCGTCCCGCGTACGGTCGGCCATCGCCGGGGTCGGTACTGGTGGGGCCGGTCGACCCGCGGCAACTGCCGAGGTAGTTGAAGCACAGCACATACCAACGTGAGGTATCGATTGCCCGCTCGGGGCCGATCATGGGTTCCCACCAGCCTGGGGTGGGGTCGGCCGCGCTGGAGCTGGCGTGCGCCCCCGTGGACAGGCCGGTGAGCACGACGACGATGTTGCTGCCGTCGGTGGCCGGCGTCCCCCATGACTCGTAGACCAGGACCGCGTCGGTGAGCCGTCCGCCCCGGTGCAGCGGCAATGTGGGTCCCAGGTCGCAAGTTCCCTTGTTGCGCAACAGGTCTATCGTGGCGGTCACGATTTCAGCTCATGCAGTAGCGGCTCCTGGGTGGCAAGCCATTCGTCGTCGGATTCTTCGGGCAGTCCCTCCATGAGGAACGTCGAAAGGTACCGTTCGCCGGTGTCGGGTGCGATCGCGAGAATGGTTGTGCCAGGTGGGGACTGACGGGCTACACGCAGGGCCACTGCCGCGGTGGCGCCGGCTGAAATGCCGACGAAGATGCCTTCTTGGCGGGCGAGTTCGCGGGCGGTGTCGCGGCCCTCGACCTCCGAGACGGTGACGAGCTCGTCGATGACGTCGTGTTCGAGCAGCGGGGGTACGAAATTCGGCGCCCAGCCCTGGATTTTGTGGACGCTCCAGGGGCGGCCGGAGACCACTGCTGCGTTCTCCGGCTCAGCAGCGACGATGCGTACGTCTGGCCGCGCCGTGCGAAGCATTCGTCCTACGCCGCTGATGGTGCCGCTGGTGCCGAACCCGGTGACGAAGTAGTCGAGGCGTCTCCCGGCAAAATCCGCCAGGATCTCAGATGCGGTGGTTTCCCGGTGATAGGCGGGGTTGGCGGTGTTGGTGAATTGGTTGGTGCGGAACCAGCCGTACTTTTGGGCCAAGTCGTCGGCGATCTCGTTGCCGCCCTGGGTTCCGAGATGGCCGGGGAAGAGGATGACCTTGCCGCCGTAGGCGCGGATGAGCTTTCGGCGTTCAACTGAGTAGGTGTCACCCATGACGGCGACGAAGTTGTAGCCACGTGCGGCTGCGACCATTGCGAATGCGATCCCGACGTTGCCGGATGTGCACTCTACGAGGGTGTCCCCTGGAGTGATGAGGCCGCGTTTCTCCGCGTCGAGCACGACGGCGAGGGCGAGCCGGTCCTTTACTGAGCCGCCTGGGTTGAACGATTCGAGTTTGAGGTAGACGTCTGAGGTGGGTGGGTTGAGCGCATTGAGCCGAACGATCGGTGTGCGCCCGATTAGGTCCAATATATTGTTGTGCAGTGTCATCTGGTGATCAGCCTTCCTTCGTAGACCAGCGTGGCGGGGCCGGTGATGTGTATGTCGTCCGTGAGCAGCCCTGACCACATCGCGGCGAGTTGGCCGCCGGGCTGTTCGATGGTCAGTGCGACGGTCTTGGATTGGCGCAGTGACGCAATGTGAATCGCTGTGGTCGCGCACGCCGCCGATGCACAGGAGTTCGTTTCGCCAGCGCCGAACTCGTACGTGCGTTGGATTATGTGCGTTGGTTCGGCGGCGTAGGCGACTGTGACGTTGGTGTCTTCGGGGAAGATGCCTCCGGACTGCACGGCACGGGCGACGGTTTGAAGGGGGAAGCGGTCCCAGTCTGCGACGGACTCGACGAAGGTCACCAGGTGGGGATTGCCGACCGACACGGGTGTGCACCGCAACGCCCCGCATTCGAACAGATCCACCATGAGCGCGCGGGGCTCGCCCGGGCGTGAGTCTCGGTCGGCGTCCGCTGATGTGGGTGGTGTTGTCAACCGGATATCGGCGAAGGACGGGGGCCCCATCGCCGTGCGGTAGATGTTTGCCGTCTCGGCGATGACCTCATGCCTTCGGCTGGGGCTATCGATGTACATGAGGTGCCTGCGCATCGGCGCCGGGTCAATCGTCGTGAGAAGGTGTGCAACACAGCGCAACCCATTTCCGCACTGGTCCGAAGACCGGCCGTCGGGTGTCCAAATGGCGAATCGCGCGTCCGCGCCGGGAAGTGGCGGCTGCAAGGTCAGTATCAAATCGCATCCCACGCCGTGATGTCGATCGCCCAACGACGCCAATGTATCGGCGCTTAGGCGGCCGCCGCCAGAGCGCAGGTCAACCACGGCGAAGTCGTTGCCCAGCGCAGACAATTTCCAGAACGGCAGGGCGTATGAAGAATCGTCGGTCCGTCGGTGTGGATGGATATCGGTACTAGTCATCGATCAGTGGGGAGATCGTGTCCAGGAGGCAGTCCAGCGCCCGGCGGTTGACTGCATTGTCGGTTGGTGAGGCCTGAAACTCGGCGAGCTCGACCGCAATGATCCGTGCGTCGGTGAGCGCGGCCAGGATGTCGGAGACTTGTTGTGGCATCAATCCATTGGGGACTTCGTAATCGGCGGGAATGTTGCCCGGTTCGAGCACGTCCCAGTCGATGTGAAGCCACACGGGGTCGTCTCCGACGAAGTCACGCAGTGCCGTCGGCGACACAGTCTGCGGGGCGATGACGCTCACCCCGTCGGTGTCGATGAGCCGGCGCTCGGTCTCGTCGATGTCGCGTGCGCCGACTAGCGCGACATTGGTCGGCTTGACCCCGGACCCGTACCCGGAATCCCATGATCCGGTTGCTGCTGCCAGCGCCATGCCGCCCAGGTAGCCGGTTTGAGTGCTGTCAGGGTTGTTGTAGTCGCCATGGGCGTCAATCCACAGCACTTTGAGGTCGGGTAGGCGTTGTGCGGCGACGGGAAGGGTGGCGATGCTTATCGAGCACGTGTTGTTGGTGAAGAGGCTCAGACCGGGCGTACTGAGCGCGTCGTGGGTGGCTTGTTGCATCGCCGTCAACGTCGTGCGGGCTTCCTCGAGCGCCTGGGGCCAGTTGTCGTCAACGGGCTCAGTACTGCCGACGCCTACGTAGAGGGGGGCAAGGCCGGTTCGGCGCTGCAATTCGCGCGCGGTGAGGCGGGCACCGTCGACGAGGCCGGCAGCGCGATCGCCGACTCGTGCGTTGCTGCATATAATCTTGAGTTTCATTGATGGCCTTCCTATTTGGTGATGTGCGGTCGCGTCCTGGCGGGGTTTCAGCCTGCGGGGCAACTGTCGATGGTGCGGGTGGCGTGGCCCCAGAATTGAAAGGGGCAGCCGCTGAGATCGGGTTCGACGAGATTGTCCTCGTGAAGTCCGTACTGCTTCCACTCGAGTTGGCCAGACCCGTAGGTGGCGAGCGCTGGCGACGGAGGGAGCAGGTCATAGCTGGCGACGCGGGTCCGGATGCGCCTGCGAGTGTTTCTGCCGCTGACGGTGTCGCCAGCGAACTGATCGAAACGCTCCCGCGGGTTGATCACGATCGTCAGGTAACGCCCCAGATTGCGGCTTTTCCGCAGACTGTGTGCTGGGCTGCTGATGTTGCAGAACAGCGGCATACCCGCGAAGCACATTGACCAGCCCGGCGATTCGGGGTCCAGAGGAAGGGATGACGGCCATGGTTCGGTGTCGTAGGCGGTCAGGCGAGACAAGATGGACCACGCCGTGTGGTGATGGTCGACGGCGGTCGCGGTCGCTGCGGGTACCGCGCCAAGGATCACGACCAGGGGGTAAGCGGTATCGAGCCCGCCGTCCCACTGCCGGGCTTCGTGCACGTAGTCACTCAGTCCCTGTGCTAAGCGGGAAACGCATAGTTCGTCGATGGTTTCGATGAATAGAAAGCGTATGAGGCCCTTCTTGAACGCGTTGCGTGAAAAGATGCACGGGAATTGGGGATCGATGAGTCGTTCGGCGATATCGTCGAATGCGTCTCTGCGCCAACCATCTTCAAGGAGCGCTGCGGCGGCCTGAATGATTGGCGAGGTGGCGTTGCGGGCTGTCGACATTGCGGGATCTTCTCTCTGAATGCGATACGGAGCGAACGCCTCGAGGAGGAGCTTGGACCTGCTGAATCTCTTCGGGTGACGTGCACCGGTCGGGTTTGGCGGGTCTAGGAGCTGTGCGCCGATGCCCGGGCATCGGTCGTCGTGGATGGTCGAGCAGTGTTTCGTACACGGACTGCCAGGGTGGCGCAGGCGATCACCGCGAGCCCGCCCAGCGCGGTCGCCGGGGTGATGTGCTCTCCGAGAAGCAGTGCAGCCCAACAGATGCTCAAAACGGGCTGGACAAGCTGAATCTGGCTGACGGTCGACATCGGCCCGAGGGCCAGGCCTCGGTACCAAGCAAAGAACGCGAGGAACATGCTGATCAACGCGAGGTAGGCAAAGGCGCTCCAGTGTTTCAGGTCACCGTCGGGCAGGCCAGCCCTAATGGTGAAACCGGTCAACATGGTCATCACCGGCAGTGCAAGGACCAGGGCCCAGCATGTGGTTTGCCAGGCGCCCAGCTCGCGTGCGAGCAGTCCACCTTCTGCGTACCCAATGGCGGCCGCGACGACGGCGCCGAACAGGAGTAAGTCCGGCCAGCCAAAGCCTCCGATACCCCCTCCGCTGATGTAGGCGAAGGTGATTGCCGCTGCGGCACCCAACGACGCCGAGGTCCAAAAGATCTTGGTGACGGGTTCGTGGGTGCGCAGCACCACAGCGATGGCTGTCGCTGCGGGTAGGACGGCGATGATGACGGCACCGTGGCTTGCTTCGGTCGTGGTCAACGCAAAGGAGGTCAGCAGGGGAAACCCGACCACAATGCCACCTGCCACGATCGCGAGTCGGATCCACTGCCGTGCCGTGGGCATCTGCTGACGCGTCAGGCTCAGTGCCAGCAAGGCCAGCAGGCCCGCGATGACCGCCCGCCCAGCGCCGACGAACAGGGCCGGCAGGTGCCCGCCGTCAACGGCGACGCGTGTCAGTGGGACGGTAAGCGAGAAGCCCATCACGCCGAGCAAGCCCCATCCGACACCGGACTGTAGCGGTAGCCGTTTTTGAATGATAGCGCTATCATGTTCCATCATGAACGACGGTAGCACGGGACGAATACGTCACGACCTTGAGAAATTAATCAACAGCGCATTGCCAGGAACTAGGCTGCCATCGACTAGGAGCTTGGTTGACACATACCGCGCAAGTCCAGTCACGGTACAGAAAGTCATGCAGTCCCTAGTCGCGAGCGGTTTGATCGAAACACGGCCTGGGACAGGTGCATTCGTTCTCAAACGCCCAGGCGTGTTGGCCGTCGACTACAGTTGGCAGACCGGGGCCTTGGGACCGCAAACGCTAGCAGCCGCCTCGCTTTCTTCGTCGCTGCGTGCGGTGGGGCCGGAGGTCATCGCCTTTCATGCAGGTTACCCGGAAGAGCAACTGCTACCCCTTTCTCTAGTGCGGGCGGCGTTCAAGCGGGTGGTCCGCGACCACATTGCGACTCGTCCACCGGCAGCCGGGCTCCCCGAACTGCGGTCGTGGTTCGCCTCCCAGCTAGCCACCCACACTCCCCCTGAACTGCAACCCCCTACCCTCGACGATGTCGTTGTCGTTCCCGGTAGTCAGAGCGGGCTCAGCGCCGTGTTCCGTGCGCTCGTAGGCCCGGATCAGCCGCTCCTCGTGGAATCGCCGACCTATTGGGGAGCACTCGTTGCGGCCCGTCAGGCAGGGGTTCGCCTGGTGCCTGTTCCCTCTGGACGAGAGGGCCCCGACCCGGACGAATTGGAGCGAGCCTTTAAGCATTACGGCGCACGCGCGTTCTACGCCCAGCCAAATTTCGCCAACCCTACCGGGGCGGTCTGGTCTACCGACGTTCGCCGCCGAGCACTCGAATTGGCCAAGCAGCAAAGAGCATTCGTCATCGAAGACGACTGGGCTCACGATTTCGGGATAAGCGCCGCCTCCGTTCCTCTCGCCGCCCTCGATCGGGGCGGACACGTCGTATACATCCGCTCGCTAACCAAGAGCGTGAGCCCGTCGGTGCGGATCGCCGCGATCACAGCGCGGGGTCCCGCTTTCGACAGGATCCTCGCGGAGTCACAATCGCAGTCGATGTACGTCAGCGGAGCTCTTCAAGCCGTGGCCTACGACGTGGTAACCCAACCTGGCTGGAAGACTCACCTCGGGCGGCTCAGAACAGAGCTCGGCTGGCGCCGCGATCTCCTGCTCGACGCCATAGGGCAACATGCGCCGCAGTTCGCAATCGACGTCGTTCCCGCCGGCGGACTGAATCTGTGGATTCGTCTGCCCCGCGACATCGACACCTACCTGCTCGCCAGCCGATGCGAAGAGGCCGGTGTCAGCATCGGCCCGGGCCGCGAGTATTTCCCGACTGAACCGCCGGCCACCTACATCAGGCTCAATTACTCCGGCCGCAATCCCGAACTGTTTCCCGAGGGGATTGTACGGATCGCGGCAGTTGCGGCCGGCCTAGCCTGATCCGCTGTTACGACAACGAATTTCGGCTGGACATTTCGTGAGTGGACCAGCCCGCCGCCTTGCAGCCGCGAACGTCGACAGCATCGTCCTTAGGTCGAGCCCAACACCGCGGAGGCGGTAAAGCAGATAACTAGACGGCATGGACGGCGACCGCGCCGACCTAGCCCCTCTCGTCGGCCCGACTGTGATCAGGACGCTGCGGTCGAAGGCCTTATGCCCCTCGGTGAGCGGGCCCGGGCGACATCGGCCAGACGGGGCCGGAAGATTGGTACGTCCTGGTCGACGCCTCACTGTTTTGCCCGACATTTTGGACAACCATGACGGTTGTGTCGACAACTGTCTAATGGGCGAGTGAACTCCCGGACCATGGCGCCACCTGGCCACTCCCAGCGTCACCGCGGGAACGGTGTTCTGCGGAATCGCCGACGGACGCCCCATGGTGGCCTGGACCAACGACGCCAAGCTGGTGCTGGCACGCACCCAATCCGACAACGCCGACATGAACGCGCTCTACACCTGGTGGTCCTCACACTCCTAACGGGGTGCACCCGCAGGCATGAGATGAGCAAGCGGACGCGGACGTAGAAGATATGCGGATGTGTAGGTTCTCACGGCTCGCCTGCATACGGCCGGGGCGCTGGCGTCGGGTGACTGCATTTGTCTCACGCCAGCTGCACCTGCGGTTGTCTCAGAGAATGCTTCATTTCCTACCAACCTGCCCGCGGAGCGGGACGGCCGTCATTCCGGATTTACGAAGACCTTCGGCCACTCTCGGTGCCAGTTCCGCCAGTCGCGCTCATACCGCTGGTTAGCTCGGGTCGACTCCGCGAGTTGCTCGGCGGGGGCACCCGCTTCCAGTAGCAAGTACAGGGTCAGAACCCAGCGCAGCGATCTCGATATGGCGTGCATCTTCGCGAGGTCGATGTCGTTTCCGCCTGGTGGTAAGCCATGCGCCAGCGCATTTCGCAGTTCGGTCACTGCCTGCTTCCACTTGTTCACCTGCCCGACGCAGCCGGGTAGCCTTTCGCCCACTCGATCGGCCAGCGCCTGGATTCGCGTCGGGAACGACGGCTCGAAGAGATACTGGCGCAGCGCCTGACGCAGCGCTTCCTGGACTTCATCTGGCAGTGTGGCCTGCGCCAACCCAGATAATCCCGCGTCCACAGTCTCAGCGCTCCACCGCCGCTCATCCGGGTTCAGTCGGCGGTGCAGGGTCTCCGCGGCCGTGTACATATAGAGCGCCTCCACCTCGACCGTGGCGAACTCCCCGGAATAGGCAGCGGCCAAGATCTGTGGGACCGGAGAGGTGCGCTTCGCCAACTCGAGCCAGCGACCGATGAAGTCGGCACCACCGACCCTCCCCAGGGTGGTCAGAAGACTCCCGGTGGCGTCGCGAGCCGCGTCCTGATCGACGAGGTACCCGTACACATCTGCCGACTCTCCAGTCGGCGTCGACACGTTCAATCGACGCACCCGACACTTTGAGCCGTACAGGATCGTCAATAGGCTCATGATCGGGATCGCGATGTCGGCCACCACCACCGGTAGCTGTACGGCGCCGTCAAACTTGACCTTCAGAACGGTATGCGTGGTGACGCTGATGTCCGGACCGCCGAGCATCGGCAACTTCGCCCGAGGATCGAACCTCACCTCTCCCGGTATCGGTGTCGAAGTCGTTCCGGTCGCGGCATCCGGCGGGTCATACACAAACGTCATCGGCACCATGCCGCGCTCGGTGAACTGGGTATAGACACTCGGCATGTCGGCGAACGCATGGAGCCCGGTCAGATCGAGTTCTACTGCACCGAAATCAGTTTCGTCCTGCGGGAGGAGTGCTCCGACAAGGCACCAGTCCACCGCCAGCACCTCACGGCTGCGCTGTTCCTCCTGCTCCGGTGATGGAAATCCCAACACCTGGCGGTCCACACTGCGCACGCCCCACAGCGACACCTCCCCCGGCTGACGGGCGATCGCTCCGATAACAACGCCATCGTCGGTAATGCGTTCGTCCGGCGGCCTACCGGCCCACGAACCCGCCCCCCGCTGAGTCCAGGACACCATCGGATTGAAGCCGGGACTCACTTCGAGTTGGACCCTGTTGTCTTTGAGACGCAAGACACCGGTGCGACGCGGCACATCAATTTTCTCGGCTTCACCATCCGAGGAAGAACGCGGCACTAACTCAAACAGACCGATTGTCTCGGCAACCTGCTCCGGAAAACGGTCGACCATCCACCGAATCTAGGCCACGTCGCCGAAGGATAACTGAAATTCTGTCCCAAACACCCTGCTGGGGATGCGTTGGTACGTAATGCGATACCCAAATCCATGCCTTGCGGTGTCAGACGCATTCGCCGCGCAGTACGGGACTAGGGAAGTCCCCTCCGGTGTGCCCGGTGCATTCACCTCGCGACAGCATTCTGCCACCAGCGACGGGTGTCTAATCTTCGCTGCACAAGTGCAGGCTTGGTGCAGCCGTACGTGAGAAAGTGCAGTTAAGTTTGAGAATCTACAGGATGCGATGCGCCTGCGGCGCAACAGTATTCCCTGACAAGCAGTGTGCCTTTCTGGCCATGAGAATAACCCGCCAGACCGGCCTGCAGAAGCGGCACAGGCAGGAAAAGCAATGAGCACCAACGCAGTAGCCGACAAGAAGTCAGTCGCAGCTCGTCTGGTTGGCATGGCCCAAGAACGGTACGTCCTTGGTGTCTCCGAGGACGGAGAGCCCTTCGGCGCAGACCGAACTCGCCCTCATCTGTCGATGTTGCTACGTGCCGGAAAGGCCGGTCTACGCGCCGAACTCGCCTCCCGCTACTTCGCTGAGACAGGCACCGTCGCCGGCGGCCAAGCTCTCACCGACGCCACCCTGATCCTCGAAGGCCTTGCCGCCAGCCAGACACCCGAGAAGCTGTACCTCCGTATCGCTGACCACCAAGGAACTAGCTACATCGACACCGGACGCACCGACGGGAAGGTCGTTCGTATCCGCGCAGGCACATGGTCGGTCATCGACACAGCCCCGGTACGGTTTCTCCGTACCAAGCTGACCGCCGCGATGCCGTTACCTGCTCCAGATAGCGACCTGGATCGGCTGTGGGATTTCATCAACGTCGCCGTTGCAGACCGGCCCGTCCTGCTGGCAGTGCTTGTTGCCGCGCTGATCCAGTGCGATGTGCCGCATCCCGTGTTGGCACTGTTCGCCGAGCAAGGCAGCGCCAAGAGCACCACAACGCGCATGTTGGTCGACCTCATCGATCCGTCCCCTGTTCCGCTGCGCCAGGCACCCCGCGACGCCGACACCTGGGTGCATGCCGCCTCCGGCTCCTGGGTTGTTGCCCTGGACAACCTGTCTGCAATCCCGCCCTGGTTGTCGGACTCGCTGTGCCGTGCCGCCACCGGCGACGGCAACGTCAAACGCGCGCTTTACACCGACGGCGACTTAGCGGTCGTGAAGTTTCGTCGCTGCGTCATCGTCAACGGCATCGACGTCGGTGCAGTCCGCCCCGACCTCGCGGACCGCATGGTGCTGGTGGACCTGCGACGCATCGATCGCCATATGCGACAACCGGAGGCCACGCTGCGACAACAATGGCGCGAGGCTCTACCAGGGATTTTGAGCGCTACATGTCACGCGCCGACCAGCTCTCCGAGGACAGCCTGTCCGCCGATCCGTTCATCGAACAACTGCGCCGCTGCCTCCATGAGCCCCTACGCGGACAGTCCGGTGCCGACCTGCTCGCCCTCATCACCCCGACTGGCGATCACCGGCGACAGCCGAAGGAATGGCCCAAGAACGGCCGAGACGTGACAAGCCTGCTCAGCAGGCACGCGCCGGCGCTGCGAAACCTGGGATGGGCAATCGACAACGACGGAGCACAACCACCGCAACGTCCTGCTGTGGACCATCTATCCACCGCACAAAGATGTAGCGGCCCATCATGCCTCGCAGTCCTCGCGTCCCTCGCTGCTACGGCCCAGCCCCACCGCAGTGCCCGCTCCCGAGCACCCAGCGACCTCGCTCACCGACGAGCGCCGCGACGACCTCTCCGCATAACGGCACTCCGCGGTCCCAGATTCGACGAGCTGTCAGTGCCTGCAGGCAGTATCAGGACAAGCCTGGAGGGAGCGACTGCGATGAGCCTTGATGACGACCTGGAGAACTTGGCCACTGCCGCGGTCAGCGATTGGCCCGAGATCGCGTTCTCCGGCCGGCTCGATGGCGCGATCCGAGAGCTTTACCGAATGCATCTGCCGTTCCCGCCGTCCTGGACCCCCGACGAGTGCGAGGAGTTCATCGAGGAACACGCCGACACCGACGCACAACAGCTGGCCACCCAGTTCGATGATGCCATCGACGTCGTGATCGACGACTTCGGCCGACAGAACGGCCACCTACCTCATCATGAAGATGCGTCAGAGATGATCGACGCGTCACGCAGGACCATGGTCTACGAGCTACTGGCCAACATCGAGTACCTGAAAGATGAACTCGCCCAGCTGACGATCCACACCGCAGGCCGTAGCCCAGCGAGCATGACCGGATGCAGCCCCGCCGCACGACGTTCCCACAGAACCACGATCCGCAGGCCTCGCGGCATCCGGTGACACTTCACCAATCACGGTGCGGATGAACGGCATTGGACAGGTCACGCGCAGCCGTCAAAGTGGCACGATCTAGTTTCTTGAGCCGAGCCTGCTCTGCCAACCGCGCAAGCAGCGTCCGCAGCGCCTCACTGTCGGCGAGAACTCTGTTTGCAGTATCCATCGGCACGACAGGCCCATCCGGCCCGAGATTCACTGCAGATCGCTCCTGAGACGCAGCGACTCTTGGGACCTCGATCACTCGAATCGGCGCCCCGTAACGCTCCGCGGCTGTCCGCGCCGCCGACGCATCCCTACGACAAGTGTCCGAGCGATAAAGTCGGCGACGGCCCCGCCTAGGAGCGACGTCCTCATCAAGCATTGCAGCATCGCAGCGGACACACCGGCTTGGATCGTAGGCGTTGTACTCACTCTCATTCGTTTCAACACCCACCGGCAAACTGGTCCTGCCGACCACCCGCCCCAACCGCACAAAGCCTGACCATGCCCACCCGCAGCCACACCCGAAAACAACAGCGGGACTACCGCATCCAGACAGAACGCGCTCGGCCGCAGCACACAAATCCTGGCCGGCGGCCGCAACCGGGTGCTTGTCGAGCATCTGGCCCACTACATCGACGTGCCCGGATATCAGGTCATCACCGACCTCGACGCGATCCCACGGGAGTTGCGGGGCCTGCACCCCGACAACCCGGTAAACCGCGTCCGTTTCGGCGGGGCGCAGTTGGAGCTCTCGTCCGGGGTGCGGGGCGCGAGTCCGCGCAACTCGATCGTTTCCAACGACTCCACCGGCCTGTCGCCGAAGACGTCGGCGCTGGTGGACGGCCTGACGAAAGCCGCAGACGCCTGGCATTCGCCAACTCGCCAACTTAGTAATACCTGAGGGCGTAGGCGAAATTGACCGTCGTGATAATCCCGGCGTGTGAGGCGCCGTAGTTTCATCGCAGGCGGTGCAGGCGCCGTCGTCGTACTGTCCGCACAAACCGCTGTTGCGTTTTCGTCGCCCCCATCGCCGGGGCCGCAGCCTGCAGTTACGGCTGACGGTCTACCCGAGGCTGTCTCAAAACTGCGCGCGCAGTACATGCCTCAGTTCGATGCCGACTACGTCGACCACGTCATCGTGCCCAGCTTCATGAACAGCACGTTCGACGGACAGCCCAGGCCCTGTCCCGGGGCCGGACCCAGAAATCTTGCCGGTCGGACCTGCCACCGTCATCAAGGACGACATCGGGTTCAAGCGACCGTAGATCGGCCCGGGCGGCGGTTATCCACAGTTGGGAATTTGTCCATAGATCGCCGGTTGGGAAGTCGGCGAATGCAGCGGTCTCTGATTAGCCAGAGATCTCATTCTCTGGCCGGTGCGGATGAAAGGCGGCCGCTGCCTTCAGGTTCGGGTCGAGAAATGCATTGGGTTCGCCTCGGCAACGCTCATCACAAGCTCCTTTGCTCAGCTCGGCCGTAGCTGCTACTGGGCGGTGTACCCGCCGTCGATGACGAGTTCCGAGCCCGTCATGAACGACGACTCGTCCGATGCGAGGAAGAGCGCGCCGTAGGCGATTTCCTCGGGTCTGCCCATCCGTCCGAGCGGTGTGGCCGCGGTCAGCGCCGGCAGGCCCTCGGCCGGGATCTCCTCGTCCACCATCCCGGTGTCGATCACACCCGGATGAATCGAGTTCACCCGAATTCCCTCGGATGCGTACTGGACGGCGGCGGTCTTGGTGAGCAGGCGCACCGCTCCCTTGGTCGCCTGGTAGGCCGCGGCCGCACCGCTGCCGATCAGGCCGTAGATCGACGAGACGTTGACGATCGAGCCCCCGCCGGCCCTGCGCATGGAAGGAATGGCGGTCTTCATGCCCAGCCAAACCCCGGTCTGGTTCACCGCGACAACCCGTTTCCACACCTCCAGCGAGGTCTGCTCAACGCCGGCCATGTCCAGGATCCCGGCGTTGTTCACCAAGACGTCCAGTTCACCGAACACCGCAGTCGCGTGTTGGACCGCGTGGTCCCAATCCGCCTCGTCGGTAACGTCGAGGCGGGTGGCTGACACCGACGCCCCCCCGTTCAGAAGTTCCTTTTCGAGGGACACCAGCGCGTCGTCACGAACGTCGGTGATGACGACGGAGGCACCTTCGGCGGCAAACAACCGGGCCTCCGCTGCCCCTTGTCCGCGCGCGGCTCCGGTGATGAGCGCAACCTTGCCTTGGAGTCGGTTCGTCATTTCTCGGTCGCTCATTCCTGTAGTGGTGGTTGGCCCGCTCAGCTGAACTGAAAGCCCTTGTAGCCAGCATCCTTGCACTCCGAGAGCGCGTTGCGGTAGGCGCCCAGACCCGCGAGGTAGAAGTAGACCGTGTTCTTCTTGCCGGGAATGTTGGCGCCGAAAATCCACGACTGTGCCTTCGGGAACAGCGTCGCGTCGGCGATCTCGCGGCAGGTGGCGGTCCAGTCCTGCTCGGCGTCGGCGGTCGGCTCCACGGCGGCGAAACCGGTCTGCTCCACGTGCTCGATCAGGTCAGTGGACCACTCCACCTGTGTCTCGATCGACGGCGGCAGGTTGGTGAAGGGGCCGTTGGGCCCGAGCACCATGAACATGTTCGGGAAGTTCGCGACCGCCACCCCGAGATAGCTGGACGGTCCGTCCTTCCAGTGGTCCGCCATCGTCAGGCCATTGCGGCCTCGCAGGTCGAAACGCTTGTAGTTGCCGTCAACCGCATCGAACCCGGTGGCGAAGATCAGGATGTCGATCTCGTGCTCCACCCCGTCGGAGGTCCGGACACCGGCGGGCGTGATCTGCGCGATCGGATTCTCCTTGACGTCCACGAGTTCGACGTTGTCACGATTGAAGGTTGCGTAATACCCGCTATCGCACAGCGGCCGCTTGGCGTAGAGGTCCCGCGGCATCAGCTTGCGGGCCGTCTCGGGGTCCTCGACGATCTCTGCGATCTTGCCCTTGACGAAGTCCTGTGCAGCCTTGTTCGCGACCTCGTTGGTGGAAATGTCGGCGAAGGTCTCGAACATGAAGCGGAAGCCGCCGCCCTTTTCCCACGCTCGCTGGAAGATCGCCTGCGCCTCCGACGACGACACGGACTCGTAGCTGGTGGTGCTCTCCTCGAAGCCGAAGGCGACAACCGAGTTGCGCACCTGCTCCCAGATGGCCGCATAGTTCTCCTTGACGTCTGCGACGTACTCGCGAGAGACCGGCCCGTTGCCCACGGGGACGGTGAACTGGGCCGAGCGCTGGAACACGGTCAGATGGTCGACCTCGGGAGCGATCGCGGTGATGACCTGGACTCCGGTGGATCCGTTCCCGATCACACCGACCCGTTTACCGGCCAGTTCGAGGTCGGCCGGCCACTGGCCGGTGTGCACGTGCACGCCTCGGAACGTGTCGATGCCCTTGAGGTCGGGGAGGTTGGTGGCCGACAGCAACCCCACCGCGGTGACGAGGTACTTCGCCGTGTGCAGTTCACCGGTGTCGGTCTGGATGTGCCAGAGGTTGTCGTCGTCGTGGAAGTGCGCCGCGACGACGCCGGTGTCGAGCTGAATATCGGGCCGCAAATTCCAGCGGTCGGCCACCTGCTCGAGGTAGCTCAGTATCTGCGGCTGGGTGACGTAGCGGGTGTCGAAATCCCACTCTTGCAGCAAGTCCTTGTCGCAGGAGTAGCAGTACACGAACGACTCGGTGTCCGAGAGCGCGCCCGGGTAACGGTTCCAGTACCAGGTACCGCCCACGCCACCGGCCTTGTCGAACAGTCGCACGGTCAAGCCATGCTCGTCGCGCAGCTTCTTCAGGGCATACATCCCACCGAAGCCCGCGCCGATGACGACCGCATCATGGTGAGTGCTCATATCAGTCGGTCCTCTGTTCTCTTCGTGCCTAAGTTTGGTCCGTCCTCGTTCTTCTGCCGGGAGGGTCAACGGCGGTACCAGCTGCAGATCCGGGAGATTTCCGCATCGGCCTCCGGGGCGCGCCCGGCGAGGAAGGGAAACACGTGCTGCATGCCGTCGACGACCGAGAGCGTCACCTCGGCGCCCGCCGCCGAGGCCCGGTCAGCGAGCCGGGTTGCGTCATCCAGCAACGTCTCCGCCGAGCCGGCGCTGATGTACAGCCGCGGGAAACCGGTGTAGTCGGCGTACAGCGGGTTGGCGAGCGGATCATCGGGCTTGCCGGTGTCGCCGAGGAACATCGCCGACATCCCCTCGAGGATCTGCCGACTGACCAGGCCGTCGGCGGCCGCGTTGGTGGTCAAGCTTTCGCCGGCGAGCTCCATGTCGAGCCATGGCGAGAGGGCGATCACTGCTTCAGGCAGCGGCGAGCCGTCGGCGCGGAGCTGTAATACGGCGGCGATGGCCAGGTTGCCGCCGGCGGAGTCGCCGGCGGTGACGATGCTGCCGGGCGCGAAGCCTCGGTCCAGCAGCGCGCGATACACCGCGGTGGCGTCCTCGATCTGCGCGGGGAAGGGATGCTCGGGCGCTCGCCGGTAGTCCATGACGAACGCCGTCGTCCCGAGCGCTTTGGCGAGGTGTGCGGCGAGCTTGCGGTGGCTGGCCGCGGATCCGACACAGAAGCCGCCTCCGTGGGCGTACAAGATCACCCTCGACGTGTCCGCGTCGGCCGGGAGTGCCCAGATACCCTCGACGCCGGCGACGGCGTCCGACCGGTACGTCACGGCCTCGGGCTCCCTGGTCGGCTGGTGCCACTCGTCGAACATGCTGCGCAACGCCCCGATGGACATGTGCGGGTCGGCGGCCATGCGGCTGGACCAGGCCCTGTAGAGCGCCTCGAGATAGCCGGCTTGTGCAGAGACGGTCATGAGCGTTACCTTCCGGATCACAGTTGCCTCGGGATTGTGATGTGCGCAACTGAATTACAGTGTGCCAGCGACGCGGAACCAACGACTGTTCCGATGTGAAACAGGGGCGGCAACACCACACGTTTCCGGGCTTGACTGTCTTTCCGGGCTTGACTGTCGGTCAGCATCGCCTGGATCAGGCGGAAACTCGCGAGCTTCTGCCCGCCCCGAACTGGATGGACCGCCCGATCACCGAGATCGCTGAACACCTTCAGGGCCTTTCTGGCAACCCGACCAAATGGTGTTGCGGTGCCGCAATGGCCCGCTCGGGCCAGGGTTTGGCCCGAGCGGACCATTGCGGCACTGTGAGCGGCGTCATACTGTGGCGTTACCGAGAGATTAGGCACTCCGTGAGGGAAGGACCATCACATGACCGAGATACTGACCCGGATGCAGGCACTGCCGAGCGAAAATCCGCTCGCAGACGAGGCATTGGCTGCTTACGAGAAGAAGTTCCGCGAGGACAATACCATCTGGGCCGAGCTCTTGCAGGACAACCTCGACCGCCTCGGGCGCGGGTCGTTTTCGCTGCACTGGATGGATACCGACAAAGCGAATTGGGGGGTGCGGGCGCGGCCGAGTTCGCGGGGATTGACCTATACCGACATCAACCGTTCGCCGGCCTACGGCACGCTGCCCGAGCACAATGCAACACGCAACTTCGCCCCGCGCGGCTCGGTGCGCGACCCTTACGCCGAGCAGATGCCGACCATCGACGCCTACGACATCCTCGACAAGAAGGAAGCGTGGGCGGACAACGTGATGACGCTGTACGAAGAGGCCAAGGCGCGGCAGTGGAACTCCACCAGCGACATCCCGTGGAGTGAACTCGAACCGGTCAGCGAGGACCTGGAGAAGGCCGCGTGCCAACTGGCCACCTCCCTCACCGAGGTCGAGTTCGTCGCCGGCGACTTCCCGTCGCGCTGGGTATACCGCACCTCACCGGACTTCTACGAAATCAAAAACTTCCTCGTGACGCAGATGATGGATGAGGCCCGTCACATGGAGGTGTTCCGCAAGCGCGCGCTGGCCGGCGGCGGCGGCTTGTTACACGCCAGCCCGGCTCTGGAGTGGGCGCTGAAGGCCATCCTCGAATCGCCAAGCCACACCCAAGGCACATTCCTGCTCAATGTCCTGGGCGAAGGGCTTGTTCTCACCATCTTCCGGGCCGGCGAATACCTGTCCAAGACCCATGTCGACAAGGAAATCTTCCGGCGCTGCATGCAAGACGAGGCCCGACACGTCTCGTATGGCACGTTGGAACTGAAGAACTTCCTCGACAGCTCCACCGACCGGGACAAGGCGCTTTCGGATATGCACCGCTTCGCCGACCTCGGCGAGCAGATCATCCTCACCGCGCTGAGCAGCCCCGGACTGCTGGAGCCGCTAGCCGTTCTGATGGGCGGCGGAGTCGACAAGATCGATGACGGCATGGAGGGCGTGTCGTTCCTCTGGGGAACCATTATCGAGGAGTATCTGCAGCGCTGTGATCGTGCTGGGTTTGACCGCCGCGACAAGGTGACGATCCCGTTGGAGATGCCGTGGATGGCGTGAGCACGACCACAGACCTTCCCACCGTCGGCTGGATGACCAGGCTCGCGGAGATCAACAAGGCAGACCTCTCCGAGTTCCGCAAACTCGGCGAGGTCGATTGCAGGTTCGCCGTCAATATCTTCGACGGCGGCCCCGACGGGTCCGCGCTGATCGTCCAACTATGTTTCGACGGCTTTGACGTCGGCGAGATCAAGCAGATCAGCGACACGGACCTGGAGTCGATGGATTTTGTCATCGAGACCGACCAGGACTCGTGGCTGGAAATGGTGGACAACATCCGCGCCGGAGACGGCCGGCCGGACCTTGACCACACCCTCAACGCGCTGAGCATGGCGGCGACACCGATACGGGTCTGGTCGTCCGATCCGCTGGGCCGGGACATGTTTTTCCGCTACAACCAGAGTTTCCAGCAATTTTTCAACAACTGTGCTCGGCTGTGAATCGCCCATCAGGGAAGAGAAACACTATGAGCCGCATTCGGCGAGGCAACTTCTACATCGATGACACCTGCATCGGATGCGGAGCGTGTGAGCATGCGTGTCCGGGACGGGTGGATGCCATATCGAAGAATACCGACGATTTCCTGGGCCGATTCGTGATTGACCTCGAACAGTGCATTGACTGCGGGAAATGCGTACCGCTGTGCCCGGTCGACTGTATTCACGACGGCCGAGTCGAAGTGGGATTTGTGCCGGACAATGGCTACACGAAGATCGCCAAGCTGCACGATTGGGCGGCGCGCAAGGACAGCTGAGTGCATTGAAGGATTCAGGAAGGTTCAGGGACTTACCATGGGCGTTTTCAAAGACAGCGACGAGGCAACGAAGTACATTGCCGGGATCTTCGAGGAGGCGATGGCAGACGAATCGATCGCCGACCAACTCGCAGCGTCCGGCGTTGTACTACAACTCAACTGCACGGACCCGAACACCCAGATCACGGTCGACATGCCCAATAAGAAGGTGATCACCGGGAGCTGCGACCTTTCACCCACTGTGACGATGTCGATGACCTCCGACATGGCCAACCGGTTCTGGCAGGGAAAACTCAACCTTGCTGTCTCGATGGCCAAGGGCCAGGTCCGCGCCAAAGGCCCGGTGCCGAAGATCCTCAAACTCGTGCCCGTCGCCAAGACGCTTTTCCCCCGCTACGAGGAGTCGCTGCGCGCCGAGGGGCGCACCGACTTACTGGCTGTTTGACCGAACGCCGGCGCGCCGGCGGACCCGAACCCTCACTGCGACCAGTCGGCCTCGGAGAGGTCATCGAGCAACCGGAGCCGCCCGGCCATCGCCGCGGCGGTGATGCGGTTGGTCACACCGAGCCTGTGCAGCAACGCGGCCACCATCCGTTTGGCGGTCCGCTCCGAGACCACCATCCGCCGCGCGATATCGCTGGTCTCCATGCCCCTGGCCAGCAAGGTCCACAGCTGAAGCTCCTGCGTGCTGAAGTTGTCCAGCAACGCTGGCCGCGGTTCGTGGGACTTCGCCAGCAGAGCGTCAAGCAGCGTGCCGTCGATTACCCGCAAACCTTCGGCGACGGTCCAAAGCGGACCGGCCAGCGCTTCGGGCCGCGCCGTCTTCGGCAGGAATCCGTCGGCGCCGGCGCGCAGCGCCTCCTCGGCCAGCTCGAGGTTGCCGGTTCCCGACAGCGCCAAGATCCTGGTCTGAGGATGGCGCGCCTCAATATGCCGGATGGCGGCTATCCCGCCGAGCGGAGGCATCGATAGGTCGATGATCGCGACGTCGGCAGCGCAGCGGGCCACCAGGTCGGCAGCCTCCTCGACGTAGGTGGTCTGCCCGCCCACCGTGAACAACTCGCCCCATTGGCGGTTGAGCAGCAAAGCCAGGCCTTGTGAGAAAAGCTCGTGGTCGTCGACGATCACAACAACGTACGGCTTGCCACTCATTGCTGCGACGCTACCCCGAGCCCTAACGTTGGCCCGGTGAGACCGGTCGGTCAGCACCGTTGGATGGCGGAGGGATATGGCGGCGGCTACGGGCTGACCCGCACAGTCGTCGCCGTGCGGGTCGCAGTGGTGATCTCGATCGGGGTGCTGCTGGCCGTCGAGCCGCCAGGGGTGCGCGTGCACCTCGCGGTGCTGCTGGGGGCGGCGATGGTCTATTCGGCGATCGTGTTCGTCCGTCCGCAGCTGGAGGTGCGCCGCACCCGTTACCGTTGGCTGGTCACCGGCTTCGACTCGATGTTCACGCTGGTGTTCATCGCATTGACCGGCGGGGTGCACAGCCCAGCGGTGTCGGCGCTGGTGCTGGTCGTCATCGCCTCCGCGGCCCGGCTGTCGTTCACCGAGACGCTGGCGTTGGGGACGCTACTCGGCGCCGCGTACATCGCCGTCGCGTTGCTGGCCTCCAATGCCGCGAGTGCCGCGCTTGCACCGGTGCCGCTGAGTAGTTGGTGGGCGCTGTACCTGCTGTTCGCCGCGATCATCGCGGCAGGGCTGTCGTCCCTGGCCGAACGCGAACACCGATCCAACGTTCGGGCGTTGGTGGAGGCCGAAGCCGAACACGCCGCCGCCGAAGAGGAACGCGATCTGAGGAGTCGGTTGTTGCAGTCCTACCAGTCGCAGCAGGACGGACTACAGGTGCTGGTGCACGAATTCCGCACCCCTGTCGCTTCCTTGGAGGCGCTGATGGACGCGCTCACATCGGCGGGGCCGATGACGGAGTCCGACCAGGCCGCCGGCATGCGGCTGGCCGGCCGCCACGTTCAGCACCTCGGTGACATGCTCGACGCCTTGTCCGACGTCGCGTTGAGCCGGCGCCCCACCTTTTCGGCGGGCCGGGTCCGGCGCGTCGACATCGCCGGTCTGATCACCGCTGCCGCCGACGCCGTGGGCCTGGTCTCACCGCAGCTGCGGTTGACGGTCGGAGGCGACGTCGGCACGGTAGCGGTCAACGCCCAGGGGCTGCGGCGCGTGCTGACCAACCTGCTGGAGAACGCTTCCCGGTATAGCCGTGATGGCCCCGTCGACGTGACGTGCGCGCGCACCGGCAATGAAATCGTCATCGAGATAGCCGACCGCGGTCCTGGCATACCCGCTCGAAGTCTGGGCGAGTTGACGGCCAAATACATCAGCGTCGGCGACCGGCGCGGCACCGCCGGGCTGGGCCTATGGATCGTGCAGCAAATCCTCGAGGCGATCGGTGGGCGAGTCGATTTCAGCGCGCGCGCCGGCGGCGGGCTCGTAGTGACCGTTCGTGCCCCGATCGATTAACTCTCGGTCGGCTGGGCGATTGGCCCACGAAGGCCGCTGAGGCGGGACTGGCTTTGGTCGCACTGGCTGGTTCGGCTGGCAGCTTGGGGTGCCCAACGGGGCTCCCTCAGGAGTATGCCGCAAACCGCCCCACTTCGAAGGACATCCGTTCGGAGGTAGCAGGCAGGCAAGTGCGACGTACATCATGGCCATCATGGCGGCTGACACCGACCTGTACCGCCGCGAGGACCTGGAAGGTGAGCGATGAGGTGGTCTTACGACGCAGGTCCGACCGACTGCCCCATCCTCGAGGAGACGATTGGGGACAACTTCGAACGCGTCGTTGCGAACAACCCCGGCGGCGAGGCGCTCGTCGATGTCGCGAGCGGCCGACGGTGGACCTATCGCGAACTGAACGCCGAGGTCGACCTCATCGCCCGGGCGCTGATGTCCCTCGGGGTCGCCCAAGGTGAGCGAATCGGTATCTGGGCGCCGAACTGCCCTGACTGGACTATCGTTCAGTACGCCACGGCGAAGATCGGCGCCATTCTGGTCAACATCAACCCGGCCTACCGCACCCACGAACTCGCGTATGCGCTGCAGCAGTCGGAAGTTCGGGTGCTCATCTGCGTAGCCGCCTTCAAGACCTCGGATTACCTCGGCATGGCACAGCAGGTGCGCCCGGAATGCCCCGCGCTGACCGATGTCCTCGTCCTGGGTACCGACGACTGGGATGGTCTTCGGCGTCGCGCTGAATCCGTGCCGGAGGTCACCCTCCGGAACCGCATGGCCACTCTGAACAACACCGACCCCATCAACATCCAATACACCTCCGGGACCACCGGATTCCCCAAGGGTGCGACATTGTCGCACCGCAACATCCTCAACAACGGATACTTCGCAGCCGAGCTGATCGGGCTCGGCCAGGGCGACCGGCTGTGCATTCCGGTGCCCTTCTACCACTGTTTCGGCATGGTGATAGGCAATTTGGGCTGCACCACGCACGGCGCAACCATGGTCATCCCTGCACCAGGCTTCGATGCCGGGTTGACGCTCGCCGCGATCGAGCAGGAGCGGTGCACCGGTGTTTACGGCGTACCGACGATGTTCATCGCGATGCTCGGACACCCCGACTTTGCCGATCATGACCTGTCGTCCTTGCGCACCGGCGTCATGGCAGGATCGGTCTGCCCGGTCGAGGTGATGAAGCGCTGCGTCGACGACATGAACATGAGCCAGGTAGCGATCGCCTACGGCATGACCGAAACGTCGCCGGTGTCCTGCCAAACACTCATCGACGACGACCTGGACCGACGCACTGCATCCATCGGCCGCGCCCATCCCCATGTCGAGATCAAGATCGTCGACCCCGAGTCGGGAGATATCGTCGAGCGGGGACAGCCCGGTGAATTCTGCAGCCGCGGCTACTCGGTCATGCTGGGCTACTGGAACGACAACGAGAAGACGCGTGAGGCGATTGATGCCGACGGGTGGATGCACACCGGCGACCTGGCGGTCATGCGGGCAGACGGGTATTGCAACGTCGTCGGCCGCATCAAGGACATGGTGATCCGCGGCGGGGAGAACATCTACCCACGCGAGATCGAGGAGTTCCTCTACACCCATCCAGATATCGAAGACGCCCAGGTCATCGGCGTCCCCGACAGCAAGTACGGCGAGGAGATCTGCGCGTGGATCCGGATGAAGCCGGATCGGCCCGCCCTCGACGCCGATGCACTGCGCGCCTTCGCCACCGGCAAGTTGGCGCACTACAAGATTCCCCGCTATGTCCACGTCGTCAACGAATTCCCGATGACCGCCACCGGCAAGGTGAGAAAGGTCGACATGCGTGCGGAGAGCGTCAGGCTTCTCGGCCTCGACACCTGATAACGCCGCCGGGTGAGCCCCGCCTGGCCGGGCGTGGGCGCTAGTGTGATGATCGCCGGCTACCCGTCGTCTGGGAGGGGGTCTGTCGCCATGAATGTCTTGGGTATCGACACTGATTTGAGCGCTGTGCTCTCGCTGCTCGACAAAACAGCGGCATTGCGACGCGGCGCGGAAATCGTTCTCCGGGAGCTCGGCGCGGACTTGGCGGCCGGTGCGAACCGGATCGCCGAGGACGACACGATGGAGGTCGTCGCTGTGGTGGGCGGGAGCACGGAGGCGCTCAACGGTCTCGTGGTCGGGCCCCAGGAAGGCCTCGGCGGTCAGGCAGCGGTGTTGCGGCGGACCGCGGCGGTTGCGGACTACTGCTTGAGTCGGGCGATCACGCACGACTTCGACGACGCAGTTCGGGCTGAGGGTCTACACGCGGTGATGGCCGCTCCGATCGTGCGCGCCCACCGGCTCTATGGGCTGCTCTACGCGGCCCGTCGGTCGGCCGTGCCGTGGTCCGACGGCGACCGGACCGCTCTGCTGGGTCTGGCGCGGCAGACTGCGGTGGCGATGGAGGTCGCCGACAGTGCCCGCGAGATGGCGGAGGTTGCGGTCTTCGGCGAACGGCAACGCCTCGCGATACGGTTGCATGATTCGGTTGGTGCGACGTTGTTCAGCCTCCGGGTGGCGTTGACGTCGGCGCGCGCGCAGGCGCAGGCCGACGCCACCGTGGAACTGCTGACCGATGCCTTGGCTTTGACCGAACGGGCAACATCGGAGCTGCGGGATCAGGCGTACTCGCTTCATCAAGCACCCGAGGATAAGGCACTCGCGGTCGCCTTGCAGGGAGATTGCCGTGACTTCTCCGAGCGAACCGGTGTTGCAGCGGAATTGGTAGTGCTGGGCGATCTGCCGCTGCTGGACAGGGGCCGCACCGACGTGTTGCGGAGGACCGCCCGCGAGGCCCTGCTCAATGTGGAGAAGCACGCCGGCGCCCACTCCGTGGTCGTAAGCCTCTACTCCCACCAGGAGGGTGTTGGCATGGCCGTGGCCGACGACGGAGCGGCCGGCGACATCACACTGCAGGACGAGCGCGGCTTGGGTCTTCGGGTGATGGCTGAGCGCATCGAGCGGGTCGGAGGCCAGTTGACGTGCGTTGGCAACGACGAAGGCGGCGGCACGGTACGGGCGTGGGTTCCGGCGGCTAGAGCATTCCAGCCTGCTGCGCCTTGACCACCGCGTCCAACCGGTTTCGGGCGTCGAGGTGGGCCAATAACGATTGAACGTAGGACTTCACGGTGTTCGGCGCCAGGCGCAGATGCTGCGCGATCTCGGTGTTGCTCTCTCCCATGGCCAGCCGCTCCAGCACTTGATACTCGCGCCGCGACAGTGCCAGCGGATCCCCGGAGCTGATGACGGGGTCGCAGTAGCGTCGTCCGGCGGCGACTTCGGCGATCGCTGTGACGAGCACTGCGCAGGCGTTGTCCTTGTGCACCACAGCATCCATGCCGACCAGTCCAGCGATCTGGCCGACCGAACGTTTGCTGTCTCCGGTGAAGAGCACCAGCTTCACTCCGGGGCACGCCCCGCGGAGTGCGGCGGCGGCGTCCGGCAACGCCATGTCCGGAAGATGCAGATCCAGTAACACCACGTCGGGTCGTTCCGATGCGGCGATTGCGACGCCGTCGGTCGCGGTGCGCGCCCCTTGACACATCTGCACGCTTGGCGCTCCCTCGACCAGGCGTTCGACCCCCAAGTGCACGATCGGATGATCATCGACGACCATCACCCGCACCGACCCGTCACTGGTCCCCACCGCACCTGCAGTAGCGGCGCAAAACGGTCGCGGGTCGCTGTGACCTCGCCGGTGCAGGACCATGCTTCTACGGTAACCCCTTGCGTTGCAACCACCGTCGATCGCAGCGATCGCCAACCTCCGTTCGGAGGTAGTCGACCGCAGACCAGCGTGTGATGCTGGTCTCAACGCGACGGTGATCGGCACCGTCGTCACAGCCCGACGGGAGCGATAGATGACTGCATCAGTCACCACGCAGCACGAGAAGATCAAGTCCTTCGATTGGGAGCCGAGCTACTTTCATCGCGACGCGCTGTATCCGACGAAGTACAAGATTCCGCCGAAGACCAAGGACCCGTTCCGCACCCTGGTCCGGGATTACGTCGGGATGGAGGAGGAGAAAGACGACCGCCAGTACGGTGCGCTCGAGGATGCATTGAGCCGGATGAACAACTCCGGGCAGGCCGAGCCGCGCTTCATGGAGATCCTGAAGCCGGTGCTGGCGATCGTCGACTTCGGCGAGTACGCCGCGATGAAATGCACTGCGATGCTTGTGGACACGGTGGAGAATCCGGAGCTGCGCCAGGGCTATCTCGCGCAGATGATCGACGAGGTGCGCCATACCAATCAAGAGGCGTACTTGATGCGCTACTTCGCCAAGCACGCTCCGGACCCGGCTGGGTTCAATTCGGGGTTCCAGATGCGGGCCTACGACCCGATCGGGCGGCCGGGGCGGGCGGTGTTCGAAGCCTTCATGAACGACGATCCGATCACCAATTCGCTCAATCTTCAGGTCGTCACCGAGACGGCGTACACCAACCCGCTGTTCGTGGCGGTGACTGAGGTGGCCGCCGCCAACGGAGACCAGGCAACCCCGTCGGTGTTCCTGTCGATCCAGTCCGACGAGGCTCGGCACATGGCCAACGGCTATTCGACGCTCGCCGCGGTCTTGAGCGAGCCGGACAACCTGCCGATGCTCCAAGAGGACTTCGACACGGCGTTCTGGCGTCAGCACGCCTTCCTGGACAATTTCCAGGGCGCGGTTTACGACTACTTTTCGAAGGTTCGGCTGAAGTCGTATAAGGAGTATTGGGACCAGTGGATCTGGGACGATTGGGCCGGAAGCTACATTGAACGGTTGGAGCCGTTCGGCCTGAAGGTGCCGCGTTGGATTCATGATGCGAAGCGGCACGTGGAATGGGGCGGGCATTCTGCGGCGATGGTGTCCGCGGCGCTGTGGCCTGTACATGCCTGGCGGTCGGATTACATGGACGACGAGGACTTCGCCTTTCTTGAGGAAAAGTATCCGGGCTGGGAAGGGTATTTCGGCGGGTTCTGGAAGGCCTACCGGGAGATGGGCGACCCGCGCAAGGGTCATCTCGCGTTGGAGCTGTTCCCCACTATGCCGCCGATCTGTCGGGTCTGCCAGATGCCGTGTGTGGTCCCCCGCCCGGACATCAGTGAGGTCCGGTTGTCGGTCGACGCGGCCGGCCAACGGCATGCGTTCTGCTCGGAGGCGTGCCAACACATCTTCCGCCAGGCCCCGCAGCGCCACACCGGGATGACCTGGTGGGAGGTCAACGACGGGATCGAGCTGGCCCGCTACATCGAAGACGCCGGCCTGCTGCGCGCGGACGGCCGCACCCTGATGGGCCAGCCCCATGTGCACACCGAGGAACGGTGGCTGTGGACGATCGAGGACATCCGGCGGACCGGATTCGTCATCCAGGACCCGCTCAAGACGTTGCCCGCCGACGCGTTCAGCGATATCTGATGAGTGCCGAACTGATTTCCGAGGGTGTAGAGGCCGAGACGATCGGAGAGAGTTTCTACTCGGCCCGGGATCTGACCTACATCCGCCCGCAGAAACGCCGGCTCTCCGAGTACGAGGCGGTCATCTGCAACGCGCAACCGGACCTCGGCCAGTTCGATTCCGGTGGCTGGTATCTGCTCAGGCCCGACGGTTTGGGCTGCCAGGATGCCCGGACCACCGCACTGGTGCATCCGAACTGGTTTGAGTACCGCGATCCGTCGGGGCTGTGGCAGCGTCCTTATATCAAGCTGCAGGCCCAGCAGGAACGGTCCATCGAAGGGGCAATCGTCAGCGCGAAGGCCAACGGAGCGTTCGGCGACATCGCGCCGCAGTGGCTCGATCTCGTATCGCGCTACTACGAAGCGTTCGCGTCGTTTCAGTGGGGGATGTTCAAGGCGCACGCGTTCGTCACCCGGGAAGCGTTGTCGGACACGCTGTCGATGACCTACACCTTCAGCGGCATGGATCGGCTGCGTCACCAGCAGGACATCGCGCTTTACAGCCTGGATCTGCACGAACAGGCGCCCAGCTACACCGAGGGTGCCGGCGCCGAGGCCTGGCTCCGTGATCCGGCGTGTCAGGGCGCGCGCCGGCTGGTGGAGAGGCTGCTCTCGCTACACGACTGGGGGGAGATGATTCTGATGACGAACCTGGTGGTGGAGCCGCTGTGCACCGCCTTGATCGGCAGCGAGTTCTTTCGGCGCCTCGCACCGCTGCACGGTGACGTGGTGATCCCGGTGATCGAGATGACCGCGGAAGCGGACCGGCGCCGCAACCGCGCAGCCACCCAGGCTGTGGTCAAGATGCTGCTCGCCGATACCGACCGTGCCGGTCGTCCCGTTCCGGCCGCACGCAACCGTCAACTCATCCAAGGCTGGGTCGACTCCTGGTATCCGGATGCGATGGCGGCGGTCGAGGCGTTCCTGCCGGTCTTCGACGCTGTTCCCGCGGGAACAGGGCTCGGCGAACGCGCGCGACAGCAGGTGGTCGGCACGACCGCTGACATCCTCACGCTGGCCGGTCTGCAGGTTCCCGCGGCGGTGACGTCATGAGCGGCACCCAGGTGCACGGACGCAGGACGATCGGGCTTGTCCTGATGAAAAGCGAAGAGGCGCAGGCGACAGTGCATTACGTCACCGAGGAATGCCCCCAGATTCGGGTGCAGGATCGCGGCACGTTCTACCTGCTGGAGGCCGAGGGCACGATACGCATCCCCCTGGCCGAGGTCGAGGAATATCTGGGTAAACCGTTGACGATGTCACGGTTCCTGGTGTGCATGTCCAGTTACTACGGGCGGGCGCATGTCGAAGACGAAGCGTTCGTAGTCACTGCCGACATGTCTCAGCTCGAACCGGCGACGATCTGACAGCTGATGGCGCACGTCACCTTGAAGCCAACCGGGCAGGAGTTCTCGGTTGGCGAGAACGAGGACATCCTCACCGCTGCCCTGCACCACGGCATCAACCTGCAATACGGATGCCGGCACGGGAACTGCTCCTCATGTAAGCACTGGTTGCTCGACGGCGACGTCGACGATTCGGCGGCGTCGGTCTATGCGATCCCGCGCGACGAACGCGAGGACGGCGCCATCCTGCTGTGCTGCACCTACGCCAAGAGTGATCTGGTGATCGAGATCGACCAGCACGACGGCGTGGAGGCGCTTCCGCCGATGACACCTCCGAGCCCGCGGCGGGCCACGGTGTTGGAGCGGCTTTCCCGGACACCGGACCTGGTCGAGCTGCGGGTGGCCCTGGACGAACCATTGAACTTTCGGGCCGGCCAGTACGCAGAATTCACCCTCGACACCGGACAACGCCGCTCATACTCGCTGCTGAGCTCGCCGAGTTCGGGAAGCGAACTGACCTTCTGTATCAAACGGGTGCAGAACGGACTGTTCGCCAACGTGCTCGACCGGCTCGAGCCGGGATCCCACCTGCAGCTGGAGGCGCCGTTCGGCACGATGTTCCTGCGGGAGACCGCTCGCCCGGTAATTGCGGTCGGGATCGGCTCCGGAATCGCGCCGCTGTTGTCGATGCTGTCGGACGCCGCCGAGCAGAACAGTGAGGTTCCGATCCGGTTCTACTACGGAGCGCGCACCAACGATGATCTGGTGTACCTCGACGAGCTCGCCGAACTTTCGACACGGTTGAGGGATTTCCAGTTCATCCCGTGCTTGTCGCAGGGCACCCCCGACACGCTGCCGCCAGGCGGCCGCAGCGGCCGGGTCACCCGGGCCATCGCCGAAGACATCCGGGACGCCTCGCCCTATGACGCCTACCTGTGCGGGGCACCCGAAATGTGTGACGCCGTCGGGCGACTGCTGGAAGCCAAGGGCCTGCCGGGGGCGCGCATTCACGCCGACAAGTTCTATTCGGCCGTCGAGTCGGCCCCAATATCCGCATGAGCGACAGGCGATCCTACCGGCGCCCGACGCACCACCACATTCAGATTCCAGTCACGAATTACCGCTAGGAGATTGCCATGACAGCTATCGCAGAGCACCCCGTCCTGCCCGAGGTTCTCGGGTTCCTTCGCGGCAGTAAGCAGCTGCTCATCGGCGGCGCGTGGGCGGATGCCGCGTCGGGCAAAACCTTCCCCACCACCGACCCGGCCACCGGAGCGACACTCACCGAGGTCGCCCACGGGCAGGCCGAGGACATCGATCGGGCCGTGCGCGCCGCCCGAGAGGCATTCGACACCGGCCCGTGGCCGGCGATGAAACCCAACCAACGCGAACGCTTGTTGTGGCGGGTGGGCGACATTCTCAGTGAACGCGCAGCCGAGTTCGGCCAACTCGAAGCACTCGACAACGGCAAGTCGGCGGGGATCGCCACCGCGGTGGACGTCGCGTGGGCGGCCGATGTTTTCCGGTACTACGCCGGCTGGGCTACCAAGATCGAGGGTTCCACCGTCAATGTCTCCATGCCGTTCTCCCCCGGACGAGAGTTCCACGCCTACACGCTGCGCGAGCCGGTCGGTGTATGCGGACTCATCGTGCCGTGGAATTTCCCACTGTTGATGGCGACATGGAAGCTGGCCCCAGCCCTGGCTGCCGGGAACACCGTCATCCTCAAACCCGCCGAGCAGACACCGCTCACCGCCCTGCTTCTTGGAGAAGTGTTCCAAGAAGCAGGATTCCCCCCCGGGGTGGTCAACATCGTCACCGGATTCGGGGACGCGGGAGCAGCGCTGTCCGGACACAGCGACGTCGACAAGATCGCGTTCACCGGCTCCACGGAAGTCGGCAAGAAAATCGTCGACGCGGCCAAAGGCAACTTGAAGAAGGTCTCGTTGGAACTCGGCGGCAAGAGCGCCAACGTGGTCTTCGCTGACTCCGACTTCGACCTCGCCGTCGCAGGTTCGCTCAACGCCTGGTTGTTCAACCACGGGCAGTGCTGCGTCGCCGGTACGCGGCTGTACGTGGAGGACAAGATCTTCGGTGACTTCACCGAGGCGGTGGCCCAAGCGGCGAGCAAGGTCAAGATCGGTCCAGGGATGGATCCGTCGACCGAACTTGGTCCGCTGATTTCACAGGAGCAATTCGACAAAGTCACCGGCTACCTGCGCGAAGGATTGGCCGACGGGGCCCGGGCGCTGACCGGTGGCAAACGGTGGGGCGAGACCGGGTACTTCGTCGAGCCGACCGTATTCGTCGACGTCAAACCCGAATTCAGTGTGGTCCGCGAAGAGATCTTCGGCCCCGTGGTCGCCGCGCTGCCATTTGACGCGGACAACGGTGTCATAGCCGCGGCCAACAACAGCATTTACGGTCTCGCAGCAGGAATTTGGACCAAAGACATCTCCAAGGCCCACCGGACCGCCAAGAAACTCAAGGCGGGTTCGGTGTGGATCAACCAGTACAACGGTTTCGACACCGCGATGCCCTTCGGAGGCTACAAGCAATCCGGCTGGGGCCGTGAACTCGGCGCTGCTGCGCTGGATCTGTACACCCAGACCAAAGCCGTCAACATCGCGCTTTGATCGTCCATCAACCGACAACGTCCATCAACCGACAACGTCCATCAAACGACAACGTGTAAGGGATAGCACCATGAAGACCAAAGCGGCCGTGTTGCTAGAAGCGGGAAAGCCGTTCGAGATCATGGAACTCGAACTCGACGGTCCCGGCGTTGGCGAAGTGCTGATCAAGTACACCGCCGCCGGGTTGTGCCACTCGGACCTGCACTTGACCGACGGTGATCTGCCACCGCGATATCCAATCGTCGGCGGCCACGAGGGATCGGGCGTCATCGAGGACGTCGGACCCGGGGTCACCAAGGTCAAACCAGGCGATCACGTTGTGTGCAGCTTCATTCCGAACTGCGGAACCTGCCGATACTGTTCCACTGGACGGCAAAACCTCTGCGACATGGGTGCCACCATCCTCGACGGGTGTATGAGTGATGGGAGCTTCCGGTTCCACAGCGGCGGTTTGGATTTCGGCGCGATGTGCATGCTCGGCACATTTTCCGAGCGCGCCACCATCTCGCAGCACTCGGTGGTAAAGATCGACGACTGGTTGCCGCTGGAGACTGCGGTACTGGTGGGCTGCGGCGTTCCGACCGGCTGGGGCACCTCGGTATACGCCGGCGGCGTGCGGGCTGGTGACACCACCGTCATCTACGGGGTGGGCGGCTTGGGCATCAACGCCGTGCAAGGGGCCGTCAGCGCAGGGGCCAAACATGTCGTGGTGGTCGACCCGGTGGCGCTCAAGCGTGACACGGCAATGAAATTCGGTGCGACCCATGCCTTCGCCGACGCGGCCAGCGCCGCGGAGAAGGTCAAGGAGATCACCTGGGGACAAGGCGCAGACCAGGCGCTCATCCTGGTCGGCACTGTCGACGCGGAGGTAGTGAGCGCCGCGACCGCGGTGATCGGTAAGGGCGGCACGGTGGTCATAACCGGACTGGCAGATCCGAGCAAACTCACCGTGCAGGTGTCGGGTTGCGATTTGACTCTTAATGAGAAGACGATCAAGGGCACATTGTTCGGCTCGTCAAACCCGCAATACGACATTGTGCGCCTGCTCCGACTCTACGACGCCGGCCAGCTCAAACTCGACGAGTTGATCACCACTCGGTACCAGCTCGAAGACGTCAACCAGGGCTATCAGGACCTGCGCGACGGCAAGAACATCCGCGGCGTGATCATCCACGTGAGGTGAAATCTTCGGCCACGGATCGGCACCCGTTGTGGGCAGTCGTCACGGATTGGATTTCACGGCCCTTTAGATTTCACGGACCTTTAGATTTCACGGACCTCACCGGGCACCACGGCGACTACGTGTTCACATGACCCAGCAATACGGACGAATATTACGAAAGGGTGCGCAGGCAACGTGGCCAAAATGATCGCGTACAACGAAGATGCCCGGCGTGCGCTCCAACGGGGAGTGGACGTGCTTGCTGACGCGGTCAGGGTCACCCTTGGCCCCAAAGGGCGCAACGTCGTCCTCGGCCGCGACCCTGCCAACCCTCTTGTGACCAACGATGGTGTCACCGTGGCCCGCGGTGTCGACCTCGAGCACCCGTACGAAAAGATGGGTGCCGAACTCGTCAAAGAGGTGGCGAGGCGAACCGACGATGTCGCCGGCGACGGAACGACCACCGCGACCGTTCTCGCGCAGGCCATGGTGCGCGAGGGCCTGCGGAACGTCGCCGCCGGCGCAAATCCCCTGGCGATGAGGCGCGGTATCGAAGCCGCTCTGGTTAGGGTTGTCGAGGCGATCCACGAGGCGGCCAGACCGATCGAAACGAGCGAACAGATCGCGGCGACCGCCACAAACTCCTCAGGCGATTCGGCTATTGGCGACATCGTCGCCGAGGCGTTGGACAAGGCTGGTGAGCAGGGCATCATCACCACCGAGGCGTCAGACGCGTTCGGCCTCACCCTCGAATTCGAAGAGGGTCTGCGATTTGAACGCGGCTATCTCAGCCCGTACTTCGTTACCGATACCGAACGACTCGAAGCCGTTATCCACAACCCCTACATCCTGCTCGTTCCCGCGGCCATCGCCGCGGTCGGCCAACTTGTTCCCATTGTCGAGAAGGCGATGGAGGTCGGTCGCCCACTCGTCATCATTGCCGAGGATGTCACCGGCGATGCTCTAGCGACCCTGGTCGTCAACAACGTCCGGCGCACCTTCACCTCTGCCGCGGTGAAGTCGCCCGGATTCGGTGACCGACGTGACGTGATGCTGCGCGATGTCGCCATAGTGACAGGTGGCCAAGTCATCTCCGATGCGATCGGTGCGACCCTCGAGACCGCCGGGCTGGATCTACTGGGCAGCGCGCGCAAAGTGGTCATCACCAAGCAGGAAACCTCGATCATTGGCGGAGCGGGTGACACCAGTGCGGTAGCCGCGCGAATCCGAGACATCGAGGCCGAGATCGCGCACGCCACATCGGATTACGACACAGACAAACTTCGGGAGCGTCTCACGACGCTCAGCGGCGGGGTAGCCGTAATCAAGATCGGCGCAGCCACCGACATCGAACTCAAAGAGCGCAAACATCGGATCGAAGATGCGGTACGCAATGCGCGCTCGGCGGCGGAAGAAGGAATCGTTGCCGGCGGTGGCGTTGCGCTATTGCAGGCATCCGCCAGCGCCTTCGACGGGCTCGATCTCACCGGCGACGAGGCCACCGGCGCCAACGTGTTGCGCGCAGCTCTGGAAGCACCGTTGAAGCAGATCGCCACCAACGCCGGATTGGACGGCGGCGTCGTGGTCGAGAAGGTCCGGAATATGACTGCGGGCCACGGTTTGAATGCCGCGACCGGGGAATACGGCGACATGATCGCCGCCGGAATCATGGACCCAGTCAAGGTAACCCGATTGGCGCTGCTAAACGCCGTCTCGGTTATGGCGATGTTCCTGACCGCCGAAGTCGTCATCGCCGACAAACCCCACATCCCATTGTCGGAGATGCCTCCGCTCTAAAAGAGCAGTGATAGCCGCGAACGAACACCCGCCGACGCACCGACCCGTTGATTGTAGAAATTCAGACAACTGACGAATGAGGTCCCACATGAATATCGACGGCAGCACTCGCGCACCATCGACACATGCGGTAACGAGTCGGCGGGGCGGCGCCGTCGTGAAGGGGCGCTGTCGTGAAGGGGCGCTGTCGTGAAGGAGCAGCGATGACGGCCTCGACCGGGCTTGCCGGCTACGTCGGTGAGCAGTTGAGGCGTCCGCTGGGACACGTCGGTGGTTTCGCCCGGATGTCGGTGCTCTGCGGCAAGGCCCTTTGTCGGCGGCCGTGGGAGTGGCGCGAGCTGATCGGACAGTGCTGGTTCCTGCTCAGAGTGACGATGCTGCCGACGGTCATGGCAGCAATTCCGCTCACGGTGTTGTTGACCTTCACGTTGAACGTGTTGCTTGCCGAGTTCGGAGCGGCCGACGTCTCGGGGGCCGGCGCGGCCCTTGGTGCTGTCACCCAGTTGGGCCCGTTGACGACGGTGCTGGTTGTGGCGGGTGCGGGATCTACCGCCATTTGCGCCGACCTGGGTGCGCGGACGATCCGGGAGGAGATCGACGCCCTCGAGGCGATGGGCATCGATCCCATCCTCCGCCTGGTGCTGCCGCGCGTGCTCGCGGCGACGGTGGTCGCTAGCTTGCTCAACAGCCTGGTCATCATCGTCGGCCTGGTCGGTGGCTTCATCTTCAGCGTCTATCTGCAGCATGTCTCCGCCGGTGCCTACCTGTCGACGTTGACGCTTGTCACCGGTCTGCCCGAGGTGATCATCGCGATGGTCAAGGCCGTGTCCTTCGGTCTGATCGCGGGACTGGTCGGCTGCTACCGGGGGCTGACGGTGTCCGGCGGCGCCAAGGGCGTGGGCATCGCGGTCAACGAAACGGTCGTGCTGTGCGTGATCGCCCTGTTTGCGGTCAACGTCATCTTGACCACCATCGGTGTGCGGTTCGGGACGGGGCACTGAGATGGCCGATGTTGCCGTGGTACGCGCCCGGTTCCCACGGTCGGTCGCCGGAGTCGACCGTTATGCCGGTAGCCCTGCGCGGGGGCTGGACGCATTCGGTCGGCTGGTCTGGTTCACGCTGGCCAGCGGTGGCGCCATCCCCTTGACGCTGCGGCGCTACCGCGCCGAGACGGTGCGGCTCATCGCCCAGATCGGTATGGGCGGCGGTGCACTGGCGGTTGTCGGCGGCACTCTCGCGATCGTCGCCTTCGTGACGTTGACAGGCAGTTCGCTGGTCGCGATTCAGGGCTTCTCGTCGTTGGGTGACATCGGGGTGGAGGTGTTCACCGGGTTCTTCGCCGCGCTGGTCAACGTGCGCATCGTGGCGCCGGTCGTCACCGGCATTGCGTTGGCTGCGACGGTGGGCGCCGGCGCCACCGCCGAGCTGGGAGCCATGCGAATCAGCGAGGAGATCGACGCACTGGAGGTGATGGGCATCAAGTCGATCGCATTCCTGGCGTCGACCAGGATCATCGCCGTGGTGGTGGTGATCGTCCCGCTGTACGGGCTGGCGATGGTGATGGCGTTCATGTCACCGCAGCTCGTCACCACGGTGATCTACGGGCAATCGCGCGGCACCTACGACCACTACTTTCGTACCTTCCTGCGACCCGACGATGTGTTCTGGTCATTCGGTGTGACCGTGATCATCGCCGTGATCGTGATGATCACGCACTGCTATTACGGCTACACCGCGGCCGGCGGACCGGTCGGTGTCGGTGAGGCCGTCGGCCGATCGATGCGTTTCTCCCTCGTCGCCGTGGTGGTCGTCGTCATGCTGGCGTCACTGGCCCTGTACGGCGCCGACCCCAACTTCAACCTCACGGTGTAATCACGTGACGTCGCAGATGACTGAAAACCCAGAGCGCACACCGCCGTACAAGACACTGGCGGTCTTGGGTCTGATGGTGCTGGCGCTCATCGCTGCGCTGGTCTTCGTGGCCTTCCGTGGTGGGTTCACCCCGAAACAGTCGCTGACGTTGATCACCGACCGGGCCGGACTGCTGGTCGGACCGGACTCGAAGGTGACCCTCAACGGGGTCGAGGTCGGCAAGGTGGCCTCGATCGACGAGATCGAGCACGACGGCAAACCGGCGGCGAAGTTCACCTTGAACGTGGCGCCTCGCTACGCGTCGTTGATTCCGGTCAATGTGGTCGGGGCGATCAAGGCGACGACCGTGTTCGGCGGGAAATACGTGGCGTTGGCGTCGCCGAAGAATCCCGGGCCGGCGATCAGCGACAATGACGTGATCGAGGCGAGGTCGGTGTCCACCGAGGTCAACACGGTCTTCCAGACCTTGACCTCGATCGCTCAGTCGGTGGACCCAGTCAAGCTGAACATGACGCTGAGCGGAGCCGCCGAGGCGGTGTCCGGGCTGGGCGACAAGTTCGGCGCCGCGCTGGTCAACGCGAACACGGTCTTCGAGGACCTCAACCCGCGCATGGACCAGCTGCACCATGACGTGCACCAGTTTGCGGCGCTGACCGACACCGTGGCCGACGCATCGCCCGACCTGTGGAGCGCGTTGTCGAACCTGACCACCACGGCACGGACCCTCAACGATCAGCAAAGAGATGTGGACGCAACGCTTCTGGCGGCGATCGGATTCGCCAACACCGGTGCCGACGTGATCGACCGCAGTGGTCCCGCGTTGGTGCAGACGCTTGCCCAGCTCGCCCCCACGAGCGCCCTGCTGGACACCTACAGTCCCGAATTGTTCTGCACCATCAGGAATGTCGCGCAGGTGGCCCCGGCGGTCGCGGCGGCGGAAGGCACCGGCAACGGGTACTCGCTGCGGGCCCACACGCAGGTCATCGGTGGTGCGAATCCCTACCTCTTCCCCGACAACCTGCCCCGGGTCAATGCCCACGGCGGCCCCGGCGGGGCACCTGGCTGCTGGCAGCAAATCACTCGGGACCTCTGGCCGGCACCGGGTCTGGTGTTGGACACCGGCGCCAGCCTGGCCCCCTACAACCACTTCGAGATCGGATCGCCGTGGGCCACGGAGTACGTGTGGGGCCGTCAAGTGGGGGAGTACACGATCAACCCATGAAATCGACCTCGAATGCCGTCAAGTTCGGCGCGATCGCGGTGGTCCTGCTGGCTTTCACCGCGTTCACCATCGTGGTGTTCGGCCAGTTCCGGTTCGACCGCACCAACAGCTACCAGGCGGACTTCTCCTCTGCCAGCGGACTGCGTAAGGGCCAGTTCGTGCGCGCCTCGGGTGTGGAAGTCGGCAAGGTCACCAACCTGCGTCTGATCAACGGCGGCAGGAGCATTCAGGTCGACTTCGATGTCGATCGTTCCCTGCCGCTGTATCAGTCGACCACCGCGCACATCAGGTACGCCAACCTGATCGGCGATCGCTACCTGGAACTCAAGCGTGGTGACGGCGACGGTGCTCAACGCATCCTGCCGCCCGGCGGCCTCATCCCGATGGCACGTACGCAGCCCGCCCTCGATCTCGACGCCTTGATCGGCGGGTTCCGGCCGGTGTTCCGCGCGTTGGCGCCCGAGAAGGTCAACGCCATCGGCTCGGCGATCATCACGGTGTTCCAGGGGCAAGGCGGCACGATCAACGACATCCTCGACCAGACCGCACAATTGACCTCCGCGTTGGCCGATCGCGACGAGGCCATCGGTACTGTGGTCAAGAACCTCGGCACCGTGCTGGACAGCATCGTCGCCAAGGCGGGGGAGGTCGACTCGACCGTGGTCAACCTGGAGACGTTGATCACCGGCCTGTCGGGGCAGGCCAATCCGCTCGCCGACAGCGTCAACAGTTTGAACCTCGCGACCGCTGCGCTGGCCGATCTGCTCGGCGACAACCGGCCGCTGCTGCAGTCGACCGTCGCTTCGGCTCAGCAGGTGTTGGGGCCGGTCGTCGATCAGCGTGGGCAGCTCGACGACCTGCTGCACAAGCTGCCGACCGCAGTGACACTGCTGGGCCGCAGCGCCGGTACCTACGGTGACTTCATCAACCTCTACCTGTGCGACATCACGTTGACGCTGAACGGTTTACAGCCGGGTGGACCGGTTCGAACCGTCCGGTTGACTCAGCAGCCGACCGGAAGGTGCACGCCGCAATGAGGGCGCTCGAACCGGAGAACCGGGTCAGAACCGGGGTGATGGCCGTCGTTCTGGCGGTGGTTGCCACGCTGGTGGGTCAGAGCTTCACCAGTGTGCCGATGCTGTTCGCCCAAGCGCAGTATTACGGCCAGTTCACCGATGCGAGCGCGTTGCATGCCGGCGACAAGGTGCGCATTGCGGGGATGGATGTCGGGTCGGTACAGGAGATCAGGCTCGCAACCGGCCACGTGGTGGTCCGATTCACCATCGGTGACAACGTCATCGGCGCCAACAGCAGGTTGTCCATCCGCACCGATACGATCCTGGGCCGCAAGGTGCTGGAGGTCGAAACGCTGGGCGAGCAGACGCTACATCCGGGCGGAACACTGGCGCTGGATCAGACCACCACCCCGTATCAGATCTACGATGCGTTCCGCGACGCCACCAAAGCCGCGTCCGGCTGGGATCTCGACACCGTCAAGCAGTCGCTGCAGGTGCTTTCGGAGACGGTCGACCAGACCTATCCGCATTTGAGCGCCACCCTCGAGGGGGTGCAGAGGTTCGCCGACACGGTGGGCAAGCGTGACGAGCGCATCCAGCATCTGCTCGGCGAGGCCAGCAAGGTTGCCGGGGTTCTCGGTATCCACGGCGAGCAGATCAACCGGCTGCTGGTCAACGCGCAGGCACTGCTGTCGGCGATCAACCAGCGCAGCCAGGCACTGGAGGCGTTGCTGGGCAACGTCGCTGCAGTCGCCGCCCAGATTCAGGGCCTGATCAACGACAACCCCAACCTCAACACGGTTCTCCAGCAGGTGAATTCGATCAGCGACCTACTGGTCGAGCGTAAGGACGATCTGGTGAACACGGTCGGCGAACTCGGCAAGTTCGTGGCGTCGCTGTCGGAAATCGTGTCCTCGGGGCCCTACATCAAGGCGGCCATCTTCAACTTGGTTCCCCACCAGCTGTTGCAGCCGTTCGTCGATGCGGCATTCAAGAAGCGCGGAATCGATCCCGAGAACTTCTGGCGCGGAGCCGGGCTACCGGCGTTCCAGTGGCCTGACCCCAACGGCACCAGGATGCCCAACGGTGCACCGCCACCGGCCCCGACGGTGCTGGAGGGCACCCCGGAACACCCGGGCCCGGCCGTCCCGCCGGGTTCACCGTGCTCGTATACCCCTGCGGCCGACGGGTCGCCGCGTCCGGATGATCCGCTGCCCTGCGCCGCCGCCGGCGCCGGCCCATTCGGTGGTCCCGGATATCCCGGCGGTAGCGGAGGCAACTGATGAGCACTACCTTCGCAACCGATCGTAAGTGGCTGTCCCGCAGGATGATCCTGGCCGCGCTGGCGGTGGTTCTGGTTGCCGTCGTTGTCGTCGTGGGCTGGCGGCTGTTCCGCGCGGCGACCACCAATACGATCGTCGCCTACTTCGAACAGGCCAACGCGCTCTATCCCGGCGACGAGGTCTCGATCATGGGGGTGCCGGTCGGTTCGGTGGACAAGGTGGAGCCGGCCGGCGACAAGATGAAAGTGACGTTCCACTACCCGAGCAAGTACAAGGTGCCGGCCAAGGCCGAGGCGGTGATCCTCAACCCCAGTCTGGTTGCCTCCCGCAACATTCAGCTGGAACCGCCGTACAACGGTGGGCCGGTGCTCACCGACAACACGGTCATCCCGATCGAACGTACCCAGGTGCCGGTGGAGTGGGATGACCTGCGCGACAGCATCGGAAGAACCGTGTCGGCCCTCGGTCCCACGCCGCAGCAGCCCAAAGGGCCGTTCGGCGACACCATCGATGCCCTCGCCACCGGGTTGGCGGGCAAAGGCGAGGCAATCAACACGTCACTGAACAGCGTGTCCACCGCCCTTACCGCGATCAACGACAGCCGCGGTGAAACGTTCGCGATCGTGCGCGGATTGGCGACCTTCCTCAACGCCCTTCAGATCAACGAGCAGCAACTGGTGTCGCTCAACGGAAATCTGGCACAGATCACCACCAGCCTGACCCCCAACGACCATGCTGTAGCCGACGCAGTCGGGCAACTCAACACCATGCTGCCCACCTTGCACAGCTTCCTCGACGCCAACGGCCAGGTACTCACCCGTGACCTCGGCAACCTCGACGTGGCGACCACCCCGCTGGTGCAGCCCGACACCGCCAACGACCTCGAAACCTTCCTGCACGTCTTCCCTACCTTCGCGGCCAACACCAACAACGCATACCACCCCGCTCACGGTGCGCTGACCATCATTCCGGCGGTCACCAACTTCGCCAACCCGCTCGCGTTCGTGTGCAGCTCGATTCAGGCCGGCAGCAGACTCGGGTATCAGGATTCGGCCGAGTTGTGTGCGCAGTATCTGACCCCGGTCCTCGACGCGATCAAGTTCAACCACCTGCCGTTCGGCCTGATGCCGTTCAGCACCGCAGAGACACTGCCCAAGCACATCGCCTATTCCGAGCCGCGGCTGCAACCCCCGCCGGGATACAAGGACACCACCGTGCCGGGAATCTTCTCGCCGGACACCGTGTTCTCCCACGGCAACTTCGAGCCCGGATGGGTGAGTGCACCGGGAATGCAGGGCGTGCGGCCCGGCCCCTCGACGTCCAACTTGCTTACACCACAATCGTTGTCGGAGTTGATGGGCGGACCCGACGCCGTCGCACCCGGCCCGGGGCAGAACCTGCCCGGCCCGCCGAACGCCTATGACGAGAGCAACCCGCTGCCACCGCCGTGGTATCCCCAGCCCGCCCGGGCACCGATGGCCGCCGAAGCGCCGACGGAGCCGGGCCGATGAGCGCGGTAGGCGCCGCGCGCCGGGTCCGGCAGGCGGCCCGGCTCGGGCTCGGCGTGATCGCCATCGCGCTGTCGGTCACCTCCTGCTCCCAGTGGCGAGGCATCGCCAACGTCGCAATGCCCGGTGGGCCCGGCTCGGGGCCGCGCAACTACACCGTGTACGTGCAGATGCCCGACACGCTGGCGCTCACCGTGAACAGCAAGGTGATGGTCGCCGATGTCGTCGTCGGGCAGGTGCGGGCGATCACGCTGAGTAACTGGGTCGCCACCCTGACCGTTGATCTGCAAGACGGTGTGACGTTGCCCAGCAACGCCGCCGCCAAGATCGGACAGACCAGCCTGCTGGGCTCTCAGCACCTGGAACTGGCTCCGCCGCAAGACAATCCGCTGCGCCAGAGGCTGGACAACGGCGACACGATCGCGCTGAAGAACTCCTCGGCGTACCCGACCACCGAGCAGACGCTGGCCAGCATCGCGACCCTGATCAACGGTGGAGGCGTCGGGAATCTCGAGGTCATCAGCAACGAGGTCTACAACATCGTGAACGGGCGGGCGGACAAGATCCGGGCGCTGCTGACCAACCTCGACATCTTCACGGCCAAACTCGACGAACAGATCGGCGATATCACCCACGCCATCGACTCCGCCGATCGGCTGCTGGCCGTCGCCGCTGACCACACCGCCACCCTCGACGGGGCCCTGACCGCGCTGCCGCCGCTGGTGAAGTATCTGAGTGACTCGCGCGGACGGGTCATCGATGCCGTCGAAGCAGTGGGCCGGTTCAGTGACGCGACGCTGCAGACGGTCGGGCAGTCCCGAGACAACCTGCACCGCAATCTGGTGTCGTTGCAGCGGCCGCTCGCTCAGCTCGTCAAGGCTTCGCCGTACGTGGTGCCGGCACTCAAGCTGGCTCTGACGGCACCGTTCGACATCGACGCGGTGCCCAAGACGTTCCGGGGCGACTTCATCAACACCTCCCTCAACGTCGACCTGACGCTCAGCTCCATCGACAACGGGTTCCTCACCGGCACCGGGATTTCGGGCTCCCTGCGGGCGCTCGAGCAGAGCTGGGGACGCGACCCGGCCACCATGATTCCGGACGTGCGGTTCACCCCGAACCCGAACGATGCGCCGGGCGGGCCGCTAGTGGAGCGGGGTGAGCGATGACCACCCGACTCGTCCGAACTCAGATCATCGTGTTCACCATCCTGGCGGTGGTCACGCTCGCCGTACTCGGCCTGTACTACCTGCGCCTTCCGTCCGTAGCCGGCGTCGGGCAGTACACCTTGCACGCGGACCTGCCGACGGCCGGCGGGCTGTACGGCACCGCCAATGTCACCTATCGCGGCGCCACGATCGGCAAGGTGACCGCGGTGGAGCCGACGAAGTTCGGCGCCAGGGCGACCATGAGCATCGAAGACCGCTACAAGATCCCGATTGACGCGACGGCCAATGTGCATTCGGTGTCCGCAGTCGGCGAGCAGTATCTGGATCTGGTGTCCGACCGGGATTCCGGCGCCTACTTGACCACCGGGCAGACCATCACCCACGCCACCGTGCCCGAAGACATCGGGACAATGCTGGATGCGGTGGATCGCGGTCTGGCGGCGCTGCCGAGGGACAAGATCGCCTCATTGCTCGACGAGACATCGGCGGCGGTCGGCGGTTTGGGACCGGCGTTGCACCGCCTGGTCGACTCGGCGCAATCGCTGGCCGGCGAATTCGAGGCGAACACCACCGACATCAACGATGTGATCGCCAATTCTGCTCCACTGCTCAACAGTCAGGCCGCCTCGGGCGAGGACATCAGGCAATGGATCCGCAACCTGAACACGATTTCCGCTCAGACCGCCCAGCAGGACCCACAACTCAAGAGCGTGCTGTCCAACGCCGCTCCCACCCTCGACACCGCCGACAACGTGATCGGCGGCGTGCGCGAATCGCTGCCGCATACGCTGGCCAACCTCGAGGTCGTCACCGGCTTGCTGCTGCGCTACCGCCAGGGTGTCGAGCAGGTGCTGGTGCTGCTACCGCAGGCGGGTTCGGTCGCCCAGGCAACCACACTGGCATTTCCGGGCGAAGTCCAAATCAATCTCGGACTGGCGATCAATCAACCGCCGCCCTGCCTGACCGGCTTCCTCCCCGCCGCGCAATGGCGTTCCCCGGCCGACACCAGTAGCGCGCCGTTGCCGTCGGGGACCTACTGCAAGATTCCTCAGGAGACCAGAGCCAACGCCGTGCGCGGAGCGCGGAACCTCCCGTGCGTGGACGTTCCCGGGCGAACGGCGGCGACGCCGCTGGAGTGTCGCAGCGGGCAACCGTATACCCCACTGGGGACCAACCCGTGGTACGGCGACCCGAACCAGATCGTGAGCTGCCCGGCGCCGGCAGCGCGCTGCAACCAACCTGTCAATCCGGGCCTGGTGATTCCCGCGCCCACGATCAACACCGGCCTCAACCCGCTACCGGCGGACCGGCTGCCCGGGACACCGCCGCCGGTGAGCGACCCGCTGACACAACCCGGTTCGGGCGTTGTCGAGTGCACCGGGCAGCAGCCAAACCCATGCGCTTACACACCCGTCGGGGCGCCGGGCGCCCCCGTCAGCAGCCAGAGCGCAGAGATCACGGGACCCGACGGTGTGAAGTACTCCGTCGACAACTCGATCGAACCAGGAGACGACGGATGGAAGAAGATGCTGGCACCAGCAGGGTGACCGGCGACGCGGGCCTGAGCCGGCGTTGGCTGATCGCCATCGCCGTCGGTCTGACACTGCTGGCCGGCGGCATGGGGGTTGGCTGCTATCTGGCAACCGACACCCATCGCCACAGCCAGGCCCTCGCCGGCGCCGAGGCTGCGGCGATCGCGGTCGCCGAGGAGTGTGTCGCGGCAACACAACCGCCCGACCTGGCCGGGCTGACCGCCAGCCGGCGCACGCTCAGTGAGTGCACCACAGGAGATTTCGCCAACCAGACCGCCTGGTACGGCGAAATCCTCAGCGAGGCCTATCAGGCGGTCAACGTCCGGGTCCGAGTGCCCGAAATACATGCCGCGGTGGAGCGCAACAACGAAGACGGGTCCATCGTCGCGCTGGTCGCATTCCGCGCCACCGTGTCGCAGGCCGGTATGGCCGACCGGGACAACAGCTATCGGATGAGGGTCCGGCTGGTGTCTGAGAACGGACAGTTCAAGGTCTCTCAGCTCGACCAGGTGGCCAAGTGACGGTGATCCGGTGACCGCGGGGTGGGCCCGGCGCGCGGGGGCACTGGTCCTCGACGTGGCGCCCGGGGCCGCGGTGATCGCGACGACGGCACTTGTGGCGCTGTCGGTGCCGCTGCACAACGCCTGGTGGTGGACAGCTGTCTCGGTTGGCGCGGCCGCAATCCTGGCGACCGCGTTCAACCGGATACTCCTGCCGAGTGTCCGTGGACAAAGCCTCGGGCGCGCTGTCTTCGGCATCACCGTTGTCCGGCGGGACGGTGACCCGGTAGGACCATGGCAACTGCCCCGTCGGGAACTGCGCCGCCTCGCCGTGGGCGCGGTCCTGACCGCAGCGACGGTGTGCGCCACCGGTGCGGCGATCAGCTATGGCGTTGTGCAACACCATGATCGGTCGGTCGCCGACGCCGGTACCCAGATCGCTGCGAGCGGGCCGCGAATGGTCGAACAGATACTCGGCTACCGCACCGAGACCGCCCGGCAGGATTTCGACCGCGCGCGATCCCTGGTGACCGACAACTACGCCGGCCAGCTGTCGAGTCAGCAGCAGGCGGTGCAGAAGGCCGGTCTGGTGCGCAACGAGTACTGGGTGACCAACAGCTCCGTGCTCACCGCGACACCCGAGCGGGTGACCATGCTGCTGTTTCTGCAGGGCGAGCGAGGGACCCCACCCAATCATCGCTACCTCAGCGCGTCTGTGCAGGCGACCTTCGTCGATGCCGGCCGAGCGGGATGGCGCGTCGACGACATCACCGTCGTGACCGCGCCACAACGCGTCGAGGCCAAACCGTGAGTCCGCGCAGGAAATTCGAACCAGGCGGTGACCTCGCGGTCGGCGCCGAAGCGCCGCGTCGACGACGTCGCCGCGGCCTACCGGTCGCCGTCGTGATCGCAGTGGTGGTGTCGGCGGCCGCGATAGCAGTGTGCTCGGTGGTTCTCGTCTCACACGTGACACGACAGCGGGCAACCATCCGGGATGCCTTGGCGCTGGGCTACGTACGTTCGTTCATGACGGAGTTCACCTCCCCTGACCCCATCCACGCCAATGCCTACACCGACCGGATCCTGGCCGAGGCCACAGGGGATTTCGCCGAGCAGTACCGGGCGAATCAGAGCGAGATCCTCATCGGAGTGGCCACATCCGAACCCACGACCGGGACCGTCCTCGACGCGGGGGTGTCCAGACGCAAGGACGACGGCAGCATCGACGTGCTGGTGATCACCAAGCTCACGTCGGCATCGCCCGACGGGAAACTGAAAGCGGAAAGAGCAAGCCGATGGGTGGTAACAACCAAGCTGGACGGGGACCGGTGGAAGATCAGCAGCCTGATCCCGATGATCTGAGCGGCACCAGGCGGTTTCGCCGCCCGCTGACGGTCGTGATTGGTGTCGCGGCCACACTGTTCGTCATCGCGACGGCCGCCTTCGCTGCCGCGCTGCAACCCTACCTGGCCGATCGCGCCGCGGCGGCCAACCGGATCGAGGTCGCACGCACCGCGGCGGCAGCCGTCACCGCGCTGTGGACCTACAGTCCCGACACCGTCGACACGCTCGCCGACCGTGCCGCCGAGTATCTCGGCGGCGACTTCGACGCGGAGTATCGCAAGTTCGTCGCCGCGGCAATGTCACCCAACAAGCAAGCTCAGATCACCGACAGCACCGAGGTCGTCGGCGTGGGTGTGCAATCGCTGCACGGCCGGGACGCGGTCGTCGTCGTGTTCACCAACACCACCGCGACCAGCCCACTGACCCACAACATCCCGTCCCTGAAGTTCGTCGCCTACCGATTGGCGATGCAGCGTGAGGGGTCGCGTTGGTTGGTGACCAAGATGTCGACCATCAGTTTCATGGACCTGACTCCAACGCTCTAACTGCCAACCCAAGGGGGGCTCGGATGGGCCGCAAGACATTGCCGCTGGCGTGGGCCGGCGTGACGACGCTCGGCGTGATCGTGGTCATCCTCGTGGTGTCCTGGCAGCTCTTTCCCCGGCTGACCGCCGCGCAGACGATGGTCGACGACCTCGACCCGGCGTTCACGGTCGGCCGGGTCGAAGGCGCCCGCGGGGGCATCGAAATCGTCTCCGCCGCAACCAATGCCGCCGACGCGATGATGCATGCCGATGGCGCCGCGGCCGAGTTGCCCAAGCTGATCGACTTCGTCGCCGCCAAGACGGGACGATCCAGAGCCGACGCAGAAGCGTTGATGCACCTAGGTTTCCCGGCGATCAACGGGTTCCTCACGTCGTTGCCCCTGCCTGAGGTCAGCGCCGAGCTCCCCAAGCTCGTGCACTACCTGGGCACGGTGTTGATGATGACGCCGGAGCAGGTGGACCACATGCTCAAGACCGACTACCCGATGATCGCACAGGTCATCGACAGTCTGCCCAAGCTCACCGACGGCTGGGACGCGATCCCCGGCACCGAGCGATTGACCCGTTTCGACGGCACCCCCGTGCGGACGATGCCGCAACTGCGCACGTATCTCAGCGAGGAACTGATCGCTCCCGTCGAGCGCCAACAAGGCAACTTCCGGCCGTTGGGTGTTCGCGGTGGCGTCGGCTTCCTTGCTCCGCTGTTGCTGGTGCTGGGCATCGTGGTGATCCTCTTCGGCACGCTCATGGTCGCGGCGACCTGGCGCGGTGTGCCTCGCAATCCGCTGCGGTTCGCGTGGGCGGTGGTACCGGTCGTGGGTGTCGGCGTGGTGGCCCTCGTGCTCGGGCTGAACCTGTTCCCACGGCTCATCGGCGGCCAGACTCTGCTGAACGACACCCGGTCGGTCTTCGCGCTGGACCGAATCCAGGGCGATCGCGCCGGGATCGAGTTCATCGACATCTTCGTCGACTCTCTCGGACCGGTCATCCTCCCCGATGGCGGCGTCACCGACGAGTATCCCAAACTGCTCGACCGTATCGCGGCGAAGGTGGGAGTTCCCCTACAGGACGTCAAAGACCTTGTGCACCTGTACTTCCCACACACGGCGAAATTGCTGGACGGCGTGCCCTTCTCGGCGTCGACTGCCGATACGACGACACTGGTGGCGCTTCTGGCCGATGAGTCCGGCGTGACAACCGACCAGATGTGGAACACCCTGAGGGCCGACTTCCCGCAGACGTATCGGTTGTTCACGAATCTCCAAATCGTCACCGACGGCTGGGCGGCGGTGCCCGGTACCGAGAATCTGACCCGCTTCGACGGCGCGCCGGCCCGCGCCGGTGTGGTGGTGCGCGACTACTTCCGCGACGACGTGATCCCGGCACTCGAGCGCCAACAGAGCAACTACGTAATCGTCGACACGAACTGGCCCCCGCTCACCGTATTCGCCCCATTACTGACAGCTGTCGGCGTTCTGGTCATCGTCTACGGCTGGCTGCTGGGCATTCTGACCCGACGGCAACTGCGACGGCAAAGTGACGTCGGAATTCCGCCCACGCCGGCTCCCGACGTCACTGTGCCCGTCGGCGTGTCCCCGAACTGAAGCCAGACAGCCGAATGTCACGCTAGGAAACCGACCGGAACCGTCAAGATTACGTAGGGAATATGGTGCCTCCCGCGATACACCGCGCACCGTGGAGTGATGACCGAAAACAGCGGTGCGCTCTCCCCCAGCGGCCACGAGGCCTCCTGGTGGCACGCCTACGCGCAACCCGAATGCAACACCCTCATTCCCACGACCCTCATTCCCACGATCGGCCGTTATTACGGACATGTCCGGTGACCGAGTTGCTCGCCGTCCTCATCCTGCTGGGTGTGCCCGCCGTCATGCTGTTCGCGATCCGCTGCTGGATCAAGCGGCAGGACCACCGGTACTGGGCCGCTACTCGCACGCCGGATAGTGATCTTTGCTCTCCGGTCACACCGCCGACGGCGCGAACGTCACCGAGGGCCGGGGCAGTCGCCACCGTGCGCATCCCTCATCGATCGCGTCGTCAACCGCGGCTGCAATGGCACGCAACTCGGACTTGTCGCCCTCGATCCAGATCGCGGCGGGGCCACCGGTCAGACTGATCCGCGTCAACGCAGACCCTCCGGTGCGCATCAGCGCGATCCGGCCGAGCAGCCGTTCGGCGGCCGCACCCCAGTCCAGTGGCCCGGAAGCCTCGACGTCGCAATGCAATCCGACGACGTCCAGGCAACCCTCCCCCGCCACCGCCGGGCACTGGTCATCGACATGCACGAAGGTGCCGCGGTGCGCGCAGGCCATGAGCACGTCGACATGCCGATCCGAGGACACCACGAACCGATTCACCCCGAGCGCCACCGCCCCCTGGATGGGCGCCGCCGCCGCACCGCAGCGCAACACGACCCGACCCGGTTGCACACCGCACCTGCAGGTCATCTCCAGTTCGTCGTCATCGCCGGCGTACACCGTCATGCCGTGTGCCCGCACCCATGCCGCCACGGACGGGTCGCTCAGCACCCCAGCGGGCAACCCGCAGCCCGCCAGCGGAAGCAGCCGCCTGATGGCCCGCATCGACACGGGCAACCGGTGCCGCGGTGGCGCTGAGGGCATGCCCTGATCTGTCATCAATCCGGTCTACGCGCACCGGCTGGGCGAACCCTGTGCAGTTGCGCAGACCTCGCCGAGACCACGGCCGTGCCTGGAGACCGTAAAGATGTCCATAGGCACCGTCAAGGAACCGTCAACGCCCAGTTCAACGACTAAAAAAGCTCTTACATTCGGCTACGCAACCGACCGATTCCGGCGGCTGCGTCAACAAGTGCAGGAGTGCTGATCTCACCGTGACGACCGCCATATCCACCGTCATCTACCTCACGCTGACAGTGGCGATTTTCGCCCTGCTCGGCCTGGTGCAGAAGTTGGTCGAGCGGCTGTGAACTATGCCAACTCCGTCGGCCTGGTGCTGGCGGTCCTGATTGCGCTGTTCCTGTTCGCCGCGCTGCTCTTTCCGGAGAGGTTCTAGTGAGTACGACAGTCGCGGGGATCGTGTTCCTCGCCGCGCTGGTGCTCGCCCTGGCGGTGACACATGCCCCCCTCGGCGACTACATGTACCGGGTCTATGACAGCGAGAAGCATTCTCGGGTGGAGCGTGGCATCTACCGGGTGATCGGCGCCGACCCCAAGGCCGAGCAGACCTGGGGCGCCTACACCCGCAGTGTGCTCGCATTCTCGGCGATCAGCGTCGTATTCCTGTTCATTCTTCAACTGCTGCAAGGCAAACTGCCGCTGCATCTGAACGATCCGGGCACCGAGATGACACCGGCCCTGGCCTGGAACACCGCGGTCAGCTTCGTGACGAACACCAACTGGCAGGCCTACTCCGGTGAATCCACCCAGGGCCACCTGGTACAGATGGCCGGCTTGGCGGTGCAGAACTTCGTCTCCGCGGCGGTCGGCATGGCAGTGGCCATCGCGTTCGTGCGCGGGCTGGCCCGGCGCAGCACCGGCAACCTGGGCAACTTCTGGGTCGATCTGGTGCGCGGAAATCTGCGAATCCTGTTGCCACTGTCCGTGATCGGTGCACTCGCGCTCATCATCGGCGGCGCCATCCAGAACTTCGCCCTGCACGACACCCTGGTCAACACCCTCGCCGGCGGCCAGCAGACCATTCCCGGCGGGCCCGTCGCGAGTCAGGAAGCGATCAAGGAACTCGGCACCAACGGCGGCGGCTTCTACAACGCCAACTCCTCGCATCCGTTCGAGAACCCGACGACATGGACGAACTGGCTGGAGATCCTGCTGATCGGCCTGATCCCGTTCGCCTTACCGCGCACCTTCGGTCGCATGGTGGGCAGCAAGAAGCAGGGTTACTCCATCATCGCGGTCATGGGTGTCATCGCCACCCTGAGCGTGAGCATGCTGATGTTCTTCCAGCTGCAGGCGCACGGTACGGTGCCCACCGCGGTCGGGTCGGCGATGGAAGGTGTCGAACAACGCTTCGGGGTCGCCAACTCGGCGGTGTTCGCCGCCGCGACGACACTGACCTCCACCGGTGCAGTCGACTCATTCCATGACTCGTACACCAGCCTGGGCGGCATGGTCACGATGTTCAACATGCAGCTCGGTGAGATCGCTCCCGGCGGTGTCGGATCCGGGCTCTACGGCATGCTGATCCTGGCCATCATCACCGTCTTCATCGCCGGCCTGATGGTCGGACGGACCCCGGAGTACCTCGGGAAGAAGATCACCCCGCGTGAGATCAAGTTCGCTGCTGCGTATTTCCTGATCACGCCGTTGCTGGTGCTGATCGGCACCGCGCTGGCGATGGCCATGCCCGGGCAGCGCGCCGCCATGCTGAACACCGGCCCGCACGGATTGTCCGAGGTGCTCTACGCCTTCACCTCGGCATCCAACAACAACGGATCAGCGTTCGCGGGCCTGTCGGTCAACACCGAGTGGTACAACACCGCGCTCGGCCTGGCGATGGTGTTCGGCCGGTTCCTGTCGATCATCCTGGTGCTGGCGCTGGCCGGTTCCTTTGCCGCCCAGGCCAGGACACCCGAGTCCGTCGGTACGTTGCCCACCCACCGCCCACAGTTCGTCGGGATGGTCGTGGGCGTCACCGTGATCCTGGTCGCCCTCACCTTCCTGCCCATGCTCGCGCTCGGGCCCCTCGCCGAAGGAATTCACTGATGCCTGTTCCCACAATTGATTCGGCGGTTCCCGCCCACTCGAGGACCGATAAGAAGACGGTGCAGGGCGGCCTGTTGGACCCCAGGATGCTGTGGAACGCGCTGCCTGACGCGCTGCGCAAACTCGACCCGCGCACGCTGTGGCACAACCCCGTCATGTTCATCGTCGAGATCGGCGCGGTGTGGTCCACGGTGCTCGCCGTGCTGGATCCGTCCTGGTTCGCCTGGCTGATCGTCGGCTGGTTGTGGCTGACGGTGATCTTCGCCAACCTGGCCGAAGCCGTCGCCGAAGGTCGCGGCAAGGCGCAGGCCGACAGCCTGCGAAGGGCCAAGACCGACACCATGGCACGGCGGCGGACCGTTTCGGGCGGCGAGGAACTGGTCGCCGCGCCGCTGCTGCAGCAGGGTGATGTCGTCGTGGTCGAGGCCGGCCAGACCATTCCCGGTGACGGTGACGTGGTGGAAGGCATTGCCTCGGTGGATGAGTCGGCGATCACGGGCGAATCCGCACCGGTGGTGCGCGAATCGGGCGGCGACCGGTGTGCGGTCACCGGTGGCACCACCGTGCTGTCGGACCGCATCGTCGTGAAGATCACCCAGAAGCCCGGTGAGAGCTTCATCGACCGGATGATCAACCTCGTCGAGGGCGCCAACCGGCAGAAGACACCCAACGAGATCGCGCTCAACATTCTGCTCGCCTCGTTGAGCATCATCTTCGTGTTCGCCGTGGCCACCCTGCAGCCGCTGGCGATCTTCTCCAAGGCCAACAATCCCGGGGTGCCGGATTCGTTGTCGCTCACCGGTAACGGCATCACCGGCATCGTCATGGTGGCGCTGCTGGTGTGCCTGATCCCCACCACCATCGGCGCGCTGCTGAGCGCCATCGGTATCGCCGGTATGGACCGGTTGGTGCAGCGCAATGTGCTGGCCATGTCCGGACGTGCGGTCGAGGCCGCCGGGGACGTGAACACCCTGCTGCTGGACAAGACCGGCACCATCACCTTGGGCAACCGGCAGGCGGCGGCGTTCGTCCCGCTCACCGGCGTCACCGCCGAGGCGCTGGCCGACGCGGCGCAGTTGTCCAGCCTGGCCGACGAAACCCCCGAGGGTCGTTCCATCGTGGTGTTCGCCAAACAGGAATTCGGGTTGCGGGCGCGGGCGGCCGGCGAGCTCGACCACGCCATCTGGGTCGAATTCAGCGCCACCACAAGGATGTCCGGCGTCGATATCGACAGCCACAAGCTGCGCAAGGGCGCCACCGGTTCGGTGGCCGAGTGGATCCGTGCCGAAGGCGGCACCGTGCCAGACGAACTCGGCGAGGTCGTCGGCGCCATCTCCGCGGCCGGTGGCACCCCGCTGGCAGTCGGCGAGGTCCGCGACGGCACCGCGAGCGTCCTGGGCGTCATCCACCTGAAGGACGTCGTCAAGCAGGGCATGCGGGAACGCTTCGACGAGATGCGCCGGATGGGTATTCGCACGGTGATGATCACCGGCGACAACCCGATGACGGCCAAGGCGATCGCCGATGAGGCCGGTGTGGACGACTTCCTCGCCGAGGCCACCCCCGAGGACAAGATGGCGCTGATCAAGAAAGAGCAGGCCGGCGGCAAACTGGTCGCGATGACCGGTGACGGCACCAACGACGCTCCCGCGCTGGCCCAGGCCGATGTCGGTGTCGCCATGAACACCGGCACCTCGGCGGCCAAGGAGGCCGGCAACATGGTGGATCTGGATTCCGATCCCACCAAGCTGATCGAGATCGTCGAGATCGGCAAGCAATTGCTGATCACCCGCGGCGCGCTGACCACGTTCTCCATCGCCAACGACATCGCGAAGTACTTCGCGATCATCCCGGCGTTGTTCGTCTCGCTGTTCCCCGGCCTGGACCTGTTGAACGTCATGCGGTTGCACAGCCCGCAGTCGGCCATCCTGTCCGCGGTGATATTCAACGCGCTGGTCATCATCGCGCTGATCCCGCTGTCGCTGCGCGGTGTGCGCTACACGCCCAGCAGCGCATCGAAGTTGTTGTCCCGCAACCTGTGTATCTACGGGCTCGGCGGCATCATCGCGCCGTTCATCGGCATCAAACTGATCGACCTGGTCATCCAACTCTTCCCGGGAATGTGACATGAACTTCGCCAATATCGTTCGCCAGCACACTGCGGCGCTGCGTGCACTGCTGGTACTCACCGTGATCCTCGGCATCGGCTACCCGGTGTTTGTCTGGCTGCTCGCGCAGGTTCCCGGTCTGCAACACAAGGCCGACGGCTCACTCATCGAAGTCGACGGAAAACCTGTGGGCAGCAGCCTGATCGGGCAGCTGTACACCGACGCCGAGGGCAATCCGCTGCCACAGTACTTCCAGGGCCGGCCGTCGGCGGCCGGGAACGGCTATGACCCGATGTCGACCGGTGCGAGCAACCTGGGCCCCGAGAGCGTCGTGGACCAACCCGACAAACCCAGCCTGCTGACGCTCGTGTGCGAGCGCAGTGCCGCCGTCGGAGAGTTCGACGGGGTCAGCGGAGCCCGGCCGTTCTGCACCGGCGACGGCGTGGGTGCGGTGCTCTCGGTGATGGGTCCCCGCGACGCCCGCGGCAATGTGCTGCAGCCCACCCGGGTGATCAGCGTCAACGAGGCCTGCCCGTCAGCTACTGATTCCCGGGTCGCTGCGCTCCCACCCTCCGGGCCGTTCCTGGCGATCTATGACGGTGTCCGGGTCGAGTGCGCCACAGCTGGAGAGGACTACAGCGCCGGGCAGATCGTGCCGATCCACGGTGATGCCACCAACCCGGCCGTACCCGCCGATGCCGTCACTGCCAGCGGCAGCGGCCTGGATCCGCACATCTCGCCGGCCTACGCCGATCTGCAGGTGGACCGGGTCGCCGCGGCTCGCGGCCTGACCCCAGAGCGGGTGCAGGCGCTGGTCGACGAGCACACCGAGGGCCGAACGCTGGGCTTCACGGGTGAGCCGCGGGTGAATGTCCTGCAGCTCAACCTCGCCCTCGACGGTGGATGATGGGCAGGTGAGCCCGATCGAACCGCACAGCAGACGCGGGGAGCTGCGCATCTACCTGGGCGCGGCTCCCGGCGTCGGCAAGACGTTCGCGATGCTCGCTGAGGCGCACCGCCGGCTGGAGCGCGGTACCGATCTGGTGGCGGCAGTCGTCGAAACCCACGGCCGCGCGAAGACCGCCGAGCTGCTCGAAGGCATCGAGAGCATCCCGCCGCGCCACATCGACTACCGCGGCGGCAGCTTTGCCGAACTCGATGTTCCCGCCGTGCTGGCGCGGCGCCCGCAGGTGGTGCTCGTCGACGAACTGGCCCACACCAACACCCCGGGCAGCGCCAATCCCAAACGCTGGCAGGACATCGAGGAGCTGCTGGCCGCCGGGATCACCGTGATCACCACCGTCAACGTCCAGCATCTGGAAAGCCTCAACGACGTGGTCGCCCAGATCACCGGGATCGAGCAGCAGGAGAAGGTGCCCGACGAGGTGGTGCGCGCCGCCGATCAGATCGAGCTCGTCGACATCACCCCGGAGGCGCTGCGGCGCAGGCTTTCTCACGGCAACGTCTACACCTCCGAACGCATCGACGCCGCCCTGTCGAATTACTTCCGGCGGGGAAACCTGACCGCGCTGCGTGAGCTCGCGTTGCTCTGGCTCGCCGACCAGGTGGATGCCGCACTGGCGAAGTACCGCTCCGACAACAAGATCACCGCGACGTGGGAGGCCCGCGAACGTGTCGTGGTCGCGGTGACGGGTGGCAAGGAGTCCGAGACGCTGGTGCGCCGAGCCTCCCGCATCGCTTCCAAGTCCAGCGCCGAGCTGATGATCGTGCATGTGGTGCGCGGTGACGGGCTGGCCGGGATGTCCGCGCCGATGATGGGCCGTGTCCGCGATCTGGCGGCCAGCCTGGGCGCCACCCTGCACACCGTCGTCGGCGATGACGTGCCCGCGGCACTGCTGGATTTCGCCCGCGACATGAACGCGACCCAGCTCGTCGTCGGCACCTCACGCCGGTCGCGCTGGGCGCGCATCTTCGATGAGGGCATCGGCGCGACGGTGGTGCAGCAGTCCGACACCATCGATGTGCACATGGTCACCCATGAGGAGGCCAAGCGCGCCTCGGCACGCAACCGGGCCAGACCATGGCAACGCCGTGCGCTGTCCTGGCTGGCCGCCGCAGTGGTGCCCTCGGTGCTGTGTGTCATCGCCGTGCTACTGGACCCCTATCTCGGTCTCAGTGGTGAGAGTGCCCTGTTCTTCATCGGTGTGCTGACCGTCGCGCTGCTGGGTGGCGTTGCGCCGGCGGCGCTTTCGGCGGTGCTGGCCGGTCTGCTGATCAACTACTTCCTGGTCGAGCCCCGCCACACCTTCACCATCTCCGAGCCCGACAGTGCCATCACCATCGCCGTATTGCTGATAGTGGCCGTCGCGGTGGCAGCGCTGGTCGACGGGGCCGCCAAGCGCGCCAGAGAAGCCCGCCGGGCCTCCCAGGAAGCCGAACTGCTGGCCCATTTCGCCGGTTCGGTGCTGCGCGGCGCCGACCCTGCTGCGCTGCTGGAACGGGTCCGCGAGGTGTACTCGCAACGCTCGGTGAGCCTGCTGCGCAAGGTAGCTCACGACACGGAGGTGGTTGCCTGCGCGGGCCCGGATCCGTGCACCCACGTCGACAATGCCGACACCGCAATCGAAGTCGGTGACGACGAATTCTGGCTGCTGCTGGCCGGACGCAAACTCGCCGCCCGCGACCGACGGGTGCTCGGTGCGGTCGCCAAACAGGCCGCCGGCCTGGTCCGCCAGCGTGAGCTGATCGAGGAGGCAGGCCGGGCCGAGGCCATCGCCCGCGCCGACGAACTGCGGCGGTCGCTGCTCTCGGCCGTCAGCCATGATCTGCGTACCCCGCTGGCGGCGGCCAAGGCCGCGGTCTCCAGCCTGCGCAGCGACGATGTCGGCTTCTCCGAACAGGACACCGCCGAACTGCTGGCCACCGTCGAGGAATCCGTCGACCAGCTCACCGCCCTGGTCGGCAACCTGCTGGATTCCTCCCGGTTGGCCGCCGGTGTGGTCAAACCCGACCTGCGCCGGGTCTATCTGGAAGAGGCGGTGCAGCGTGCCCTGCTGGGGATCAGCAGGCGGACAACGGAGTTGGTGGACCGGGTGAAAGTCGAAGTCGGGGATGCGGTGGCGCTGGCCGATGCCGGACTACTGGAGCGCGTGCTGGTGAACGTGATCGACAACGCGCTGCGCTACGCGCCGGCCAGCCTAATCCGGGTCAACGCGGGGCAGGTCGGCGACCGGGTGCTGATCAACATCATCGACGAAGGACCGGGCATCCCTCGTGGCGCCGAGGACCGGCTCTTCGCACCGTTCCAGCGCCTCGGTGATCAGGACAACACCACCGGAGTAGGCCTGGGTCTGTCGGTGGCCAAAGGTTTTGTCGCCGCCATGGGAGGCAGCATCGCGGCCACCGACACGCCCGGGGGCGGGCTCACCGTCGTCATCGACCTGGCAGCACCCCAGGGACAACGGCCATGACCCGGGTGCTGGTGATCGATGACGAGCCGCAGATCCTGCGGGCGCTGCGCATCAACCTGTCGGTGCGCGGCTACGAGGTGACGACGGCAGCGACCGGAGCCGACGCGCTGCGAGCGGCCGCCGACCACCGCCCCGATGTGGTGATTCTGGATCTCGGGCTGCCCGACATCTCCGGTATCGAGGTGCTGGCCGGGCTGCGTGGCTGGCTGACGGTGCCGGTGATCGTGCTGTCGGCGCGCACCGATTCCTCGGACAAGGTGGAGGCATTGGACGCCGGCGCCGACGATTACGTCACCAAGCCGTTCGGTATGGACGAGTTCCTGGCTCGGCTGCGGGCGGCCGTGCGGCGCGCCAGCAGTTCCACCGAGGATGACCAGCCCGTCATCGAAACATCTTCTTTCACTGTCGATCTCGCGGCCAAGAAGGTGACCAAGAGCGGTGCCGAGGTGCACCTGACACCCACCGAGTGGGGCATGTTGGAGATGCTGGTGCGCCATCGCGGCAAACTGGTGGGCCGCGAGGAACTGCTCAAGGAAGTGTGGGGTCCGTCCTACGCCAAGGAGACCCACTACTTGCGGGTGTACCTGGCGCAGCTGCGGCGCAAGCTCGAGGTCGACCCGTCGCACCCCAAGCACCTGATCACCGAAGCCGGAATGGGTTATCGCTTTCAGGAGTGAGTGCCCCGGGGGGCTCGGTACCCGCGCGACCGTGCCGACGAGGCATTGGGACGGGGCAGACCGGCAGGCAGGGTGCTGGCCGCACTCGGCCGGACCGGATGATTCAGATTGGTGGTTGCACCCGTGTTGCAACGTGATGCAGATTATGGTTTGGCCCATGTCCGGCTATCGCGCACTTTTCGACGCCAGTATCACCGACCCGTCGGCCTTCTGGGCCGACGCCGCCAAGGCTGTCACCTGGATCCGGGAACCGCAGCGGGTGCTCGATGACAGCAACCCACCGTTCTACCGCTGGTTCCCCGACGGCGTGCTCAACACCTGCGCCAACGCCCTCGATCGGCATATCGCCGAGCGCGGCGATCAGGCCGCGCTGATCTACGACTCCCCCGTCACCGGTACCAAACGCGTCTACACCTACCGCGAGTTGCTCGACCAGACCGCCCGGTTCGCCGGCGTGCTGCAGGGGCTCGGCGTCGCCAAGGGTGACCGGGTGGTCATCTACATGCCGATGGTGCCCGAGGCCGTCATCGCCATGCTCGCCTGCGCCCGGCTCGGCGCCGTGCACTCGGTGGTGTTCGGCGGGTTCGCCGGGCACGAACTGGCCGCCCGCATCGATGACGCCCGGCCGACGGTGGTGGTGTCGGCATCCTGCGGAATCGAGCCCACCCGCACCGTCGAATACAAGCCGATGCTCGACGCCGCACTACGGCTGGCCGAGCACAGCAGTCCCAAATGCGTGATCCTGCAGCGCGAACAACACCCGTGCGAGCTGGTAGAGGGCCGCGACGTGGACTGGGCGCAGGCGATGGCGGCCCCGCGACCGGTAGACCCGGTCGCGGTGGCGGCCACCGACCCGCTGTATGTGCTCTACACCTCGGGCACCACCGGCAAACCCAAGGGCATCGTCCGCGACAACGGCGGCCATGCGGTGGCGCTGATGTGGACGATGCGCCACCTCTACGACATCGAGCCCGGCGAAGTGTTCTGGGCCGCTTCGGATGTCGGCTGGGTGGTCGGGCACTCCTACATCGTCTACGCCCCGCTACTGCTGGGCGCGACGACCGTCATCTACGAGGGAAAGCCGGTGGGCACCCCCGATGCCGGTGCGTTCTGGCGAGTCGCCGCCGAGCACAACGTCAAGGCGTTGTTCACCGCGCCGACCGCAATCCGGGCCATCAAAAAGGAGGATCCGGACGCCAAACTACTTGCCGACTACGACCTAACGGGTCTGAAGTATCTGTTCCAGGCCGGTGAGCGCCTGGATCCCGGCACCTACGCGTGGGCCTCGGAAAAACTCGGTATCCCTATCATCGATCACTGGTGGCAGACCGAGACCGGCTGGGCCATCGCCGCCAATCCGATGGGCGTGGAACCACTACCGGTGAAGCCCGGTTCGGCGACGGTCCCGATGCCCGGCTATGACGTCCGGGTGCTGCGCCTCGACGGCTCGGAATGCGAACCGGGCGAAGAGGGTTCGATCTGCATCAAGCTGCCGTTGCCGCCGGGTACGCTGCCTACGCTTTGGGGTGAGGACGACCGGTATGTGTCCTCGTATCTGAGGGCGTTCGACGGCTACTACCTGACCGGGGACGGCGGGCACATCGATTCCGACGGCTATCTGTTCGTCGTCGGGCGCACCGACGATGTCATCAACGTCGCCGGGCACCGGATGTCCACCGGGTCCATCGAGGCCGTGCTGGCCGGGCATCCCGCGGTGGCCGAATGCGCGGTCATCGGAGTGGCCGACGAGCTGAAGGGACAGGTGCCGCGCGGTCTGGTGGTACTCAAGTCCGGTTTTTCGGCCGACGGGGTGGCCGGTGAGTTGATCGACGCCGTCCGCAACGACATCGGCGCCGTGGCGAGCTTCAAGTTGGTGGATGTGGTTGCCGCACTGCCCAAGACGCGGTCCGGCAAGATCCTGCGCAAGACCATGCGCGCTATCGCCGACGGACGCGAAGAACCGGTGCCGTCCACCATTGAGGATCCGGCGGTGCTCGAGGCCCTCAAGGCGACGCTCAGAAGGTGATGCGCACAGGCTGATGGAGGCCCCCCAGACAGCACAATCCCCCCAGACAGCACAATACGGTTTACCAATTCACGGTTTACCAATTCGCCGTCGTGACCTCGACGGCCTCGTAGCTTTCGAGTTGATGCCGCTCCTGGCCGCACCCGGCGGCCACTGACGCCGCCCACCGCGCAGGGTCAGCGCTGCTTAACGCGCCGATAATTGCCACTGAGTACCATGGCTGGATGCGAGGCGAGCCGCCGCGAACGATGGGTGTCGAAGAGGAGTTCCACCTCGTCGACTTGAGGACGAGGCGCCTTACGACCCGCGCCCCCGAGCTGCTCGCCAAGCTGCCGCCGGACTACGTCGCCGAGCTGCAGCGCTGCGTCATCGAAACCAACACCGGCGTCGTCGGCAACCTGGACGCGCTGCGCACCGACCTGCTAAGCCATCGGCGGGTGTTGGTCGACGCGGCCGACGAAGTCGGCGTCGGCGTGGTGGCTGCCGGCGCCGTGCCGCTGTCGGTGCCCGCCGAGCTGCAGGTCACCGAGACCGCCCGTTACCTGCATATGCTCGCCGATTACCAGCTGCTGGCCCGTGAACAGCTGATCTGTGCCACGCATGTGCACGTCGGCATCGACGACCGCGACGAGGCCATCAACGTCGCCAACCGCCTCTTGCCGCACCTGCCGACCCTGCTGGCGCTGTCGGCCAGCTCACCGTTCTGGGCCGACGGGTCAGATACTGGCTACGCCAGCATGCGCACCCTGGTGTGGAGGCGATGGCCGACCACCGGGCTGGCCGCCCCGGTGCACTCGGCAACCGAGTACGACGAATTGATCAACGGGCTTATCGCCAGTGGGGTGATAACCGACTTCGGCATGGTGTACTTTGACCTTCGGCCGTCAAGCCACGTGCCCACCCTGGAGCTGCGGGTATGCGACAGCTGCCCGTCGGTGGACACCATCGTGCTCGTCGCCGGGCTGTTCCGGGCCTTGGTGGCACGGGAGGTCGAGGCGATCCGGGCCGGCACCCCCGCGGCGGTGCTCCCGTCGACGCTGGGCAGCGCGGCGCTGTGGCGCGCCGCCCGCTCCGGGCTCGAGGGCGAACTCGTCGATAGCAGCGGCCCCGTCCCAGCCAGCCGGCCGGCGGGGGAAGTGGTCAATGACCTGGTGTCCTCGCTGCGCCCACAGCTGGAAGACAGCGACGACTGGGAGATGATCAGCGAGCTGACCCATCAGATACTGCTTCTCGGCACATCCTCGGCTCGGCAACGGCGGGCGCTGCGCCGCCGCGGGCGCCTCACCGACGTGGTGGACCAACTCATCGCCGAGACCGCCGGGCGCTTCAAGCCAACAGCCTTGGCGGCGAAAGCGGATCCCACGCTGCTCTTCGGGTATCAGCCCTCCGGCCACGCCGACAAACCCGCCGGCGACATGTTCGCCAGCTACGACGAAGCCGTCGATGCGAGCGGCCGCTCACGCCCGCGCTACGAGAAGGTGCTGAAGACGATCGGCGACCTTGGGGTGGCTGCGCTAAGGACCCGGGGGGACGGCATCGAGCAGGAGCTACGTGCCGAGAACGTCACCTTCCCGGGCAGCGACCAAAGCCGGGGGCAGGTATTCCCGCTCGATCTGGTACCGCGAATGGTAGCCGCCGACGAGTGGGCACAGTTGTCCGAAGGCCTCGGGCAGCGAGCCAGGGCACTGGACGCCTTCCTGCGCGACATTTACTCCGAGCAGGAGATCCTGGCGGACGGTGTGCTCGGCGCGCAGGTTCTCGACCGGGCACCGGGTTTCCGCTCGACGGGCCGACTGGCCGGTGACAGCGTGCGCGCGCACATCAGCGGCACCGACCTGGTTTGCGATCGGGCCGGTAACTGGATGGTGCTCGAGGACAACCTGCGCATCCCGTCGGGTACCGCCTATGCGATCGTCAACCGGCGGCTGCTGCGCAAGCACCTCCCCGAGTTGCAGCCGCCAGCCGGGGTCGCCGATCCCGACCAGGTACCGCACATGCTGCTCGACACGCTACGGGCGGCGGCGCCACCGAACCTCGACGACGAGCCGGCGGTCGCGCTGCTATCCACCGGCCGCGAAGACCCCGCCTGGTTCGAGCACAGTTTGCTCGCCGAGGAGATGGGCGTCGCACTGGTGGCACTGTCGGACCTGTCGGTGCGTGATCGAAAGGTATTCCGCCGCATCGGTTCCGACAGCGAACCGGTCGACGTGATCTATTCCCGGATGTATGAGGACATGCTGCTGTCGTCGACCGGCCACGATGGCGCGCCGCTGCGGACCGGGCTGCTCGAGGCACTCACCGCCGGCAACCTGACGATCGTCAACGCGCTGGGCAACGGTGTCGCCGAGGATAAGGCGGTGTATGCGTTCGTCCCCGCGATGGTCGAGTACTACCTGGGGGAGAAGCCGTCACTGACGCAGGTGCCGACGTGGATCTGCGCTGAACGCGCGCAGCGCGACTACGTGCTGGACCACTTGAGCGAGCTGGTGGTCAAGCCGATCGACGGGCTGCACGGCCGCGGTGTGCTGATCGGGCCGGAGGCCACCGACGCCGCGCTCGAGGCCCGCCGCCGCGAGCTGCTGCTCCAACCGGAGCGGTTCATTGCCCAGGAACTGGTGGCACTGTCGACCCACCCGACCTTCGATGACGACGGGATGTACCCGCACCACATCGACCTGCGCGCCTTCGTCCACCTACGACAGGCGCCCGGCGGCCCGGTGGCAGCACATGTCATGCCCGCCGCGCTGACCCGGGTGGCCAACCGAGGATCGCGGATCGCGAACTCGTCGTCCGGTGCCGGCAGCAAGGACACCTGGATTCTCACCGACTGACCGCCCCCGCCGGTTAGCTAAATTCGCCGCCGCTCGACTTTCATAGGGATTGCGTGGCGGTCCTTGTAAATGTCTGCGCAACAACAGATTCAGCCACCACGCTATGCGATCGACAGTGCGATTCCGTCCAGGATGTCGTGCTCACTGACCACGAGTTCGCTCAGACTGGCCCGTTCGGCCATCACCCGGGTCAGCTCCTGCACGATGATCGCCCCACCCGGGATGACATCGGCACGGCCCTCGTGCATCGGGCCGAGCGCCAGTCGCTGTTCGCCGGTCATCGCGATCAGCTCGGCGCACACCGGCAGCAGATCGCCGAAAGCCGTCCGGGACAGATGGATCGCGTCCGGGTCGTAGGCCGGCAGCCGGTGTGCCAGTGCGGCGAGCGTGGTGAACGTCCCTGCCACCCCGACCCAGGTGCGCGCACTGTCGACCGGGACCACCGACAGCGCTTCCTCGAGGCGTTCACGCACCACCGCCCGAGCAGCGGCGATCTCTGCGGCCGTCGGCGGATCCGAATGCAGGCAGCGCTCCTTGATCCGCACGCAACCGATGTCGGCCGAGAACGCCGCAGTCACGCCGGCCGCACCGCCGAGTACCAATTCCGTGGAGCCGCCGCCGAGGTCGATGACCACGAAAGGTGCTGCGGCGCCGTCCATTTCACCGACCGCACCACGGAAGGACAGTTCGGCCTCCTCGGTGCCGGTGATGACTTCGGCGACGGCACCGGGCGAGACCGATCCGAGCAGCCGCGCGGTCATCGCGAAGAACTCATCGCGGTTACCGGCATCGCGGGCCGCCGAGGTCGCCACCATGCGCACCTCGCTCACCCCGTGCTTGCCCATCAGGTCCACATAGTCCGACAGCGCAGCCTCGGTGCGCGCCAGTGCTTCCGGGGCAAACTCACCGGTCGCGTCCACGCCCTGGCCGAGCCGCACGATGCGCATCTCGCGGTGCACATCACGCAGCTGCTGCCCATCGGGTTCGGCGATGAGCAGGCGAATCGAATTGGTACCGCAATCGACTGCACCGACCGTCATGTCCATACCTCGCTGTCCAGGATGCCGGCCATCCCCGGTTCGGTGGCAAGAATCGCGAGCGCCTCATCTCCGAACGGGTTCACCCCCGGCCCTTTGGCCAGCGCGTGCGCCATCACCACGTGCAGGCATTTGACGCGGTCGGGCATACCACCGCCGGTGAATGTGGTGCCCAAGGGCTCGATGGCATCACGTTCGGCGAGGAAGGACTCGTGCGCGCGCAGGTATGCCGCGGCCAGTGCGGGATCTTCGGCGAGCCGGTCGGTCATCTCCCGCATCAGGCCCGAGGATTCCAGCCGGCTCGCGGCGGCGGTCAGCGCCGGGTGGGTCAGGTAGTACAGCGTCGGGAACGGGGTGCCATCAGGAAGTTTGGGTGCGGTCTTGACCACGGCGGGCTCGCCGTTGGGGCACCGGTACGCGATTTCCAGGACGCCGCGCGGCTCACGGCCGAGTTGCTGCGCGACGGCGTCCAGGTCGGCCTGGTCAACCACCGGCGGGCGGGGGGGCGACGGGCAGTGGTGGCGCATCCGGTCCGGGCGGCGCGGGGACGGGTGTGAGGACCGGCGAAACCCCGTGCGGGGCATCGGCAATCGTGTGCCACAGCGAGGTATACCAGGGGTCTCCCGAGACAGCCGCCGGAGCATCCGGGCCCGCAGCCGGCGGGGCGGCCGTAGCGCCCGGCGGCAACTGCACCTGGTAGGGAATGTCACCCGGCATCACGAAGCCCAGCCGCTCACGGGCCTGGGCCGCGATGAAAACCGGATCGGCAAGCTTGACCTTCTGCTGTTCCAGATCCGCGATCTGCGAACGGAGCTGCGCTTCAACCGTTTTCAATTGATTCATCTCGGCTCGCTGGGCGAAGTAGGTGCGCACGGGGCCGGCGATCGTCAACGTCAGCACGCACACCACCGCGGCCAGGATCGCCGCCCGCCGGGCCGCCGAACCGAGCCGCTGCTCGGACTGCTGCTCGGCGGTTTCGGCGACCGATTTCCGGATCGCCTCGGCGACGGTGTCCGGCGACTCGACCCCGGATTCCGGCTCCTGCGCCTCGGCCGCCTCCCGGGCCTCGCGACCTTCCCGGCTCTGCATCACCCGGCTCTGGATCGCCCGGCTCTCCATCGAACGAGGCCGCGCCGCCGACGCACCCCGCGGCCGGCCCGCCCCGCCCGCCTTACCCGGCCGGGGGGCCGGGCCGCGGCGGCGCGGATCGGGCCGTTTCGCGTCGGGCATGGATCGAAGCTACTTGCTCTCCACCGCGAAACGAGGGAAGGCCAGGTCACCGGCATACCGTGCGGCGTCGCCGAGGGCTTCCTCGATGCGCAGCAACTGGTTGTACTTGGCCACCCGCTCGCTGCGGGCAGGCGCGCCGGTCTTGATCTGCCCACTGCCCACTGCCACGGCCAGGTCGGCAATGGTGGTGTCCTCGGTCTCACCGGAGCGGTGGCTCATCATGGTGCGGTAGCCACTGTTGTGCGCCAGCGCAACGGCGTCCAGGGTCTCGGTCAGCGTCCCGATCTGGTTGACCTTGACCAGCAGCGCGTTGGCCGCACCCTTGTCGATGCCCTCTTCCAGACGCTCCGGATTGGTGACGAACAGATCGTCGCCGACCAGCTGCACCCGGTCACCGATGGCTGCCGTCAGCGCGACCCAACCGTCCCAGTCGTCCTCGGACAGCGGATCCTCGATGGAGACCAGCGCGTAGGAGTCGAGCAGACCGGCGTAGAACTCCGCCATCTGTTCAGCGGTCCGGGTTTCCTTCTCGAACGCGTATCCGATTCTCTCGGTGTGGAACTCGGTGGCCGCGACGTCCAGCGCCAGCGCGACGTCGGTGCCGACCTTGAAACCTGCCGCCTCGATGGCGCTGCCGATCAGGTCGAGCGCCGCCTTCGTGCCGGGCAGGTCCGGCGCGAAGCCACCCTCGTCACCGAGGCCGGTGGACAGGCCCTTCTTCTTGAGCACCGCCTTGAGCGAGTGGTAGACCTCCGCGCCCCAGCGCAGGGACTCCTTGAAGGTGGCCGCGCCGATCGGAGCGATCATGAACTCCTGGACGTCCACCCCGGTGTCGGCGTGTGCACCGCCGTTGATGATGTTCATCATCGGCACCGGAAGGATGTGGGCGTTGGGGCCGCCGATGTAGCGGAACAACGGCAGGCCCGCCGACTCGGCAGCGCCGCGGGCCACCGCCAGCGACACCCCCAGGATGGCGTTGGCGCCCAGCCGAGACTTGTCGGGGGTGCCGTCCAGGTCCAGCAGCGCCTGGTCGACCAGCCGCTGATCGTCGGCGGACAGCCCGATGACCGCGGGTGCGATCTCGTCCAGCACCGCCGTAACGGCCTTCTCCACGCCCTTGCCGCCGTACCGGCTGCCGCCGTCGCGCAGCTCCACAGCCTCGTGCTCGCCGGTCGAGGCACCCGAGGGCACTGCGGCCCGGGCGACTGTCCCGTCGATCAGGGCAACCTCGACCTCAACGGTCGGGTTACCACGAGAATCCAGGATCTCGCGGGCTCCGACCTGTTCGATGATGGGCACGGGCTCCTCCTAGGTGAAGACAGATCATGTACTGGGTCTTGTGCTCGCCATGAGCCTAAAGGTTGGTTCCGGCCCAGGTGCGGTCAGCGTGATCAGAGAGGGTGCCCGTCGGCGTAGGCGGTGGCCCCGTCCCGCACACTGCGCGCGTACTGGTTCGAAAGGTTGTAGGCGCGCAACGCCTGCATCCAGCCCCGCGGGGTCGACAGATCCTTGCCCCGCCAGCACAGATAGCCCGCCGCCGACAGCGCCGCGTCGTCGAAGTTGTCCGGGCTGATGACGTTGTCGTTGTTGGCGTCCACCCCGTACAGCCGCCAGGTTTCCGGGATGAACTGCATGGGCCCCATCGCCCGGTCCAGGTGCGGGTCCCCGTCCAGCTCACCGTTGTCGGTGTCGAGGATCTCCATGTTGCCCAGCGTGCCGTCCAGCTGCACACCGCGGATGGGCGGACGGACGTCCCCGTTGGGCGCCGTCGCCGAACCCTTGTAGGTGCCGTGGCGACTCTCGACCATCCCGATGCCCGCCAGCGTCGTCCAGGCCAAGTTGCACGTGGGGTTGACCACCTGGGCCACCCGTGCCGCGTACGCGTAGGCCTCCAGAGCCTTGGCCGGGATACCGACGGCCGGTGCGAGCTCGGCGGCCCACTTGCCGAGCTGATCGGCCGGACGCCCGGGTGCGTTGGTGTCGATCTCGGGTACCGGGGCGCCCGCCGGCGGTGGCACACCCTCGGGGATCGGGTCACCGGCCTGAAAGGAACAGCTCGACGCGAGCAGCAGCAGGGTCGCAATCAGCACGGCGCTGGTGCGCAGCCACCGGGATTTCCACGCGGCCCCGACGGTGGGAGCCGGCGGCACAGGCTCGCCGGCTTCTTCGGGAATGGTCGACGCCGGAGGCGACACACTCCCTACATCCGACAAGGTTCTCCCTAAACGTTCGCCCCTAAACCACGCGCCACATCCAGCAGCGGCGGCGCAATACACCCCGATCAAGAGTAGCGGTGGCACCTACGGGCGCACCTGATCGTTCGAACTGAGACCGGCAACAGCAGAGGTATGCCTAACCAAACTATTGTCGAACAGGTACTGTGCTCGCATTCCCCTAAGGAGGTTTGATGAGACGGCATATCGCCTGGCAGATCCCGGTTGTAGCAGTGGCACTCACTCTCAGCGGGTGTTCGGGTGGCGGTTCGAACAGCGACTCCGACACATCGGCGACCAGCGCCCCCCCGGGCGCGTCGGCAACGAGCTCCGCGGTCGCAGCGCCCAATCCGCTGACCGAGAAGGTCGGCGACGAGTACAAGGCATATGCGATCTCGCAGGTCGATGAATTGGTCGCCGCGGTCAAGGTCTTCACCGACGCGGTCCGGGCGGGCGATGCGAAGGCCGCCCAGGACGCCTACGCGCCGTCCCGCATGCCGTGGGAGCGCATCGAGCCGCTCGCCGAGCTCATTCCAGATGTCGACGGGAAGGTCGACGCCCGCGTCGACGATTTCGCCAGCGAAGGCGATCCGGCATTCACGGGATGGCACCGGCTGGAGTACCTGCTGTTCGTCAAGAACACCACCGACGGCGGCGCCCCGTTCGCCGACCAGCTCGACGCCGATATCGCCGGGCTCAAGGATGAGATGGCCAAGCTCGAGGTGCCGCCGCTGAAGGTGGCCACCGGCGCCGCCGAACTCATCGAAGAGGTTTCCCAAGGCAAGATCACCGGCGAGGAAGAGCGCTACTCCAAGACCGACCTCTGGGACTTCGACGCCAACCTGCAGGGATCGCAGGCAGCCGTGGACAAGTTGACGCCCGCGCTGGAGGAGGCGGATGCCGCACTGCTCGGCAGGATCGACGGCGGCATCACCGAGATCTACGCGACTCTGCAACCGCTGCGCCAGGGCGACGGCTGGGTGCTCTACTGCACCGAGAACGATCCGTACCCGTCGGACCGCTGCCCGGCAGTGACGGTGAGCCCCCAGGTCATCGACACGCTGAAGGCCCAGCTGGCCGGTCTGTCGGAGAACCTGGCCCAGGTCCCCGGAGTATTGGAACTGCAGTGACGCGGGAGTCATCACGTCGCGGGATCTCCCGCCGCGGGTTCGTCGCCGGTGCATTGGGCACCGGTGCCGCGGTGGGAGCGGGAGCGCTCGCGGGCTGTTCTTCGGACAGTCCGGCCCCGGCAGATACCGTGGGACGATTCATCGAATTCGAGGGTCCGCACCAGCCCGGGATCACCGCGTTACCGATCCCTGAACAAGGCCTGGTGGCGTCGTTCAATGTGCACGCCAAGAACCGGGCGGAACTGAAGGCGACGCTGCAGGAGCTCACCGATGAGATCCGCGGCCTGATGGCCGGTAAACCACCGGAGACACGCGATCCCGCGTACCCACCCGTGGACTCCGGCATCCTGGGCGAGAAGCCGCCCGCGGACAATCTGTCGATCGTGGTCGCTGTCGGGGCATCGTTGTTCGACAACCGGTTCGGCCTGGTCGACCGCAGGCCGCGCGAACTGGTCACCATGCCGTTCCTGGCCAACGACCGGCTCGATCCGAAGCTGTCGCACGGCGATATCTCCATCATCTTCGAGTCCGGCCACAACGACACCATGCAGTTCGCCTTGCGGCAGGTGATGCGGCGGACCCGAAGCGACCTCGTGCTGCGGTGGATGATCGACGGGTACGCCCGCGGCATCGGGGCCGGGCGCGCCGCCGTCAGTTCGAACGCCGCCGTCAGTTCGAACGCCGCCGTCAGTTCGAATAGGGAGGCCACCACGCCGCGAAACCTGCTGGGGTTCAAGGACGGGACGTCCAATCTCGACGTGGCCGACGCCGCCGTGATGGACCGCCACGTTTGGGTGGGGCCCGACGACGGCGAACCTGGGTGGGCCATCGGCGGCACCTATCAGGCGGTGCGCATCATCCGGAACTTCGTCGAGTTCTGGGACCGCACCCAGCTCGTCGAACAGGAAGCGCTGATCGGCCGCGCCAAGGCAAGTGGCGCCCCGCTCGGAATGACCGGTGAGTTCGACGACCCGGACTTCCCCGAGGACCCGGAAGGCAAGCGGATCAAGCTCGATGCGCATATCCGACTGGCCAACCCGCGCACCCCGGAGACCGAGCAGAACCTGATCCTGCGCCGCGGTTTCAACTATTCGCGCGGCTTCGACGGTGCCGGCCGGTTGGATCAGGGTCTGGCGTTCGTCGCCTACCAGCGCAGCCTGCAGAAGGGTTTCCTCGCCGTGCAGGAGCGCCTCAAGGGCGAACCCCTGGAGGAATACATCATGCCGGTGGGCGGCGGGTTCTTCTTCGTGCTGCCCGGGGTGACCGGGCACGACAGGTTCCTCGGTGACGCGCTCGTCGACTGAGGTCTTTCGCTGAGCCTGTAGTCATGGACGCGTCCACTCGCACCTTCGATCCGCAACGACAGCCTCGAACCAATCCCCGCCGAACCTTCTACTAGCAAAAACCATGCGCCCCAAGGACGGCGGCATCGTCCTGGCAGCCGGGGGCAGTCACGAACTGGCACCCGGTGGCGACCATCTGATGCTGATGGGTCTCACCGCTCCGCTGGAGCC
>WOYS01000016.1:0-4105 GCA_011620645.1 Mycobacterium sp.
CGGCGAGTGACTAGCCCGCGAGTTTGCGGTTATCGCGTGAAAGTGCGAGTGCGGACGTCGATAACGGCAATCTCGCGGCGGGGCGGGGCGGGTCGGGGCGGGAGCGTAGAAAACGGCGCAGCGGGGAGCGGCGCGCAGAGCCTCAGCCGTGCGCGATCCCCAGCATCTCCGCGACGCTGGTGAGCTTCACCCGCGGCCGGTGCTGGGCGTCGCCGGTGGCGCGCTCATGCGAATCGATGCGCTGCCAGTGATCGTCGGTCACCAGTAGCGGTTGCCGCGACACCAGCCACTCGACGAGCTCCTTGGCGTACCCGTCGTCGAAACCGGGCTCCTTCAGATCGGCCAACAACGTTGTCACCGTGTCCGCGGAATCCTTCTTGTTGCTGCCGATGACGCCCGAGGGTCCGCGCTTGATCCAGCCGACGACGTACTCGTTGCGGCTGCCCTCGATGCGGCCGTCGGTATGCGGGATGGTGCCGGAGCGCTCATCGAACGGCAGCCCCGGGGTCGCGACGCCGCGGTAGCCGACGGCGCGCACGACCAGCTGCACGGGCAGCTCCTCGCGCTCACCGGTGTCCTTGGCGACGACGCGGCCGCCTTCGTTGACGAGTTCGTTGCGACCCAACACGATTGACTCGACCCGCCCGTCGCCGCGGATCTCGATCGGAGACGTGCTGAACCGGAACACGATCCGCCGGGTCGCACCGGAGGGCTCGTTCTCGGCGTACCCGCGAAGCACCTTGACGTTCTGCCGGACCGTCTTGTCCGAGGCTTCGAGCTCCTCGTCGGTGATGTGCTCGAGATCGGCGCGCTCGACCACCACATCGACCTCGGCCATCGCTTCGAGGTGACCGAGCTCGCGCAGTTCCAGTGTGGTGAACGGGGCCTGTAGTGGACCGCGCCGGCCCACCACGATCACCTCGCGCACCCCGCGCGGTGCCAGCGAATCCAGCGCGTGGTCGGCGATGTCGGTCTGGGCCAGCATCTCCGGATCGCTGATCAGGATGCGCGCCACGTCCAACGCGACATTGCCGTTGCCGATCACCACCGCGCGGTCGGCCGACAGGTCCAGGGTCATGTGCTGAAAATGCGGGTGCGCGTTGTACCAACCGACGAAGTCGACGGCCGCGACGCTGCCGGGCAGCTCCTCACCCGGAATCCCGAGCACCCGGTCGGCCTGGGCGCCGATCGCGTAGATCACCGCGTCATACCGCTCGGCCAGCTCGGACGCCTGCACATGCTCGCCGACGGTGATATTGCCGAAGAACCGGAACTGCGGGTCCGCAGCGATCTTGTCGAACTGCGCGCTGATCGACTTGATCTTCGGATGGTCGGGCGCCACACCGGAGCGCACCAATCCCCACGGTGTGGGCAGCATCTCCAGCATGTCGACGTGGACATCGTGTTCGGACTTCAACAGCGATGCGGCGGCAAAGAACCCAGATGGGCCTGAGCCGACGATCGCCACGTAGTAGGGGCGCATGGAAAGCCTTATCGTGAGGCTGACCGGCGGCGCGCAAGGGGCTGTCGCGTCGTCGCCGGACCGGTTACCAGACCGATGCTAGCCGCGCACCGCCGATCGGGGGCAGGGTCCGGAGAAGTGGCCGGTAACCTCAAGAGTCGTGGATCCTGATCGTCTTGCTGACATCGCCGCCCTCGACACCACGTTGACAACCGTGGAGCGGGTGCTCGATGTCGACGGTCTGCGCGGCCGTATCGAAACGCTCGAAGCCGAGGCCGCCGACCCCAATCTGTGGAATGACCAGACGTACGCGCAGAAGGTGACCAGCGAGCTGTCGCACGCACAGAACGAATTGCGCCGCGTCGAAGGGCTCCGCCAGCGGGTCGACGACCTGCCGGTGCTCTACGAGATGGCCGCCGAAGAAGAAGGTGCGGAAAGCTCCGAAGCGCTCGCCGAGGCCGACGCCGAACTGGCCAAGCTGCGCGAGGACCTGGAGGCCATCGAGGTCCGGACCCTGCTGTCTGGCGAGTACGACCAGCGCGAGGCCGTCGTCACCATCCGCTCCGGCGCGGGCGGGGTGGACGCCGCGGACTGGGCCGAGATGCTGATGCGGATGTACATTCGCTGGGCCGAACAGCACAACTACGGCGTCGAGGTGTTCGACACCTCCTACGCCGAAGAGGCCGGCATCAAGAGCGCCACCTTCGCCGTGCACGCCCCCTACGCCTACGGCACGCTGTCGGTCGAGCAGGGCACCCACCGACTGGTGCGCATCAGCCCGTTCGACAACCAGGGCCGGCGGCAGACGTCGTTCGCCGAGGTCGAGGTGCTGCCGGTGGTGGAAACCGCCGACCACATAGAGATCCCCGAGGGCGATCTGCGTGTCGACGTTTACCGCTCCAGCGGGCCCGGCGGTCAGTCGGTGAACACCACCGACTCGGCGGTGCGCCTGACCCACGTCCCGACCGGCGTCGTCGTCACCTGCCAGAACGAGAAGTCCCAGCTGCAGAACAAGGTCTCGGCGATGCGCGTGCTGCAGGCCAAGCTGCTGGAACGCAAGCGCCTGGAGGAGCGGGCCGAGATGGATGCGCTCAAGGGGGACGGCGGCAGCTCCTGGGGTAACCAGATGCGGTCCTACGTGCTACACCCCTATCAAATGGTCAAAGACCTGCGCACCGAGTTCGAAGTTGGTAGCCCAGCAGCGGTGCTCGACGGAGACATCGACGGATTCCTGGAGGCGGGAATCCGTTGGCGCAATAGGAAAGATGACGACTAACACTTTGTTGGCCCTTCCGGTCGCCGACCTGTGGCACGGGTTCTGGCACGGTGAAATCGGATTGTGGCTGCTGACCGTCGGCGTGCGCATCGCGCTCCTGGTCATCGGCGCGCTGTTGACGGCACGGCTGATCAACTGGATAGCCCGCCGGGTCACCCGCCGCATCGATGCCGAGTACCAGGAGAGCGATCAGCTCGTCCGCTCCGAGAGTGCCAAGCATCGCCAGGCGGTGGCCTCGGTGATCTCCTGGGTGTCGATCGCCGTGCTCTTCGTGGTGGTCGGAGTGGAGATCACCGACGCGCTCAACGTACCGGTGGGTTCCCTCGTCGCACCCGCCGCGGTGCTCGGTGCGGCGCTGGGCTTCGGCGCGCAGAAGCTGGTGCAGGACCTGCTGGCCGGCTTCTTCATCATCACCGAACGCCAGTACGGCTTCGGTGATCTGGTGCAGTTGAGCATGATCGGCGCCTCCGAGGCCTCCGAGGGCACCGTCGAGGAGGTGACCCTGCGGGTCACCAAGCTGCGGACCGGTGAGGGCGAGGTGTTCACGGTCCCCAACGGCAACATCGTCCAGTCGCTCAACATGTCGAAGGACTGGGCCCGAGCGGTGGTCGACATTCCGGTACCCGCCAGTGCCGACCTGAATCGCGTCAACGACGTGCTGCACGACGTCGGGGAGAAGGCGATGGAGGACGCCCGTCTGAGCGCGCTGTTGCTCGACAGTCCGCAGCTGATGGGCGTGGAGAGCATCGAGTTGGACACGGTCAATCTGCGTATGGTCGCCCGCACGCTGCCCGGCAAACAGTTCGAGGTCGGCCGCCGGCTGAGGATCCGCATCATCGCAGCGTTGACCACCGCGGGCATCGCCACCGCCGATCAAGCGCCGACGCTTGGCAACCTCAACCCGTCCTCGGGCGCCGCCGACCAGGAAACCGGCGCCGGTCGAACCGAGCACAAGCAATGAAAATCACAGAATCGCTGAAGAAGTGGCGCCGCACCGACCGCGGGTGGCCGAGGTATCTGCCGGGTGGCCGCATCCGTACGTCGACCGCCGGCTTGATCGTCGCCTTCATCGCGCTGTCCTGGCTCAGTCAGATCTACGAACCGCCTGCTCCGCCTCCTGCGGCGCCGGAGACGGCAGTGGTGCCACCCGGTTTCGTGCCCGACCCGGAGTACACCTGGGTGCCGCGCACCCAGGTGGTACGCCCGCGCGCGACGACCCCGCGCGCGACGACCCCGACCACGACGACCACCACCACCACCACCACGACGACCACCACGTCGCCGACCGACATGCCGACGTCGCCAAACCTAACGCCGCCCACCACGACGGTGATCGATCCGGACGGTCCTGCCGGTCTGATCCCGCC
>WOYS01000016.1:4205-18199 GCA_011620645.1 Mycobacterium sp.
GCCGGGGTCCGCACCTACTCCGGCACCGCAGACGACGGCGTCACCGCCGCCGCCCACCACGACGGTGATCGATCCGGACGGTCCTGCCGGTCTGATCCCGCCGATCACGCTGCCGGTGCTGCCGGGGTCCGCACCTACTCCGGCACCGCAGACGACGGCGTCACCGCCGCCGCCCGCCCCCAGCGCGAACTGACACCCGTCGACGTCCGGCTACACTGGCGTGCCGTGATGATCACCCTCGACAAAGTGAGCAAGCTTTACAAATCCTCTGCTCGGCCGGCGCTGGATAACGTCTCACTCAAAATCGACAAGGGTGAGTTCGTCTTTCTCATCGGACCGTCGGGTTCGGGCAAGTCGACGTTCATGCGTCTGCTGCTCGGTGGCGAAATACCGACCAAGGGCGATGTCCGGGTCTCGAAGTTCCACGTCAACAAGCTCTCCGGGCGGCACATCCCGAGCCTGCGCCAGGTCATCGGCTGCGTGTTCCAGGATTTCCGGCTGCTGCAGCAGAAGACGGTGTTCGAGAACGTCGCGTTCGCACTGGAGGTCATCGGTAAACGCGGCGACGTGATCAACCGGGTGGTGCCCGACGTGCTGGAGATGGTCGGCTTGTCCGGTAAGGCCAGCCGCCTGCCGCACGAGCTGTCCGGTGGTGAGCAGCAGCGCGTCGCGATCGCGCGGGCCTTCGTCAACCGGCCGCTGGTGCTGCTGGCCGATGAGCCCACCGGCAACCTGGACCCCGAAACGAGCAAGGACATCATGGATCTGCTTGAGCGGATCAACCGCACCGGAACCACGGTTCTGATGGCGACGCACGACCACCACATCGTGGACTCCATGCGTCAGCGCGTCATCGAACTCGAACTTGGCCGGCTTATCCGCGACGAGCAGCGCGGCGTTTACGGAATGGATCGCTAGTGCGTTTTGGCTTCCTGATCAATGAGATTCTGACCGGACTTCGTCGCAACGTCACGATGACGGTGGCGATGATCCTGACGACCGCCATCTCCATCGGCCTTTTCGGCGGTGGTCTGCTGGTGATGCGCGTGGCCGACCAGTCGCGCGATATCTACCTGGACCGCGTCGAGAGCCAGGTCTTCCTGACCAACGATGTGTCGGTGAACGACCCGACCTGTGATGCCGACCCCTGTAAGGCGTTGCGCGCGTTGATCGATTCGCGCGATGACGTGAAGTCGGTGCGGTTCCTCAACCAGGACGAGGCCTACGAGGACGCGATCAAGAAGATCCCGGCCTTCAAGGACGTCGCCAGTAAGGACGCGTTCCCGGCGTCGTTCATCGTCAAGCTGGACAACCCCGACCAGCATGTCGCTTTCGACGCCGCCGTGCAGGGTCAGCCCGGCGTGCTCAGCGTGCTGAACCAGAAGGATCTGATCGACCGGCTGTTCGCGCTGCTGGACGGTATGTCCAACGCGGCGTTCGCCGTCGCGCTGGTGCAGGCGATCGGCGCAATCCTGTTGATCGCCAATATGGTTCAGGTCGCGGCTTACACGCGCCGCACCGAGATCGGCATCATGCGTCTGGTCGGTGCGACCCGCTGGTACACCCAGCTTCCGTTCCTCCTGGAGGCGATGCTGGCCGCGTTCATCGGTGTGGTGCTGGCGTTGATCGGGCTGCTGACGGTACGCACGCTGTTCCTGGAAAAGGCATTGAGCCAGTTCACCCAGGCTAATTTGATTGCGCCACTGGACTTCGCCGATATCTTTTACATCGCGCCGATCCTGCTATTCGTGGGTGTGGCGATGGCCGGCGTCACGTCATATGTGACGCTGCGCCTCTACGTACGAAGATGACGATGGCGAAGAAACCGGATAAAGCTGCCGATAAGGCGAATAACCACGTGGTGGCGACCAATCGCAAGGCGCGCCACAATTATTCGATCTTGGATGTCTACGAGGCAGGGGTCGTGCTGGTCGGCACCGAGGTCAAGAGCCTGCGTGAAGGCCAGGCCTCGCTGGCCGATGCGTTCGCGACGGTGGATGACGGCGAGATCTGGCTGCGCAACCTGCACATCGCCGAGTATCACCACGGCAGCTGGACCAACCACGCGCCGCGGCGCAACCGCAAGCTGCTCATGCACCGCAGCCAGATCGACAACCTGGTCGGCAAGATCCGCGACGGCAACCTGACGTTGGTGCCGCTGTCGCTGTACTTCGTGGACGGCAAGGTCAAGGTGGAGTTGGCGCTGGCCCGCGGTAAAGAGGCCCGCGACAAGCGTCAGGATCTGGCCAAGCGGGACGCCGATCGTGAGATCACCCGCGAGCTGGGCCGCCGCAACAAGGGCATGGTCTAGATTTTCTGTGGTGGCCGCCGGTCGGGTACGGGGGCCCGACCGCTGGTGGCGACTGGTCTTCGTCGCCGCGCTGGTGAACTGGGTGACCGAGGTGCCTCACACAAAAGTGAGCGCGAAGTGGTGGCTGGTGCCCTTGTCGGGCGGCGCGGTAGTATGGACAGTCTCGCCGGAAGTCGGCGGGGGTGCGAGGGGCTGAACGGTTTCGACTTCGCGCATCGAATCAAGGGAAGCGTGCCGGTGCAGGCAAATGACCACCGTAAGCGTCGTTGCAACCAATTAAGCGCCGATTCCAATCAGCGCGACTACGCACTCGCTGCCTAAGTAGCGATGCGTGTCTGTCAGACCGGGAGCGCCCTCGGCCCGGACCCTGGCATCAGCTAGAGGGACCCACCCACGGGTTCGGTCGCGGGAACCGTGGGGACATCAAACAGTGACTGGGATCGTCATCTCGGCTTGTCTGCGTGACCGAGAGATCCAAGTAGAGACATAGCGGACTGCGCACGGAGAAGTCTTGAGGGAATGCCGTAGGACCCGGGTTCGATTCCCGGCAGCTCCACTTTTGAAGTACAGACAACTTCATATCTGAGACCTCCTTGCCGACGAGCAAAAGTGTCATACCCGTGGAGTACCACTGGATGCACAGTCGGCAAGGAGGTTTCTTCATGCGGATAGTTGTGGTGCAGAGAAGCGCACATGCGCACGAAGTGCTCCGCGCTCCCGACGGCGTGGCGTCGCTCCCGTGGTCATCGGTTGTGCAGACGCTCGACCGGCACGACATCCCGGACGGCCTTCCGTTCATCGTCGATGACGACGGCTCACTGACAAGTTGCGACCGACTCAACACGTACCTGCTCACCGCGTGGCGTCAACGCGCCTACGACCTCGACAGCCTCCGGAGCTTCCACGCCTACCACCTCGCCCGGCTGCTGCGGTTCGTTCGAGCGCGCCGCGGCGGGGAACTGGTCGACCTCACTGCCACTTCGACCGAGGATTTGACCGCTTACCGTGATGCCCGTCAGCAGGAAGTCCAAGACACGACGCTGGCAACGGAATTCGGCTGCTTCTCGTCGTTCTTCTATTTCGCCACCCAGGTCGGTTGGATGGACAAAGACCCGATCCCTCGCTGGGGCCGCAGCAACCGCAACACCCTCATCTCCCGAACGAGGCGCGAGCGTCGAGCGCGCTTTCTTAAGGCGGCTCAGACTAAGCATTTTCTCGAGGTCGGCTTGCGTGGTGACGGCCACGAGCCATCGGGCGCCCCCGGGTACCCGGAACGGGGCTATGTGTACGGGCTGTTGCTGGCAACTACCGGCTTGCGACGTGAGGAGTGCGCGTTTCTCCTCGACGTCGAGGTCCCGGTCCCGGCCACGCTGGGATCCGAGTCCGTCCACGTCTTCGATCGTCTCGGCAAGAAGCAGGTGGTCCGGTCCATCTATGTCACCCCGCAGGTAGCCCACGCCGTCGACCTCTACCGCCAGACTGAACGGCACCGAGTGGTGCACGCGGCACAACGAAGCCTCCGTGCAAAGGTCCGCGACGGCTCACTGCAGGTGATCGACGATCTGATCGAACGGCGGGGAAAACTCTACGTTGCCAAGGGATCCCAGCGTATTCCTCTGGTCCGGTTCACCAATCAGAACCGAGGTCAAGCTGTCCGCGTCCTCGATGACGGCACCATCGACCCACTCGCGTTGTTCGTGTCCCGCAGCGGGCTCCCAACCCGGACTCGAACGCTGGAATCAACTCTTCGCCGACGCTCGAGAGCGAGTCCGCCACTCCGGCCACCGGGACCAGCCGCCACGCCACGTGCACGTCACACCGCACACGATGCGACACCTACGCGGTGCGCATGCTGGCTGCGCTCATGAAGGAAGGCCGACAACGCGCCGGAGACCCCTACCTGCTGCTGGCAAACCCCGTGCTGACCGTCAAGGAACTTCTTGGCCACGCCAGCGTCCAGACCACCATGCATTACCTCCATGCTGCAGAAACATGGAAGGAGAACGTCCCGGCCGCGCTCGCGGCAACCGCAGCTGACTTCGTCGGACACACCGAATCCGATCCAGGCCCCGACGCCGAGACCATCGAGGACGACTGGGAGTCGGACGCCCGACCTGGCACCGGAGACGTTCGGTGAGAGCGTCCTACTCCACCCCCGACATGCCCGCGAATTCTGTGACGCCGCCGGCGCAGAACGATGGCAAGTTCACCTACGAGTGGACGGAGTACGACGATCGGCGGGCGGTGACCATCGACCCGGCCATTTTCGAGACGCCGGTCATTGCAGCGGAGCTCGCCGCGACTTGGCTCCAAGTGCTCACGGAGTTCGGCCGCAATGAGCGATCACTCACAACGGGTCTCCTGGATCTACTTCGATCTATGGGAGTGTTGCCGCTGACCGATGACGAGAAGACCGCATTCGCGGTACGTAACCTGCGCCGGGCACATCTGGACTTGTGGGAACTCAATATGCTGGCGCGCCACCGAGAAGCGAAGTCAGACACCGCCTATCGCAAAGTCATCCAGGTCTTCGCGCTCCTTCGACGGTACGAAGATGACCACCCAGGTGCGCTGCACAAGGAGGTCGCCGACCGGTTGGCGCGGCAGCCGCGTCTATGGCATCACCGCAATGACGGACTGCCGCCGTTGAACGAGCAGGAGACCCGCTCATGGCGCCGGTGGGCTTATCAGAAGGTGAAAGGTGCCCTGTCTCAGCCAGACCGGGGCATCGGCGACATCGACGTTCAGACCGCCACGCACGTGCTACTCAGCCTCGCAACCGGCGAGCCACCCGAGGTACTCCGCGCGCTGACCGTTCGCGACATCGAAGCCATTGCCGACCCCGCGATTGAGGACTCCGTGACCGCGTTGCCGCCGATCGACAGACTCGGTTACCTCGCCGAGAACGACCTCATCGAACTGGTCCGCGTCCGATACACCAAGAGCCGCGCACACGAGACCTATGACGAGGTGTATGCCCGCCGCGACGCTGCTCCCTTCACCGCGTTTCGCTGGGCATTGATGCTCAACGCCGCAGCTCGTTCAGAATCCGGCCATCCGTCGCTGTTCCTCATGAAGGACGCTCGCGGAACAGTGAGGCAACCACCGTGGCAGCGTGCGACCTACCGGCTATCTGAGATCGCCGAGCGGAACAATCTCCCGTTATCGGGTTCCAACCATTGGGCACGACTGCGCAAGGTGGCCACCACCCGCGAAGTGCTCGCTGACCCCAAGGCCTATCTATCGAACGGGCGCCGCCACTCCGCGAAGAACTTCTTCGGCCACTACACCAACAGCACTGTTCTCCGCGGCGAAGCCGGCCGGATTCTTATCGACAGCGTCAACGACATGTTCGACAGCGCCATCAGCGGTCCCACCATCGTGACCCCGGAGGCGGAACAGGCCCTGCGAGCCGGCGCCGACGCACCCGGCATCGATCCGGACACCGCCAGCGCCCTGGTGGCTGGCCAACTCGACGGGCCGCACGCCGGGTGCCGCGACCCCCTCGACAGCCCTTACGAGAAGAAGGGCACCGTCTGCACCAAGTCCATCACCGGCACTTGCTTCGCATGCCCCAACGCTCTGGTCACGGTGCACCACCTGCCAGCCGCCCTCGCGATCCAGGACATGGCACATCCCGGCCGCGCGGCCGACCCGGGAACCTGGCAGACGCACTGGAAACCCCCCTCACCGAAGTAGTCCTGCCCGCCTTTAGCCCCGAGCAGGTCCAGCAAGCTCGCCAGCGCGCGAACCTGACGCCAATCGACGCTGGCGTCCTCAACGACATGCGCGGCGTCCCGGAAGACCCGGCATCGTGACGGCCGGAGCACCCCCGCGAAGCTCCGCAGCGTCGTGGAGCGACCCCTTCGCCGCGGCGACCCGCGTTTGGCCCCATCTTTCCGGCAGTCCGCGTTACGGCGACGAACCGTTTCCGCGGAGCGAAGGCCCCGGATGGTTATCGCGACGGCTTGGCCTTGTGCATGGTCGACAGCGTGCGGTCCACCGCGCCACCTACTCCAGCGTCGAGAACGTGATCGCTCGTTACCGGGCCTACCGCCGTGAGCAGGGCGGTGACCCTCGCATGATCTTCCAGTAGATGGTGAGCTGCGGGACTTCATCGCGAAGAACATGAGCCAGGACCTCGACGGCTACCGCGCACAGCTCGCCGCCGACCGCGAACGCGGCGACGTGAAGCTGCAGAGCTACACGTTCACCCGGTTCCCTTTCCTCGATCTTGGCGACGGAACGCGGTTGAGCTTGCGCGCCCAGTGGACGGTCGACCGGTTCCTCGGCGAACCACCGCAGTTCGACGTGATCGCGGCCTTCCACGCCCGCGGCGACCGGACCAGCGCGCAGCGGTTTGCCGAAGCGGTCAAGTACCAGTTCGAGGATCTAGTGGGGCGGGTGGTCGCGCGCATAGCCGATCGCAGCGGGCGGGTGAGTGCAGTCGTCCCCGAAGCCGATCTGGAAGCTGAGTGGACCGAGAAGAAGGGGCAGCCCCCATCGGTGTGTGACTGGGTGCTGCGTGCCGGACCGGTCGTCATCCCCATCGAGGCCACGCACCACCCGGTCAACGCGACATTGGCGCAGGGCCTCGGTGACGGCGGAGCGTACAGCGAAGACGCCGACAAGATCTTGACCGACCGCAAGTTCAAGCAACTCGCATCGGTCATGGACCTGGTCAAGCGCCGAGGATGGTCCGGGCATCCGCAGCCCGATGCGATCTTCCTCCCGATCGTCGTGGTACCCAACTCGGGCTCCCCGAGCTCGATGCTGTCCGAACTCGACTATGCCACTCGAGCCGAGCCGATCTTCGCCGCGTTCCAGGGGCGCGTGGCGCGCCCCGCGGTAGTCCGGCTCCAGGAGCTCCAACTCCTTGAAGGGATCGGCGACCATCTCCCCATCGACGTTGTGACGTTCATGTACCGCTGGCGCCAGACCCCGCTTCCACTGCAAGACTTCCTCGAGATGCAGAAGATGCCCCGGCCCCTATCGAAGTACATTCTGAAGACCGCCGTGCGCCTCGACCAGCACCTTCAGCAGGACGGGTAGGTGGGACACAGCAGCATTGCCGTCGCAGACCCGACCACCGCCAACGAAGCGTTCATGCAGCAAAGCCCGCGGTAACGTAACCAGGTGGGACAGACCCTCTATCAGTACACCGACTCAAAGGCGCTCGCCGGGATCGTCGAGAACTGCGCGATCCGTGCGACCGACTTCTGCTACCTCAACGACTCGCTCGAGTTGTCGTACGTCTGGAATGCGTTCGTGGCCCGGCTCCGGGCTCTCGCCGAGGCTCCGGACGACGGGCACCGGCATGCTTACAGCACGATGCTCGACGCGATACGCCGACTGCAAGCCGACGACATCACGAGCTATGACCAGTCTCGATCATCGAGCAGAACCTGGGCGCGACGCAGCGGTGCCAGGATGGCCCAAGCGGGGTCCTTCCACTGTTAGCGGCCCTGAACACCGCAATCGCTCTAGCTTTGTCTGGGGTGTGAAGTAAAGTGTGAAGTATGGCGACCACCCCGAATCCTTTCGCCGTGCAAGAGCCCGGATACATCCCCCTCGATCCTGACCCGCTGGTTCGCACCATCGCACAGGTCAGGTTCCAGCAACTGACGAAATTCACCGCCAACGAAGACGCCGTTGCGGCCGCGATCGCAACGGCGCTGGCCGACGAGTACCCACTGATCGAGGAGGGACGCGAGGTCTCGGTGACGTTGACGCCGGGCGGAATGACCGAGAGCAGCACCTCGACTCGCCTGTGGCGGCTGGCGAGCGCGGACGGCTCATGGCAAATCAGCTTCGGCGGCACCTTCCTCAGCATCGACACCACTGCATACACACGTCGAACCGACTTTGCACAGCGGCTCGCCGCCGCATGGGATGCGCTGAACACACAGGTGCAGGTTCCCTTCATAACTCGGCTAGGTGTGCGCTACATCAACCAGCTGACGGATCGGGAGGCGCACCTGAACCGACTCTCCGAGCTGCTCCGACCGGAAGCGCTCGGAGTTGGGATCGCCGAGGATCATCCAGGGGTCGAACTCATGTCGAACATCAGTGAAGCGCAGTATCGGTTCGCCGACGGCGGCCGCTTGATGGCCCGCTGGGGACTGCTCCCTGAGGGGGTGACCATCGATACCGCCAGCCAGCCGTACGGCTACTCGACGTGGGTACTCGACACGGACTCGTACCAAGAGTTCACCCCGGGATCCAAGAAGCCGGATGACATCACCGAGGACGTCAAGGCGCTGTCTCTCAACGGGTACAAGTTCTTCCGATGGGCAGTGACCGAGGAGTTCCTCAAAGAATTCGGAGGCGAGCTATGACCATGGCGTCCGCGCCGGGTACCGACCTATTTCCTGCGGAGTATGGCTTCGGTGAGGTGGGCACTGACAACTCCACTGGCCTGCATGAGCGCAGCCGCCCGGGGGCGATGACCACCGGCGCCGCCACCCTTCTCCTGCCTATCGCGCTCGCGATGTCCGGGGTCGCGGTCACATCGAGCGGCAGTGTTGATGGGTTTCTACCGCAGCTCGCCGCGGTGGGAGGAACGTACCGCGGAGAGTTCGCACCGACTCCCGCCACCGCGTCACGCACAACTCGGCCTCAGATTTTTGCTCCCGCCGCTGTCATCGAGTCCTCTCGAACCGATCGTGAAGAGATCTCCTGGATTAAGGCGAACTCCGGGCTTACGTGGGATCAACTCGGCAAAGTGTTCGGTGTATCGCGGCGTGCTGTGCACATGTGGTCCAACGGAGGGCGGCTTAACGAGTCGAACGCTCGCCGGCTGCGCGAGTTCAGCGCCATCGTCAAAGAGGTTCAGGCGTCCATCCAAGGCGCAACACCAGACGACGTGCGCGCGAGACTCCTCGACGTCGGCTCTGATGGGGTGAGTGTCGTGGACCGTCTCCGGCGGGAAAGGTCATCGGGTCCTACCTGGGGCATGCCGGTAGGCCCGGAGCACTTGGTTGATGCTATCCGCGAACCGGCTGGTGAAGTCGGTCAGTAACGGTGTGGGTACTTGACGGACTGCGGGCATTACTGCCGAAGGGCAACAAGCCGCCCGAGTCTGCGGAAGAGATCGGTGATCAATGCAACGACTGGAGACAGGGCGATGTCTTCCAGGGCGCCCCCGCGTACAAGTTCGGATCGAATTGGACGCCCTCTCCGCGGCGACCGCAAGCGGCGCGGCAGTGGTCAGTCAGTCCTGCGATGCGGCGCAGTCTGACCGTCCGCACATTCAGATCGCGCCGGTCGTCGAGCTCCACGGCAGCGTCGCCAGCGAGGCGACGGCAGGTCGGCGGCCGCAGTACGCGCCGCTGCCTGAGCTCGGGAATGGGTACGTCGCCGACCTCGACGTGATTACGACGGTCGCGAAGACAGCTCTGCGGGACTACGAGCGCACCGCCGGTGTCACCACCGACGACGACGTGCGCAAGTTCGCGTTCGCCGTGTCGCGCAAGTTCGGCCGGTTCGCCTATCCCGACGAGGTCGTCGAGTCGATGCGGCCTATGAAGGATGTACTGAAAAGCAAGGCCCGCAGGCCGAACTCGCCGATGGGTAAGGCACTCGCGCAGGTCCACTCCCTTCGAGTTCAATGCGAGGACTGGTCCACCGGCCCGCTCGAGCTGACGTTGATCGTGATCGCGGAACCCGACGTCGTTCCATCCGATCTGGACGAAATAAATGACCCGCCAACCGATCTGGCCGAACCCGATCCCGCCAAACCTTTGGCGGACCAGGCCAACACTTACGCGATCTACCTGTCGAAGAACGGACTCACCCCAACGCAGACGTACTACGCGTGGCAGTACCTGAGTGCAGTCTGGGCTCTCCGCTGCGAGCAGACGGCCACCGGGTTGGGACACGGCGAACTCATCACCTCGATCACAGCGGAACTGACCTCGGTTGATGACTTCCCGCTTGCTCGCGTCCTACGGTCCGACAGTCTTGACCTCGACTACCTGTCGGATTCTCGGAGGCCGTCGGAGTGAGGACAATCTGAGGACGAAGCTCGCCGCCGCCCTCCACGCCGCTGGCATCGAATACGTGCACCACCGCGCGTTGGGCAACCCGAAGGACAACCGCGCCGGTTTCCGCGTAGGCGAACAGTCCCTGGCGCGTTACCGGAAGGTGCTCGACACCGGCGACGCGAGTGATGCACTGGACCACGTCTGCGGAATTCCTAGACGGCGGCGACGTCGCGCTCCTGTGCTTAACCTAGAACCGGGAGTACGATGAGCGACCGCAGGCGGCGACCACGGGGTGATAGACGCGGGCATCAACGGCTAGATTGCGATCTGAGATGAACGCATCGAGTAGCGCCGACGGCTCCGACCCGAACGCCAAGGGGTGGGATCGTGTGCTCACCTCAGCCGGGAGAACTCGGTGTGTCGCCGCCGGCGTGAACGACTGGGAGCCGCTGCCGGTACCGTCCTGATAACCCCCTGCGGGCGTTCGTTAAGAGCGCGCAGTCCAACCCGCCCCAACTCGCTACCGCAGGCGTGCTGTCCCGACTCTTTTCTGCGCCGGTGTGGTCACCTACGCGACTGCCGTGCAATGTGCACTCCAGGCCCTCTAATCCAGGGTTGTCAATCCAGGGTTGTCGTATGTCGGCGGACACCACGCGCCGTCGCTTGAACCGCGGGTGGACCACCGGCCATCCGGCGCTGTCCCACCAGTGCCCGCCACCTTCGAATGGTGTCGAACCGTCGGATGGCAACGCGGGCACCGACGGTGGCGTGGTGACCGGCCCGAACGCCGCGCCGGGCAGTGGCGTTGGCGCGTCATAGCGGGGGCTCCATCCGCCGGTGTCGAACGGAGCGAAGGCCTTCCCTCCGATCCCGACGTCGTGGTGGAACGGCAGGTTCATGCTGGGGCCAAGTGCGCCTCCCGCGGCGGCCGGGTCGATGAGCTGACCGACGATGAGAAAGCCAGATTCGCGCTTCGAGATCTTCGCCGGTCTCACCTCGACCTATGGGAACTCAACATGCTGTTCCACCACATCACGGTCAGCCACCTCTCGTGTCCTCCCCCATGATGCGGCGCAGATGCGGTGAATCGATGAGGGGTCTGTGAAGATTCGCTCAAGACATGCGCGGTCAGGCGCTCAGTCCAGGCATTTGGTTTCAGTCCGGCCCCCCTCCGTGCGGGAGGGGGACGGTGTGCGCCAGAGGCGGTGCAGGGCAAGGGTTTTGAATACTGGCCTTTTGATGAGGTCGGCAGTGAGCGTGCCGACGAGCACTGTCGCGAGCACGAGGAGCACAACGGCGACCGATATCGGGGCCATAAGTGTCCCGGTGAGGACCAGGGTCAGCGCAACGGCGAGGTTGGCGGCGGTCGCAGCGATCAGTGGGGTGCTGGGGCGGCTGGTCCAGGCATGGTCGCGGGTGCGGACGACGTAGATCGTGGCCTGGCTGGCAAGCAACGTAAGGAAACTCACGGTCCGCAGGTGGTCGAGATCCAGTCCCGGCCAGATGTCGCGGGTGAACCACAGCAACCCAATCGACACGATGAGCAGCGGGGCGGCGATGACGCACGCCCCGGTGATGATGCTGCGCACCGCCCACTGGTCGGGTCGGCGGGCGTAGTCGGCGCGGTCGGTGGTGATGGCCATGCTCACCACGTCGTTGCCCAACAGCAGCAGCGCCATCAGCAGCGGGGTGAACACGAACTGGCCCCAGGCGAACACGCCGACGGTGAGCAGGATGGGCACTTCGAGTTTCTTGACGCTGACGTTGAGGGCATAGGTCAGCGAGCGCTGGTGGATGCGGCGGCTCTCCAAAACGAGGCCGACGATGTCTATAAGTCCTTGGCGGGTCAAGACCACCCCGGCGGCGGACTTGGCGACATCGGTGGCATCGGCCACGGCGATGCCGACATCGGCTTGGCGCAGGGCGGGCGCGTCGTTGACGCCGTCGCCGGTCATGCCGACGGTATGCCCGGCGTCCTGCAGCCGCTTGACGAGATGATGTTTGTCTTCGGGCAGCACCTCGGCGATGACCCCGGTGGTCATCGGGGCGACACGGTCATCATGGATCGCGTCGGCTCGCACGACCGGCCCCTTGATGCCGACCTGGGCGGCGACCGCGGCTGCCGTGGCGGCACTGTCGCCGGTGACCATCACCACGCTCATGCCGAGCTCGGACAGGCGAGCGAGCAGTTCGGCGGCGTCCGGGCGGGGCGAGTCTGCCAGCCCGAGCAGGCCGACCTGACGCCAGTCGTCGCCGTGCTCGGTGACCGCCACGGCCACGACCCGGGCACCATCGGCGGCCAGGCGGGCGACGTCGGGATGCGGGGGTTGTCCGGCCAACGCGGCGATGACCTGCGGTGCCCCCTTGGCCACCCGCACCGTCCGGGTGCCGGTGTGCAGGACGGCTTCGGAGCGTTTGGTGGCGGGGTCAAAGGGGGTGAACCCGACCCGGTTGTCAGCGCGCACGCCGCGCTCGGCAGCGGCGCGCAGGACGGCCAGGTCGATCGGATCCTGAGTGGCCTCGTCGGAGGCGCCCGCGGCCAGGCGCAGCACCTCGGCCTCCGACATGCCCGGCCCGGCGGTGATCGCCGCGACGGCGAGCCGGTTGCGGGTGATGGTGCCGGTCTTGTCCACGCACAGCACATCCATCTCCGCGGCGTCGGCCAGGCTCGACAGCCGTGCGGTCAGGATTCCGCGTCCGGCCAGGTGCTGGGCCCCGAGCGCCCCGGCCAAGGCGAACGCGGCCGGCAGTGCGACTGGGACCGAGGCCAGCAGCAACACCACCGCGAACGACACGATGTCTTCGCCCGCGGCGCCGCGCACCGCCAGATACGCCGTCGCCGCGACAGCGAGCAGCAGATCGAGGGCGATGAACACCCGGACCATGCGCAGCACCACACCACCTAGGTGATCGGCGGCGCCGGCGCTGCGGACCAGCTCGGAGGTACGCCCGAAATAGGTCCGGGCTCCGGTCGCGGTGACTTCCCCGGTCGCCTCACCCCGCGCGATGGTCGAGCTCGCGTACACGGTCTCGCCGATGCCGCGATCAACAGCCACGGATTCCCCGGTCAGGCTCGACTGATCCACCAAGACGCTGCCCGAATTCACCCGAAGGTCGGCGGGTGCAAGGTCGCCGACCCGGATATGCACCACATCGCCATCCACCAGCTCAACCGCCGGTACCAGCTGCCATGTGCCGTCGCGGCGTGCCCGCGCGTTGACCGCCAACCGGTGTCGCAGCAACTCCAGCGCTGCTCTGGCCCGGCCCTGTTGGAGGAACCCCAGAGCGGCGTTGAACACCAGCACCGCCGCCACGATGACGGCGTCCGGCCACTTGCCCAGCGCCAGTTGCAGCGCGATCGTGGCTTCCAGCATCCAGGGCACCGGCGCCCACAGCGAGCCTGCCAGCCGCGCCGCCACGCTGGGGCGTTCCTCCCGAACTGTGTTCGGCCCCAATTCGGCCAGCAGCGTACGCGCCTGAGCCGATGACAGCCCGGCCGGGCCGGTGCTCGCGACGTCCTGGCTTGCGGGTGGCGTGCAAACCCCGCCGTCGGCATCGAATGCCCCGGCATCGGATATCCCGCCGTCGTCCAGTCCAACCGGCACAGCCCGATCATGCTCGCCAAGTCTGGGGATCGCCTTAGAGCCGATGGTGTGCCTGACCCGGCCGCGAATACGTCGCCGAAATTCCGTGCCAGC
>WOYS01000083.1 GCA_011620645.1 Mycobacterium sp.
GCAGTCGACCAGTGTGGCTGTGCCACCGCAGGCCAGTGTGGCTGTGCCACCGCAGTCGACCAGTGTGGCTGTGCCACCGCAGGCCAGTGTGGCTCCGGCATCCACGCCTGCGGCGCCGCCGAGCGTCCAGCAGCCGGCCGCGCAGCAGGCGCCTGTTGTGCAACAGCCGGTCGTCGAAGAACCGGTGCAGACGCAAGATCAGTCTGCTGAGACGGTGCCGACTGTCATCACGACGACCAGGCTGCCATCAAGCGGAGGATAAGAGCAGGTCAGCGGTAGCCGTCGGGTTCCGAGGCCGCCTCGTTCAGCGAGGCGTCGGCGTACCCGCGGCAGTAATCCCAGGTCACGTAGGCATCGGGCTCGGGATCGTAGGCCGGCTCGTGCGGGCGGACCGTACCGTCGACGAGCAGCTGCAGCAAATTCGCGCGCAGCATGTCCCAGTCGTGGTAGTGGTCCTGCTGGCATTCGTCGCAGCACACCACCAAGCCACGAATACCCCTGTGCGCCAACAATGCTTCGTATACCGCCAGGTCGGCCAGGTCCGCCTCGACGGCACTGCGTTCCTGGGCGTCCAGCGGCAGGCCAGGCTCGATCGCGTCGAGAGCCGCCGAGGGATCGGACGGGTCATCGGCGAATGGGTCGGGTGGCAGGCCAGGCGGGAGGTCATCACGCACGGAGCTAGCCTACGCAGCCCCGCTGGTTTCGCGCCACCGCCTCCCCTGGCAGCGCGCCGGATGTCGGGCCGAACAGCCGCCCTGCGGCGTGGCGCGAGCGTCGAGGTCAGTGCCGATAGACTGAGGACTCAGATTCGCGACTGTGCCTGACCGTGTTGTTAGTGGAGGCTCCACCCATGTCGATCGCTGAAAGCAGCGTCCCGCTCGCCATCCCGGTACCCACCGGTGGTGATGATCCGACCAAGGTCGCGATGCTCGGGCTGACCTTCGACGATGTGCTGCTGCTGCCCGCCGCGTCCGATGTGGTGCCTGCCAATGTCGACACGTCCAGCCAGCTCACCAAGCGGATACGACTGCGGGTGCCGCTGGTCAGTTCTGCGATGGACACCGTCACCGAGTCGCGGATGGCCATTGCCATGGCCCGTGCCGGTGGGATGGGTGTGCTGCATCGCAACCTGTCGGTGACCGAACAGGCCGGCCAGGTCGAGACCGTGAAGCGGTCCGAGGCGGGAATGGTCACCGACCCGGTGACCTGCTCGCCGGAGAACACGCTGGCCGAGGTCGACGCGCTGTGCGCCCGGTTCCGCATCTCGGGGTTGCCCGTGGTGGATCCCCACGGCTCACTGGTCGGCATCATCACCAACCGCGACATGCGCTTCGAGGTCGACCAGTCAAAGCCGGTCGCCGAGGTGATGACCAAGGCCCCGCTGATCACCGCGCAGGCGGGCGTGTCCGCGGAAGCGGCACTGGGACTGCTGCGTCGCTACAAGATCGAAAAGCTGCCCATCGTCGACGGTCACGGCAAGCTGACCGGTCTGATCACCGTCAAGGACTTCGTCAAGACCGAGCAGTTCCCGCTGGCCACCAAGGACAGCGACGGACGGTTGCTGGTCGGTGCGGCCGTCGGCATCGGTGATGACGCCTGGACCCGGGCGATGACGCTGGCCGATGCCGGCGTCGACGTCCTCATCGTGGACACCGCACATGCCCACAACCGGCTGGTGCTGGACATGGTGAGCCGGCTGAAGGCCAATGTCGGCGCACGCGTCGATGTGGTCGGCGGCAATGTCGCCACCCGCGCCGCCGCCGCCGCACTGGTCGACGCCGGAGCCGATGCCGTCAAGGTCGGTGTGGGCCCCGGTTCGATCTGCACCACCCGCGTCGTCGCCGGCGTCGGTGCACCGCAGATCACCGCGATCCTGGAGGCCGTGGCCGCCTGTTCGCGCAAGGGTGTGCCGGTGATCGCCGACGGCGGTCTGCAGTACTCCGGCGATATCGCCAAGGCGCTCGCCGCCGGCGCCTCGACGGCCATGCTCGGATCGCTGCTCGCCGGTACCGCGGAGGCGCCCGGCGACTTGATCTTCGTCAACGGCAAGCAGTTCAAGAGCTATCGCGGCATGGGATCGCTGGGCGCCATGCAGGGCCGCGGCACGCAGAAGAGCTTCTCGAAGGACCGCTACTTCCAGGACGATGTGCTCTCCGAGGACAAGTTGGTGCCCGAGGGCATCGAGGGACGGGTGCCGTTCCGCGGGCCGCTGTCGACGGTGATCCACCAGCTGACCGGCGGTCTGCGCGCGGCCATGGGATACACCGGGTCGAACACCATCGAGCACCTGCAGCAGGCGCAGTTCGTGCAGATCACCGCCGCGGGTCTGAAGGAAAGCCACCCGCACGACATCACCATGACTGTCGAAGCGCCGAACTACTACGCCCGCTAGGGGTTACCGCAACATGCGTGACATGGTTGAAATCGGCATGGGCAGAACAGCCCGTCGTACATACGAACTCGGCGACATCAACATCGTCCCGGCGCGGCGCACCCGCTCATCGAAGGACGTTTCGACGGCCTGGCAGTTGGACGCATACCGGTTCGAGATCCCGGTGGTCGCGCACCCCACCGATGCCCTGGTGTCGGTGGAGTTCGCCGTCGAGATAGGCAGGCTCGGCGGCCTCGGCGTGCTCAATGGCGAGGGGCTGATCGGCAGGCACGCCGATGTCGAGGCCAAGATCGCGCAGGTCACCGAGGTTGCAGCGGCGGCATCAGACGAGTCCGAATCGATCCGGCTGCTGCAGCAGCTGCACGCCGCGCCGCTGGATCCCGAACTGCTGGGAGCTGCGGTCGCGCGCATCCGGGAGGCGGGCGTCACCACCGCGGTGCGGGTGAGCCCGCAGAACGCGGCCGCCCTGACCCCGGCGCTGGTGGCCGCCGGCATCGACCTGCTGGTCATCCAGGGCACTCTCATCTCCGCTGAACGGGTCGCCAACGATGGTGAACCCCTGAACCTCAAAACCTTCATCTCCGAACTGGATGTGCCCGTCGTGGCCGGTGGCGTGCTCGATCACCGCACCGCGCTGCACCTCATGCGGACCGGCGCAGCCGGCGTCATCGTCGGCTACGGGTCCACCTCTGGGGTCACCACCAGCGATGAGGTACTCGGCATCAGCGTGCCGATGGCCACCGCGATCGCCGATGCGGCGGCAGCCCGTCGCGAATACCTCGATGAGACCGGCGGCCGGTACGTGCACGTGCTGGCCGACGGCGATATCCACACCTCCGGCGACCTTGCCAAGGCGATCGCCTGTGGTGCCGATGCCGTGGTGCTGGGACCGCCGCTGTCTGTCGCTGCCGAGGCCCAGGGCGACGGCTGGTTCTGGCCGTCGGCCGCCGCGCATCCGTCGTTGCCGCGCGGCGCGCTGCTACAGGTCGCCCTCGGTGAGCGTCCGGCGCTGCAGCAGGTGCTCAACGGGCCATCCGACGATCCGTTCGGGTCGCTGAATCTGGTCGGTGGGCTGCGTCGGTCGATGGCCAAGGCCGGGTACTGCGACCTGAAGGAATTCCAGAAGGTCGGTCTGACCGTCGGATCTTGATCTTTACAGGTCAGGCCCACCTGTCTAGAAAGTTACCTGCCGGTAGCGTCATACTGGTGTGATGCAGCCTGACTACGACGTCTTGATCATCGGCTCGGGATTCGGCGGTAGCGTCAGCGCCCTGCGGCTCACCGAAAAGGGGTACCGGGTGGGGGTGCTGGAGGCCGGCCGAAGGTTTGCCGACGCGGACTTCGCAAAGACCTCCTGGCACCTGCGCAAGTTCCTGTGGATGCCCCAGCTGGGCATGTACGGTATCCAGCGCATCCACCTGCTGCGCAACTGCATGATCCTGGCCGGTGCCGGGGTCGGCGGCGGGTCGCTGAATTACGCCAACACCCTCTACGTGCCGCCGGAGCAGTTCTTCGCCGACCCGCAGTGGAAGGACATCACCGACTGGCGTGCCGAGCTCATGCCGCACTACGACCAGGCCAAACGCATGCTCGGTGTCGTCACCAACCCCACGTTCACCGATGCCGACCGGATCATGAAGCTGGTCGCCGACGATATGGGAGTCGGTGACACCTTCGTGGCCACGCCCGTCGGGGTGTTCTTCGGTTCAGACGGCCACAAGGCCCCAGGGGTGACGGTGTCCGACCCCTACTTCGGCGGGGCGGGCCCGGCTCGCACCGGCTGCCTCGAATGTGGCGAGTGTATGACAGGCTGCCGGCACGGGGCCAAGAACACCCTGGTGAAGAATTACCTGGGGTTGGCTGAATCCGCTGGTGCACAGGTGCATCCGTTGACCACCGTGAGCAGCTTCCGGCAGCGATCCGACGGCGTGTGGGAGGTCACCGCGGTGACCACCGGCCGCAAGCTGCGCCGCAGGAAGAAGACCTTCACCGCGACGCAGCTCATCGTGGCGGCGGGCACCTACAACACCCAGAAATTGTTGTTCAAGATGCGCGACACCGGTCGGCTGGCCAAGCTGTCCGCGCGGCTGGGTGTGCTGACCCGCACCAACTCCGAATCGATCGTCGGAGCGGGGCGCCTGGAAGTCGCAGCGGATCTGGACCTGACCCACGGTGTGGCGATCACCTCGTCGATCCACCCCACCGCCGACACCCATGTCGAACCGGTGCGGTATGGCAAGGGATCCAATGCGATGGGGCTGCTGCAGACGCTGATGACCGACGGCGACGGGCCCTTGGGCACCGATATGCCGCGCTGGAAACAGTTCATCGGCCAGGCCCGCCAGGAACCCAACAAGATGCTGCGCATGCTCAATCCGCGGCAATGGAGTGAACGCACCGTCATCGCCCTGGTGATGCAGCACCTGGACAACTCGATCACCACCTTCACCCGCAAGACGAAGTTCGGCTTCCGCATGCTCGACAGCAAGCAGGGCCACGGTGAACCCAACCCGACCTGGATTCCGGCCGGCAACGAGGTCACCCGCCGCATCGCCGAGAAGATCGACGGTGTCGCCGGCGGCACCTGGGGTGAACTGTTCAACATCCCGCTCACCGCTCACTTCCTCGGTGGCGCGGCGATCGGTGACAGCGCCGACAGCGGGGTCATCGATGCCTACCACCGGGTGTACAACTACCCGACGCTGTATGTGACTGACGGAGCGGCCATTTCGGCCAACCTCGGGGTCAACCCGTCGCTGTCCATCGCTGCTCAGGCCGAACGTGCGGCTGCGCTGTGGCCCAACAAGGGCGAAGCGGATCTGCGTCCGGCGCAGGGACAGCCGTATGTGCGGCTGTCGCCGATCGCGCCGGTGCGCCCGGTGGTGCCCGCGGAGGCGCCCGCCGCGTTGCGCAGGCTGCCGATCGAACCGGTGAACTCACGCGGTGCATGACGCGGCGCCGATCGTCGTAGTCGTCGACCGCGCGGTCTCGAACCCCGTTGACGGCTACGTGCCCTTGACTGACGGCTACGTGCCCTTGACCGCAGCCTCGACCCGGTCGCCGAGCTCCTTGTCGACATTGCGCCAGTACTCGAACGCGCGCTCCAGCACCGGACCGGACACCCCGTCGGAGAGGTGGCCGCTGATATTGGACACCAGTCGATCACGCGCTGCGCCATCGAGCACATCGCGCACCAGCGTGCCCGCCTGGCCCCAGTCGTCGTCCTCGGCGTGCAGCGAGTATGCCGACCGCACCATGTCGCCGTCGGCATGCCAGAGCGGCTCACCGGTGCGTGCCGGGTCGGCCGTCGGCCCGCCATAGGAATTCGGCGCATAGACCGGATCCGAGACGTTGGTGACCCGCATCGCCCCGTCCTTGGAGTAGCTGTGCACCTCCGTCTTCGGGGTGTTGACCGGGATCTGGTGGTAGTTCACCCCGAGCCGGGCGCGGTGCGCGTCGGCGTAGGCGAAGTCCCGGGCCAGCAGCATCTTGTCCGGACTCAGCCCGGTGCCCGGCACCGCATTGTTCGGTTCGAACGCCGCCTGTTCCATCTCGGTGTGGTAGTCGGTGACGTTGCGGTCCAGGGTCAGCTTGCCGACGTCGATCAGCGGGTAGTCGCCGTGCGGCCACACCTTGGTCAGGTCGAACGGGTTGAACCGGTAATTTTTGGCCGCCTCGAACGGCATGATCTGCACCTTCAGCGTCCAGCTCGGGAAGTCGCCGCGTTCGATGGTGTCGAACAGGTCGCGTTGATGGGCGTCGCCGTCCCGGCCCGCCATCTCATCTCCCTCGTCCTGGGTGAGGAACTCGACGCCCTGGTCGGATTTGAAGTGGTACTTGACCCAGAAGATCTGGCCGGCGGCGTTGATCCAGCTGTAGGTGTGGCTGGAATAGCCGTTCATGTGCCGCCAGGTGCGCGGGATACCCCGGTCGCCCATCAGCCAGGTCACCTGGTGTGCCGACTCCGGCGAAAGCGTCCAGAAATCCCACTGCATATCGTGATCGCGCAGGTTGTTGGCCGCCCGGCGCTTCTGGGACCGGATGAAATGCTGGAACTTCATCGGATCGCGGATGAAGAACACCGGGGTGTTGTTGCCGACCATGTCGAAGTTGCCGTCGGGCGTATAGAACTTGGTGGCGAACCCGCGCGGATCGCGCCAGGTATCTGGGCTGCCCCGTTCACCGGCGACCGTCGAGAACCTGGTCAGGGTCTCGACCTTGGCTCCGGGCTGCAGGAATGCGGCCCTGGTGTAGGCGCTGACATCGTGGGTCACCTGGAAATGTCCGAATGCGCCGCCGCCCTTGGCGTGCGGTTGCCGCTCCGGGATCCGTTCCCGGTTGAAGTTGGCCATCTGCTCGATCAGGTAGTGATCCTGCAGCAGGATGGGGCCGTCCGGGCCGATCGTGAGGGAATGCTCGTCGCTGTACACCGGGATTCCGGTGTCGGTGGTGGTCGGTTTGGGCTGTGTGTTGGTCACGGTGTTGTTCCTCTCGAGTGTGACTGCAGGCTGCGGCCGGGGGATACCCCACCGCGCGGATACCAACACCTGACGGCATTTTCGGGACGAATTATGTTCTCGGACTGTGATATTCAAATGACGGGTGGGGTGCAACCGGCGCTGATACGATGCAGGTGACAACGCTGTCGCCCTGTTGTTACGCGTTTGTCTCGAGGAGGATCCGGCGTGGTCACTGGTACCGAACGCACGGCACGCCATATCCGCCTGACCTCGCACAGCGCGGGCGCCACGGCACCGGCGATCCACTGGGGCGCGCCCACCGCGGCCGAGCGGGGCCCGGTGGTGGGCACCACCGGCAATCGAGCGCATCGCAACGTCATCGGCACGCACAGCGGCTCCTACGGCGTGTACCGGGCGCTGGCGGTGGCCGCCGGCGCATTGTCGCCACAGCACCGCGCTGACCTCACCAATACCGCGCCCACCGATGTCATCGGCCCCCATCCGCAATGGCAGGATCCGGGCGCCATGGTCAGCATCGATCCCTGGGGCGCCGCGGTCGCCGACGTCTTCGCCGCCGACCTCGAGGCCGGTCATGACATCCGCCCGACCATCGCCGTCACCAAGGCCCACGTGATGCTGCCCGAGGTGTCGGTGGCACTGCAGCAGGGCCGCCTGCACCCCGACGGCCGGGTCCTGCTGGCCAATGGCGCGGCGGTGGTGACCAAGGTGGCGCTCGAGCCGGTCTGGTACCTGCCCGGCGTGGCCGCACGATTCGGCTGCTCCGAGGCCGCACTGCGCCGCGCGCTGTTCGAGGAGACCGGAGGCATGTATCCGGAGCTGGTCACCCGCGGCGACCTCGAAGTCTTCCTGCCGCCGATCGGCGGGCAGACCGTGTACATCTTCGGGGACCCGCGGGACCTGGCCGACTCCGCGGTGGAACTGACGGCACGGGTGCACGACGAGTGTAACGGCTCGGATGTGTTCGGGTCCGATATCTGTACCTGCCGGCCGTACCTGACGCACGCGATCGAGGAATGCATCGCCGGGACGCAGCGTGGCGGTGTGGGACTGGTGGCCTACTCGCGCAAGGAGGGTCGCGCGCTCGGCGAGGTCACCAAATTCCTGGTCTACAACGCACGCAAGCGCCAGATCGGCGGTGACACCGCCGATCAGTATTTCGCTCGCACCGAATGCGTTGCCGGCGTGCAGGACATGCGTTTCCAGGAGCTGATGCCCGATGTGCTGCACTGGCTGGGCATCACCCGCATCCACCGGTTGGTGTCGATGAGCAACATGAAGTACGACGCCATCACCGGTTCGGGTATCACGGTCGGTGAGCGCGTCAACATTCCCGACGACCTCATCCCCGCCGATGCCAGGGTCGAGATCGACGCCAAGATGGCGGCCGGTTACTTCACCCCGGGCCCGGTCCCCGATGCCGACGATCTGAAGAACACGGTCGGCCGGCAGCTGACGTGAGCTCGGTGGCTGCCCACCCGGCCGCCGTGCTGCGCAGCACCACGGAGATCCGGACCCGTGCGCATTACCTGCTGACCCGCGCGCGTGCGGGCTCCTCGGCCTGGTTCACCGTGCACGACGACGCGATGGGCGGCGCCGCCGCCGAGGTCGCCGACCTCACCGCCGCCAGATTCCCCGACCTGGTGATACCGTTCCACAGCCGCTGGCGGCATTTCGAGGCCGGCGGTGTGGACCGCAAGCGCCAACTCGACGGCCTGCTCGCCGATCTCGACGGTGCGGGGCGCGCCCGCGCGATGATCGACCTGACGGTGGTCAGCGTGCTGCTCGATGCCGGCGCCGGACCCGACTGGAGCTACCGGGAAACCGGTACCGGCCTCGAATACACCCGTTCCGAAGGGCTCGGCGTGGCGAGTTGGCATGCCTTCACCGCGGGCGTCTTCTCCTCGGATCCCGCTCGCCCGCTGCAGGCTGACGCTGCAGGGTTAACCGGGCTGGACACCAGTCGGCTGGCGGCGCATTTTCAGCTGGGGCCGGCCAACGCGCTAGTCGGATTCGACGGCCGCGTCAACGTGCTGCGCGGCCTCGGTGCCGCCCTGGCCGATCAACCCGAGGTGTTCGGCTCCCCGGGACGGCCCGGAGGACTGTTCGACCTGCTGGTCCCGGATCCGGCCGCGCCTGCGGTGGCCGCGCACGACATCCTGACCGCCCTGTTGTCCTCCCTGTCGCGAATCTGGTTGGCCGACAATGCTATCGACGGCGAACCGCTCGGTGACTGCTGGCGTCACCAGGCAGTGCCAGGGGTGGGCGGCACCGACGGGTGGGTTCCGTTTCACAAGCTCTCTCAGTGGCTGACCTATTCGCTGCTGGAGCCGTTCGGTTGGGCCGGCGCGCAGGTGAGCGGGCTGCACGCGCTGACCGGGCTTCCCGAATACCGCAACGGCGGGCTGTTCCTGGACGCCGGTGTGCTGCGACTGCGCGACCCCGACTGGTCAGAGCGCGCCTGGATACCTGCCGACGAGCTGGTGGTGGAATGGCGCGCCCTCACAGTCGCCCTGCTCGACGAGCTCGCCGTGCTGGTGCGTCACCGGCTCGGTGTCACCGACGAACAACTACCGCTGGCATGCGTGCTGGAAGGCGGCACCTGGGCGGCGGGTCGCGCACTGGCCCAGCGGCTGCGCGCCGGGCTGCCACCGCTCACCGTCATCAGCGACGGCACCGTCTTCTGATGTCTCGAAAGGATCTCCTCGATGCCTGAGATACACGTGATCGAGCACCCCCTGGTCACCCACAAGCTGAACACGTTGCGCCGTAAGGACGTGTCCACCAACAGCTTCCGGCGACTTGTCAGCGAGGTGTCGGCGCTGATGGCCTACGAGGTGCTCCGCGACATCCCCCTTCACGAAGAGCAGATCGAGACACCGCTGGAGACCATGACCGCCAGGGTGCTAGACGGCAAGAAGCTGGTCTTCGTGTCCATCCTGCGAGCCGGCGGCGGCATCCTCGACGGCATGCTGAGTTTGGTGCCCAGCGCCCGGGTCGGCCATATCGGGCTCTACCGCGATCCGAAGACCCACGTCGCGGTGGAGTACTACTTCAAGGTGCCCAACGATCTGCACGAACGCGATGTGGTGGTTGTCGACCCGATGCTGGCCACCGGACATACCGCAGTGGCCGCCATCGACAGGCTCAAGGAGCACGAGCCGCGATCCATCAAGTTCGTCTGCCTGCTCAGCTGCCCGGAGGGGCTGGCGGCCCTGCACGATGCTCACCCGGACATCCCCGTGTACACCGCTGCGATCGACCGCCAGCTCGATGAGCACGGCTATATCGTCCCCGGCCTCGGTGACGCCGGGGACCGGTTGTTCGGCACCTGACCACTAGACTGTCCCGGGTGGAACCAGCCTCGCCCCGTCCCGTCCTCGTCATCGACTTCGGGGCGCAGTACGCCCAGCTGATCGCGCGTCGCGTCCGCGAGGCCCGGGTGTTCTCCGAGGTCATCCCGCACACCGTGACGGTCGACGAGATCAAGGCGCGGGACCCGCAGGCGATCGTGCTCTCCGGCGGTCCGGCCAGCGTGTACGCCGACGGGGCGCCGCGGCTGGATCCGGCCCTGTTCGATCTCGACGTTCCGGTCTTCGGCATCTGCTACGGGTTCCAGGCCATGGCTCAGGCGCTTGGCGGCACAGTGGCGCATACAGGCACCAGCGAGTACGGCCGCACCGAGCTGAATGTCACTGGTGGGCAACTACATTCAGATCTACCCGACATCCAGCCGGTCTGGATGAGCCATGGCGACGCGGTCACCAAGGCTCCGGAGGGCTTCGACGTCGTGGCGGTCAGCTCCGGTGCCCCGGTGGCGGCGTTCGAGAACCGGGCCCGCAGGCTGGCCGGGGTGCAGTACCACCCCGAGGTGCTGCATTCGCCGCACGGCCAGCAGGTGCTCAGTCGTTTCCTGCACCAGTTCGCCGGCATCGGCGCGGCCTGGACGCCGGCCAATATCGCCGACCAGCTGATCGCGCAGGTGCGCGAACAGCTCGGCGACGGGCAGGCCATCTGCGGGCTGTCCGGCGGGGTGGACTCCGCGGTGGCCGCGGCGCTGGTGCAACGGGCCATCGGCGACCGGCTCACCTGTGTGTTCGTCGATCACGGTCTGCTGCGGGCCGGGGAGCGCGCCCAGGTGCAGCGCGACTTCGTCGCCGCCACCGGTGCCAAGCTGGTGACCGTCGACGTCGCGGATCGCTTCCTGGAGGCACTGTCCGGGGTGACGAACCCGGAGGGTAAGCGCAAGATCATCGGGCGCGAGTTCATCCGCGCCTTCGAGGGCGCCGTTCGAGACCTCATGCAGGGCGGCGGTGCTCCCGGCGAGCGCTCGCGCGAGGAGTCGACCAGCACGATCGATTTCCTGGTGCAGGGCACGCTGTATCCCGATGTCGTCGAATCCGGCGGCGGCTCGGGTGCTGCGAACATCAAGAGCCACCACAATGTCGGCGGGCTGCCCGACGATCTGAAGTTCAAGCTCGTCGAACCGCTGCGGCTGCTCTTCAAGGACGAGGTGCGCGCCGTCGGCCGGGAACTCGGCCTTCCCGAGGAAATCGTTGGCCGCCAACCGTTCCCGGGCCCCGGCCTGGGTATCCGCATCGTCGGTGAGGTGACGGCGCCCCGGCTGGACACGCTGCGTCGAGCCGATGCGATCGCCCGCGAGGAACTCACCTCTGCCGGCCTGGACCAGCAGATCTGGCAGTGCCCGGTGGTGCTGCTGGCCGATGTGCGCTCCGTAGGTGTTCAGGGTGACGGCCGCACCTACGGTCATCCGATCGTGCTGCGTCCGGTGTCCAGTGAGGACGCCATGACGGCGGACTGGACCCGGGTGCCCTACGAAGTGCTGGAACGTATCTCGACCCGGATCACCAACGAGGTGCCCGAGGTCAACCGCGTCGTCCTGGATGTCACGAGCAAGCCGCCGGGCACCATCGAGTGGGAGTGAGAACTCACCCGCTCGGCTTCGGGCCCAGCTCGGCGCTCGGCGCCCGATCAGGCCTCCGGGTCGGTTTCCTTGTCGATGAGATCGCCGAGGATCTGACCGATCGCCGACTCGATGGTCGACTCGATGGAGAACGCCAGGGTCGCAGACACGGCCGAGACGGCCTGGGTGCGGAAACGCACCAACATCGTGAGCAGTTCGGCGATTTCGGTGTCCGCAGGCAATGCCGCGCCGGGGTTGACGCGGTGCAGGACTTCTGCGATACCCGCCTGCACCAGCAGCCCGCTGATCTGATCGACCAGCGGTGCGATCTGCTCGTGTAGGTCGATCAGCTTGTCGGCGGACACTCCGTATTGACGGATCTCGCTGAACGCCTCGATCAGCTTGGGGCGCACGACGATTGCTGTTTGATCTTCCCGTCGCTCCGCTCGCCCCGGACCGGCTTCCTCCAACTTGATGACGCCCAAATCGACCATCCGGTCGAAACCTGGATCGTCGTCGACCAATCGCCTGGCGTCGGCGACGCTCATTCGTTCGGGCTTCTCGGTGGCCCAGCTGCCTGCGATCGCCGATTCGAGGCCGAGCAGATCACCCACCCCCTTACCCTGCTCCCATGCCGACAGCATCTCGTGCACATGGGCGATGTTGTAGCCGCGGTCAAGCAGTGAGGTGATCAGTCGCAGCCGGGTCAGGTGGGTGTCGTTGAACAATGCGATACGGCCGACACGTAGCGGGGGATGTAGCAGGCCGCGGTCCCGGTAGACCCGGATGTTGCGGGTGGTGGTTCCGGCCAGCTGCGCCAGCTCGTCGATCCGGTACTCGCCGGAGGCAGCGACACCGTGCGGTTGCACCGCCGCATCGAACAGCTGGGTGACCGCGTTCTCGACGACGTCGCGGGAACTGCGCCGGATCTGGCGGGGTGCCCGGCGCAGCCCGGTGAGGATCGTCGAGATCGCGCCTGCGGGCTGCCGGGGCAGCTTGGACACCTGCATCAGGTCGCCGCCATCAGCCCGAAGAAACTGCCGTCACGCCTGCACCGTGCGCAACTGCCGTGTAGTCACCGAAACGAAACTCCCGCATCAGTCGAAGATACTGGGTGGCGAACCCCGGGAACATGGACGCATGGGAACGGCGGGCCGAGCATGACGTCCACGTCGACAGCCATTGTCCAGACCTCCTACGGCGCGGCGATACGGTTGGTGAGACCGATGGCGCGGGTGTACACCGTCGGTGTGAAGCGTTTGATGCCCCAAGCGATCCGGGCATCGGGCTGCGGCATGCAGTACAGGCCGCCGCGATCATTGGTGTCCAGGCACATGCGTGCGACCTTCTGCGGGGAGAACCCGACCCAGCGCATCAGCTTTGCGCCCAGGGCGGTGGGACCGTCGGTGATCCGCCCGGCCTCGAGGATGTTGGTCTTGACGAGTGTCGGACACAGCACCGTGACCTCGATTCCGGTGCCGGAGAGTTCGGCGGACAGGCTCTCCGAAAGCGACAGTGTCCCGGCCTTGCTCACGTTGTAGGCGGCCATACCGGGCGCGGCACCGAACGCCGCCGCTGAGGCGACATTGATGATGCCCCGGGGCTGGTCGGTTTCGGCGGCACGCAGGATGGGGGTGAACACATGGCAGCCATGGATCGGCCCCCACAGGTTGACTCCGAGCACCCAGTTCCAGTCGTCCAGGCTGGCTTCGCCGATCGGTGTGCCACCGGCGCCGACACCGGCGTTGTTGATCACCAGTGTGGGTGGCCCGCCGAACCAGGCCTGGGCAGCGTCGGCCAGCGCGTGTACGTCCTCGATGCGGGAAACATCGCAGCGCAATCCGGTGGCCTCACCCCCTGCGGCGATGATCTCCTCGGCGGTGGCGCGTGCGGCGTTCTCGTCGATATCGCTGCAGACCACCCGGCCGCCACGGGCGGCGAGTTCGAGGGCGAACGCGGCGCCGATTCCGCTGCCGGCACCGGTCACGACGGCGTCGGCCCGCTTGCTCCTGCGGCGGGAGCTGCCAAAGAGGTTCATCGGGCGACCTCTGTCCGGTTGGTACGGATGGCGTTGTGCTGCAACGAGTCCTTCACGAACGCCGTCACCTTGTGCATGGCCGGTCCGCCGGCGATCACCATCCGGTCGGGATCCAGTCCGCGTTCGGTGCGCAGCCAGTCCCAGCCCGCGCGCACATCGTCGGCGGCGGTGGGGAAGCGGTACTCCGGGGCGAGCCGGTAGTCGACACAGAACACCGGGAGCGCAGCGATCCTCGTGCAGGTGGGGACTGTTCGGGCATCGGACCTCCGTTATCGAGTGTCCGTCGAGTACACCTTCAATTGTTGACATTTGTCAATGTCAACATCGGGCGTTGTGCGACTGCTCGCGGAGGGGGGTGGCGAGTTACCGGGCGGGGTCGCCGCGCCAGCTGAAACTGTTGACGTACTTGCCCATATCGAGCGCCAACTGCAGGTTGGCGGCCGACGGCTTACCGGAACCGAAGTCCGGTCCGAAGGCCCGGTACGGTCCGACTGCACCGGCGATCAAGGCCAGATCGTTCTTGACCGCGACCATGACGATGATGCGCATCCGTGAGTAGCTGCTCATTGCGGCTTGCGGCCAGTAGTCGGCGGCCAGCCCGTATCCGTGTTGATAGCCGACCATGGTGTTGGGGATCTCGTAGGCGGTCTTGGTGTCCGGGAAGGTCTGGTTCACCAGGTCGACGGCGATTTCCTGTGGCGTGCGGCCTGCCGCGGGGTTGCTGAACAACTGCATCGTGCCGCCGTCACCGGCTTGCAGCACCGCGGTGATCCCGTTGTCGTGCTTGGAGATCTGGTAGGCCGCGTTCTCGACCGGGTAGGACACCGAGAACGATCCGTCGGCCGAGGTGAACCGAGGGTTGATCTCCACCGCGCGGTTCATCGGCGGGCTGCCGCAATCGGGTGGGCACACATATTTGGGAGCGGGTTTCGTGATGAGCCCGGACAGCCCGACCAGCCCGCCGGCCACCACCACGACCGCGATCCCCAGCACCAGCGCCACCTTGCGGAACGATGTCTTCGGTGGTTGAAGCGTCTCGAATGTGCCGGGGTGCACCGAGTATCCGGGCATCAATCCGTCGATGATCTCCCCGGCCGCGGGTTCCTCGGCGAGCCTGATCGGACGATCATCGCGCCGGGTTCTGCGCGAGCGGCGCGAGGACGCGTGCATGGCCGCGCCGCAGTTTGCGCAGAACGGCGCATCGGGCACCACATGGTCGCACTCGACGCACAGAATCGGCTCGTCGGTGCGTATCTCGTCCTGTGCCTCGTGCAGCAGAGCCAGGTGCAGGCCGATCCGCAGCGCGAGCAGCGCCAACGCGGTCAGCGTCAGGTGCCCCGCCAGTTGCAACCACTGCGGGATGCGGGCCACATCGAGCAGGCCCAGCTCGGCGTAGACCGCGATCACCACCAATGCGATGACGATGAGGGCGCCCCGGACGAAGCCGCGGTTCTTGGTCACTTTCGTGGGCGGCCGAGTGAACCACAGTGCGGTGCCGATCAATCCACCGACGGCGGCGGCCGTCAGCGGCACCGCGATTCCGCGGATCCCGGCCTCGACGAGCAGTCCGTCCAGGGGGCGGGCCCGGTTGATCATCCCGGCGCTGAATTGCGGTGCCAGCCGGGTCAGGGTGGCCGCCGCGGTGAACGTCAGGGCACCCAGGACGCCGATGGCGTAGCCGTCCAGGGATTCCCGGTTGCCGCGCCACCCGAACCGGGCCGCCAGTGCGGGCGCCAGCATGAGCAGCATGCTGCCCAGCGGCACCCCGATGCCGTGGCGCAGAATCCGTTCACCGGCGATACCTGCACCCAGCGGGACGCCGTAGGCGCGCGCCACGGCGGCCCCGGTCATCAACACCCAACCGATGCCGAGCACCACCCCGAGGGTCATCGTCAGTATCAGCGTGCTGCGTGGGATGTCCCGGGACACACCGGATTCCCGGAGGTACAAGGCGAACAGCAGGGGGATGCCGAGTGAGGCGACGGCGATCAGGGCGGCGGGCATGCGCAGCAGGGTGCCGACGGTCAGCGCGGCCGCCAGTATCGCCAGGCCCATCAGGAACACCTTGCGTGAGCGCGGCGACAGATGCGGGAACAGCGAGCTGGTCAGCGACAGCGACAGCAGGCGTTGTCCGGGGGCGGCGCTGAACGCGCGGGCGCGCAACCAGTGCGGGCCGTCTCCGCGTTTGTGTTCGGCCAGCGGAACGCCACAGAGCCCGCAGTATTCGCCTGCGGGAACATCGGTCTGGCAGACCTCGCATTCCACCATGCCAGGAGCGCTCATCAGGCGCCCACCTTCTGGGCGATCTGCAGGTCGCGAACCAGGTTGCCGATGTCCGGGGTGCCCAGTCCGGTGACCAGGTCGTAGCCGGGGCCGGCGTTGTCGACGGCGTTGCCGCCCAACGTGACATCGCGGAAGGCCGGGCGTGGTGCGCCCTGGGCGATGCGGTACAGCAACGGGTTGATATCGCCGATGAGGCTTCCGTTGTTCTCCAGCAGGTACTGGTTCATCATCGCGGTCAGACCGGCCCAGATGGGCGCCGATTGCGAAGTGCCGCCGCCGACGACGACCTGGTCGTTGAGCACGATCTTCACGCCGGTGAACGGATCGGCCACGGCGGAGATATCCGGCGTCATTCGCTTGCCGGTGTTGCGTTCGGGCGCCACCGCACGCGCGGCATCGCGCTGCCAGGGCGGCATGTCGAACAGCGTCGAGACGCCGCCACCGGTGCCCTGGGACAGCGGGACGTCGAACCAGGTCTGCTCGGATACCCATGTCCCGTCCGCGTCGGTGGACAGTGTGGTGCCTCCGACACTGGTCATCTCGGGCAGTGAGGCGATGGAGTCGAGGCCGACGTCCTGTTCACTGGGCGGTGACGACCAGTCTTGTCCGCCACGGCATTCCATGCCGGCGAGGTCACCACTGGCGTTGAACGCGGTGGTGCCGTGTGAGTGGGCGGTGCGCAGCGCAGACCGTACCGGGGCCAGGTCTGCGGCGGTGATGAGTTTGTCGCAGCCCCACCCGATCGAGAAGCTCCACACCGCGCCGGGGAACTGGCGATCGGTGTCCTCGAGCAGCTGGCCGATCTTGCGATAGCCGCCGTCACCTTCGACGGTGGGGCGGGCGTTCACCACGACCTTGCGTGCATCGGGGGCGATGGCATGGGCCACTTGAAGATCCATCGACAACTCGCCGCGCGGTTCGCCGGGCGATCCGCCGATGACCTCGGGGGTGAACTGCGGTAGATCGAACGTGGAGGTGAACTTGTCCAGGTCGGATTGATTGAACCCGTCGAAGGCGAAGATCACGATGGTGACTCCCCTTCCGGTGAATCCGTCCCTGGCCAGATCGTGGGCGTTGTAAGTGTTCAACAGTGCGTAGGGGGCCAGGCCCTGGTCCGGGACATCGAGGGGGATGTAGTCCGGACGTGACATGTGATGCGGTGTGTAACTGAGGATCCGGCCCATCTCGGCCACCTCCCCGCGCAGGTGCTCGGGCACCGAAGGCTGGTGTGGCGAGGCATAGAAGTACTGGCCTTTGCGGCCCCGATAGTCGCGAACGGTGACGTCGAACGCCCGTTCGACGGCGTCGGGGGAGCCTTCGACGACCACCCAGTCGTCGCCGGGGCGCCACTGGACCGACAGCGCCTGGTCCCGGGCCCAGGCGATCAGTGCCGTGGGCTGAGACTGGTCGGTGAGACTGGCGGTGAGCTGGATGCTCGGTTCTCGGGCAGGCCCGAGATCGGTCGATGCGTCCAGTAGGGATGCGTACGGGCCCTCGATGCGCTTGTCATCGGGCTGATCCTGGTCAACGGTCAGAACGGCAGCGAGCACCACGGCTCCGACGAGAAGCAGAGCCGACAGCGTGCGAGCGATCGCCGTGTTCATTGTTCCGTGTTCATTGTTGCAGCCAGAAGTAAGGGGTTGCAGCCAGAAGTAAGGGGTTGCAGCCAGAAGTAAGGGCGGGCCCGAATGGTGTTCGGACCCGCCCCGCTTGGGGATTAGCGCTCAGTCGTGGTACTGCGCTCAGTCGTTGTTGTACTGGGAGCCCGGCGGCGGGGGAGTGAAGATTGTGATACTGGGGCCGATCGAC
>WOYS01000005.1:112-17891 GCA_011620645.1 Mycobacterium sp.
TGTGGCTGTGCCACCGCAGGCCAGTGTGGCTGTGCCACCGCAGGCCAGTGTGGCTGTGCCACCGCAGGCCAGTGTGGCTCCGGCATCCACGCCTGCGGCGCCGCCGAGCGTCCAGCAGCCGGCCGCGCAGCAGGCGCCTGTTGTGCAACAGCCGGTCGTCGAAGAACCGGTGCAGACGCAAGATCAGTCTGCTGAGACGGTGCCGACTGTCATCACGACGACCAGGCTGCCATCAAGCGGAGGATAAGAGCAGGTCAGCGGTAGCCGTCGGGTTCCGAGGCCGCCTCGTTCAGCGAGGCGTCGGCGTACCCGCGGCAGTAATCCCAGGTCACGTAGGCATCGGGCTCGGGATCGTAGGCCGGCTCGTGCGGGCGGACCGTACCGTCGACGAGCAGCTGCAGCAAATTCGCGCGCAGCATGTCCCAGTCGTGGTAGTGGTCCTGCTGGCATTCGTCGCAGCACACCACCAAGCCACGAATACCCCTGTGCGCCAACAATGCTTCGTATACCGCCAGGTCGGCCAGGTCCGCCTCGACGGCACTGCGTTCCTGGGCGTCCAGCGGCAGGCCAGGCTCGATCGCGTCGAGAGCCGCCGAGGGATCGGACGGGTCATCGGCGAATGGGTCGGGTGGCAGGCCAGGCGGGAGGTCATCACGCACGGAGCTAGCCTACGCAGCCCCGCTGGTTTCGCGCCACCGCCTCCCCTGGCAGCGCGCCGGATGTCGGGCCGAACAGCCGCCCTGCGGCGTGGCGCGAGCGTCGAGGTCAGTGCCGATAGACTGAGGACTCAGATTCGCGACTGTGCCTGACCGTGTTGTTAGTGGAGGCTCCACCCATGTCGATCGCTGAAAGCAGCGTCCCGCTCGCCATCCCGGTACCCACCGGTGGTGATGATCCGACCAAGGTCGCGATGCTCGGGCTGACCTTCGACGATGTGCTGCTGCTGCCCGCCGCGTCCGATGTGGTGCCTGCCAATGTCGACACGTCCAGCCAGCTCACCAAGCGGATACGACTGCGGGTGCCGCTGGTCAGTTCTGCGATGGACACCGTCACCGAGTCGCGGATGGCCATTGCCATGGCCCGTGCCGGTGGGATGGGTGTGCTGCATCGCAACCTGTCGGTGACCGAACAGGCCGGCCAGGTCGAGACCGTGAAGCGGTCCGAGGCGGGAATGGTCACCGACCCGGTGACCTGCTCGCCGGAGAACACGCTGGCCGAGGTCGACGCGCTGTGCGCCCGGTTCCGCATCTCGGGGTTGCCCGTGGTGGATCCCCACGGCTCACTGGTCGGCATCATCACCAACCGCGACATGCGCTTCGAGGTCGACCAGTCAAAGCCGGTCGCCGAGGTGATGACCAAGGCCCCGCTGATCACCGCGCAGGCGGGCGTGTCCGCGGAAGCGGCACTGGGACTGCTGCGTCGCTACAAGATCGAAAAGCTGCCCATCGTCGACGGTCACGGCAAGCTGACCGGTCTGATCACCGTCAAGGACTTCGTCAAGACCGAGCAGTTCCCGCTGGCCACCAAGGACAGCGACGGACGGTTGCTGGTCGGTGCGGCCGTCGGCATCGGTGATGACGCCTGGACCCGGGCGATGACGCTGGCCGATGCCGGCGTCGACGTCCTCATCGTGGACACCGCACATGCCCACAACCGGCTGGTGCTGGACATGGTGAGCCGGCTGAAGGCCAATGTCGGCGCACGCGTCGATGTGGTCGGCGGCAATGTCGCCACCCGCGCCGCCGCCGCCGCACTGGTCGACGCCGGAGCCGATGCCGTCAAGGTCGGTGTGGGCCCCGGTTCGATCTGCACCACCCGCGTCGTCGCCGGCGTCGGTGCACCGCAGATCACCGCGATCCTGGAGGCCGTGGCCGCCTGTTCGCGCAAGGGTGTGCCGGTGATCGCCGACGGCGGTCTGCAGTACTCCGGCGATATCGCCAAGGCGCTCGCCGCCGGCGCCTCGACGGCCATGCTCGGATCGCTGCTCGCCGGTACCGCGGAGGCGCCCGGCGACTTGATCTTCGTCAACGGCAAGCAGTTCAAGAGCTATCGCGGCATGGGATCGCTGGGCGCCATGCAGGGCCGCGGCACGCAGAAGAGCTTCTCGAAGGACCGCTACTTCCAGGACGATGTGCTCTCCGAGGACAAGTTGGTGCCCGAGGGCATCGAGGGACGGGTGCCGTTCCGCGGGCCGCTGTCGACGGTGATCCACCAGCTGACCGGCGGTCTGCGCGCGGCCATGGGATACACCGGGTCGAACACCATCGAGCACCTGCAGCAGGCGCAGTTCGTGCAGATCACCGCCGCGGGTCTGAAGGAAAGCCACCCGCACGACATCACCATGACTGTCGAAGCGCCGAACTACTACGCCCGCTAGGGGTTACCGCAACATGCGTGACATGGTTGAAATCGGCATGGGCAGAACAGCCCGTCGTACATACGAACTCGGCGACATCAACATCGTCCCGGCGCGGCGCACCCGCTCATCGAAGGACGTTTCGACGGCCTGGCAGTTGGACGCATACCGGTTCGAGATCCCGGTGGTCGCGCACCCCACCGATGCCCTGGTGTCGGTGGAGTTCGCCGTCGAGATAGGCAGGCTCGGCGGCCTCGGCGTGCTCAATGGCGAGGGGCTGATCGGCAGGCACGCCGATGTCGAGGCCAAGATCGCGCAGGTCACCGAGGTTGCAGCGGCGGCATCAGACGAGTCCGAATCGATCCGGCTGCTGCAGCAGCTGCACGCCGCGCCGCTGGATCCCGAACTGCTGGGAGCTGCGGTCGCGCGCATCCGGGAGGCGGGCGTCACCACCGCGGTGCGGGTGAGCCCGCAGAACGCGGCCGCCCTGACCCCGGCGCTGGTGGCCGCCGGCATCGACCTGCTGGTCATCCAGGGCACTCTCATCTCCGCTGAACGGGTCGCCAACGATGGTGAACCCCTGAACCTCAAAACCTTCATCTCCGAACTGGATGTGCCCGTCGTGGCCGGTGGCGTGCTCGATCACCGCACCGCGCTGCACCTCATGCGGACCGGCGCAGCCGGCGTCATCGTCGGCTACGGGTCCACCTCTGGGGTCACCACCAGCGATGAGGTACTCGGCATCAGCGTGCCGATGGCCACCGCGATCGCCGATGCGGCGGCAGCCCGTCGCGAATACCTCGATGAGACCGGCGGCCGGTACGTGCACGTGCTGGCCGACGGCGATATCCACACCTCCGGCGACCTTGCCAAGGCGATCGCCTGTGGTGCCGATGCCGTGGTGCTGGGACCGCCGCTGTCTGTCGCTGCCGAGGCCCAGGGCGACGGCTGGTTCTGGCCGTCGGCCGCCGCGCATCCGTCGTTGCCGCGCGGCGCGCTGCTACAGGTCGCCCTCGGTGAGCGTCCGGCGCTGCAGCAGGTGCTCAACGGGCCATCCGACGATCCGTTCGGGTCGCTGAATCTGGTCGGTGGGCTGCGTCGGTCGATGGCCAAGGCCGGGTACTGCGACCTGAAGGAATTCCAGAAGGTCGGTCTGACCGTCGGATCTTGATCTTTACAGGTCAGGCCCACCTGTCTAGAAAGTTACCTGCCGGTAGCGTCATACTGGTGTGATGCAGCCTGACTACGACGTCTTGATCATCGGCTCGGGATTCGGCGGTAGCGTCAGCGCCCTGCGGCTCACCGAAAAGGGGTACCGGGTGGGGGTGCTGGAGGCCGGCCGAAGGTTTGCCGACGCGGACTTCGCAAAGACCTCCTGGCACCTGCGCAAGTTCCTGTGGATGCCCCAGCTGGGCATGTACGGTATCCAGCGCATCCACCTGCTGCGCAACTGCATGATCCTGGCCGGTGCCGGGGTCGGCGGCGGGTCGCTGAATTACGCCAACACCCTCTACGTGCCGCCGGAGCAGTTCTTCGCCGACCCGCAGTGGAAGGACATCACCGACTGGCGTGCCGAGCTCATGCCGCACTACGACCAGGCCAAACGCATGCTCGGTGTCGTCACCAACCCCACGTTCACCGATGCCGACCGGATCATGAAGCTGGTCGCCGACGATATGGGAGTCGGTGACACCTTCGTGGCCACGCCCGTCGGGGTGTTCTTCGGTTCAGACGGCCACAAGGCCCCAGGGGTGACGGTGTCCGACCCCTACTTCGGCGGGGCGGGCCCGGCTCGCACCGGCTGCCTCGAATGTGGCGAGTGTATGACAGGCTGCCGGCACGGGGCCAAGAACACCCTGGTGAAGAATTACCTGGGGTTGGCTGAATCCGCTGGTGCACAGGTGCATCCGTTGACCACCGTGAGCAGCTTCCGGCAGCGATCCGACGGCGTGTGGGAGGTCACCGCGGTGACCACCGGCCGCAAGCTGCGCCGCAGGAAGAAGACCTTCACCGCGACGCAGCTCATCGTGGCGGCGGGCACCTACAACACCCAGAAATTGTTGTTCAAGATGCGCGACACCGGTCGGCTGGCCAAGCTGTCCGCGCGGCTGGGTGTGCTGACCCGCACCAACTCCGAATCGATCGTCGGAGCGGGGCGCCTGGAAGTCGCAGCGGATCTGGACCTGACCCACGGTGTGGCGATCACCTCGTCGATCCACCCCACCGCCGACACCCATGTCGAACCGGTGCGGTATGGCAAGGGATCCAATGCGATGGGGCTGCTGCAGACGCTGATGACCGACGGCGACGGGCCCTTGGGCACCGATATGCCGCGCTGGAAACAGTTCATCGGCCAGGCCCGCCAGGAACCCAACAAGATGCTGCGCATGCTCAATCCGCGGCAATGGAGTGAACGCACCGTCATCGCCCTGGTGATGCAGCACCTGGACAACTCGATCACCACCTTCACCCGCAAGACGAAGTTCGGCTTCCGCATGCTCGACAGCAAGCAGGGCCACGGTGAACCCAACCCGACCTGGATTCCGGCCGGCAACGAGGTCACCCGCCGCATCGCCGAGAAGATCGACGGTGTCGCCGGCGGCACCTGGGGTGAACTGTTCAACATCCCGCTCACCGCTCACTTCCTCGGTGGCGCGGCGATCGGTGACAGCGCCGACAGCGGGGTCATCGATGCCTACCACCGGGTGTACAACTACCCGACGCTGTATGTGACTGACGGAGCGGCCATTTCGGCCAACCTCGGGGTCAACCCGTCGCTGTCCATCGCTGCTCAGGCCGAACGTGCGGCTGCGCTGTGGCCCAACAAGGGCGAAGCGGATCTGCGTCCGGCGCAGGGACAGCCGTATGTGCGGCTGTCGCCGATCGCGCCGGTGCGCCCGGTGGTGCCCGCGGAGGCGCCCGCCGCGTTGCGCAGGCTGCCGATCGAACCGGTGAACTCACGCGGTGCATGACGCGGCGCCGATCGTCGTAGTCGTCGACCGCGCGGTCTCGAACCCCGTTGACGGCTACGTGCCCTTGACTGACGGCTACGTGCCCTTGACCGCAGCCTCGACCCGGTCGCCGAGCTCCTTGTCGACATTGCGCCAGTACTCGAACGCGCGCTCCAGCACCGGACCGGACACCCCGTCGGAGAGGTGGCCGCTGATATTGGACACCAGTCGATCACGCGCTGCGCCATCGAGCACATCGCGCACCAGCGTGCCCGCCTGGCCCCAGTCGTCGTCCTCGGCGTGCAGCGAGTATGCCGACCGCACCATGTCGCCGTCGGCATGCCAGAGCGGCTCACCGGTGCGTGCCGGGTCGGCCGTCGGCCCGCCATAGGAATTCGGCGCATAGACCGGATCCGAGACGTTGGTGACCCGCATCGCCCCGTCCTTGGAGTAGCTGTGCACCTCCGTCTTCGGGGTGTTGACCGGGATCTGGTGGTAGTTCACCCCGAGCCGGGCGCGGTGCGCGTCGGCGTAGGCGAAGTCCCGGGCCAGCAGCATCTTGTCCGGACTCAGCCCGGTGCCCGGCACCGCATTGTTCGGTTCGAACGCCGCCTGTTCCATCTCGGTGTGGTAGTCGGTGACGTTGCGGTCCAGGGTCAGCTTGCCGACGTCGATCAGCGGGTAGTCGCCGTGCGGCCACACCTTGGTCAGGTCGAACGGGTTGAACCGGTAATTTTTGGCCGCCTCGAACGGCATGATCTGCACCTTCAGCGTCCAGCTCGGGAAGTCGCCGCGTTCGATGGTGTCGAACAGGTCGCGTTGATGGGCGTCGCCGTCCCGGCCCGCCATCTCATCTCCCTCGTCCTGGGTGAGGAACTCGACGCCCTGGTCGGATTTGAAGTGGTACTTGACCCAGAAGATCTGGCCGGCGGCGTTGATCCAGCTGTAGGTGTGGCTGGAATAGCCGTTCATGTGCCGCCAGGTGCGCGGGATACCCCGGTCGCCCATCAGCCAGGTCACCTGGTGTGCCGACTCCGGCGAAAGCGTCCAGAAATCCCACTGCATATCGTGATCGCGCAGGTTGTTGGCCGCCCGGCGCTTCTGGGACCGGATGAAATGCTGGAACTTCATCGGATCGCGGATGAAGAACACCGGGGTGTTGTTGCCGACCATGTCGAAGTTGCCGTCGGGCGTATAGAACTTGGTGGCGAACCCGCGCGGATCGCGCCAGGTATCTGGGCTGCCCCGTTCACCGGCGACCGTCGAGAACCTGGTCAGGGTCTCGACCTTGGCTCCGGGCTGCAGGAATGCGGCCCTGGTGTAGGCGCTGACATCGTGGGTCACCTGGAAATGTCCGAATGCGCCGCCGCCCTTGGCGTGCGGTTGCCGCTCCGGGATCCGTTCCCGGTTGAAGTTGGCCATCTGCTCGATCAGGTAGTGATCCTGCAGCAGGATGGGGCCGTCCGGGCCGATCGTGAGGGAATGCTCGTCGCTGTACACCGGGATTCCGGTGTCGGTGGTGGTCGGTTTGGGCTGTGTGTTGGTCACGGTGTTGTTCCTCTCGAGTGTGACTGCAGGCTGCGGCCGGGGGATACCCCACCGCGCGGATACCAACACCTGACGGCATTTTCGGGACGAATTATGTTCTCGGACTGTGATATTCAAATGACGGGTGGGGTGCAACCGGCGCTGATACGATGCAGGTGACAACGCTGTCGCCCTGTTGTTACGCGTTTGTCTCGAGGAGGATCCGGCGTGGTCACTGGTACCGAACGCACGGCACGCCATATCCGCCTGACCTCGCACAGCGCGGGCGCCACGGCACCGGCGATCCACTGGGGCGCGCCCACCGCGGCCGAGCGGGGCCCGGTGGTGGGCACCACCGGCAATCGAGCGCATCGCAACGTCATCGGCACGCACAGCGGCTCCTACGGCGTGTACCGGGCGCTGGCGGTGGCCGCCGGCGCATTGTCGCCACAGCACCGCGCTGACCTCACCAATACCGCGCCCACCGATGTCATCGGCCCCCATCCGCAATGGCAGGATCCGGGCGCCATGGTCAGCATCGATCCCTGGGGCGCCGCGGTCGCCGACGTCTTCGCCGCCGACCTCGAGGCCGGTCATGACATCCGCCCGACCATCGCCGTCACCAAGGCCCACGTGATGCTGCCCGAGGTGTCGGTGGCACTGCAGCAGGGCCGCCTGCACCCCGACGGCCGGGTCCTGCTGGCCAATGGCGCGGCGGTGGTGACCAAGGTGGCGCTCGAGCCGGTCTGGTACCTGCCCGGCGTGGCCGCACGATTCGGCTGCTCCGAGGCCGCACTGCGCCGCGCGCTGTTCGAGGAGACCGGAGGCATGTATCCGGAGCTGGTCACCCGCGGCGACCTCGAAGTCTTCCTGCCGCCGATCGGCGGGCAGACCGTGTACATCTTCGGGGACCCGCGGGACCTGGCCGACTCCGCGGTGGAACTGACGGCACGGGTGCACGACGAGTGTAACGGCTCGGATGTGTTCGGGTCCGATATCTGTACCTGCCGGCCGTACCTGACGCACGCGATCGAGGAATGCATCGCCGGGACGCAGCGTGGCGGTGTGGGACTGGTGGCCTACTCGCGCAAGGAGGGTCGCGCGCTCGGCGAGGTCACCAAATTCCTGGTCTACAACGCACGCAAGCGCCAGATCGGCGGTGACACCGCCGATCAGTATTTCGCTCGCACCGAATGCGTTGCCGGCGTGCAGGACATGCGTTTCCAGGAGCTGATGCCCGATGTGCTGCACTGGCTGGGCATCACCCGCATCCACCGGTTGGTGTCGATGAGCAACATGAAGTACGACGCCATCACCGGTTCGGGTATCACGGTCGGTGAGCGCGTCAACATTCCCGACGACCTCATCCCCGCCGATGCCAGGGTCGAGATCGACGCCAAGATGGCGGCCGGTTACTTCACCCCGGGCCCGGTCCCCGATGCCGACGATCTGAAGAACACGGTCGGCCGGCAGCTGACGTGAGCTCGGTGGCTGCCCACCCGGCCGCCGTGCTGCGCAGCACCACGGAGATCCGGACCCGTGCGCATTACCTGCTGACCCGCGCGCGTGCGGGCTCCTCGGCCTGGTTCACCGTGCACGACGACGCGATGGGCGGCGCCGCCGCCGAGGTCGCCGACCTCACCGCCGCCAGATTCCCCGACCTGGTGATACCGTTCCACAGCCGCTGGCGGCATTTCGAGGCCGGCGGTGTGGACCGCAAGCGCCAACTCGACGGCCTGCTCGCCGATCTCGACGGTGCGGGGCGCGCCCGCGCGATGATCGACCTGACGGTGGTCAGCGTGCTGCTCGATGCCGGCGCCGGACCCGACTGGAGCTACCGGGAAACCGGTACCGGCCTCGAATACACCCGTTCCGAAGGGCTCGGCGTGGCGAGTTGGCATGCCTTCACCGCGGGCGTCTTCTCCTCGGATCCCGCTCGCCCGCTGCAGGCTGACGCTGCAGGGTTAACCGGGCTGGACACCAGTCGGCTGGCGGCGCATTTTCAGCTGGGGCCGGCCAACGCGCTAGTCGGATTCGACGGCCGCGTCAACGTGCTGCGCGGCCTCGGTGCCGCCCTGGCCGATCAACCCGAGGTGTTCGGCTCCCCGGGACGGCCCGGAGGACTGTTCGACCTGCTGGTCCCGGATCCGGCCGCGCCTGCGGTGGCCGCGCACGACATCCTGACCGCCCTGTTGTCCTCCCTGTCGCGAATCTGGTTGGCCGACAATGCTATCGACGGCGAACCGCTCGGTGACTGCTGGCGTCACCAGGCAGTGCCAGGGGTGGGCGGCACCGACGGGTGGGTTCCGTTTCACAAGCTCTCTCAGTGGCTGACCTATTCGCTGCTGGAGCCGTTCGGTTGGGCCGGCGCGCAGGTGAGCGGGCTGCACGCGCTGACCGGGCTTCCCGAATACCGCAACGGCGGGCTGTTCCTGGACGCCGGTGTGCTGCGACTGCGCGACCCCGACTGGTCAGAGCGCGCCTGGATACCTGCCGACGAGCTGGTGGTGGAATGGCGCGCCCTCACAGTCGCCCTGCTCGACGAGCTCGCCGTGCTGGTGCGTCACCGGCTCGGTGTCACCGACGAACAACTACCGCTGGCATGCGTGCTGGAAGGCGGCACCTGGGCGGCGGGTCGCGCACTGGCCCAGCGGCTGCGCGCCGGGCTGCCACCGCTCACCGTCATCAGCGACGGCACCGTCTTCTGATGTCTCGAAAGGATCTCCTCGATGCCTGAGATACACGTGATCGAGCACCCCCTGGTCACCCACAAGCTGAACACGTTGCGCCGTAAGGACGTGTCCACCAACAGCTTCCGGCGACTTGTCAGCGAGGTGTCGGCGCTGATGGCCTACGAGGTGCTCCGCGACATCCCCCTTCACGAAGAGCAGATCGAGACACCGCTGGAGACCATGACCGCCAGGGTGCTAGACGGCAAGAAGCTGGTCTTCGTGTCCATCCTGCGAGCCGGCGGCGGCATCCTCGACGGCATGCTGAGTTTGGTGCCCAGCGCCCGGGTCGGCCATATCGGGCTCTACCGCGATCCGAAGACCCACGTCGCGGTGGAGTACTACTTCAAGGTGCCCAACGATCTGCACGAACGCGATGTGGTGGTTGTCGACCCGATGCTGGCCACCGGACATACCGCAGTGGCCGCCATCGACAGGCTCAAGGAGCACGAGCCGCGATCCATCAAGTTCGTCTGCCTGCTCAGCTGCCCGGAGGGGCTGGCGGCCCTGCACGATGCTCACCCGGACATCCCCGTGTACACCGCTGCGATCGACCGCCAGCTCGATGAGCACGGCTATATCGTCCCCGGCCTCGGTGACGCCGGGGACCGGTTGTTCGGCACCTGACCACTAGACTGTCCCGGGTGGAACCAGCCTCGCCCCGTCCCGTCCTCGTCATCGACTTCGGGGCGCAGTACGCCCAGCTGATCGCGCGTCGCGTCCGCGAGGCCCGGGTGTTCTCCGAGGTCATCCCGCACACCGTGACGGTCGACGAGATCAAGGCGCGGGACCCGCAGGCGATCGTGCTCTCCGGCGGTCCGGCCAGCGTGTACGCCGACGGGGCGCCGCGGCTGGATCCGGCCCTGTTCGATCTCGACGTTCCGGTCTTCGGCATCTGCTACGGGTTCCAGGCCATGGCTCAGGCGCTTGGCGGCACAGTGGCGCATACAGGCACCAGCGAGTACGGCCGCACCGAGCTGAATGTCACTGGTGGGCAACTACATTCAGATCTACCCGACATCCAGCCGGTCTGGATGAGCCATGGCGACGCGGTCACCAAGGCTCCGGAGGGCTTCGACGTCGTGGCGGTCAGCTCCGGTGCCCCGGTGGCGGCGTTCGAGAACCGGGCCCGCAGGCTGGCCGGGGTGCAGTACCACCCCGAGGTGCTGCATTCGCCGCACGGCCAGCAGGTGCTCAGTCGTTTCCTGCACCAGTTCGCCGGCATCGGCGCGGCCTGGACGCCGGCCAATATCGCCGACCAGCTGATCGCGCAGGTGCGCGAACAGCTCGGCGACGGGCAGGCCATCTGCGGGCTGTCCGGCGGGGTGGACTCCGCGGTGGCCGCGGCGCTGGTGCAACGGGCCATCGGCGACCGGCTCACCTGTGTGTTCGTCGATCACGGTCTGCTGCGGGCCGGGGAGCGCGCCCAGGTGCAGCGCGACTTCGTCGCCGCCACCGGTGCCAAGCTGGTGACCGTCGACGTCGCGGATCGCTTCCTGGAGGCACTGTCCGGGGTGACGAACCCGGAGGGTAAGCGCAAGATCATCGGGCGCGAGTTCATCCGCGCCTTCGAGGGCGCCGTTCGAGACCTCATGCAGGGCGGCGGTGCTCCCGGCGAGCGCTCGCGCGAGGAGTCGACCAGCACGATCGATTTCCTGGTGCAGGGCACGCTGTATCCCGATGTCGTCGAATCCGGCGGCGGCTCGGGTGCTGCGAACATCAAGAGCCACCACAATGTCGGCGGGCTGCCCGACGATCTGAAGTTCAAGCTCGTCGAACCGCTGCGGCTGCTCTTCAAGGACGAGGTGCGCGCCGTCGGCCGGGAACTCGGCCTTCCCGAGGAAATCGTTGGCCGCCAACCGTTCCCGGGCCCCGGCCTGGGTATCCGCATCGTCGGTGAGGTGACGGCGCCCCGGCTGGACACGCTGCGTCGAGCCGATGCGATCGCCCGCGAGGAACTCACCTCTGCCGGCCTGGACCAGCAGATCTGGCAGTGCCCGGTGGTGCTGCTGGCCGATGTGCGCTCCGTAGGTGTTCAGGGTGACGGCCGCACCTACGGTCATCCGATCGTGCTGCGTCCGGTGTCCAGTGAGGACGCCATGACGGCGGACTGGACCCGGGTGCCCTACGAAGTGCTGGAACGTATCTCGACCCGGATCACCAACGAGGTGCCCGAGGTCAACCGCGTCGTCCTGGATGTCACGAGCAAGCCGCCGGGCACCATCGAGTGGGAGTGAGAACTCACCCGCTCGGCTTCGGGCCCAGCTCGGCGCTCGGCGCCCGATCAGGCCTCCGGGTCGGTTTCCTTGTCGATGAGATCGCCGAGGATCTGACCGATCGCCGACTCGATGGTCGACTCGATGGAGAACGCCAGGGTCGCAGACACGGCCGAGACGGCCTGGGTGCGGAAACGCACCAACATCGTGAGCAGTTCGGCGATTTCGGTGTCCGCAGGCAATGCCGCGCCGGGGTTGACGCGGTGCAGGACTTCTGCGATACCCGCCTGCACCAGCAGCCCGCTGATCTGATCGACCAGCGGTGCGATCTGCTCGTGTAGGTCGATCAGCTTGTCGGCGGACACTCCGTATTGACGGATCTCGCTGAACGCCTCGATCAGCTTGGGGCGCACGACGATTGCTGTTTGATCTTCCCGTCGCTCCGCTCGCCCCGGACCGGCTTCCTCCAACTTGATGACGCCCAAATCGACCATCCGGTCGAAACCTGGATCGTCGTCGACCAATCGCCTGGCGTCGGCGACGCTCATTCGTTCGGGCTTCTCGGTGGCCCAGCTGCCTGCGATCGCCGATTCGAGGCCGAGCAGATCACCCACCCCCTTACCCTGCTCCCATGCCGACAGCATCTCGTGCACATGGGCGATGTTGTAGCCGCGGTCAAGCAGTGAGGTGATCAGTCGCAGCCGGGTCAGGTGGGTGTCGTTGAACAATGCGATACGGCCGACACGTAGCGGGGGATGTAGCAGGCCGCGGTCCCGGTAGACCCGGATGTTGCGGGTGGTGGTTCCGGCCAGCTGCGCCAGCTCGTCGATCCGGTACTCGCCGGAGGCAGCGACACCGTGCGGTTGCACCGCCGCATCGAACAGCTGGGTGACCGCGTTCTCGACGACGTCGCGGGAACTGCGCCGGATCTGGCGGGGTGCCCGGCGCAGCCCGGTGAGGATCGTCGAGATCGCGCCTGCGGGCTGCCGGGGCAGCTTGGACACCTGCATCAGGTCGCCGCCATCAGCCCGAAGAAACTGCCGTCACGCCTGCACCGTGCGCAACTGCCGTGTAGTCACCGAAACGAAACTCCCGCATCAGTCGAAGATACTGGGTGGCGAACCCCGGGAACATGGACGCATGGGAACGGCGGGCCGAGCATGACGTCCACGTCGACAGCCATTGTCCAGACCTCCTACGGCGCGGCGATACGGTTGGTGAGACCGATGGCGCGGGTGTACACCGTCGGTGTGAAGCGTTTGATGCCCCAAGCGATCCGGGCATCGGGCTGCGGCATGCAGTACAGGCCGCCGCGATCATTGGTGTCCAGGCACATGCGTGCGACCTTCTGCGGGGAGAACCCGACCCAGCGCATCAGCTTTGCGCCCAGGGCGGTGGGACCGTCGGTGATCCGCCCGGCCTCGAGGATGTTGGTCTTGACGAGTGTCGGACACAGCACCGTGACCTCGATTCCGGTGCCGGAGAGTTCGGCGGACAGGCTCTCCGAAAGCGACAGTGTCCCGGCCTTGCTCACGTTGTAGGCGGCCATACCGGGCGCGGCACCGAACGCCGCCGCTGAGGCGACATTGATGATGCCCCGGGGCTGGTCGGTTTCGGCGGCACGCAGGATGGGGGTGAACACATGGCAGCCATGGATCGGCCCCCACAGGTTGACTCCGAGCACCCAGTTCCAGTCGTCCAGGCTGGCTTCGCCGATCGGTGTGCCACCGGCGCCGACACCGGCGTTGTTGATCACCAGTGTGGGTGGCCCGCCGAACCAGGCCTGGGCAGCGTCGGCCAGCGCGTGTACGTCCTCGATGCGGGAAACATCGCAGCGCAATCCGGTGGCCTCACCCCCTGCGGCGATGATCTCCTCGGCGGTGGCGCGTGCGGCGTTCTCGTCGATATCGCTGCAGACCACCCGGCCGCCACGGGCGGCGAGTTCGAGGGCGAACGCGGCGCCGATTCCGCTGCCGGCACCGGTCACGACGGCGTCGGCCCGCTTGCTCCTGCGGCGGGAGCTGCCAAAGAGGTTCATCGGGCGACCTCTGTCCGGTTGGTACGGATGGCGTTGTGCTGCAACGAGTCCTTCACGAACGCCGTCACCTTGTGCATGGCCGGTCCGCCGGCGATCACCATCCGGTCGGGATCCAGTCCGCGTTCGGTGCGCAGCCAGTCCCAGCCCGCGCGCACATCGTCGGCGGCGGTGGGGAAGCGGTACTCCGGGGCGAGCCGGTAGTCGACACAGAACACCGGGAGCGCAGCGATCCTCGTGCAGGTGGGGACTGTTCGGGCATCGGACCTCCGTTATCGAGTGTCCGTCGAGTACACCTTCAATTGTTGACATTTGTCAATGTCAACATCGGGCGTTGTGCGACTGCTCGCGGAGGGGGGTGGCGAGTTACCGGGCGGGGTCGCCGCGCCAGCTGAAACTGTTGACGTACTTGCCCATATCGAGCGCCAACTGCAGGTTGGCGGCCGACGGCTTACCGGAACCGAAGTCCGGTCCGAAGGCCCGGTACGGTCCGACTGCACCGGCGATCAAGGCCAGATCGTTCTTGACCGCGACCATGACGATGATGCGCATCCGTGAGTAGCTGCTCATTGCGGCTTGCGGCCAGTAGTCGGCGGCCAGCCCGTATCCGTGTTGATAGCCGACCATGGTGTTGGGGATCTCGTAGGCGGTCTTGGTGTCCGGGAAGGTCTGGTTCACCAGGTCGACGGCGATTTCCTGTGGCGTGCGGCCTGCCGCGGGGTTGCTGAACAACTGCATCGTGCCGCCGTCACCGGCTTGCAGCACCGCGGTGATCCCGTTGTCGTGCTTGGAGATCTGGTAGGCCGCGTTCTCGACCGGGTAGGACACCGAGAACGATCCGTCGGCCGAGGTGAACCGAGGGTTGATCTCCACCGCGCGGTTCATCGGCGGGCTGCCGCAATCGGGTGGGCACACATATTTGGGAGCGGGTTTCGTGATGAGCCCGGACAGCCCGACCAGCCCGCCGGCCACCACCACGACCGCGATCCCCAGCACCAGCGCCACCTTGCGGAACGATGTCTTCGGTGGTTGAAGCGTCTCGAATGTGCCGGGGTGCACCGAGTATCCGGGCATCAATCCGTCGATGATCTCCCCGGCCGCGGGTTCCTCGGCGAGCCTGATCGGACGATCATCGCGCCGGGTTCTGCGCGAGCGGCGCGAGGACGCGTGCATGGCCGCGCCGCAGTTTGCGCAGAACGGCGCATCGGGCACCACATGGTCGCACTCGACGCACAGAATCGGCTCGTCGGTGCGTATCTCGTCCTGTGCCTCGTGCAGCAGAGCCAGGTGCAGGCCGATCCGCAGCGCGAGCAGCGCCAACGCGGTCAGCGTCAGGTGCCCCGCCAGTTGCAACCACTGCGGGATGCGGGCCACATCGAGCAGGCCCAGCTCGGCGTAGACCGCGATCACCACCAATGCGATGACGATGAGGGCGCCCCGGACGAAGCCGCGGTTCTTGGTCACTTTCGTGGGCGGCCGAGTGAACCACAGTGCGGTGCCGATCAATCCACCGACGGCGGCGGCCGTCAGCGGCACCGCGATTCCGCGGATCCCGGCCTCGACGAGCAGTCCGTCCAGGGGGCGGGCCCGGTTGATCATCCCGGCGCTGAATTGCGGTGCCAGCCGGGTCAGGGTGGCCGCCGCGGTGAACGTCAGGGCACCCAGGACGCCGATGGCGTAGCCGTCCAGGGATTCCCGGTTGCCGCGCCACCCGAACCGGGCCGCCAGTGCGGGCGCCAGCATGAGCAGCATGCTGCCCAGCGGCACCCCGATGCCGTGGCGCAGAATCCGTTCACCGGCGATACCTGCACCCAGCGGGACGCCGTAGGCGCGCGCCACGGCGGCCCCGGTCATCAACACCCAACCGATGCCGAGCACCACCCCGAGGGTCATCGTCAGTATCAGCGTGCTGCGTGGGATGTCCCGGGACACACCGGATTCCCGGAGGTACAAGGCGAACAGCAGGGGGATGCCGAGTGAGGCGACGGCGATCAGGGCGGCGGGCATGCGCAGCAGGGTGCCGACGGTCAGCGCGGCCGCCAGTATCGCCAGGCCCATCAGGAACACCTTGCGTGAGCGCGGCGACAGATGCGGGAACAGCGAGCTGGTCAGCGACAGCGACAGCAGGCGTTGTCCGGGGGCGGCGCTGAACGCGCGGGCGCGCAACCAGTGCGGGCCGTCTCCGCGTTTGTGTTCGGCCAGCGGAACGCCACAGAGCCCGCAGTATTCGCCTGCGGGAACATCGGTCTGGCAGACCTCGCATTCCACCATGCCAGGAGCGCTCATCAGGCGCCCACCTTCTGGGCGATCTGCAGGTCGCGAACCAGGTTGCCGATGTCCGGGGTGCCCAGTCCGGTGACCAGGTCGTAGCCGGGGCCGGCGTTGTCGACGGCGTTGCCGCCCAACGTGACATCGCGGAAGGCCGGGCGTGGTGCGCCCTGGGCGATGCGGTACAGCAACGGGTTGATATCGCCGATGAGGCTTCCGTTGTTCTCCAGCAGGTACTGGTTCATCATCGCGGTCAGACCGGCCCAGATGGGCGCCGATTGCGAAGTGCCGCCGCCGACGACGACCTGGTCGTTGAGCACGATCTTCACGCCGGTGAACGGATCGGCCACGGCGGAGATATCCGGCGTCATTCGCTTGCCGGTGTTGCGTTCGGGCGCCACCGCACGCGCGGCATCGCGCTGCCAGGGCGGCATGTCGAACAGCGTCGAGACGCCGCCACCGGTGCCCTGGGACAGCGGGACGTCGAACCAGGTCTGCTCGGATACCCATGTCCCGTCCGCGTCGGTGGACAGTGTGGTGCCTCCGACACTGGTCATCTCGGGCAGTGAGGCGATGGAGTCGAGGCCGACGTCCTGTTCACTGGGCGGTGACGACCAGTCTTGTCCGCCACGGCATTCCATGCCGGCGAGGTCACCACTGGCGTTGAACGCGGTGGTGCCGTGTGAGTGGGCGGTGCGCAGCGCAGACCGTACCGGGGCCAGGTCTGCGGCGGTGATGAGTTTGTCGCAGCCCCACCCGATCGAGAAGCTCCACACCGCGCCGGGGAACTGGCGATCGGTGTCCTCGAGCAGCTGGCCGATCTTGCGATAGCCGCCGTCACCTTCGACGGTGGGGCGGGCGTTCACCACGACCTTGCGTGCATCGGGGGCGATGGCATGGGCCACTTGAAGATCCATCGACAACTCGCCGCGCGGTTCGCCGGGCGATCCGCCGATGACCTCGGGGGTGAACTGCGGTAGATCGAACGTGGAGGTGAACTTGTCCAGGTCGGATTGATTGAACCCGTCGAAGGCGAAGATCACGATGGTGACTCCCCTTCCGGTGAATCCGTCCCTGGCCAGATCGTGGGCGTTGTAAGTGTTCAACAGTGCGTAGGGGGCCAGGCCCTGGTCCGGGACATCGAGGGGGATGTAGTCCGGACGTGACATGTGATGCGGTGTGTAACTGAGGATCCGGCCCATCTCGGCCACCTCCCCGCGCAGGTGCTCGGGCACCGAAGGCTGGTGTGGCGAGGCATAGAAGTACTGGCCTTTGCGGCCCCGATAGTCGCGAACGGTGACGTCGAACGCCCGTTCGACGGCGTCGGGGGAGCCTTCGACGACCACCCAGTCGTCGCCGGGGCGCCACTGGACCGACAGCGCCTGGTCCCGGGCCCAGGCGATCAGTGCCGTGGGCTGAGACTGGTCGGTGAGACTGGCGGTGAGCTGGATGCTCGGTTCTCGGGCAGGCCCGAGATCGGTCGATGCGTCCAGTAGGGATGCGTACGGGCCCTCGATGCGCTTGTCATCGGGCTGATCCTGGTCAACGGTCAGAACGGCAGCGAGCACCACGGCTCCGACGAGAAGCAGAGCCGACAGCGTGCGAGCGATCGCCGTGTTCATTGTTCCGTGTTCATTGTTGCAGCCAGAAGTAAGGGGTTGCAGCCAGAAGTAAGGGGTTGCAGCCAGAAGTAAGGG
>WOYS01000074.1 GCA_011620645.1 Mycobacterium sp.
CAGATCAGACCGCTAAACGACCGACCGGCCACAGGCTCCATGTCGGGAGTCCTGGCGTCGGGCCGGCGGGACTTTCCCTGGCGTTGGAACTGGCGCGCCGCGGCGTCACCGTCTAAGATGACGTCCACCTCAGCGCGGACCGCAAGGCCAACATGCTCAACGCGTGCAGTATGGAGATTTGCCGGGCACTGGGGCGTGGAACACTCGCTACGTCGCGTGGACTCTCGCTACGTATGCCGCACGCGATCAAGTTCCTCACCGAACTCAACGGCGCCACGCTGGCGAGCGTTGACTTCCTCCTCCCAGGAGCAAGCCCCGCAGGAGCATCGCGCGCTTCCTTTCTGCCCAACGAGAGCCGCGACTACGCCAGCAGCCCGATCGTGAGCGCAGAACCTGGAACGACACCACCACCACCACTACAGCACCACGATCACTACGCCGAATCGACGGTGCCCGGTGTCCGCGCACCACGCGTGCCGCTCGGCGCTGGGAGGTGTCTGTTCGACCCTGTTCGGCAATCAGTCCACCCTGCTCTGCACCCAGCGCACCCTGACGACCACCCAGCGCGCCCTGACGACGGAGCCCTACACCGAACGGGCCCACAGCCGTGGTGTGCCGATGAAAGTCGTCGTTGCTGACGATGGGGCGATCCAAGCGACGTACTGCCAGCCTCTGACCCTGATCCGGCCCGACGGTCACACAGCCCGGCGCGGCAACGCCGTCGACCCCAACGACTTCGCAAGCCACCTCGATCGGCGCCCGCGCTATAGAGACCTCCGAAACAGCCTGTGCAGCGTGTCAGTTTCGGCGATCGGTCGTGGGATCAGCACGGACACCGCGATCACACCGGCAGCGGTAGCTCTGTTATACGGGGAGTTCGCCCGGTCCGCACGACCGGCGGTCCACTGAGCGGACGCTGCGGCAGGGATGCGATACCGTCACACGCGTGCTGCCCGCCAGCGTTCACCAGTGGCAAGAGGGAGGTCGGCTGCTGTCGACGGGCTCGGGGTCGGTGTTCGTCCGCTCCTCGCCCGGCCGCGGGCCGACGCTGCTGCTGCTGCACGGCTTTCCGTCCAGTTCCTACGATTTCCGCGGCGTGGTCGACCGGCTGGGCGATCGGGCCTGGCTGACGCTGGACTTCCTGGGTTTCGGGCTGTCCGACAAGCCGCGCCCACACCGCTACAGCCTGCTCGAGCAGGCCGACATCGTGCAGAGCGTCGTCGCCGACACCGGTGTGGGGCCGGTGGTCCTGCTCGCCCACGACATGGGCACGTCGGTAGCCACCGAGCTGCTGGCCCGTGATCTGTCCGGCTCGCTGCCGTTCGACCTGCAGCGCGCCGTGCTCACCAACGGCAGTGTGATCATCGAGCGGGCCAGCCTGCGGCCGAGCCAGAAGATCCTGCGCGGGCCGCTGGGACCGATCCTGGCGCGGCTCACCAGCGAACGTGGTTTCGTGCACGGGTTCGCCAAACTGTTCAGCGCCGCCCATCCGCTCTCACCCGAGGAGGCCGAGGCGCAGTGGGCGCTGCTGGCGCGCGAGGACGGCCATCGGATCCTGCACCTACTGTGTGCCTATCTCAACGAGCGGGTGCAATTCGCCGGGCGCTGGCACGGCGCGGTGCGGGACTGGGGCAAGCCGCTGGGTTTCCTCTGGGCGCTCGCCGATCCGGTGGCCACCACCAAGGTGCTGGCTGGCCTGCGCGAACTGCGGCCGGCCGCCGAGGTGATCAAACTGCCCGGAATCAGCCACTACCCGCAGCTCGAAATTCCTGACGAATTCACCGCGGCCGCGGTGAAGCTGCTGCAACTGTCCTAGCGATCAAGGATCGCTAGCGCTAGGCCCTGGCCAATTCGCAGCTGCTAACTAAGCATTCTCGCTCAGAAGGCCGCAAAACCCGAAGGCCAGCAGGGCGGCCAACTCTTCCTGCAGGTGGCCAACACGTGCAACGACTACTGAACCGTGGGCATGGGGTGTTGCCCCGGCTCGCCTTGACCTGGCCGTCGGCGAGACCGGCGTTGTTACCGAAAGATCGGGGGAAATCCAGTGGTTGACGAACGAGCCGTTGTCCTTGTTGCCCCCTATCAGGATTCCGCTGCCGCCCAACGCGATTTCGACGGTCTGCGCGCCGCCGCCGAAGCCAACACCGTGCCCCTGCGCGGTGCTGTGCTGGTCGCCAAGGATGCCGACGGCACCGTGACTGTCGCCGACGCCGGCTGGGGCGCTGCGGCCGGCGACATGATCGCGCAGGCGGTCCCCGCTGGTACCGGCGTTGTCGTGGCGGTGGTCCCAGAGTCGGGCACTCTCGAGTTGGAACGCACACTGCGGGGATTCCTCGCCAAGTCTGTCGTCGGACTGGCGTCGGTCACGCCCGAAGGGCTCCAGGCCGCACTGTTCGAGGCGGCCCGCGAGTTCATCCCCGACCGCACCCGACTCCCCTTGCCCGACGTGTCGTTCAGTGGCGTGGCGGGTCGCACCCTGTCCGAGTCGATCGGCGACTGGCCGATCGCGGCGGGAGTATAAGGCCCTCGACGGCGCGCCGAATGTCTTGATCGTGTTGATCGACGACGCCGGTTTCACGGGACCGGACACGTTCGGTGGTGCCATCAACATCCCCACGCTGACACGGCTGGCGGAGAACGGCCTGAGCTACAACCGGTTTCACGTGACCGCTGTCTGCTCGCCGACGCCGAGTGGAACGACACCACCGCGTCCATCGCCGATGCTTCTCAACATGCTCAGGGCACTATCACGCCGACACGCCGACAGTGTGAGACGCTCGCTGGACTGCAACGAACTCGTCGAGTTGGTGACGGCCTATCTCGAGGGCGCTCTGGACCCTCAGACCGGGGCCCGCGTGGACGCACACCTGATGAAGTGCGACGGCTGCGAGAACTACCTGCAGCAGTTCCGGGAGACCGTGCGCACGGTCGGCAGGATCCGCGATGACGAGCTCGACCCGGAGTTCCGCAATCGCCTGCTGGAGGCGTTCACGGACTTCCGATGAGCATGAACAAAGCGGAATACGTCGGCCATGCCGCACGTTGCACCGTTTCGTGAATGAACGCGTGCGCGACCTGTTCAGTCCGCTGACGGTGAAGTCCCTCACCATCCCGAACCGCTTCGCGATGGCGCCGATGACGCGCAGGGCCTCGCCGGGTGGCGTGCCGGGGCCCGACGTCGCCGCCTACTATGCGCGGCGCGCGGCTGGCGGTGTCGGGTTGATCATCACGGAGGGCATTCGGCTTTCGCACCCCGCGGCGGGCTGGCCGCAGGAGATTCCCACGCTCGCCGGTGACGCCGTGCTCGCCGGGTGGCGTGCAGTCACCGACGCCGTGCATGCCGACGGTGCGGCGATCGCCGCGCAGCTGTGGCACCAGGGCGCCGAACGCGACGACCGCGACGGGGTCGTCCCGGTCAGCCCGTCGGGGGTCGACAGCGCCGGCGACGCGAAGGGACGCGCGCTGGGCACCGACGAACTCGCAGAGGTCGCCGATCTCTACGCACAAGCGGCGCGCCATGCGAAAGCGGTCGGTTTCGACGCCGTCGAACTGCATGGTGCACACGGCTATCTCCTCGACGAATTTCTGTGGGAGAAAACGAATCGCCGCACCGACACCTACGGCGGCTCACTTGCCGGGCGGACCCGCTTCCCCGCCGAGGTGGTCGCCGCGGTGCGCGAAACGGTGGGCCCCGACTTCCCGATCATCTTCCGGTTCTCGCAGTGGAAGCAGACCGACTACACGGCGTCCGTCGCGAACGACCCGGCGGAACTGCACGAACTCCTCGCGCCGCTGACGGCCGCCGGGGTCGACGTGTTCCACCCGTCGACCCGTAGGCACTACAAGCCGGCCTTTCCCGACGTCGACCCCGAACTGAGCCTGCCCGGCTGGACGAGGAAGGTGACGGGTGCCCCCGTGATCGCCGTCGGCTCCGTCGGGCTGGAGACGGAGTTCAGCCCCGGCCGCCCGGGCGGCCCCATCCCGCCGGCACCGGTCGACCGGCTGCTCGGCCAGTTCACGGCGGGGGAGTTCGACGTGGTCGCGATCGGCCGCGCGCTGCTGGCGGACCCCGCCTGGGTCAACCGGCTGCGCGAAGGGTCACTGGACGCGTTCAATGGCTATGACGCCCAAACGGCGTTGGCCCAGTTGAGCTGACCACATAGCGGGAAACAAGCAGGCAAACGGAGCTTGGCGAGCATGTCCTCGAAGGCGGGCTCGGTCTTCTGGTCGTACCAGGGCTGGCAGGCGTGGCGACTGGTGAGGTCGTCGGGGTGGTAGCCGCGGGTCGTGTACCAGACGATGACGAGGGTTTGCACGAGGAACCCGGCACGGTGGGTTCCACGGCCCGCGGCCCGCGGTTGCGGGCTTGGCGGGTCGTCCGCGGCGGCCGGTGCGTGGTGGCGCGAGCCGGTGCAGGACGGCGTTGGCCGGTAGCCCGGTGGCGATCGTGGTGCCGGGTGACAGCAGCGGCCGACGGTGGTAGGCGGCGTCGCCGATGGCGTGGATGTTCTTGTGCGGGAACGCTTCGGCGAGCACTTCGAGCATGGCGCCGTCGAGTTCGGTCGGGGAGGCGGTGTCCTTGCCGCCCCAGAGCCGAAACAGGATCGGCAGGCACACCGGGTGGCTGCAGAACGGCAACCGCACAACGATCCCGACGATCACCCACCGGTTGCCGCGACCCAGCTTGGCCGGGCCCTGCGCGGTGTCGTCGTGGGTCCAGAACGCGTTGTGCACCCGCTTTTCCCAGCGGCGGAACAGGGTGTCGTCCACCGCGACCTCGATCGGCGCGTCCGTATCGAGCAGCCGGTCGACGATCAGCCGCGCCCCCGGGAGCCCGAGCCGGTCGGTGTCCCAGGCGTAGTGGGAGAAGAACCGGCACGCCGAGTGGAACGACACCACCGCGGCCATCGCCGATGCTTCTCACATGCTCAGGGCACTATCACGCCGACACGCCGACAACCCCACCAGAAATACAGACACCAGCTGTCACAGCCGAGCAGCGCGAACGGTCAATTAAAACGCCAAAACTGCGAAAGTCGAGAGCGAAGTATCGGTTTGGCTGAAGTATCGGTTTGGCTGGAGTACCAAAGATGACCGTCACGACGTCGACTGACCGGTCGTCATGCCGGATGAAGCCCACTCCGAACTCGGTATAACCGCAATCGTTGATGGCGGATCCCGCACCACCCCCGTAGGCGCTCACGATCGCATTGTCTTGGGGATCACCGGTGCCGAGGTAGGCCGCCCACCCACCGTCGTAGTTGCGGGGTTGGCCATCCTGTGGATTCTCGGATCTCGCGTATTTCTGCGCGGCGTCTTCGAGGATGGGGTTGTAGGTCAATCGCGGACACGGGGTCTTCGAGCGGTATGTCGTTACGCCGACGACAATCGGGGCGAGCGGATCGTCGGCGTTGGCGATCGGCGTCGCCAATGTCCCGGAAAGCGCCAATGTCACGGAAAGCAACGACGCGCCAACGAAGGCGATCGCGACGGCGATCGATACAGATGTTCGTGCGGTTATCGCGACGTTCCAACCATGCAGCTCTCGATGATTCCTCCCGGACTGACATCGCCACGCTGATGAGCTCCTGGCTCCAGAGCGTGACGTTAAGGGTTGCAGCGCCAACGAGTAACTAGGTATTTCCCTAGTACCGGCCATATACGTGCGCGGCGATAAGCTGCTGTCGATACCCGAACCGTGACAGGGGACGCCACCATGAAAACCAAGCTCACGAAGATGCACATTGGACTGGCCGCTGCGACCGCGATCGCCGCAGGAACAATACTGGCGCTGCCATCTGCCAATGCCAGGGCGAACTGCACGGTGCCGGGCACACTCCTGAATCTCCACCACTCCAGCGGGTACGACGTGGCCATCGATGCGAGCGGTTCGTCGCTGGGGCCGCACGTAGCCATCCGCACCCCGGACGTCACTTCGGATGGGAACATCACGAGCGGCGGTATCACCGGCCGCACAATTGATTTCACGATCGGGTGGTCCGGCACGCTGGCTTACGATCACTTCACGGGGACGGTGGGCGCCGACGGCATCGCGCACGGCACGTCGACCGGAACGACGACTCCAGTCCACCTGAACGAGGGGCCGTGGGAATCCGTCGACCCGCTCACCTGTAGTTAGATGCGTGCTCCGATGGCGGGTACGGGCGAACGGATCTGGCCGCCTTAGAGTTTGACGTCCTGCTCGTCGTGGCCGAGCTCGACGTCCGTGCCGTTGAACGTGCCGTGGCACGACGTCACGACGTGATAAGTGACGAACGGCAGGGGCGCGGGGACTTGGAAACTCGCTGAGCCGTTCGCACCGATGTCGAAGGCTCTGTTGCCCAACCCACCGCCGGGACCGTTTGCCGTGTAGGTGCACTTGCCCGCGATGTTCGAGGAGTTCGTGCCCTTGACGGTCCACGTCAACCCCCTGACGAAGGACACGCGGACCTTGTCCGTTGGCGGGGCACGGGCGCACAGGTCCCGAAGGCCGGAACAGTCGGGGTGGGCGAGCCTGCTGGGCACTACTGGACGGCGGGAGTGGGCGTAAGAGTGGGATCGGGATGGGCCGTCGCCGCTGCAGGCACACCGACACAATGCTCACCGCGTCGTATTCAAGGCTGTCGTCGCGGTGGAACCCCACGCCGAACTCGGTGTAATCGCAGTTGCTGATCAAGGGACCTGCACCCTTCTTGTAGGCATCATTGATCGCAGCGGCTTGGGGATCACCCCAACCCATGATCAACTTCGCCGTACCGTTGTACCCGCTGAGGTCGCCACCGCGTGGGTCGCCCGGTCGCACCGCTGTCTGGGCGGCATCCTCGAGTACCTGGCTGTAGGTGAATGCCGGGCAGGCCGTGCTGGACCGGTCGCCGTTGACTGTGGACCTAATCGGGCCGAGCGGCTCGTCGGCGTGTGCGATTGGCATTGCCGATGTGCCGGACACCAACGATGCGCCAACGAAGGCGATCCCGATGGCGATCGGTACAGGTGTTCGTATGGTCATTGAATTTTCCTCGGTTATCTACGATCACGTAGTCCCCAGGGCCCGCCCGTCGCGCAATTCCCCGAGGTTCGGTCGCGCGCTGACGAGCGCTATGCCTCTCGCGCGTGACGTTATTAGTTAGTTGCGGTGTCAACGAGGAACTAGGCGTTTCCCTAGGGAAACTCAACAGTCTTCGGGCTGATGATTAGCGTGGCCGCGACCTCGCCGCTCGTCATGCCCGATGCCGTCAGGCGTGCGACGTTCTGCTCGGACGGAGTGAGCTCGTGCCGGCGAGTGTCGATGATGATGATGATGGCGGCACGGTCCATTGCAGCGCGGGCGCGGGCGGCCCAGAGCGGCGTGCCGAGACGCTCGAATACCCTCCGCGCCTCCCGTGAGCGAAGCCGTGGCAGCCTGCTCTTGGCGTTGCCGGCGCTGAATTCGGCCCAGCAGCAGTTGTGTGCGGGCGCGTTCGAAGGGCATCGGGATCCGATCGTGTTCGACCATGGCCTGTTGGGCGGCACGGTATGCCCCGTCGATGTCACCGCACGCGCTTCCTGAGGTGCAATCTGCATGCCTACGCAGGTTCGACAACAACCCGACCGCTCACGTAGGGTACCTGCATATGAAGGCAGATAAGGGAGCATGCCGTCGGCGATTGCCCGACGACCAGGTTGGCCTGGTCGTCGAGGTGTTCCGCATGCTCGCCGACGCCACCCGCGTCCAAGTGTTGTGGGCGTTGGTGGATCGCGAGATGTCGGTCAACGAGTTGGCCGAGCATGTCGGCAAACCGGCCCCCTCGGTGTCGCAGCACCTGGCCAAGCTGCGGATGGCGCGGCTGGTCCGCACTCGCCGCGAGGGCACCACCATCTTCTACAGCGTGGAGAACGACCACGTCGCGGAGCTGGTCACCGACGCCGTCTTCAACGCCGAGCATTCCGGACCTGGCGTCCCCGGTCACCACGCCAGCAGCGGCGAGTTGCGAGCACTGCATCCCGCCGCCGCATCGAATGACGCACTGCCACAGCAGGAGAGCTGACATGGCCCACGAACCAAACACCACCGACCGCACCGCACACCACCACGAACACGGTCATGAGCACATCCACGACGGTTGGGGCGGCAAGGTCGGCGCGGCTGTCCGGGAGGTGTTCGCTCCGCACAGCCACGATGCCTCCGACAGCATCGACGACGCCCTAGAATCTAGCGCCGCCGGCATCCGCGCCGTGAAGATCAGCCTTCTCGCCCTCGGCGCGACCGCCATCGCCCAAGTCGTTATCGTGGCGATCTCCGGATCCGTGGCATTGCTGGCCGACACCATCCACAACTTCTCCGACGCGCTGACCGCCATTCCGTTGTGGATCGCGTTCGCGCTCGGTACCAAGGCCGCCACCCGGCGCTACACCTACGGCTTCGGACGCGCCGAAGACCTCGCGGGACTGTTCGTCGTCGCGATGATCGCCCTGTCGGCCGTCATCGCCGGGATCGAGTCGGTCCGACGCCTGATCAACCCCGTGCCGATCGAGCACGTCGGCTGGGTCGCGGCCGCCGGCCTCATCGGGTTCGTCGGCAACGAACTCGTTGCGATGTACCGCATCCGTGTCGGCCGGCGCATCGGCTCGGCCGCCTTGGTCGCCGACGGCCTGCACGCCCGCACCGACGGATTCACGTCCCTGGCAGTCCTGTTCGGCGCTGGAGGTGCGGCGCTGGGCTTCCCATTAGCCGACCCCATCATCGGCTTGGTCATCACCGTCGCGATCCTCGCGGTCTTGCGCACCGCCGTGCGCGGCATCTTCCGTCGCCTCATGGACGCAGTGGATCCGACGTTCATCGACTCCGCTGAGGCCGCACTCGCCGCAGAACCCGGTGTGACCGCTGTGCGGAGCGTGAAAATGCGGTGGATTGGCCACACGCTGCACGCCGACGCCGAACTGGACATCGATCCCACCATCAGCCTGGCCGAAGCCCACCGCATCGCCCACGACGCCGAACACACCCTCACTCACGCCGTATCGAAGTTGTCCAGCGCTCTTGTGCACGCCTATCCCTCGGACGGAAACACTCCGCCACGATGATTGGCCATCAGCCACATCCCCCTGGCAAGCGGCAGTGGGTTCTGCCCTTGAAATATCCCGGGCGTTCCTGAAGTGTGGTGGCATGCAACGCAGCGTGCTCATCGGCACCCTTGCCGCTCTGCGGTTCACCACCGGCATCGCCGCATGGATGGTTCCGAACACGACGGCCAGGCTGATCGGACTCAGTTCCGCCCGCGACCAACCCTTCACAACTCAACTATTCGGCTCGCGTGAACTGACGTTGGCAGTCGCGATCACCGACGCCGCGTCACCGCGGCTGCAGAAGCGCGCGCTGCAGCTTGGACTGCTCACCGACGTCCTGGACGTCGCCGCTGCCGTGCGCGGGGTCCGGGCCCGCACCCTGTCGGCCACCGGCGCCATCGTCGCCGGAGGCGGCGCGGCGCTGTTCGCCGGCATGGGAGTTGTGGCACTCAATGCTCAGGAACAGTCGGCGGTGCGTTCGCCGTAACGCACGTCGTAGGAAACGAAGCGGATCGTGGGGGCAGTAGGGTCGGAGATCGGATCGGCAGAGACGCTGTATCGCCGGTAGCCCTCAGGACGTTTCGACTCCAATTCCGCTTGGATCCTGTGCGCGCGGTGGCGGCAGCTCCGAGAAAGGCTCTTGCCACCGACGTGGTGCTTGCACCCGGCACTGGGTCGACAGTTCTGGCACAGTGAGCGCGGGAGGTTGGCATGGGATGCCGAACGTGACGAACGACGGTGTCTTTCCGGGTGGACCGCTCCGATGGATCCTCCTGCCGTTCCAGCTCACGGGATACGGTTGGTGGCTTCGCGTCATCAACCTTCGTTCCCGACAACCCGTCGTTGGCACCTGCGACGTCGATGTTTCGCTGGCAAGTCACGGGGTGCGGGTTCGCACGGTGTGGAAAACGATCGAAACGATCGGGCGCGGCGTCGAACGGCCTCGGCGCGTGATCCTCTGGTTGGCCGACGAAACCGCGGTCAAGAGACCGCCCCGCACGTTGCGGCGCCTGGTGCGGCGTGGCCTGGAAATCAAACACTGCGGGGACTTCGGCCCGCACAACAAATACTTCCCCTACGTCATGGCGAGGGAACCGACGCGCACGCTGGTCACCGCCGATGACGACGTCTATTACCCGCGGAATTGGCTGTCAAGGCTTGTGGCCGCGCATCGCGACGGCGAGGTCACCGCCTACCGTGCGCGGATTCGCTCCAACGAACCCTACTTGAAGTGGCCTATGTGCACGACCAGCGAACCCTCCGATCGAGTGTTCGCAACCGGTGTCTCCGGTGTCGCTTATCCACCGGAACTGTTGTCGGTGCTGCGGCGTCGTGGTGACGTCTTTGTCGCGGTGTGTCCGCATGCGGATGATGTCTGGCTGCACTTCGCGGCGGTAGCCAGCGGAATCCCCGTTCGCCAGGTATCGAACGTGGCCGCGAACTGGTGGCCGCAACTGGGAGTGGCCGGCATCGGGCTGTGGGCCGAGAACGTCATGAACCATGCCAACGACGTGGTCATCGAGCCCACCCGCCGCGCATGGTTGGACGTGAAGCGAATGTGAGGGGCGTTGATTAGTCGCACGTGCCGTAACTGAAGTCGGGGTGCATCTCTAGCTTCACTTTTCGCAGTCGAGGGAGCTGGTCGATGATGCGCGCTACGGCGCACCCCTGATCACGCGCTGTGCGGACACGTCCGGCAGGTAACGTTCGGCGACCTCGAAATCGGCGTCGTCATGCACAACGATGAGACCTCGGTCGGCGGCCGTAGCGCAGACGAGCAGGTTGACCACGGACAGTGCGCGTAGCGCACCAGCGCCCGCGAGCCGGTACTGGGCCGAGTCGATCCATCGCCATACCGACTTCGGTACGGGAACATCTGGGTAGAGGTCGCGGAAGGCCTGATTCATCTCGTCGAATTCGCTGGAGTTGCGAGCCGACCGGCGAAACTCGGCGCGTTGCGGTTCGCACGATCCGATCGCCCCGCTCAACAGCGGCGCGGTCCAATCCTCGGTCAGCTCCGGCTGGCATTGGATCCGCCAGATCGCCGACGAATCGGCGAGGAAGTGGATCAACTGCCAACGGCCTTCTCATCGGCGCGTACCGCACGCCAGCCCTCGTAGTCCCAGGCCTTGGCATCTCTGCGGGACCGGGCGAGTGCCTCGATGCGCCGGAAACGCTCCACGTAGTCACGCAGGGCGAGGTTCACCGCTTCCTTCTTGGTGCGCACTCCCGCGATCCGCATGACTTCGTCGAGCGCTTCGTCGTCGAGGTCGATCTGCGTTACCGACATGAGGCACCCTCCGATGTGGGTCATATACAAGAACTAGATACATGACCAACATTACGCTTGGATCGTGGCCAATCGCCGCCCATTGGCCGCGCTGTCTCGCATTGATACAAGTCAGGCGGGGTCTTCGCTGGAAGAGTCTTTCTCGACAGCAGAGGCCACGGTGAGAGGAATAGTCCGCTATGACCACCACAAACGCCACCGGCGAACTCGATGTGCTGATCGTCGGCGCCGGCTTCGCCGGCTTGTACCAACTGGACAAACTGCGAAAGCTCGGCCTAAAGGTACGTGCCATCGAATCCGCGCCGGGCCTCGGCGGTGTCTGGTACTGGAACTGCTATCCGGGCGCTCGCGTCGACACCTGGGGTCCGATGTACCAGTACTCAGACGAAAAACTCTGGAAGGACTGGAACTTCACCGAGCTCTACCCCGGTTGGGCGGAGGTTCGGAAATACTTCGACTACGTCGACGCCAAACTGGATCTGTCGAAGGATATTTCGTTCAACACAGCGGTGACTGCTGCGAGATTCGATGAGAACACCCGACGTTGGACGGTGACCACCAAACACAACGAGACCGGTGAGGAGCATCAGACGAGCGCTCACACCGTGTTGCTGTGCACGGGCTTCGGCTCCAAGCCGTACACGCCCGAGATCCCAGGGCTGGACACCTTCAAGGGCGTCATGTATCACACGGCACGGTGGCCGCAGAACGGGTATGACCTGACCGGCAAGCGCATCGGCGTCATCGGTACCGGAGCGTCGGGTGTCCAGGTGATTCAGGAGGCCGCGCCCATAGCCGAGCATCTGACGGTGTTCCAGCGCACGCCGATGTTGGCGCTGCCCATGCGGCAAAGGCCGCTCAGCGCTGAGGAGAACGCCAAGGACAAAGAGACTTACGCCGAGCGCATGGCCAGCCGAAACAACAGCTTTGCCGGGTTCGACTTCGACTTCCTCGATCGCGGAGCGCTGGATGACTCCGATGAGGAACGCCAAAGGGTGTACGAAAAGATGTGGGAGACCGGCGGGTTCATTTCGTGGCTGGGAACCTACAACGACATCTTCCTCAACGAGAAAAGCAACCGCACGTTCTATGACTTCTGGCGTGACAAGACCCGTCAGCGAATCAACAACGAGGAACTGTGGGAGACTCTGGCCCCGACTGAGCCGCCTCATCCGTTCGGCGTGAAGCGTCCATCGTTGGAGCAACGGTACTACGAGGTTTACGACCGGGACAACGTCGATCTGATTGATATCTCGGCCAACCCGATCGACCATGTGAGCCCCAAGGGCGTGGTGACGGCAGACGGTGTCGAGCATGAACTCGATGTCCTGATTCTGGCAACTGGCTTCGACGCGGTTACCGGCGGACTCACCGCCATCGATATTCGCGGTGTCGATGGTCAGTCGTTCGGCGAGTCGTACAAGAACGGTGCGCACACTGCGCTGGGCGTAGCCACATCGGGCTTCCCGAACATGTTGTTCGTGTACGGCCCGCAGAGTCCGAGTGGCTTCTGCAACGGCCCGACATGTGCGGAGGCCCAGGGTGATTGGGTGGTCAACTTCATTGCCGACATGAAGCGCGAGAACGTGACGCGGTTCGAAGCGAGGCCCGAAGCCGAGAAGCGGTGGCGGGACGAGATCGATCTGATCTTGGCTCAGACGCTGTTCGGATACGCAGCGTCCTGGTACATGGGCGTGAATGTTCCGGGCAAGCCGGTCCAGATGCTGATGTACCCGGGCGGACTGCCTGCGTACCTCAACGCGGTCAACGAATCACGAGCGAACGAGTACCCGGAATTCACGCGCACCTGACACAGGAGTTGTCGGTCAAAGCCGCTATCGCAGACCCATTGGCGGGCTTCACTTTGAAAGGGGGACACCATCGAAGGCCTCATGATGGACACACCCCTCCAACTAAAGGCACTGCTGTGGCGGGCTGAGCATCTCTACTCCCACAAGGAAATCATCACCCGCACCGACGACGGGTTGCGCAGCTACACGTTTGCCGAGTTCGGTCGGCAGGTTCGTCGTCTGGCTAATGCACTCGCGCAACTGGGCATTGGTCCGGGTGATCGCGTAGGCACGTTGGCGTGGAACAATGACCGGCACCTGGAGGCGTACTTCGCGGTTCCCTGCATGGGAGCGGTTCTCCACACGATAAACCTCCGTTTGTCTGTCGAACAGGTTGGTTTTGTGATCGACCATGCCGACGACCGGGTTCTCCTTGTCGCTGCGGATCAACTGCCGACCCTCTCGAAGCTGTCTGAGCGGTTGACGCGAGTGAAGGCGGTGGTGCTGTTGTCAGGCATTGTCCCCGAAGACAATCCGCTCCCCGTCGCACTGCTCGCCTACGAAGACATCGTCGCCGGCGCTTCAGACGAGTACGACTTTCCCGACTCAGACGAGAACACTGCAGCCGGCCTCTGCTACACCTCGGGCACTACTGGTGACCCAAAAGGGGTGGTCTACAGTCACCGCAGCACGGTGCTGCATGCGCTCATGTTGTGCGTGCACGGATCGATCGGCGTCGATGAGCGTGAACGCTATGTTTTGGTGACGCCGATGTCGCATGTGAATTCCTGGGGAATGCCCTACGCGTGTCTGCTGCAGGGGGCCACGATCGTGCTCCCGGGCGATCATCCGCTTGGTGCGGATTACCTTGAGGTTATTGCTCATTCGCGAGCCAGTATTTTCGTCGCGGCGGTCACTGTCGGCATGATGGTGCGCCAAGTCCTGGAGGAAGCCCCACCCGGCACCTACGACATCTCGTCGCTACATACCATGTGGCTCGGCGGCCAGGCGCCGCCAGTGGACGAAATGCGCTGGTGGAACGACAATCACGGAGTTGAGGTCCGGCAAGGGTGGGGTATGACAGAAGCCTCCCCGCTGCTGACGTTCTGCGGACTGACGACTGAGCACGATCGCTTCTCCGAGGACCAGAAGTACGAGGTCCTCAGTCGTCAGGGCCAGCCGCTCCCGCTCGTCGAACTGAAGGTAGTCGATGACAACGGAGACCAGCAGCCCTGGGACGGCGACACGGTAGGCGAGATTCTTGTGCGCTCGCCCTGGGTTGCGCGGTCATACTTCGATGATCCGCGTTCAGCCGACAGCTTCACCGCAGATGGCTGGTTCCGCACCGGTGACATAGGTCGTATCACGCCGGACGGCTACGTGGTCGTCGTCGACCGCGCCAAGGATCTGATCAAGAGTGGCGGCGAGTGGATCTCGTCGGTGGCGCTCGAAAACGCGCTCATCGGGCATCCTCAAGTGCGCGAAGCGGCGGTCGTCGCCGCACCGGATCACATGTGGATCGAACGTCCCGTTGCGTTCATCGTGGCGCGCCGTGAGGTGGACGCCGCGGATCTCGCCGCGTACCTCCGCGAGAGATTCCCTTCGTTCTGGGTGCCCGACCGTTTCGAGTTCATCGCCGAGGTGCCGAAGACCGGCGTCGGGAAGTTCAACAAGAAGTTGCTCCGCAGTGACTACCTCTAGTCCATGAGCTCGAGAACGACCAGTCCGATAACCAAAGGCAAGAAGCAGGAGGCACCACGATGAAGAGCCATGGATTCGCCGAGTTCAGTTCTGGCCATGTCTTTTTGAAGGCACCACGCTGGCATGACAGTAAGCTGTGGCCCAGCGACTTCTTCCGTAGACACGTGATTACCGTGGCACCCGATGGTGCAGTCGAGACGGTCGTGGATGTGCCGAACTCCCCTTCCGGACTCGGTTTCCTCTCGGACGGCTTGGTTCTGATCGTGTCCCGGTACGACCACAAGCTGCTGCGTCTGACCCCTGACGCCAACTAGATTCATCCCGCTAGACGGCCTATTCCAGCAGAGAGAGAGTCCTATGTTTTCGGGGCGCATTGCTCGTTTCGACGCACCCAACCAGCCCTTCACCATCGTTGATGTCACTCTTCGCGAGATTGGCCCCGGTGAGGTCCTGATCAAGGTGACTCGCAGCAACATTTGCGGGTCTGACCTGCACGCCTGGCACGGGACGTTCGTCACCGGCGGACTGGGTGGACAGCTTCCAACCGTCCTCGGGCATGAGATGGTCGGGCAGATCGCGGCCCTCGGTAACGGTGTGAACATCGACTCCAACGGAGCTCCGATCGCCGAGGGCACGCGAGTAGTGTTCCCGTACTTCTTCTCCTGCCACGTATGCCGAAACTGCTTGCGCGGCCGTAGAACCGCGTGTGAGAACCTGCGGATGGCGATGCTCGGCCGCGCCGACGAGCCCCCCTATTTCGTCGGCGGGTATGGCGACTACTTCCTGTTGCCCGCTGGCGCCGTTATCTACCGGGTCCCCGACAGCGTGCCGGATGAGTTGGCGGCCGGTGCGAACTGCGCGCTGTCGCAAGTGATGTTCGGGCTGGAGCGGGCGGAGCAGACCTTCGGTGAGGACGTGGTGGTGCAGGGATCCGGAGCGCTCGGTCTGTACGCGGTGGCCGTGGCCAAGGCCCGAGGCGCCCGCCGAGTCATCGCTCTCGACGGGGTCGCTGATCGACTCGAACTGGCCACAGCGTTCGGAGCTGACGAGACCATCGACATCACGAAGGTCACCGAGGTGAAGGACCGCCTAAAGCTGGTGCGTGAATTCACCGATGGGCGCGGCGCGGACGTCGTCGTCGAGGTAGTCGGCCACCCGTCGGCGATCGATGAGGGACTGAAGATGGTGGGGTTGTATGGCCGTTACGTGGAGATCGGCAACATCAACCTCGGCAAGACCTTCGAATTCGATCCGTCCCGATTTGTCTTCTCGAACAAGACGATGATCGGTGTCTCACTCTATGAGCCGCAAGTGCTGTCGCGCGCGTTGACCTTTCTCGAGCTCTACCAGGACAAGTTGCCGATGGAGCGGTTGGCGGCTGCGAGCTATCCACTCGAATCCATCAACGACGCCTTCGCGGCGGCAGAGGACAAACGCGACGTGCGCGCGAGCATCGTTCTGTGACAGCGGACGGTCTTTCGCCGGTCACGTCAGGTCAGTTCGTGGCCGTTCGCGATGCCAAGGCTGCGCATTTTTCGATACAGGGTGGCGCGCCCGATTCCGAGGATTCGTGCGACTTCACTGCGATTGTTGCCGACGCTGGCCAGAGTGTCGATGATGATGTCCCGCTCGGATTGCTCGATCGGGGAGAGTTGGCGGCGGTGGGCTTGTTTCAACAGCCACGGGGGCAGGCTCGATACTTCGATCTGACCTTGTACGGCACGTTGTAGCGCTGCGGCGAGCACATCACGGAGTTGTGCGATGTTGCCCGGCCACGAGTACCGCAGCAGTGCTTGCTGGGCTGGGAGCGCACAGGTGATGACACGATCGGGTGACAATTCCGCGAGCAGACTGGGAATCAAATCGGCCACGTCTCCCACGCGCTGAGCCAGCGGCGGCAGCCACAATTGATGCGGAAACGCCGCTAGCCCCCGAAGGACGGCATCACTGGGATCGTCCGAACACGTCACGATCAACCGGAAGGGTCCGACGGCGTTCCTGGCCAACCTCTCCAGTTCCGTTCGAGATGCCGCCGGCAACTGATCGATACGACGCACGATAACGGTGTCACCGGCCGCCAGCGCGTCACGACAGCGATCGACAAGGCGAGTCCTGGTGTGGGAACTTTCACCGTGAGAATCGAAGATGTGTAGTCCCGCAACGGAATTAGCCTGCACGTGCAACTGCTGAGCCACGCTCATCTTTCCGATGCCTTCCGCGCCGGTGATCGCGATCGGCTCATCGATCTCGGCCAGTTCAGCGAGCCGATCGCGCACGTGCCGCCACTGCGGGCTTCGGCCAGGCAATGCCGTGGCGCGGTCGGGGCCGCGGCGGACGGGCCGCGGCCCGCAGTTTGCAGTCCACTCGGTGATCTCGGGGACCAACTGCGCCACAATCCCGGGCTCGCCGCGACCAGAGTCGTCGACGACGGTCACCAGCATGCGGAAGGGTCCGCTTTGGAGATCGACGACCCCGGAATCTTTTTGGTGCGTTTTCACGAATGTGGTAGCAGCATCCCAGATCACAGTGTGATCAGAGTTGTTGATCTGCTCCGCGGCAGCAGGGTTCGTCAGGAACATGTTCGACCGCAGCGCTATGACTGGCCCGCGGTACTTGCGGCAAGCACTCAAATAGCATTCGAGTAATGCGGACTCAGCTGTTGAGGAGAGCTGCGCGAGACGTGTCTCGATGTGTTTGACGGCCTCGACCAGAAGTGGGGGCATCAGTGGGTTGAAGTCACTGGAGAAGCAAGTGAAATCCAGGACGCCCTCGATGCTCCCACCTAGGGGATTCCGAATCGGAACTCCTACGCAGGAGAATGGCCGCAGTGATTCGACGAAGTGCTCCCCGCCAAGTACCGCTACCGTCTGGCCCTCTTCGATGGCCGTACCCACCCCATTGGTGCCCGCGAATTCCTCGGTGAACCCGAAGCCCGGCGCGATACTTGACCGATCAAGCCGGCTGCTCAGCGACTGCGTTCCCAGCCAGCGTTGAATGATCCGAGCGCCGGGGTCCAGGACTCCCGACATGGAGCCTGTGGCCGGTCGGTCGTTTAGCGGTCTGATCTG
>WOYS01000019.1:0-1586 GCA_011620645.1 Mycobacterium sp.
TGGTGGTGATGAGCTTGTAGATGAGGTTGCCCTTGGGGCCCATCCGTGCCGGGAATGGGCGCCGTGCCTCGAGTTCTCCGATTGGGGGCGCTTCGGCTACCAACAGATCCTCCATAAAAAGTCGACGGGTCATCCCGGCACTGTTCTTCAAGCATCTTATCCCCATGGCCGCCCGCCGCGGCACCCGTGTCCTACAAACCGTCATAGTCGCGTGTGAACGGTGCCTGAACCGGCTTGTTGGTCCCGGCCGGCTGGGGGCACCTCCCGCTCGCGGGGGCGAGCGCAGCGACCCGGGAATTGATAACGTCGGCGCCGTGCTGTTGCCCCCTGCGCGCAAGGGCCTGCTCGTTGCGGGTGTGGTGGCCTCGATCATGCTGCTGACAGCCTGCGGGGCCGCCGAGACCGCGCCGAGAAACGCCCCGGGCGCGCCGATCACCAGCACCACAAGGATCGCCAATGCCGGGGTGCTGGGAAATCAGCGCCAGCCCGATGAGTCGTGTGCCCCTGAACCGGCCCCGGCCGAGTCCCCCGACGCGCCGCGCCGGGTGCGTAATGCCGGCGGCGGGCTGGGGACACCTCCCGCTCGCGGGGGCGAGCACAGCGACCCGGGGAAGGGTTTCGTGGCGCCGGACACCGAACTGCGCGGCGACCCGCAGCGCATCGTGGCGCTATCCACCGACCAACTGGACGCGCTGTGCGCGCTGGGACTGCAAGGCCGAGTCGTGGGCACCACCGTGCCCCAACCCTCTTACCTGGGCACCGTCCTGCACGACGCGCCCGGATTCGGCCGGGCCGACGCGCCCGATCTGGGCGCCATCCGAAGCGCGACGCCGGACCTGATTCTCGGATCGGTGGCCCGAACCCCCGATTCCTTCACCGCGCTATCCGAGATCGCCCCGACGGTGTTCACCGGCGGCGCCCCGGATTGGCAGGACACGCTGCGTGCCGTGGCGGCGGCGACCGGGCGACCGAATGCCGCAGACGCACTGCTCGAAGGTTTCGAACGCGACGCCCGCGAAGCCGGTGAGCGCACCGACGCCACCCACTTCCAGGCCTCGGTGGTGCAGTTCACCGAGGACGCCATGCGGGTGTACGGCGCCGACAACTTCCCGGCCTCCGCGCTGCGCGCCGTCGGCGTGGATCGTCCTGCGGCACAACGGTTCACAGACAAGCCGTACATCGAGGTGAGCACCGCAGAACTGTCCGAGGACACCGATCTGTCTGCGGCCGACGGTGACATCGTCTACCTGTCCTTCGCAACCCCGGAGGCCAAGGACAAAGCGACCGCCGTGCTCAACAGTGCGGCGTGGCGCAAACTGTCGGCCAACCGCGATGACCGGGTGTTCGCCGTCAACAACGAGGTGTGGCAGACCGGGCAGGGTGTGGTCGCGGCCCGCGGCATCATCGCTGACCTGCGCTGGCTGAACGCGCCGATCAACTAGTCTTCCTCGCGTGTTCCACCTAGCTGACGATCACCGGGCTATAAGCCGGTTCACAGGTTGCATCGGGATTAGCGCGGGTACCCGCATCGTTGTGTTCCAGAGGGCCATCGTTGTGTTCCAGAGGGCGTTGTGTTCCAGAGGGCG
>WOYS01000019.1:1686-17890 GCA_011620645.1 Mycobacterium sp.
TTGTGTTCCAGAGGGCCATCGTTGTGTTCCAGAGGGCGTTGTGTTCCAGAGGGCGCACAGTCGCGCCTGATTCTGTGGCCTTCACTACTGTCGGGTGAAGGTAAATGTATTCACACGTGGACATCAAAGACGCATGTAGAGGACTGAAAAGTGACAACCACCGTTTCCGCTTACGCCGCCGAGTCGGCCACCGCGCCGCTGCAGAAGACCACCATCGAGCGCCGTGACGTAGGCCCACATGATGTTGCGTTCGACATCAAGTTCGCCGGCATCTGTCATAGCGACATCCACACCGTCAAAGGCGAATGGGGCGAGCCCAACTACCCCGTCGTCGTCGGCCATGAGATTGCAGGCATCGTCACCGAGGTCGGCTCCGAGGTCACCAAGTACAAGATCGGCGATCGCGTCGGCGTCGGTTGCTTCGTCGACTCCTGCCGCGAATGCGACAGCTGCAAGGAAGGCCTGGAGCAGTACTGCACCGGCCCCGGCGGCATGATCAGCACATACAACGCCACCGGCAAGGACGGCACCCCGACCTACGGGGGCTACAGCACCGCCATCGTCGTCGACGAGAACTACGTGCTGCGCATCCCCGACAACATCCCGCTGGACAAGGCCGCTCCCCTGCTGTGCGCGGGAATCACGCTCTACTCGCCGCTGCGGCACTGGAATGCCGGCCCCGGCAAGAAGGTCGCCGTCATCGGCCTCGGCGGCCTCGGGCACATGGGTGTGAAGATCGCACATGCGATGGGTGCACAAGTCACCGTGCTGAGCCAGTCGCTGAAGAAGATGGAAGACGGCCTGCGTCTCGGCGCGAACGAGTACTACGCCACCTCCGACCCGGACACCTTCACCAAGCTGGCCAACAGGTTCGACCTGATCCTGAACACCGTGTCGGCCAACCTCGACATGGGTGACTATCTCGGCCTGCTCAGCCGCGACGGCACTCTGGTGGAACTCGGCGCCCCTGAGCGGCCCCTGACGGTGCCCTTCTTCCCGCTGGGTGGGCTGCGACGCAGCCTCGCCGGCTCGATGATCGGCGGTATCGCCGAAACCCAGGAGATGCTCGACTTCTGCGCCGAGCACGATGTCACCCCGGAGATCGAGGTCATCGAGGCGTCCTATGTCAACGAGGCCTACGAGCGCGTGCTCGCCAGCGACGTGCGGTACCGCTTCGTGATCGACACCTCGACCATGGCTCAGGTCGTCGATCACAGCTGAGCAGGCGTGCTCGTCGATGCTCATTTCGTTGGACAGCACCGGCGCGTTGAAGACCAGGCTGCAATGATTTGAGAGTACCCTCTCAATCCGAGAGTTAAGTCATCACCAGTTGGTCAGAGCACACGGCCGGGCAAGCGCAGCGCCGTGATTACACCTCGACTGCCCGAAAGCGAGGCGGCAGCGCCGTGAACCAGAGACTGCAGCGAACCGACGCGTACGCCAACGTAAACCGGATCGTGGCCGCCGCCCGGTCGCTGTCGTCCGCGGAGGGCACTTCGGCGACGTTGGCGCAGGTAGCCCGCCGCGCCGGGGTGGGCACGGCCACGGGGCAGTGCTACTCGACGCCGGCGAACACCTCGTCGCCGCGCTGCACCGGCAGTGGGGTCTGGTGCTGGACGGGTTGAACCCAGAACATGCCACCCCACTGCCGGCGCGAAGCGAGAGGAACCAGTGAAGAAAGGCGAGAGAGGAGTGACGTCACATGCACGTTGGTCGGGATGCTACGAGCGGGTCGAAGACTATCTGGATGCCGACGGTCGCATCGCTTTGCCGGATGGCACCACCTTGCTGTCCTTCCTCGACCGCAACATCGAGCAGTATGGGCATAGCCCGGCATACTGCTACCTCGACTACACCCACGGCGACCAGGCCCGAATCGTCGAGCTGACCTGGGGTCAACTCGGGTCCAGGCTTCGGGCGGTCGGCGCCCGACTACAGCAGGTCACCCGGCCCGGCGAGCGGGTGGCCATCGCCGCCCCGCACGGCGTGGACTATGTGGTCGCGTTCTTCTCGGCGATCCGGGCCGGCGCCATCGCGGTGCCGTTGTTCGCCCCGGAGCTGCCCGGCCACGCCGAGCGCCTCAACGCAGTGTTGACCGATGCCGAACCCACCGTGGTGCTGACGACCACGGCCGCCGCCGAGCGCGTCATCGCGTCCGTGCGCCAGCTTCCGCGGATCCGACAACCAAGGGTGATCGCGGTCGATGCGGTGCCCGACTCGGTCGGCGCGGCGTTCGTTCCCGTGCCGTTGGACACCGACGACATCGCCTACCTGCAATACACCTCGGGCTCGACGGGCACACCGGCCGGGGTGAAGATCAGCCACCGCGCCGTGTGCACCAACATCGTGCAGATAATCACCTCGTTCGGACTGGACGGGGACATCCGCAGCGTCAGCTGGCTACCCCTGTACCACGACATGGGGCTGCTGATGATCATGTTCCCCGTGGTGTCCGGCGGGCACATCACGTTGATGTCGCCGCTGGCTTTCATCCGGCGACCACATCGCTGGATCAGCGAGCTCGCCGCGCAATCCGCGGACAGCCGCACCTTCGCCGCCGCACCTAACTTCGCGTTCGAACTCGCCGCCCAGCGCGGCCTGCCCGCCGACGGCCAAGACCTTGACCTGAGCAACGTCGCGGGCCTGATCAACGGCGCCGAACCCGTCAACATCGCCTCGATCAACCAGTTCAACGCCGCATTCGCCCCCTACAATCTGCCGGCGACCGCGGTGAAACCGTCCTACGGCATGGCCGAGGCAACCCTATTCGTCTCCACCATCGATCCCACGGCGCAAGCCACCGCCATCCACCTAGACCGGCGCCACCTGCGCGAAGGCCGCGCGGTGCGCGTAGACCCCGACCATCGGCATGCCGTCGCGCACGTGTCCTGCGGGCGCGTCGCGCGCAGCCTGTGGGCGGTGATCGTCGACCCTGACCGCGGCGGAGAGTTGCCCGACGGCGACGTCGGCGAGATCTGGCTGCACGGCGACAACGTCGGCAGCGGATACTGGGGCCGCGGCCGCGAAGGAGACCTTGCCTTCGGAAACAAGCTGCGATCCCGTACCCAACCCGGCAGCCACGCCGAGGGGACGCCCGACAACGCGCGCTGGTTCCGCACCGGCGACCTGGGTGTGTTCCTGAACGGCGAGCTCTACGTCGTCGGTCGCATCAAGGATCTGGTGATCATCGACGGGCGCAACCACTACCCCGAAGACATCGAGGCAACCGTGACACAGGCCTGCACGGCCGTGCGGCCCGGGTTCGTCGCGGCGTTCTCGGTGCCGGCCGACGCGGTGGAGGGACCCAACTGCGGACTGGGCGAGCAGCTGGTGATCGTGGCCGAACGGGCCCCCGGAGCGGCCCGCGCGGACCCAGATCCGATCCGCGCCGACATCCGCGCCGCCGTCGCCCGCAAGCATGGCCTGGCCGTGGCCGACATGCCACTCGTCGCGGCGGGGACCATCCCGCGCACCACCAGCGGCAAGATCGCCCGGCGAGCCTGCCGTTCCCAATATCTCGACGGCTACCTGGCTGCCCGCTGACACCCAGGTAGCTGACCGAACCGTCTTCAGTTCTAGTCGCCGCGTGTCACGTTGTCACCGAATCGCTCACGAACACCGCCGAATACGCTGCCGCTGAAGTGGTGACGGTAGGTGCCGCCGTCGTGGGCGAGGTGCTGCGGCTATCGGTCGCCGATGGCGGTGTCGGTGTCGCCTGGCCGGTGGTGGCTCGGGTTTGGTCGGTCTGCGAGACCAGGCACCACGATCAGCGCGACGATCCCGGTCAGCTCTTGAACTGAAGGACCCGGCAGGTCTCGGGCGCCTTGGCGACTGTCGTGCGGCCGATGAACGACGGGTGCCGACGCTTGGCCTCATTCATCGCCCGCAGGTTGCGCCGGGCCCGGCGCGCCGAGAGCTCGACGACATTGGTGTCGTACATTGCGATCATCGCCATGCTGTCCTCCTTGGGCTGGCAATTCCAACCGTCTGCACTCAAGACTGCGCTGCGGACCGATGAGGACCCTCAACAAAAGCCGTGAGGTTGCTAAGAGAATGCCCGCTGGTGAGATACACGAAACGGAGCAGATCGACCTACTTCTTGCACTGGCTCTCGACGTACCCCTCGGGCCGGTTCTTCTTCATCCAGCACTGTCACAGACTTTGCTGTGAAAGGTCGTCGATCCACTGGTGACCGGGATGAACCGCGCTGAGCCAGTCACGCAACCGGACCCGGCGTGCGGTGTTCATCGCCGGTAACACCCGCCGCCACGCACCACGGAGCAGTGACCGATGACAGTCGCCGGGTCACCTCATCGGGAGTCCATGCCCGCCAGGCGCCGTCGATCTCAGCGTCGGAGAGACGCCGTCCGGCCATCTGCTGACAGGGCGATCAGAAGTCCCAGTCCTCATCCTCGGTGACGACGGCCTTGCCGATCACATAGCTCGAACCCGAGCCGGAGAAGAAGTCGTGGTTCTCGTCGGCATTGGGGCTCAGCGCGGACAGGATCGCCGGGTTGACGTCGGTCTCGTCCTTCGGGAACAGCGCCTCGTAGCCGAGGTTCATCAGCGCCTTGTTGGCGTTGTAGCGCAGGAACTTCTTGACGTCCTCGCTCAGGCCGACACCGTCGTAGAGATCCTGAGTGTACTCCACCTCGTTGTCATAGAGCTCGAACAGCAGCTCGTAGGTGTAGTCCTTCATTTCCTGCTTGCGGGCGTCGCCCACCAGAGCCAGGCCCTTTTGGTACTTGTAGCCGATGTAGTAACCGTGCACGGCCTCATCACGGATGATCAGCCGGATCATGTCGGCGGTGTTGGTGAGCTTGGCGCGGCTGGACCAGTACATCGGCAGGTAGAAGCCCGAGTAGAACAGGAAGCTCTCTAGCAGCGTGGAGGCCACCTTGCGCTTGAGCGGGTCGTCGCCTTTGTAGAAGTCCATCACGATATGCGCCTTGCGCTGCAGGTTCGGATTCTCCTCCGACCAGCGGAACGCCTCATCGATCTCGGCCGTCGAGCACAGCGTGGAGAAGATGTTGCTGTAGCTCTTGGCGTGCACCGACTCCATGAACGCGATGTTCGTGTAGACGGCCTCCTCGTGCGGGGTCAGCGCATCGGGGATGAGACTGACGGCACCGACCGTGCCCTGGATGGTGTCCAGCAGCGTCAGGCCGGTGAACACCCGCATGGTGAGCTGCTTCTCATGCTCGTTGAGGGTGCCCCAGGACGGGATGTCGTTGGACACCGGCACTTTCTCGGGCAACCAGAAGTTGCCGGTCAGCCGCTCCCACACCTCGGCATCTTTGTCGTCCTGAAGACGGTTCCAGTTGATGGCCGAGACGCGGTCGATCAGCTTCATTCCATCGGACACCTTGGACCCCAATTCAGAACGTGATGAGTGACTGCCACAACACTACAACTGGGGTGCGACAACGCGCTGCAACACCACAGATTGTGTTTCCGTGTCGCCCTCTTCAGGTCAGGCTCGAGTTCCGGGAAGGGTGTCGGTCAGCCGACAGGCTGGCGCCGCACCGCGTCGTGAATCGGCTCATCAGGGTCGATCGCGACGCCGACCAGTTCGGCGGTGCCGTTCACCGCGCCCATCATGATCGTCGTCATATGCGCCACGAACTCCTCGGCCGGCATCCGCCGTTCGCTGTCATCGTCGGTGCCCAGCCACCAGTCGGTTGCCGAGGCTGCCGTACCGAACAGGGCGAACGCAGCAAGCTCGAAGACGGCGGGGTTGAGGTCCATGTCCTTGAGTTCATCGCTGAACATGTCCGCGATGGCGAGGGTGATATCGCGCCCGCGGTTCAGGGTGCCCATGGCGGCGGCCGACTGGTCGGCGAATCGGCCCTGCAGCAGGAACCGCACCACATTGGGATGCAGATCCACCAGCTCGACATAGTGTTCGACCGCGCGGCCGATGACCTGGCGCGCGGAGTCGGATTCGAGGTCGATCGAGGGAATCACAGCCGCCCACAACAGGTCTCGCATGCGCTCGCCGATCTGGGCGAACATGTCGGACTTGTCGGTGAAGTGGCGGTAGATCTTCGGTTTGGCGGTGCCCGCCTCCTCGGCGATCTCGCGCACGCTCACATTGGGACCGAGGCGATTGATGGCACGGAACGCCGCCTCGACGATCTCCGCGCGGACCTTCTTGCGGTGCTCACGCCAACGTTCGCTGCGCGCATCAACCTTCGCGCCGGGTTGTCCCGGCAGTGGAAGAGTGGGTCTGCGCACGCGTTCACTGTACCGGGCGGGTCGCTGACCTGGTCAGACTACCTTGCCCTGCGCGGCGAGGATTAGCTCGGGCAGTGACCGGGTACAGCTGCGCCGGGTTCTGTCGACCAGCGACAGGCGCACATTGCTTGGGTAGCATCCAGACGTCCACAATCCACCTGACCGAGACGAGAGCATGACTCCCCGATACGACGTAGTCATCGCGGGCGGGGGCCCATCAGGTGCGGCCGCCGCGTGGCAGGCCGCTCAAACAGGAGCACGTGTCCTCGTTCTGGACAAGGCCGATTTCCCCCGAGCCAAGCCCTGCGGCGACGGGCTGACCGCCCGCGCCGTGAGCTATCTGCAGAAGATGGGCCTGGCCGATGAGGTCGCCACCTACCACCGGGTGAACAAGGTCACGGTCTTCAGTCCGAGCGCCTGGGAGCTGTCGTTCCCACGCCGCCCCGGAATGCCCGACCACGGCCATACCGTGAGCCGCGAGCATCTCGACACCGTGCTTCTCAAACACGCCGAATCCGCCGGCGCGGAGGTTCGCCAGGGCGCCGAGGTTGCCGGCCCCGAGCTCGATGCGAACGGTCGCGTCGTCGGTGTGGTGCTCAAGAGCGGTGAAAAGGTGCTCGGTAGTGCCGTCATCGCCGCCGACGGCGCCTACTCCCCGATCAAGCGCGCGCTCAAGCTCGACTCGGAGTACAACGGTTACTCGGCGATCGCCATCCGCTCCGAGATGCACGTCAACCGTCCCGATTCCGACAGCCTCGACATCTATTTGAAGCTGCTGTTCCAGGGCGATCAGCTGCCCGGCTACGGGTGGGTGTTCCCGATGGGCGGCGGGGTGTTCAACATCGGCCTCGGCTATGTGAACAGCTACAAGAACTGGCAGAGCATCAACGCCACCCAGTTCCTCGGCGAGTTCCTGCGCTCGCTGCCGGCCGAATGGGAATTGCCTGCGATCGAGGAACTGAAGAAGAACAGGAGCGTGCGGGCCTGGCGGTTGCCGATGGGCTTCACCGCGTGGCCGCCGTGGCGGCCCGGTGTGCTGTTCACCGGTGATTCGCTGGGCGCGGGCAAACCCGCCTCCGGTGCGGGGATCTCCAAGGCCCTCGAATCGGGGCTGGCCGCAGGCGAATGCGCGGTCGCCGCACTGACCAACGGCGGACCCGATGACTTCACCAACTACGCAGAGCGGCTGGAAGCGGCGTGGGGCCGGGAGTACAAGCGCGGCCGCTACATGCACAAGCTGATCGGCTACCCGAAGATCGCTGACGCCGGGGTCAAGCTCATCGACAACGCCGCCTTCCGGGACCGAATGCTCAAGGCGCTGTACAAGAAGGCCCAGGGTCCGCAGCACTCGGTGAAATAGGTGCTGGCGATTGCTCCCTGCTCGCGGAGCGAGACGATGCCGTCGGACAAACTGCGCAGCGTGTCTGGCGTCGTCGTTCAGCGGCGTCTGCGTTTGGCCGGACCCGGCTTGCGGGCAACCTTACCGGCGGCGCCGCGGGCGGCCTGTTTTGCCAGCGTCTTCTCCCGTGCGGTGCGTTTGGGTGCCGGCTCAGCCTGCCCCCGCGACGAACTGGAACTGCGGCCCCGCACGATCCCGATGAACTCTTCGACCAGGGCCGGCTGCTCCCCCGCTGGGACCGCGAGCACCACCGGGCATCTAGGCGCGCCGACAATCGGGCGATACGTGAGGTCCTTGCGATGATGCAGCCGCGCCAGCGACTGTGGAACGATGAGTGCACCGACACCCGCGACAACGAGTTCTGTTGCATCCTTGGTGGTTTCGGGTCGGTGATCGACCGGTCTGCCGGGAGCGGCTGCCCAGTCCACGACATCGTCGATCGGGACCAGGATCGGCTCACCGTCGAGGTCCGCGGCGGTGACCACATCAGCAGCGCTGAGCAGGTGATCGGTGGGCACCACGATCACCGTCGTCTCCTCGTAGAGCGGGATGACGGCCAGCCCGGACGTGTCGGCCGGCAACCGGAGCACAGCCACATCGACAGTGCCGGCTCGCACTTCGTCGGCGGCGTCCGCCGCGGCGACGGCGCACAACTGCAACGCGACCTCGGGGTGGCGCTCCGCCCAGATCCGAGCCCACTTCGCGGGCGTCCCTCCGGGAACATACCCGATGGTGAGGCGCAGCGGGGTCACCGCATCAGGCTACCGTTGGGCTCCACCGATAAACTCAAGCCATGAGCAGGCCCAACGCGCAGTCCATGAAACCCGCCACGGCGGCCAAGAAGCTGGACGTGTACCTGCCGGCGACGCCCGCGGATTTCCAGGAGAACGCGATCACCCGCTCCGAGCTCGCCGCCCTGCAGGAGGACCCGCCGCAGTGGCTCAAGGACCTCCGCAAGGACGGGCCGCACCCGAAGAACCTCGTGGCGGCCAAGCTGGGCATCTCGATTGCCGGTCTCGCGCGCGGCCGCGTCACTGAGGCGCTCACCACCGAGCAGATCAATGCGCTGCTCGAGGCGAAGCCGGGGTGGCTGATCGCCGAACGGGAGAGCTACCAGGCAGTGCTGAGCGAGGAGCGCCGGGTGAAGGCGCTACAGGCGGATAAGCCACGCAAGAACTGAGCTGGCGGAACGCGTTCGGACACTTGAGCCGCCCTGTCATGGACGCCTCGGGCCCTGCGTGTACCACCCGTTGTTCACGTCGCCGCCGCGCGGACTGCCTATCCATGTCTTTCCAGGACGGAGATGGGTCGTGACGGCGGTGGCAGCTGCTCGCGGATGACGCCATGAATCACTACCCTTTTTGCGGCACGAACAGGAACCTGCCTAGGCCAGCGTGGTCCCGGGTTGTGAATGGCGCCAGGGCCATTGGTCCCCTTGAGACGACAGTCGGTGGCACCTGACCGCTTGGCGCGGTGGACCACCGGCCCATACCCCCTGGGGTAGATTTGGACGCATGACAGAACACGAACACCCCACCGGTCACGACCACCACGCCGGCATCCTCAGCGAGCTGAACCCACAACATCGCGCATTGCGCCAAATGATTCCAGGGGTGTACCAGGGGTTCGGCGAGATGAGCCAATCCGCGCTAGGCGCGGGCGCCATCGACACCAAGATCAAAGAACTCATCGCGATGGTGATCGGAGTTGTCCAGGGTTGCGACGGATGCATCGCTTCACACGCCCGTGGCGCTGCCCGCGCGGGTGCCACCAGGCAAGAGGCGGCTGAGGTGATCGGCGTAAGCATCATGATGCATGGCGGACCGGCCACCATCTACGGCGCGCGCGCCTACGCCGCCTTCTGCGAGTTCGCCGATGCCGGCAGCGGTCAGTCGACGTGACATCGTGACCCCCGCCGCCATGCGCACCGTCGAAGTCTTCGCTGAGGTCATGTGCCCGTTTACCCACGTCGGGCTCCGTGCGCTGATCGATCGGCGCAGCGACCGCGGGCTGACCGAACCGCGCTTGCGTATCCGGGCATGGCCGCTCGAGCTGATCAACGGCCAGCCGCTCGACCCACACCACATTGGCGCGGAGATCGCGGCCTTGCGTGCATCCGTACGCCCAGACCTCTTCGCGGGCTTCTCCCCCGACGGTTTCCCGCGCACCTCGATGGCCGCATTCGCGCTGACGACCGCGGCGGATCGCACAGGCGATCCCGCGCTGGTCGAGGAGGTCGGTATCGCGCTGCGCAACGCGGTGTTCGAGGACGGTCTCGACATCGGGCGCCCCGAGGTCGTCGAGCCGATCGCGAGCAGTTTCGGCCTCGAACCTCTCACCGCCGATGCGACATCGGCTGCGGTCCGTGCCGACTGGGAGGAGGGGCGCAGACGTGGTGTGATCGGCTCACCACATTTCTTCACCGCTGACGGTGGGAGTTGGTTCTGCCCCGCCCTCAACATCAGCCGCGACGACGTGGGGGCCTTCGTCGTGGCATGGAAACAAGGCACCGATCAGTTCGTCGAACACGTCTTCGACTGAACTGCCCTCGAGGCGTGGGCACCTCCGTCTCGTGACCGCCTTCGATACGTCTATTCGGATTCAGCGTGCTGTTCGATCAACGCCGGAAGCAACACGGTCGCCCTCCGGTGGGGCAGGTGCCGTCGTGGCGTGGCTGCGCGACTGGTAGGCGGGTCGCAAGCGAACTTTCATCGGCCACCAGAAATATGGTCCGAGCAGGGCGGCGATCGATGGCGTCATCGGTGAGCGGACTATCAGGATATCGACCAGCAGCCCGATTCCAATGGTGGCGCCACCGTCGCCGACGTTGAGCAGGTCGCCGGAGATCATGGATCCCATGATGAACGTGAAGACCAGACCGGTGGCGGTCACGACGCTGCCGGTGCTGCCCATGGAAAGGATGATCCCCCGGTGTCTGGCGCGCCGAACGGTTGTGGTTGATCGAGGTCACCCGTTACAATGTGCTGCCGCTCGGCGATGACACCGCACGGTGCCTGAATTCCGACCTGGCCGGACGACCCCGACTCAGCAAGGGCAAAAGCCAGGCGTTGTTCGCGTGCATGGGCCGTTCGTCGGAGAACTGTGTGCTCAACCTGAAGAACAAGTCGCATTCGTTGACCGCCGAGATCGTGGTGCTCGACACCGGCGCTGAAGGGGTGATCGTGGCTCAGGGTGCCAGTATGGGCGGCTGGAGTTTGTATGCCGCCGCCGGCAAGCTCAAGTATTCCTACAACCTGGGCGGGGATCCAGCGCATTTCCGCTGAGTCCGCCAACTCACTGCCCACAGGCGAACATCAGGTTCGAATGGAGTTCGCTTCCGCAGCGAACTGATGAAAGGGATTCACCAATGAGGCTGACACTGAACCGGCTCAGGGGTGCCGGTGTTCTCGCGCTTGCTGCGGCCGCCCTTCTGGGTGGTGCCGCCGCCAACGCCGAGCCGCCCACCGGGCCGCTGCGCCCACCAAATTGTTCTGCCGCTGATCTCGCCGGCATCGCCTCCGGGGTCGCTGCCGCGACGTCGGCCTACCTATTCACCCATCCCGAGCTGAACGAATTCTTCACCGACCTGCACGGGAACCCCCACGAAGAGGTGGCCGAATCCACCAGGGCGTACTTCGACGCCCATCCGCAGGAGCACGCAGAGCTGAAGGGCATCCGCCAACCGTTGATCGATTTCCGCACCCGCTGCGGATACAGCGAACCCAATCCGCTTGGAGGGCAACAATCGTGAACAGAGCACGCTGGTCGGTCCGGGCCCGCGCCATGACGGTCGCACTCGCATTCTTGACGCTGCCCGGCGTCATCGTGTTGGCAGTGCCCGCCGGCACCGTCAGCGCGGACGTGTGCGCCAGTGCCGGGCGCCGGATCTCCGTCGGGGGATGCGTCAACATCGCCGACGCTGTGGCCCCCTACGTGCCACCACCGGCCTACTACGCCCCGCTGCCCGAAGACCCGCCACCACCGCCCGGCTCGAACGTCAGCGGCTGCATCGGCTATAACGGGCGATGGGTCTCCGCCGGGGGCTGCAACTGACCTCATCGTCTCGTTTCCAGAGAGACGAGGCGAGTCTGATCGTGTCTTACAGGGAACCGCTGGTTCGCTGTCTTACAGGGAACCGCTGGTTCGCTCCCACAGTTCGCGAGCAAGGTCGGGATCGTGTGCCTGCCGGTTGCGGGACTGGAGAGCGGGGATCTTCCCAATGGTAACGGTCCCCCGCTAGCGATTGAGAACCGCGCGTGTGCTGGCCTCGGGACTCAGGTCGAGGCGGCGTAACAGTTGCGCGTTGAGCGCCACGACGATCGTCGACAAGGACATCAAGATCGCTCCGACTGACATCGGCAGCACAAACCCGATCGGTGCGAGCACACCGGCAGCCAATGGCACTGCAATGAGGTTGTAACCGGCCCCCCACCAGAGGTTCTGCTTCATCTTTCGGTAGCTGGCACGGGAGAGTTCGATGACCGACAACACCGAGCGCGGGTCGGAACTAGCGAGGATGACACCGGCAGAGGCGATGGCGACGTCGGTGCCGGCGCCGATCGCGATGCCGACGTCGGCCAGCGCCAACGCGGGGGCATCGTTGACACCATCGCCGACCATGGCGACCTTTTTGCCCTCGTGCTGCAGGGCAGATACCTTCGACGCCTTGTCCTCCGGGCGCACACCAGCGAACACCCGGTCGATGCCGAGTTCGCGGCTCACCGCCTGGGCGACCGCCTCGGCGTCACCGGTGATCATGATCACCTCGACGCCGAGCTTGTGCAAGGCATCGACCGCTTCGCGCGATTCGGGGCGGATTTCGTCAGCCAGGCGCAGGCCGCCGAGCACAGCTCCGTCGCGGACGACGTGCAAGATGATGGCGCCCTCCTCGCGCCACGCAGTGGCGTTGCTGACTTCCTGTCCGCCGATCTCGTCGAGCAGGCGGGGGCCGCCCACCCGGATCTCGTGCTCCCCAACCGTCGCAGTCACTCCCACCGCCGGAGATGACGAAAAGCCGGTGGCGCGCGGCACAGTGAGTGCGCGCTCCTCTGCGGCTTTCACGATTGCCCGTGCCAGGGGGTGTTCACTATCGGCCTCGGCGGCGGCCGCCAGGGCGAGCACGGTGTCGTCGTCGAGTTCGCTGCGGGCCTCGACCGCGGTCACGGTCGGTTCGCCCTTGGTCAGGGTGCCGGTTTTGTCGAAGAGCACGGCATCGACGGTGCGCATGCCTTCAAGTGCGAGACGGTCCTTAATCAGCACGCCGCCCCGCGCGGCTCGTTCGGTAGCGATCGATACGACCAGTGGTATCGCCAAGCCCAACGCATGGGGACACGCGATGACGAGAACAGTGATCGCCCGGACGACGGAGGCGTCGGGGTCTCCGATACTCGACCACGCCACAGCTGTGATGGCGGCGGCCCCTAGAGCGAACCAGAACAGCCAGCCCGCCGCCCGGTCGGCGAGACGTTGGGCTCGCGAGGAAGAGTTCTGCGCTTCGGTGACCAGGCGCTGGATTCCCGCCAGCGCGGTGTCGTCGCCGGTGGCGGTGATTTCGACCCGCAAGCCTGAATCGGTGGCGACAGTTCCGGCCGTCACAGCATCTCCGACGCCGCGGGCCACCGGCCGCGATTCGCCGGTCACCATCGACTCGTCCATGTCCGCACGTCCGTCGACGATTCTGCCGTCGGCGGGGACGCTGCCGCCGGGTCGGACGACCACTAGATCTCCAACCTGGAGGTCGGCGGCTGAGACAGTGATGATGCGGTCGCCGTCGACCCTTTCGGCCTCGTCGGGAAGCAGTGCGGCTAGGGAGTCCAGTGCGGAGGTGGTCTGAGCGAGGGAGCGCATTTCGACCCAGTGGCCAAGCAGCATGATGACGATCAGCAGCGCCAGTTCCCACCAGAACTCCAGTTCGTGGTGGAGCAGGCCCAGGCTTGCGCCCCAGGAGGCGAAGAATGCGACGGTGATGGCCAGACCGATGAGCAGCATCATTCCCGGTTTGCGGGAATGGATTTCGCTGGCGGCGCCGGTGAGGAAGGGGCGACCGCCGACGACGTACATGACCGTGCCCAGCAGTGGCGCGATCCAGCGGGCGCCGGGAACCTCGGGCACTTCGTAGCCGAGCAGCATTGCGAACATGGTCGAGAATGCGATGACCGGGATGGCGATGATCAGGTTGATCCAGAAGAGCTTCCGAAACTGAGCAACGTGATCGGCGCCGTGGCCGGCATGACCCCCGTGGTCAGCATGGTTGTCGCGGTGGGTGTTGGTTTCGTGAACGGCGTGCTCGCCGTGGCCGTCGTGGTTGGCATGAACGCTGGCGGGCGATGTCGCTATTGGGTGGTCTTCGTAATCAGTCATGTTGTGCTCTCCTTGTGGAGACTCAAGTGTCAGTTCGCGCGATGCAACTGCGTTCTTCCTCGATCATCCGGCTGATACCCCGGGCTTGTCCCTCAATGCGTTTCAACCGTTTGAGGTACTTGTCCTTATCGGTGATGTAGCCGCCGAACCCGAACCCGGTGCCGGGCAGTGGTGAGCGTCGTCGAATCCCCCATCTTCAACTGGCGTGACACCCATACCGGGTATGCGTGAGCCCAATTATACCCCCAGAGGGTATGTTGCAAGGGTCGGTTCTTCGCGGCCCTGCAGATGCCGAATCGACGCGCTTCGAGGTCTCCGATGACGAAGGGGGAGGCGGTTGACGATGCGAGCTGATCAAGCTTCAAGTGCCGGCTTTATCGAATCTTCATCGAATGACTAAGAAAGCCAAACGACTCATGAGCACACTCAAGGCTGACCCTGAACGGTGCACCGTCGCCCGCGACCGGCCCTCGCGGCGCGTACAAGGCGTCCACTGCACCCGCAAACAGCGGGCCGCAACCCAGGCTTCATGCTGATTGCCCGGTCAAAATCGAAGAGCCTGCAAACCGGACTGACCAACGCCCGCAGCGAAGGCTACAACCGCATCGTCAAACACGTCGGCCGCATCGCCTTCGGCTTCCGCAACCCCGACAACCAACGCCGCCGAGTACGGTGGGCCTGCACCCGCCAATCACGGCGAGTCACACCCAGCCGGCTCCAAAGCCACTGCTAAATGCGAAGAGCCGCTATTCGCATCCTCTTGGTTGTAGCGATTGCCCATCGCCGTCGGCTGTCACTCAAGCGAAAGTTCGTCCAGCGCACCCCCGGGGCCGAAACATAACGCATTTACCGGATCGCGGGATATATATATGGTCGGAGTAAATCTGTCGGCAAGCACCAACCTGGTCGTCAGCAGTCGTCAGCACCATTGATTCGTCAGCACCATTGATATTGTATGTCCCATCGGCCGCCCCCAATTGGCGTGGCTAAGAACTGACCGCCGAGTCGAGGGTCGGCGTCGTGAATGGTTCCCGATCCACCCGTGACCGGGGAAAAACCGGGCGGATCCCAGGTGATCGACTGGACATTGGCAACCGCGTTTCGGGTTGCGTAGCAATGAGCGAGCTTCTCAACATAACCGTTCTTGATCGCCTGCTCCGCGCTCGCCTGATCACCCCCGCTAGGTGGTGGAGCATTAGGGCTCAGATCGTCCAAGACGAAATTAACGACAGCTCTCGCGCGGTGATCCAATGCCCAACCTTGAACGGCCCCGTAGACGGCCTCGGTTCCGGATTCACGAGTCCTCCCTTTGCGCGAACCGGCATGGGTACTTGCACTCGCGTTGACCAACATCTGGCTGCCATCCCCGGACTTGAGCCCTAGGCTGGCCGCCCCGTTGACGAACTTCGGTTCACCAGGACGCGGTCCGGTGCCGCCCAAATCGGTTTCAGCAAATGCCGTGGATGCAAGCACCATCGCCGCTGCGGTCGACAGAGGCAAAAAGGCCATGAACGTGCGACTGCACCGTCGGCAAGAGGTGCTCATACGAATCACTGTTTTCCTTTCTGGCGCTAACGGTAGGGGATCTGTGGGCACAAATCCTGAACGGCAAGGTGGACCATCGTGCCGACCTGCGCATTGGAGGCTTGGACGCCCTGACGGAGCAGGTCCATTACCAGCATGTTCCTTTCCGCGTCCGCAGACCTCAAAATACTACGGTCGCCCGAGTTCTCCCGTGGCGGCTGCTGAGTTCATGAGTTGATCTTGATTTCCCGGGTTCTCGGTAGGCGGCACCGCCGCGTGTCGTGCGCTGACGCCGGGTTCCTTGGTCCCGGGTGGCTGCTCCTTTCTTGGGGTTGTACGGACACGGGGTCCGCGGCTCAGGGGATGGCGCGGACGCGGGTGACGGCGGCGGCGAATTCGGGTGCCCAGGGCCAGGTTCGGGAACCCGCAGGGTCAGGGGCTCTTCCGGATTTAGAGTGCATCGATCCGTTGGGCAAGGTTGCCGCAGTGCAGCAGTGAGCGGATTCGGTAGTGGGTGAGATTTCTGAACCCGAGGGCGTTGCGGCGGAGCGCTTCGAGGCGGCCGTTGATGGCTTCGGTGGGTCCGTTGGAGGCGTGGTGGTCGAAGTAGGCCAGCACGTCGGCGCGGCGACGCCACAGGGTGCGACCGAGCTGGGCGAGTTCCTCCAGGGCCTCGGGCACGCC
>WOYS01000024.1 GCA_011620645.1 Mycobacterium sp.
GATGGGCCCCAAGGGCAACCTCATCTACAAGCTCATCACCACCACCGATCACAAGATGATCGGCATGATGTACATGATCGCCTGCTTCTTCTTCTTCTTCAGCGGCGGCCTGATGGCCCTGTTCATCCGGACTGAGCTGGCGCTGCCCGGACTGCAGTTCCTGTCCAATGAGCAGTACAACCAACTGTTCACCATGCATGGCACGCTGATGTTGCTGTTGTATGCCACCCCGATCGTGTTCGGCTTCGCCCACCTGGTGCTGCCACTGCAGATCGGCGCGCCCGACGTCGCGTTCCTACGCCTGAACGCCTTGCCGTTCTGGCTGTTCCTGCCTCATCGTGTCCGGGCTGGGCACCGTCCTTGGGGCGGTCAACATGATCACCACGGTGATCTGTATGCGCCCCTGGCATGACGATGTTCCGGATGCCGATCTTCACCTGGAACATCATGGTCACCAGGGTGAGGGGCAACTCAACCCTCGATGACCGAGTCCGGTCCACGATCCATGCAAGGAGACCAAGGCAGGCGACGGCGAGCCGACGCTGCTGAGCGCAGGCTCTCGCTGAGGGTCCCTCGCCGTCATGTCGGGTGACCCTTGAAGGCTGACGATTCCGGTGAGTCACGGGGATGAGACCCGATTCGCCATCGATGCGTCGCAGGTCCACTGGGCACCGCTGATGTCGGTGAGCGTCGAGGCGTATTCGTCGGTGGGATTCAATCGCATCGGGGTTCGATCGTGAGATGCGCCGGCGATCCCAGCGGTACCACCAAGCTGTACTTACCCGGGTGAACAAGGGCGATGTGGCGGTTGAGGACTTCGCGCGGGGGCAGCGCGCTCAGCGCTCCACGCAGCTGATGGCGCAGGCCCAGGCCGCACAACGCCAGCGCCACTTCGGCATCAGCTACGACCCCCACACCGAAGTGTTGGTCACCGTGGGTGCCACGGAGGCGATCGCGGCGTCCGTCATCGGCCTCGTCGAGCCCGGCTTCGAGGTTCTGCTGATCGAGCCGTTCTACGACTCCTACGCACCCGTCATCGCGATGGCGGGCTGTCATCGGGTCGCCGTGCCGTTGGTCGCCGACGGGCGCGGGTTCGCGATCGACGTCGACGCGCTGCGTCGGGCGCTCACGCCACGCACCCGCGCGATCATCGTCAACTCACCGCACAATCCGATGGGCATCGTCGCGACGGAAGCGGAACCGCCCGCGATCGCGCGGCCTGCCGGATTTCCTGGGATGGCGGAGCGGACGGTCACCATCTCCAGCGCGGCGAAGATGTTCAACGTGACCGGCTGGAAGATCGGATGGGCTTGCGGGCCAGCCGATCTCATTGCCGGCGTGCGCGCCGCCAATGCAGTTTCTCACCTACGTCGGCGGGGCACCCTTCCAGCCGGCGGTTGCCCAGGCTCTCGACACCGAGGACGCGTGGGCGGCAATCCTGCGTGCCTCGTTCCAGGGCAACCGCGACCGGCTGGCGGCCGCGCTCGCCGACATCGGCTTCGACGTGCTCAACAGCTTCGGCACCTACTTCCTCTGCGCCGACCCTCGCCCCCTCGGCTACGCCGACAGCGCCACCTTCTGCGCCGAACTCCCCGAGCGAGCGGGTGTCGCGACCATTCCGATGTCGGCGTTCTGGGATCCCATTCCCCGCACATCGGCGACTGGAATCACCTGGTGCGCTTCGCCTTCTGCAAGCGCGACGAGACCATGGAGGAAGCGATCCGCCGGCTGCAGGTGCTGAAGCAGTAGCGATCCCTTTCGGCTCGGCGTGACTAGTGGCCCTGGTTGTGCTAGGAATTTGTTCTAAGGGGTCAATTCGAGGCGGGCGGGGGCAGCCATGGGCAAGGCATTACTGGCGGCTGGGGCGGTCGCGACGCTGGTGATGGGAGTCCCGATCGCTGGAGCCACCACGTTGGTGGTGGCTGGCGCCACCGGCGTCGGCGGCAAGCCCAGCCTGGCCAAGATGCAGGCGTTGGTCGACCAGGGATTCATCCCGCCGGACGACCTCGTCGGGATCGACTATCCGGCGCAACTGTGGCCGGTGGCGGGCTCCATCACGATGGACGACTCCGTCGCGCAGGGCGTCGACGCTCTCGACGAGGAAGTGCAGAACACGTCGGGCCACATCACCATGGTGGGTATCAGCGAGGGCGCCGTGGTGCTCAACTACGAGAAGCGCAGGCTGATGGCGCAGGACGATCCTCCACAGGACGTCACCTTCGTGACGGTCTCGGATCCGACAAACTCCGACGGTGGTGTGCTCGCCAAGTTCTCGCCGCTGTACGTCCCGATCCTGAACGTCACCTTCACCGGTCCGCCGCCCGTCACGCCGTACGACACGATCGAGTACGTCCGGGAGTACGACGGGGTGGCCGACTTCCCCGATCACCCGCTCAACGTCGTCGCCGACCTCAACGCCCTCGCGGGAGGCATCTACCTGCACCCGAATTACGGCGGCCTGAACCCGAATGCCCCCGACGTCATCGTCACCCACAGCACCAACAGCCTGCAGGGCGAGACCACGCACTACCTGTTCCCGACCAAGGACCTGCCGCTGACACAACCACTTCGCGACGCAGGCGTAGACTCGGAGTTGGTCGACGCCATCGACAAGCCGCTGCGCAGAATCATCGACGCGGGATACGACGGAGAGCGCCCGGATCGAACCACACCGTCGACCAGCGACGACGTCATCGTCACCCACAGCACCAACAGCCTGCAGCGCGACACCACGCACTACCCGTTCCCGACCAAGGACCTGCCGCTGACACAACCACTTCGCGACACAGGCATGGACTCGAAGTTGGTCGACGCCATCGACAAGCCGCCGCGCAGAATCATCGATGCGGGATACGACGGAGAGCGCCCGGATCGAACCACACGTTCGACCAGCCGCCCAGCCGTCGGCGCCGACGGCAAGCCGTCCGTAGACAGGCCGATCAGAAACGCCATCAAGGGCCAGCGCGCCGCGACGGCGCAAGCCAGCGTCGGCTAGCGAGGCCACTGAACAACGGGGATCGCGGGTAGGTCGGATCTTGATGAGGGTGCGGAGATTGATTGCGGCGCAGCGGGTCCGCAGCGAGGCGTGGTTCTTGTCGACGCCGAGGTAGCGTAGCTTGACGCGGTGTCCGTTCTGGGTGGCGGTCCAGGCGATGATCCGCTCGATCATCGATCGGGTGGGATAGTCCTGTTTGAACTGTGGGGCGCGGGCGGTGCGCAGCAACCCCTCGTGCGGGTGGATGGTCATGGACCGGCCGTCTTTGACGGTGGTGCAACGGGATCGCAGCGGGCAGTCGGCGCACGCCGCGCCGAAGGTCACCGTCCGGTGCTCAGCCAAAAACGCGAACACGCCGCGCGTCCAACAACTCCCGCTTCGACCGCGTAATCCCTTGCACCACAACATCATCACACGACACGCCGCCCAAAGCCGTAAGGCACGCCACCCGCCGGACGGGTTATGGCGGGTTATTCAGTGCCCTCCTAGACTCATCAACACAGAATGCCGAACATCACAGAATGCCGAACATGCAGTTAACTATTTACGTGACACACCACTAGGAGGCCGCTGAACAAGGGGGTTTGGGGCGGTGTCCTTGAACGGGCCGGTGC
>WOYS01000091.1 GCA_011620645.1 Mycobacterium sp.
TGCGGCGACCGGCTCTCACGGTGTCGCCGGTCGAGTTCTTGGAGGCTGACGGCTACCTGTTGGGCACACCGGCGAACCTCGGCTACGTCTCGGGTGCCCTCAAGCATATTTGTGCAATTAGGTCTCTTACTACTGCGAATGGGTGCTTGTGAGACGCCGCTGGACCTCCGATGCTGAGATCGAAGTGTCGAAGCAGCAGGCGTCAGAAGCCAGTGTCGGAAAGCGTCACCACTACGTTCCGCAGATGTACCTCCGCCGATGGGCGGCGACAGACGGCAAGGTTCGACTGACAAAGATGGCCACCGGCGACGTTTACGACCAACGGCCTGATGAAGTCGCGAATCAAGCCAACCTCTACACGATCGCAGCCGATGATCTAGAGCCTGACTATCCGACCCGCTGGCTTGAGAAGCACATGTCACGCATTGAGAGTGATGCCGCTGGGTGGCTACGAGACCTCGACCAGCTGCCTGCGGGACGAGTTGCTGACCGCGACCTGATCGAGAACCTGGCCGTGTTGGTAGCCCTGCAGGATCAGCGGACACTCAGAAAGCGGAGTCAAGAGCTAAGAATCGAGGACGCGCTCAATCGCTTTGGGCGCGCCGAGGTTCTCAGTCCCTTACTGCCCTTTGTTTGTCGGCTGTACGAGATTCCTTACTCATCGCACGGTCACGACGCGATCTTGCAGCAGTTCCTGACGCAGCCGCTGATAAGCGAAGAACGGAAGCCACGCGCAATCGAAAGCGCGATCGGAGTGTGGCGGAACCAGGCCGTCCCGTATTTTGCGATGCAGCGGTCGTGGTGGCTCATCGACAGTCCTTCCGCCCTGCTGACATGTGACGAGCCCGTGGTCTACCTTGGCGGGGCACTGCGACCACGCTGGCAGCAGGGAAGTTGGCTTTCGTCTCCGATCGGCTTGTTTCCGATCAGCCCGCATCGTCTTATCGTGCTGACAGTGGCCGGCCGGAACCTGCAACGCCCTCATGAGTTGCTCGAATCGGAGACGAAACAGGTGAACTTTGAGGTAGCAGCGGCGTCCAACGAGTTTTGTTTCGAGTCGCCGGATACCAGCATCGCCAACTCGATCGCTGTACCCGCGTGGCCAGACTGGGACGTGGCATCTGGGAGTACGTTCATGGATGCCGTGATGGCGCGGAGTCGATGGAACGTGGGCGAGGGGCCGCCGTGGGCGCTTGCCCGGTGGTTCTAATTCACCAATTGAGGGGGTGACGCTGGTGCCACGCCTGATGATCGTCCATTGTCCTAGACCGCTGTGAGATCGTTACGCGGACTTGGTTGTGCCCACGAGGACTGGGGTAGACTGTCGTGGCGATTCCTGACTTCCAGACACTGATGCGGCCCGTCCTCGCCTACGTGGCTGACGGCCAGGTCTATCGGTCGAGGGACATCACTGACGCGATGTCGGATCAGTTCGGCCTCACCGCCGAGGAACGATCCGAGATGCTGCCGAGCAAGACGGCGAAGAAGATGGCTAACCGCGTCGGGTGGACGCTGACTCATCTCACCCAAGCGGGACTCATCGACAGCGCAGGTCGAGGTCTCAAGGTGATCTCGGCGCAAGGCCGCGCAGCCCTCGACAAGCACCCTGAGCGGATCGACATGAAGGCGCTGGAGGGGTATCCGGCCTACGTCGGGTTCCGTGAGCGAAAGCGCGATAAGACTGCGAGTGAGGACGGCGGCAGCACCGACACACCGCCTATAGCCGAGGACAGCAGGACGCCCAACGACCTCGTCGAAAGCGCGGTCCTGGTCAACCGAGCTGTTGTGGAAAGCGAGGTGCTGTTGGCGGCTCTTAAGCTGACACCGACCGGCTTTGAGGAGTTGGTGCTTCGACTGCTCGACAAAATGGGATATGGCAAAGCAGGTTCGGTCAACCGCACCGCCGCCTCCGGCGACGCCGGGATTGACGGGATCATCAGTCAAGACCCGCTTGGGCTGGACCGCATCTATGTGCAGGCTAAGCGGTTCACCGACACCGCAGTCGACCGGCCGAAGATTCATGAGTTCGCCGGGGCGCTGCAAGGTAAGCAGGGCGACCGTGGCGTGTTCATTACGACCTCACGGTTCACGTCCGGTGCCCGCACGGAGGCGGATCGGATTCCCGCACGGATAGAACTGATCGACGGCGCACGCCTCGCCGAGCTGTTGGTGCAGTACGGCATCGGGGTTCAACCGGAGCAAACGGTAACGCTCTACCGGCTTGACGAGGACTTCTTCGACTCGATCTGAGGAGGTCGCCCGTGCCACGTCTGTTGATCATTCACCACACCCCGTCGCCGCACTGCCAGGAGATGTTTGAGGCGGTGGTGGCCGGTGCGACCGACCCTGAGATCGAGGGTGTTGAGGTTGTCCGGCGACCGGCTCTCACGGTGTCCCCGGTCGAGATGTTGGAGGCCGACGGCTACCTACTGGGGAGCCCAGCCAATCTCGGCTATATCAGCGGTGCGCTCAAGCTTGCGTTCGACCAGTCATATTACCAGCTTCTCGACTCGACGCGGGGCAGGCCGTTCGGGCTCTGGCTGCACGGCAACGAGGGCACCGAGGGAGCCGAGCGCGCTGTCGACGGGATCACCGCCGGGCTGGGATGGGCTAAGGCCGCGGATTACGTTGTGGTGTCAGGCAAGCCGACCAAGGCGGATCTGGAGGCGTGCTGGAACCTCGGCGCGACCGTCGCAGCGTCCCTGATGGCGTAACGCCTATTGGCACGCTGCACGGCGTGCCTCCTGACGTCGGAATTGCTCTTCAATACGGTGTTGGCATGACTGCGGACGGACGTGAGTGGCTCTCGGGTCAGCAGCAGGCGCACCCGCCTACGGTAGCGTCGGTGTGTCCAACTCGACCAAGAGTTCCCATCGCGTTCGGGTGCGGCCCTGGAATTCAACGTTCACTGCCGACCGCGATGAAGTGACAGAGGGGGAATGATGCCGGGAATCGCCGAACTCGCACTGGGAGCAGCGCCGATCGCAGGTGGCGCCATGCTGGGTGTCGTCGCGGGCAGTCTGAAACCGCCCGACGTGCGGGGCATGATCGCCAAGGACCTCGATCTGCTGGAGCGGATTCCGGCCGACCAACCCGACCGGCGTGCACGATTGCAGGCGAGCATCGATCAACGGATCGACGAATTGCTCACCGCCGGCGAACGTAGCCGGGAACTACGGGATGCCGCGCTGTCCTACCGCGGGAACTGGCGCGACATCGTGCTGTTCCTCTGTGCGGTGTTGTTCACGATCATCTGGTGGAACGTCAGCCACGCCCGCACGAACTGGCTGGTGATGTTCGTCGCGATGATCGTGCTGTCGGCGGCCACCGGCATCTATGCGGGCCGCGGCATCGCACGCGCGATACGCACCTATCTGCACCGCGACGACGCGTAGTCAGCTCAACGTGCTGCCGAACACCTCAGACATCGCCTCCCAGTGCTGCCGGGCCGCCGCCTCGTCGTAGGGAATATTGTCCGGTACTGCGAAACCATGTGCAGCTGAATAGAACTCGATGGTGTGCCGGACGCCCGCCTCGGTCAGCGCCGCCTCCAGGATCAACGACTGCTCGACGGTGAACGACGCGTCGTCGCGTGCGCCACCGACGTAGACCGTGGCCTTGATGCGGTCCGCGAGCAGGTGCGGGCTGCCCGGGTCGTCACCGGCCAGTCCGCCGCCGTGAAACGACATCGCCGCCGCGACCCGGTCGGGGACACGGCCCGCGACCACCAGCGAGGTTCGCCCGCCCATGCAGTATCCGGTGGTGCCGAACTTCTCACCGGCCACGTCGGGACGCGCCTGCAGATAGTCGAACAACGCGGCCGCGTCGGCGGCCATGATGTCCGGGGTGACCGTGGAGATCATGCCGAACAGCCGCTTGCGTTCTTCTTCATCGGCGAACACCGTGCCCATGTCGAACGGTGCCCAGCCCTGGTCGCGGTAATACACATCGGGCACCAGCACGACATAGCCGTAGCCGGCCAGCTGGGCGGCCATCTCGTCGAAGGTGGTCCGGATGCCGCCGGCGTCCGGGTACATCACCACCGCGGGCCACGGCCCGTCCCCATCGGGCTTCGCGACGGTGACCCGGCAGGTGCCATCGTCGGTGGTGATGGTGTCGTGCGCGATCGGCATGGCATCCGTTCTACTCCAAGCGGCCCGACGTAAGCTGGCCGCGTGCCCATTGCGACCCCCTATGAGGATCTGCTGCGCCTGGTCATGGCCCATGGGGCACCGAAATCTGATCGCACCGGCACCGGCACCCGCAGCGTGTTCGGGCACCAGTTGCGCTACGATCTGGCCGCCGGTTTCCCGCTGATCACCACCAAGAAGGTGCACACCAAGTCGATCGTCCACGAGCTGCTGTGGTTTCTGCGGGGCGACTCGAACGTGCGCTGGCTGCAGGAGCGCGGCGTCACCATCTGGGACGAGTGGGCTTCTGACACAGGTGATCTGGGTCCGGTGTACGGGGTGCAGTGGCGGTCCTGGCCGACGCCGTCCGGGGAACACATCGACCAGATCACCAACGCGCTGGATCTGCTCAAGCGTGACCCCGACAGCCGCCGCAACATCGTTTCGGCCTGGAATGTGGGTGAGATCCCGCAGATGGCGCTGCCGCCGTGTCATGCGTTCTTCCAGTTCTATGTCGCCGACGAGAAGCTGTCCTGTCAGCTGTACCAGCGCAGCGCGGACCTGTTCCTCGGCGTGCCGTTCAACATCGCCAGCTACGCGCTGCTGACGCACATGATGGCCGCGCAGGCCGGGCTGGAGGTCGGGGAGTTCGTCTGGACCGGCGGCGACTGCCACATCTACGACAATCATGTCGATCAGGTGCAGCTTCAGCTGTCCCGCGACCCGCGGCCGTATCCGGAACTCGTTCTCGCGCCTCGTGATTCGATCTTCGACTACACCTACGAGGACATCGCGATCGTGAATTACGACCCGCACCCGGGGATCAAGGCCCCGGTGGCGGTGTGACCTTCAGGTTGATCTGGGCGCAGTCCACCTCCGGTGTGATCGGCCGAGGCAACGGCATTCCCTGGCAGCTGCCCGAGGACCAGGCCCGGTTCAAGGAGCTGACGCTGGGGCAGACCGTGGTGATGGGCCGGCTGACCTGGGAGTCGCTTCCGGACACGGTGCGGCCGCTGCCGGGACGCCGCAACATTGTGGTGTCACGCGACGCCGGCTATCGGGCCGAGGGTGCCGAGGTGGTCACCGAGCTGCCGCAGGCCGGGGACATGTGGGTGATCGGCGGCGCCCAGCTGTACGGCGTGGCGCTACCGCTGGCCGAGCGGTGCGAGGTCACCGAGATCGATATCGATCTGCCGCGCGATGACGACGACGCAATGGCTCCCGTTCTGGACGGGTCCTGGGTCGGCACCGACGGGGACTGGCTGACGAGCCGTTCGGGACTGCGCTATCGCTTCAACAGCTACGTCAGGACATGACCGAGCCGCGCTGACACACATGTCGGTGTCGTAGGGAACGATGGCGGCGTGCCCACGCTGACCGCCGCACAGGCCCGACGGGTCGCCGTCGCCGCCCAGGGCTTCCACGAGCCCAAGCCCGGCGTGCTGACCCGCGGACACCTGAAACGCCTCATCTCCAGGATTCAGGTGCTGCAACTGGATTCGGTTTCGGTGGCGGTGCGCGCCCACTATGCGCCGGTGTTCAGCCGGTTGGGTCCGTATGACCGCGAGGTCCTGGACCGAGCGGCGTGGACGCACACCGCCAGGGCACCCCGGCTGCTGGTGGAGTATTGGGCGCACGAGGCCGCACTGATGGCCGTGGACGACTGGTCGCTGCTGCGGTGGCGGATGGCCGAGTACGAACACGGCCGCTGGGGCACCGAGATTGTCAAGAAGAACGCCCGACTGGCCGAGGGTATCGTCACCGCGATCGCCGAGCTGGGCCCCTCGACCGCGGGCCAGATCGAGGCGCATCTGGAGGCCGGATCCCGTGGCCGCAAGGGTCCCTGGTGGGACCGCAGCGACACCAAGTGGGTGGCCGAAGCGTTGTGGTCATCGGGTGTGCTCACCACCGCGACGCGGGTCGGGTTCGCCCGCCACTACGACCTCACCGAACGCGTGCTGCCACCGGAGGTGCTGGCGCGCCAGGTCTCCGACGAGGAGGCGGTGCGCGAGCTGATCCTGCGGGCCGCCGGGGCGTTGGGGGTGGGCACCGAACCCGATCTGCGTGACTATTTCCGGCTCAACCCCAAGCAGAGCAGGCCGGCGGTCGCTGTGCTGGTGGCCGAGGGCGAATTGGAGCCGGTCGATGTGGCGGGCTGGAACGCCCCGGCTTACCTGCGTGCCGGGCAGAAGGTGCCCCGCCGCGATCGCGGTACCGCGCTGCTGTGCCCGTTCGATCCGTTGATCTTCTTCCGGCCGCGGATGGAGCGGCTGTTCGGATTTCACTACCGCATCGAGATCTACACGCCGGCGCCCAAGCGCCAATTCGGTTATTACGTCTGGCCTTTCCTGCTCGACGGTGAACTGGTGGGGCGGGTCGATCTCAAACGCGCCGACGGGGCGCTGAACGTGGTGGGTGCGTTCACCGAGGTGGGGCAGGACCGGGCGCGGGTGGCCGCAGCGCTGGCCGGCGAGCTGACGTCGATGGCCGGTTGGCTCGGCGTCGACGACGTCACCGTAGGCGATCGCGGCGATTTGATCCCGCACCTTCGCGCTGCCTTGTCGCGCTGATCTTCCGGTGGAGGAGGGCGGTAGGTGCGCAATCAGGCGACGGCGGTGCCGGACCCGTCGGTCATGTCGGTGTCGGTCTGCGCATCGGCGATAGCGGCCAGTGCCTCCGAAAGCAGCCGATGGATGCCGGAAGTGACTGCAGTGCATCCGGTTTCGATCTTGTCGGCGTTCTTGTGGATGGAGCCGGCGGCCTTCTTGATATCGTCGATCCGATCCAGCTGGGTGACGGCCTCGGAGATCTTCTCCTCGGCGGTCGACAGCTGTTCGGCGCCGCGGCGGGTGGAGGCTGCCAGAGCTGCGGTGCGCAGCAGCATGATGACCGTGCGGACCAGGTCGGGATCATCGGCGGTGGGGTCGAAGGCGAGCACGATGCGCCGCGATCCGATGACGCGAATCGACTGGCCCGCGTTCTGGTCGGGGGTTCGGACGAGGCCGAGCGATGCCGCGGCATGGCGGTTGCGCTCGGCCTCGTCCAGGTACTCGGCCCAACCCCCGCGAGCCGAGTCCGTCATTTCGAGCACCACGCGTGCCGTGCCGCCATCGACGGTGAGCATCCCATCGCCCTTCTTCGAGCGCGGCAGATGCCCGACGTTCGCGCGGGTGTCGGTGTACTCGTCGCCCAGACCTGCAGCAATTGCAGACAGCACGACGTTGACCTGGTTCTCGAACGTGTCGCCCTTGATCGGGGTGATCTTGCTCAGGGTGGTGCGGGCGTCCTGCACCTTCACCGCGGTGCCGATCGCGTCGATCTTCTGCGTGATCGCCTCGTGGTTCTTGCCCATCAGTTCCGTCAGCTGCTGCTGACGGGCTTCCAGGCTCGCGGTGTGCTTGGCCATCGGTGAGGTCGGGTCGGCCGGGTCGAACTGCTTGACCGCCTTGGTGACCACCTCGGTGATGCTCGCGGAACTCTTTGCGTCGAGTTCGGTGCTGAACTTGTCGAGCAGCGGCTGAAGCTTCTCCAACAGCTCCGGGCTGTCACCGGCGAAGATGCGCCGGACCTCAGTGTTCAGCGACGTCTTGGCGGCTGTCACCGATTCTGTGAACTCCTTGCGGCTGGCCCGGTCCGCCTCGACGATCGCCTTCTTGGCATCGTCCGCGGCCTTGGACACCGCCTTGGCGGCGTCCTTGACGGTGCGACCGGTCAGCTCCGCGGCCTGCGCAGACGTTGCCGCAGTCTTGTCTCCGGCCTCCTTGATCATGCGCTCGATGGCCCGGGAGTCCTGGGACTGCGCGGTGGCCGACAGCGCGTGTGCGCCGATCTTGACAGCCTCGTCGATGAAGCCGGATAGGTCGGCGGTGGCGAGGACGTCGGCATCGTCGACAACCTCGCCGCGCTCACCGGTGGTCCAGCGCTGTGCTTCGCGGACGACATCTTTGTCGTGGATGGTCAGCTGGTTGATGACGATCGTGGTGTGGTCGGTGCCCAGGTGGGCGCCTTTCGGGTCGGTCATGGGATCTCCTCGATGGTGAGTGCCGCGGGGTGCGGCGTGTGTCATCGAGAATCGGTCTAGTCAGCTATGTAAGCAATGCTGAACTCTGATAAGCGCGCTTATCAGTACACATTGTTGAGAATTATATCGGCTTGTTCTACTTTGGAGGTCGAGCGAAGGGGGCGGCTGTGCGCGCATTGACATTGCAGGACGTCGCCGACCTCGCCAACGTACAGCGGCCCGTCGTCAGCATGTGGCGCAAGCGCCCGCGTGTCCGCGGTGAGCTGATGCCCTTCCCGAATCCGGTGAGCGACCTCAACGGGGTGGAACGATTCGCGCCCGGCGAGGTCGTCGACTATCTACAGCGCACTCGCCGCGGCAAGAACCGCGAAATCGAATACGACGTGGCGGCGATCGCCGCGCCCGATGACGTGGATCTCGAACAAGTTGTCGTCATGCTTGCGTGGCGGGCCCTCACCGGTGACGAACTCAGCGGCACCAGCCCGGCGGAGCGGATTCGGTTGGCGCAAGAATTCGACCCTGACGACATCTTCATCCTGCGCGAGATCCGGTCGACGCTCCCGTCGGAAACAACCCTGCGCTACGTCGACGAACTGGTCGAAGCATCCTTCGGACTGCCCGATGCGCTGTCGCGTGTTGAACGCGGCCGGCTCAAACGTGAACTGGCCCAGCGTGAACTCACAGTTGATGCCGTCGCAATTCTTGCCCGCGTGGTGACCGAATGCGCGGTGTTCCTCGGTGCGGAAGAACCGACGCTACATGCCGATGGCAGCGCGGCGTCCTTATCGGTGGCAGCGGAATGCGGAATGGCCGTCACCTCCGAGAGCCGTGAAATCCTGCGCCGGGCGCTGATCGCCGGCACCGCCGTCGGCCGGGCGCGCGGCAGCGCAGTGGCTTTTGTATCAGCGGTGGGACTCGACGCCGGAGACACGATCGACCGCGCTGACAATCTGGTTCTCGGGCTGGGCCCGGGTCGGATCGGTGTGCTCGTCGGATCGGCGTCGGCGCTGACCGATACATTGGCGGGGGACCTGCAGCGACGGCGGGCCGACGTGTTGCGGGTAGGCAATGTTGTTGCCGCCGTGCGTCTTCCGCGTGGTCTGTGGCGGGCAGCCCATCGGCAGAACTTGGCGTTGTGGGTGTGCCTCGGTGGCGCCGACGAGCATCAGCCGTGCGTCACCGATCTGGCCGCGGTGTCAGAACCGGACCTCGGCGACTTTGCTGCGGACATCGCCGCCGGGCTCGCGCAGACAGACGTCCGGGCGTTCCGGTATGCCCGCCGCGTCGACCGCGCCGGTGTGTTGGCGGGCGGGGCGTTTGTGCCTCGGGGGACGCGTGCGGTACGGCTCAGTACCGTTGACCGCGGCACGCACGTGGAACGGATTCACGCCGTCACACTGACCACCACGGCGCCGCTACAGCCGATTGACGTCTTGGTCGCACCTTCGCCGGGCCGGCTCAAGCTGCGCCATCGTTCACTGGGGGAGTTGCGCGCCGATGGCAGGCTGACGGTGAAGCGCGGAAACCGCATCGATCTGTCCCATGCTGCGCCAGGTGGCACTGTCCGCGTTCTGCCGGCGGAGGACGACGTCGCGCTGGACCCGCTGGATGCCGAACAGCTCTATCCGCGTTCGGCACGTACGGAGCCTGGCGATGTCGTCTTTGTCGAGAGGCCACAACCACGGGCATGGGTCGACCCGATCGGCGGCGCCATGGTGGCGTCACCCGCACGCATCCTTCGACTGAGCGGCGCCGCGGACTTCGGCCCGCGCACGCTTACGGCCGTCATCAACGAGATCGCCGGCGAAGGAACGGAATGGCCGACGTGGACGGTACCGGTGATGTCGGCAGATGAGGCTGCCCGGCTCGAGGTGACGCTCGCCGATGTGGAGCAGTACGAGGCGGAAGCGCTTCGTCGCGTTGGCGCGGCCCGGGAACTGAAGAGGACGTTGATCGCCGGGGTGGCCGCCGGCGCCCTGACATTGGATGCACAACCGACCACGCCCGGCGTCGCCGCGGTGAACAACTAGGAGAGGGCGTCAATGCCTCCGAGAAAAAAGGCTGAGTCGCAAGCACCTTCGACCATGAAGGAGCTCAGGGACACGCTGTGGAAGGCAGCCGACAAACTGCGCGGATCGTTGTCTGCTAACCAGTACAAGGATGTGATCCTGGGTCTGGTGTTCCTCAAGTACGTATCCGACGCGTACGACGAGCGCAGGGAAGCGATTCGCGCGGAACTCGAGGCCGACGGCTTGGATGCCGATCAGGTCGAAGAATTGATCGAAGACCCTGAGGAATACCAGGGCTATGGTGTGTTCGTCGTTCCGGCAGGTGCGCGGTGGACGTTCCTGGCCGAGAATGCCAAGGGCCTGCCAGCCGCCGCCGGTGAGCCGGCCAAGAACATCGGTCAGCTGATCGACGAGGCGATGGACGCCGTGATGAAGGCCAACCCGACCCTACAAGGCACCTTGCCGCGGCTCTACAACAAGGACAACATCGACCAGCGGCGTCTTGGTGAGTTAGTCGACTTGTTCAACAGCGCCCGGTTCAGCCGCCAGGGTGATGGCAGGGCCCGTGACCTGATGGGGGAGGTCTACGAGTACTTTCTCGGCAATTTCGCTCGCGCGGAAGGGAAGCGGGGTGGCGAGTTCTTCACCCCGCCCAGTGTTGTCAAGGTGATCGTTGAGGTGCTGGAGCCTTCCCGCGGTCGGGTGTATGACCCGTGCTGCGGGTCGGGAGGCATGTTCGTGCAGACCGAGAAGTTCATCTATGAACACAACGGTGATCCCAAGGAGATCGCCGTCTACGGCCAGGAGTCGATCGAGGAGACCTGGCGGATGGCCAAGATGAACCTGGCGATCCATGGCATCGACAACAAAGGTCTGGGTGCGCGGTGGGGGGACACCTTCGCGCGTGACCAGCATCCCGATGTGCAGATGGATTACGTGCTGGCCAATCCGCCGTTCAACATCAAGGATTGGTCACGCAACGAGGAGGACGCGCGCTGGCGATTTGGGGTGCCGCCGACCAACAACGCCAACTACGCCTGGATCCAGCACATTCTGTATAAACTGGCGCCGGGTGGTAAGGCCGGTGTGGTGATGGCCAATGGGTCAATGTCGTCGAACTCCAACGGGGAGGGCGACATTCGTGCCCAAATCGTCGAGGCCGACCTGGTGGCGTGCATGATCGCTTTGCCGACACAGCTCTTCCGAAGCACCGGCATCCCGGTGTGTGTGTGGTTCTTCGCCAAGGACAAGACCGCCGGAAAGCATGGATCGGTGGACCGGTCGGGGCAGGTGCTATTTATCGACGCCCGCGAGATGGGCTACATGGTGGACCGTGCGGAGCGGGCGCTATCCGATGAGGACATCGTGGAGATCGGCGACACTTTTCACGCGTGGCGCGGATCGGCATCGGCGGCAACGAAGGGGGTCACTTACAGAGACGTGCCGGGCTTCTGTAAGTCCGTGACGTTGGCGGAGATCAAAGCGGCAGACTATGCATTGACTCCCGGGCGATACGTCGGTGCGGCTGAGATTGAGGATGACTGTGAGCCGATTGACGAGAAGATCGCCCGGTTGAAGGTCGAACTCCTTGCAGCGTTTGAAGAGTCGGCGCGGTTGGAGAAGGCGGTTCGGGAACAGTTGGAGCTGCTGTCGTGAGCTTCAACGAGCTCATTCTCGGTGATTCGCTTGAGCTGCTGATAGACAACCGAGGCAAGAATCCGCCGTACGCGCTTACCGGTGTGCCGGTTATCTCGGGTATGTCCGTGCGCACAGGTGCACTGGATCTGAGCGATTCGAAGTTTGCGTCCATCGAGACCTGGGAACAGTGGATGCCGCGTCGAACGAAGGTCGATGACGTGATCATGACTAGCGAAGCGCCTCTGGGCCGAGTCGCGATCTTGCGGAACGACGACCCGGTGCTGATTGCTCAGCGAGTCTTCGGCATGCGTGGACGCGCTGGAGTGCTTGACAGTCGATTCCTTTACTACGCATTGCAAACTGCTCCGGTCCAAGCGGATCTTGCGTCGAGAGCGACGGGTTCGACTGTGCTGGGCATTCGGCAACCTGAACTGCGCAAAGTGAAAATTCCGGCACCAGCGTTTTCCGAGCAGCAAGCGATAGCAGATGTTCTACGGTCGCTTGATAACAAGATCGCGGCGAACGAACGCGTCGTAGAAGGAGCAGAGGCACTTTCCCGAACAATCTGGATTGAGACGACGTCTAGCGGACCATCGGTTCCGCTATCGCAACTGTCAGATTTCGTGAATGGGCGGGCATTCACGAAAGGCGCGACCGGCACCGGGCGAGTGGTGGTGCGAATCGCCGAACTCAACTCGGGACTCGGGCCGTCGACCGTATACAACGATATTGAGGTCGCTGACGAACATTTGGTACGGCCTGGCGACTTGCTCTTTGCGTGGTCCGGATCGCTCACCGTCGCCCGGTGGTATCGGCCAGAGGCGATCGTGAATCAACATATCTTCAAAGTGATCCCGAAATCTGGCTATCCGATGTGGTTGGTCAATGAGGCAGTCCGGTCGAAACTTGTTGAGTTCAAGGCCATAGCAAGCGACAAGGCCACGACCATGGGACACATCCAGCGGCGGCATCTAGATGAAGTAGTGGCGGTACCGCCGCAGGAATCGATCGCGCGTTTGGATTCCGCCATGGGTCCATTGTGGTCGGCGGCGCTCGCGGCAGAGATGGAGAATCTTCGACTCACCGGCACTCGTGATGAACTTCTTCCGTTGCTGATGTCCGGCAACATCCACGTGAAGGATGTCGAACCTCGACTGTCGGAGGTGCTCTGACGTGCCTCAGTCGCGGTGCCAATCGTCGGCGGAGGGTTTGGCGTGACCGGCTCGCGTGGCGATTCGAGTTCTGCCGGTAGCGACCCGGTATGGCCGACGAACACAGCGGCGCCCGATTGGTACCCCGCCATGCTGAACGCCATCGCTGAGGCCGTTGACCTCGGCCGCCGTCGCGCAATCACCGCGGCGAATACCGAACTCGTCCTCACCTACTGGGCAGTGGGCGCCGAGATCCTGGCCCGCCAGGACGCCGAGGGCTGGGGCGCCCGGGTGATCGACCGGCTCTCGGCTGATCTGCGGGTGCGTTTCCCGGACGCGAAGGGCTTCTCCGCGCGCAACCTCAAGTACATGCGTGCCTTCGCCGCAGCCTGGCCGGACAGCACAATTGTGCAAGGCAGGCTTGCACAATTGCCCTGGTATCACCACGTCGCCCTGCTGGACAAACTTGACAGCGCTGACCAGCGCGAATGGTATGCCCAGGCAGCCATCGAGCAGGGCTGGAGCCGCGATGTGCTGGTCCACCACATCGAGAACCAGTTCCATCGCCGTGCGGGCAAAGCCATCACCAACTTCGCGCGGACTCTGCCGCCGGCCGACTCCGACATGGCGCAGCAGGCGACACGGGATCCCTACCTGTTCGATTTCGTCGGTAACGCCGACATCCGCCGTGAGCGTGACCTTGAACTCGCCCTGACCGACCACGTCGAGAAATTCCTCATCGAACTCGGTCAAGGCTTCGCGTTCGTCGGCCGCCAGGTGCACCTGGAGATCGGTGACGCCGACTTCTACACCGACCTGCTGTTCTACCACCTGCGGCTGCGCTGCTTCGTCGTCATCGAACTCAAGGTCGGTGATTTCGACCCGAGCTACCTCGGCCAGCTCGGCACCTACATGGCAGCCGCCGACGACCTGCTGCGCCACCCCGACGACAACCCCACCATCGGACTCCTGTTGTGCAAGACCAAGAACAACGTTGTCGCCGAATACGCGTTGCGCGGCTACACCGCACCCATCGGCGTAGCCGAATGGAAGACCGCCATCACCGAAAGCCTGCCCGCCGACATCGAATCCAGCCTGCCGACCATTGCCGAACTCGAGGCTGAACTCGCCGAGGACCCTGGCCCGCAGAGGGGGACACATGACCGACTTCAGTGAAGCCGAATGGGAATCCGTCGCTTTGGAGACGCTGGCTCGCCAGGAGTGGTTGCCGCTCAACGGTTCAGCGGTCGCACCCGGCACCGAAAACGGCCGCACCAGCTGGGATGAGCTGGCGCTCCCAGATCGGTTGCTCGCCAAGATGCGCGAACTCAACCCGGACGTGCCCACCGAATACCTCGACCAGGCGCGTGCGGTGATCCTGCAGCCGTCGTCTCAGGAGGCCATCGCCGAGAACTACCGGCTGCACACGTATCTGGTCGGCGGATTTCGCGGCATCAGCTACGTGGATTCCGATGGCATCGAACAGAATCCGACACTTCGGCTGATCAGCCATCGGCCCGAGGAGAACGAGCTCCTCGCAGTCCAGCAGGTGACCATCCGCTCCGCCGAACACGATCGCCGGTTCGACATCGTCCTTTACGTCAACGGTATGCCGGTCGTGTTCTTCGAACTCAAGCAGGCCGGCTCGAAGTACGCCGACTTGCCCGCCGCGCACGCCCAGTTCGCCACCTATCTGCGCGAATTCCCGATGGCTTTCCGCTTCGCAGTCCTCAACGTCATCAGTGACGGCATCACCGCGCGCTACGGCACACCGTTCACACCGTTGGAGCACTACGCACCGTGGAATGTCGACGACGACGGTAAACCGGTCACGTTCGGGAGCCCGCTCGATGATGTGCACCTCGGCACCGAACTCGAGTACCTGATCGACGGTCTGTTCAACCCTGAACGGTTCCTGCAACTGCTACGCAACTTCACCGCGTTCGATGCCGGCGCCGACGGCTTGGTCAAGCGGATTGCCAAGCCACACCAATACTTTGCCGTCACTAAGGCCGTGGGTTCCACGGTGGCGGCCGCGGAGAGCAACGGTAAGGCGGGTGTCGTCTGGCACACCCAGGGCTCCGGCAAATCCATGGAGATGGAGCTTTACACCCATCTGGTTGCCCAACAGCCCAAACTCAAGAACCCCACCGTCGTCGTCGTCACCGACCGTAAGGATCTCGACGGACAGCTCTACGCCACCTTCGACCGCTCACGGCTCCTGGGTGAATCGCCGATCAAGGTCACCAGCAGGGCCCAGCTGCGCGAAGAACTCGCCAACCGCACCACTGGCGGGATCTACTTCACCACCCTGCAGAAGTTCGGTCTGTCCAAGGCCGAGCGCAGTACCGGTGCTGATCACCCGCTGCTCACCGGCCGACGCAACATCATCGTGGTCGTCGACGAAGCACACCGCAGCCACTACGACGACCTCGATGGCTACGCCCGCCACATCCGCGACGCACTGCCCAATGCGGTGTACATCGCGTTCACCGGGACTCCGATCTCCGAGGCCGACCGTGACACGCGCGACGTGTTCGGCCCCGACATCGACGTCTACGACCTGACCCGCGCCGTCAACGACAAGGCCACGGTCCCGGTGTACTTCGAGCCCCGGCTCATCAAGGTCACCCTCGTCGAGGGCGTCACCGAGGAGGATCTCGACAAGGCCGCCGATGCGGTGACCTCCGGACTCGATGACGTCGAGCGGGATCAGATCGAGAAATCGGTGGCCGTCATCAACGCCGTCTACGGTGCACCCGACCGACTCACGGCACTGGCCCGCGACATCGTCGAGCACTGGGAAGCCCGCTCGGCGGAGATGCGGAAGTTCATCTCTGCGCCGGGTAAGGCATTCATCGTCGGCGCCACCCGGGAGATTTGTGCCCAGCTGTACGAGGAGATCATCAAGCTCAAACCCGAATGGCACGACGATGCCGTCGACAAGGGCGTCATCAAGGTCGTCTACTCCGGCAGCGCCAAGGATCAGGGCCCGGTGGCCAAGCATGTGCGCCGCGATGCGCAGAACAAGACGATCCAGCAGCGGCTACGCGAGCCCGACGACGAACTGCAGATCGTGCTCGTCCAGAACATGTTGTTGACCGGATTCGATGCCCCGCCATTGCACACGCTGTATCTGGACCGCCCGCTCAAGGGCGCGCTGTTGATGCAGACGTTGGCCCGCGTGAACCGCACCTTCCGGGAGAAGCCCAATGGTCTGTTGGTGGCCTACGCACCGCTGGTGGAGAACCTGAACAAGGCTTTGGCCGAGTACACCCAGACCGACCGCAGAGAGAAACCGGTCGGCAAGAACATCGATGAAGCCGTCGCGCTGACCGAGACGTTGATTGCGCAACTGGACGCGCTGAGCGCGGGATACGACTGGCGGTCGAAAGGGGCTCAGCCCCACGGCTGGATGAAGGCCGCTGTCGGGCTGACGAACTACCTGCGTTCACCGGCGACGGCCGGCAACCAGGTCGCTGAAGGTGAAGCGACGCTCGGCGATCGGTTCCGCGCACTGGCCAATCAGTTGTCACGCGCGTGGTCGCTGTGCGCAGGTAGCCAGACCTTGGACACGCTCCGCCCGACTGCCAAGTTCTACGAAGAGGTTCGGGTGTGGATGGCCAAATTCGACGCCAACGAGCGGCAGGCGTCGGGTAAGCCTGTGCCGGAAGCTATCCGACGGATGCTCGAGTCATTGGTCTATGAGTCGACCGCCTCCGACGGCATCGTGGACATCTACGATGCAGCCGGGTTGCCCAAGCCGTCGCTATCGGATCTCAGCCCGGAGTTCGAGACCAAGGCCGCGGCGGCGAGCAATCCGCATCTGGCCATCGAAGCCCTGCGCGCAGTGATCACCGAGGAAGCGGTGCACGTGACGAGAAGCAATGTCGTGCGGCAGCGCGCATTCTCGGAACGGCTCACCAACCTGATGCGGCGCTACACCAATCAGCAGCTCACGTCGGCTGAGGTGATCGCCGAGCTGATCGCGTTGGCCAAGGAGGTCGCCGCCGAAGGCGACCGGGGTGCGCATTTCAGCCCGCCGTTGTCACACGACGAACTCGCGTTCTACGACGCCGTCGCACAGAACGAGTCCGCCGTCGAAGTACAGGGTGAGGATGTGCTGGCACAGATCGCCCGCGAACTCGTCGGGGTGATGCAGCGGGACACCAAGACAGACTGGACTGTGCGCGACGACGTCCGGGCGAAGCTCCGCTCATCGATCAAGCGGTTGTTGGTGAAGTATAAGTACCCGCCGGACAAGCAACTGGCCGCGATCAAGCTGGTGATCGAACAGATGGAGGTGCTGGCGCCGGGCTACGCGGAAGCGGCACGCTCGGCCGGCACCGTCTGACACGGTCCGCCGAGATACCCGAAATGGCTGCTGGAGCGGAGGCAAGTACAGCCATTTCGTGCACCTCACGGCATGACCGTGAATCCTCATGATTAGCTGAGCCATGAACATTCTGCGCACCCCCGACGAGCGCTTCGCCGACCTGCCGGACTTTCCGTTCGC
>WOYS01000122.1:0-24878 GCA_011620645.1 Mycobacterium sp.
GTTCGTGACCTTTGTGTCAGCAGTCCGTAGAACCGCTCTGTGTGTGTGGGCGAAGGGGGACTTGAACCCCCACGTCCCGAAGGACACTGGCACCTGAAGCCAGCGCGTCTGCCATTCCGCCACTCGCCCGAATGACCGCGCAACAGTATCACTCCACGCCCACCGCCCCCAAACCACCACAAGCCGATCGCGATCACCCCCACTGACCTGGCGCTATTCAATTCTCAGAGATCTGTTGGTCACAGTTTTGACGGAAAGGCCGATAACATGCCTGTGAGCAGTGTGGCCAGAGCGACACGCGACGCGGGGTCCGACGACAGGCGACGACGAACAGACGGGCGGTGAGATGGGTCTGGCAGACCGTATCGAACGCCGTCTCGAGTCGACGGTCGGCGATGCCTTCGCCCGCGCCTTCGGCGGGTCGATCGTTCCGCAGGAGGTCGAGGCGCTGTTGCGCCGCGCGGCCGAGGCCCGTGCTCGTGACGTCGGTGGCGGCCGAATTTTGGCCCCCAACGACTACGTCATTACCCTCAGTGAGGCTGACTACCAAAAGGCGAGCGCCGACCCGGACCGGACATCACGGACATTTGCCCGTCACCTGGAGGTTTTCATCCATGACCAGGGGTGGCAAACGTATGGTGATGTGGTCGTCAGATTTGAGCCATCGCCGAGCCTGCACACCGGACAGTTCCGCGCCCGTGGAGCGGTCAACCCAGACACGACCACCCGCGAACCCGCACCAGCAGAACGAGACCGCGCGTCCACCGCAGAACCAGGAGTACCAGCGATGACCGACAACCCAAGCTACCGAAGCCAGGGAAAGGGTCGGCCCGGCGACGACCAGTACCGCCAGCCTGAAGAGGCACGCGGCGGCCACCCGCAGGACCAGGCCGGCTATCCCGACCAGGGCGGATACCCACCGCGCCCGGGTGTCTACCCCGAGCAGAGCGGCTACCCGCAGGACCAGGGTGGTTACCCCGACCCGGGTTACCCACCGCCGTCCTACGAGCAACGTCCGCCCGCCGGCTACGGCCAGCCCCCGGCGGGTTACCCCGACCAGGGTTACCGCCAGCCGCCGCCGCCCGGCTACGGACAGCCCCCGGCCGGACCCCCGCCCGGCTACGGCGATTACGACTACCGCCCGCCGGCGCGTCAGGACGAGGGCTACGGCCGCCCGCCCGCCCCCGGCTACCCCGACCAGGGTGGCTATCCGGATCAGGGCGGTTACGGCGGCCAGCAGTACGGCCGTGCCGATTACGCGCCCGCCACACCTGCTGCGCCGGACTACGGCCGCTATGGCGAGCCGCCGGCCCATGCCGCCTACCCCGACGCCGGTTACGACGAGCCCGTGGGCTACGACTACGGTGCCGCGGCGAACGTAACGCTGCAGCTCGATGACGGTAGCGGCCGTACCTATCAGCTGCGCGAAGGCGCCAACGTGATCGGTCGCGGCCAGGACGCCCAGTTCCGGCTGCCCGACACGGGTGTGTCGCGGCGGCACCTGGAGATCCGCTGGGACGGCCAGATCGCGCTGCTGTCGGACCTGAACTCCACCAACGGCACCACGGTGAACAACGCGCCGGTGCAGGAATGGCAGCTCGCCGACGGCGACGTCATCCGGCTGGGCCACTCTGAGATCATCGTCCGGGTCCACTGAGCGCCGTAGCTGTCCGCTTCACCCGCGCTCCGCTACCCGCCCCAGTATCGTGACGGCGGAAGTCGCACGGGACGGGGACGGAGAGGACGTCGGATGCAGGGGCTAGTACTGCAGCTGACGCGCGTCGGGTTCCTGCTGCTGCTGTGGCTGTTCATCTGGTCGGTGCTGCGCATCCTGCGCACCGATATCTACGCACCGACGGGTGCGGTCATGGTGCGGCGTGGGCTGGCGCTACGCGGGTCACTGCTGCCCAACCGGGAAAGCCGGCACATCGCCAAGCACCTGGTCGTCACCGAAGGCGCGCTCGCAGGCACCCGCATCACGCTGGGCAGCCAGCCGGTGCTGATCGGCCGCGCCGATGACTCCACCCTGGTGCTCACCGACGACTACGCCTCGACACGGCACGCCAGGCTGTCACCGCGGGGGTCGGAATGGTACGTGGAGGACCTAGGATCGACCAACGGCACATACCTTGACAGGGCGAAGGTGACTACGGCGGTAAGAGTTCCGATGGGAACGCCGGTACGGATCGGCAAGACGGTGATCGAGTTGCGTCCGTGACACTGGTGCTCAGATATGCAGCGCGCAGTGACCGTGGCTTGGTGCGCGCCAACAACGAGGACTCGGTGTACGCCGGGGCCCGGTTGCTGGCCCTCGCCGACGGTATGGGCGGGCACGCCGCCGGTGAGGTCGCTTCCCAGCTGGTGATCGCCGCGCTGGCCCACCTCGATGACGACGAGCCGGGCGGCGACCTGCTCAACAAGCTCAATGTGGCGGTGCACGAGGGCAACTCGGCGATCGCCGCACACGTGGAGGCCGACCCCGAACTCGAGGGCATGGGCACCACACTGACCGCGATCCTGTTCGCCGGCGGCCGGCTGGGACTGGTGCACATCGGCGATTCCCGCGCCTACCTCATGCGCGACGGTGAACTCTCTCAGATCACCAAGGACGACACCTTCGTCCAGACGCTGGTCGACGAGGGCCGCATCACCGCCGAGGAGGCGCACAGCCACCCGCAGCGGTCGCTGATCATGCGGGCGCTGACCGGGCACGAGGTCGAGCCGACGCTGATCATGCGGGAGGCCAAGGTCGGCGACCGCTATCTACTGTGTTCGGACGGGCTGTCCGATCCGGTCAGCCACGACACCATCGCCGAAGCGCTGCAGATTCCCGATGTGGTGGATGCCGCCGACCGGCTCATCGAACTTGCGCTGCGCGGCGGTGGCCCCGACAACGTCACCGTGGTGGTCGCCGACGTCGTGGACTACGACTACGGCCAGACCCAGCCGATCCTGGCCGGTGCGGTCTCCGGCGAGGACGACAACACCGCGCCTCCGAACACGGCCGCCGGCCGTGCCTCGGCGTTCAATCCGAAACGCAGTCCGCCCAAAAGGGTTCTCACGCAACCCGAGGAGCAACGACCGCCCCGCTCCAAACGCCGGATGCTGATCGCCGCCGTGGTGGTCCTCCTGGTAGTGGTGGCGGGGCTGACCATCGCCCGCGAGATCATCCGCAACAACTATTACGTCGGCGAGCAGAACGGCACCGTCGCGATCATGCGAGGTGTGCAGACCTCGTTTCTGGGACTGTCCCTGCAGGAGCCGTTTCTGGTCGGTTGCCTGAACGCCCGAAACGAGTTGTCACTGATCAGTTTCGGACAGTCCGCGCAACCGCTGGACTGCGAAGTCCTGCGTCTGGAGGACATCCGCGAATCCGAGCGCACACAGGTCGCCGCCGGCCTGCCCTCCGGATCGCTCGATGACGCGATCCGGCAGATCAACGAGCTTTCTCGCACCTCGCTGTTGCCGATCTGCGCGCTGCCCACCCGCACGCCAACCACCACGACGGCGCCGAACCCCACCAGGCCCCCGGCCTCCCCCACCGCTCCACTTCCGAGCCGACCGCCGTCGGGCTCGCCGCGCCCCGCCACTCCTCCGCCGCCCAGTACCGCTCGCCCCGCGCCCCCTCCGCGTCCGACGACGAACACGCCCGGCTCCCTCCCGCCCAGTCCCGCCCAATCCCCCACCGTCACGGTTCTGCCCCCACCACCGCCGGAGCCGGGCACCAACTGCCGGACCGCGTCATGACCTCGTCGACCCAGCCTCAGTCACCGGTCACCGTCACCCCGCCCCTGCCCAATCGTCGCAATTCCGAACTGGCGCTGCTGATTTTCGCCGCGGTGATCACCACCGTGGCATTGCTCATCGTCGAGGCCAATCAGGAACAGGGCCTGGACTGGGATCTCGCCCAGTACACCCTCGGATACCTGGCCCTGTTCGGCGCTGCACATCTGGCGATCCGCCGCTACGCGCCTTACGCCGATCCGCTGCTGCTCCCGGTGGTCGCACTTCTGAATGGCCTGGGGCTGGTGATGATTCACCGCCTCGACCTCGCCCAGCGCGAGCTGAGTCTGGACACCGTCGGCGGCAACGCCGACCAGCAGATGCTGTGGACACTGGTCGGCGTCGCGGCGTTCACGATCGTCCTGACGCTGCTGCACGACCATCGCATGCTGGCCCGCTACGGCTACACCTGTGGACTCATCGGCTTTGTGCTGCTTCTGATTCCGGCTCTGCTGCCGGCCCGGTTCTCCGAGCAGAACGGCGCCAAGATCTGGATCCGATTCGAGGGCTTCTCCATCCAGCCCGCCGAATTCTCCAAGATCCTGCTGCTGATCTTCTTCGCCGCCGTGCTGGTGGACAAGCGCGAACTGTTCACCAACGCCGGCAAGCACGTGCTCGGCGTGGACCTGCCGCGGCCACGCGATCTGGCACCACTACTGGTGGCATGGGTGGCCTCGGTCGGCGTGATGGTGTTCGAAAAGGACTTGGGCACTTCACTGCTGCTCTACGCATCGTTCCTGGTGCTGCTCTATGCGGCCACCGACCGACTCTCCTGGGTGGTCATCGGGCTGGCCCTGTTCGCCGCGGGCAGCCTGGCCGCCTACCAACTTTTCGGCCATGTCCGGGTACGCGTGCAGAACTGGCTGGATCCGTTCGCCGACCCCGACGGTGCCGGCTATCAGATGGTGCAGTCGCTGTTCAGCTTCGCCACCGGCGGCATCTTCGGGACCGGACTCGGCAACGGCCAGCCCGGCAGCGTGCCTGCGGCGTCCACCGATTTCATCATCGCCGCGATCGGCGAGGAACTCGGATTGGTCGGTCTCGCAGGCGTTCTCATGCTCTACACCATCCTGATCATCCGTGGCCTTCGCACCGCGATCGCGGTCCGGGACAGCTTCGGCAAGCTGCTGGCGGCCGGGCTTGCGTCGACACTGGCCATCCAGCTGTTCATCGTCGTCGGCGGAGTCACCAAACTGATCCCGCTGACCGGGCTCACCACTCCCTGGATGTCCTACGGCGGCTCATCGCTGTTGGCCAACTATGTGCTGCTGGCCATCCTGGTACGCATCTCGCACGCGGCCCGCCGGCCGATCGGCACCACCCGCGGACCCAATCCGGCGCCGATCGCCGCCGCCTCCACCGAGGTGATCGGCCGCGCATGAATAATTCCCTGCGCCGACTCTCGGTCGTCTTCATGGCAATGGTCGTGCTGCTGCTGGCCAACGCCACCCTCACCCAGGTGTTCACCGCCGACGGCTACCGCGCCGACCCGCGCAACCAGCGGGTGCTGCTCGACGAATACTCGCGCCAGCGCGGCCAGATCACCGCGGGCGGCCAGCTGCTGGCCTATTCGGTGTCCACCGACGGCCGCTTCCGTTTCCTGCGGGTCTACCCCAACCCGCAGACCTACGCCCCGGTCACCGGCTTCTATTCGCTGGGCTACTCCAGCAGCGGACTGGAGCGCGCCGAGGACCCCGTCCTCAACGGCTCCGACGAGCGCCTCTTCGGTAAGCGACTGGCCGACTTCTTCACCGGACGGGACCCCCGCGGCGGCACCGTCGACACCACGGTGCGCCCCGACGTGCAGGAAGCCGCCTGGGACGCCATGGCGGAGGGCTGTGACGGCCCCTGCAAGGGCGCCGTGGTGGCCCTGGAACCGTCCACCGGCAAGATCCTGGCAATGGTGTCCGCACCGTCGTATGACCCCAATCGGCTGGCCAGCCACGACGGCGCCGTGCAGACCGCGACATGGGATCAGCTGCGCGACGATCCGGACGCCCCGCTGGTCAACCGGGCGATCGCCGAGACCTATCCCCCGGGCTCGACGTTCAAGGTGGTCACCACCGCGACCGCGCTGCAGGCCGGCAGCACCCCGGACACCCAGCTGACCTCGGCCGCGCGCATCCCGCTGCCCGACAGCACAGCGACGCTGGAGAACTACGGCGGTACCGCCTGCGGTAACGGGCCGACGGCGTCGTTGCGCGAGGCATTCGCCCGGTCCTGCAACACCGCCTTCGTCGAACTCGGTATCGGCGCCGGCGCCGACAAGCTGCGCGCCACCGCTCGCGCGTTCGGCCTCGACTCCCCGCCCGCGCCGATCCCCCTGCAGGTCGCCGAGTCGACCGTCGGCCCGATCAGCGACGCCGCAGCGCTCGGCATGTCCAGCATCGGGCAGCGCGATGTCGCGGTCACCCCACTGCAGAACGCAATGGTGGCCGCGACGATCGCCAACAATGGCGTCACCATGACCCCGTACCTGGTCGATACCCTCAGAGGGCCGGACCTGTCCAATATCACCACCACCGCCCCCAGCGAACAGCGGCGCGCGGTGTCACCGCAGGTCGCAGCTACACTTACGGATTTGATGGTCGGCGCCGAGCAGGTGACACAGCAGAAGGGAGCCATCGCCGGCGTGCAGATCGCATCGAAGACGGGCACCGCCGAGCACGGCACGGATCCCCGGAACACCCCGCCCCACGCCTGGTACATCGCGTTCGCCCCGGCGCAAGCCCCGAAGGTGGCGGTCGCGGTACTCGTGGAGAATGGCGGAGACCGACTGTCGGCCACCGGCGGCGCAGTGGCCGCCCCGATCGGACGGGCCACCATCGCCGCCGCACTCCGGGAGACTTCATGACGGCCCAGGTGGGAGTGACGCTGTCCGGCCGCTACCGGCTGCAGCGACTCATCGCCACCGGCGGTATGGGACAGGTGTGGGAGGGACTCGACACCAGGCTAGGACGCCAGGTCGCGATCAAGGTTCTCAAGGCGGAGTTCTCCGAGGACTCCGAGTTCGTCGAACGGTTCCGCGCCGAGGCGCGCACCGTCGCGATGCTCAACCACCCCGGTATCGCCAGCGTCTACGACTACGGCGAGACCGAGTTGGATGCCGGTGAGGGCCGCACCGCGTACCTGGTGATGGAACTCGTCAACGGCGAGCCGTTGAACTCCGTCATCAAGCGCACCGGACGGCTCTCGCTGCGCCATGCGCTGGACATGCTCGAGCAGACCGGCCGCGCACTGCAGGTCGCGCACACCGCCGGGCTGGTGCACCGCGACGTCAAGCCGGGCAACATCCTGATCACCCCGACCGGACAGGTGAAGCTCACCGACTTCGGTATCGCCAAGGCCGTCGGAGCCGCCCCGGTCACCCAGACCGGGATGGTGATGGGCACCGCCCAGTACATCGCACCCGAACAGGCGCTGGGCCAAGACGCCACCGCCGCGTCCGACGTGTACTCCCTCGGCGTCGTCGGCTACGAATCCGTGTCCGGCAAGCGGCCGTTCACCGGTGAGGGCGCCCTCACCGTGGCGATGAAGCACATCAAGGAGCAGCCGCCGCCCCTGCCGCCGGACCTGCCACCCAACGTGCGCGAGCTCATCGAGATCACGCTCGCCAAGGAGCCCAACCACCGGTACCGCTCCGGTGGGCCGTTCGCCGATGCCGTCGCCGCGGTCCGGGCCGGACGCCGGCCACCACGACCGAACTCGGCGCCGACCATCGTGCGAGCCACTCCTGCCGCCATCCCGTCGGGCACCCAGGCCCGTGCGGCCGCGGCCGCGGAGTACCGGCCACCGGTGACCTCGGCACGTCCGCGGGCCACCACCGGAACCCACCGTCCGCCGCCACCGCGCCCGACGTTCTCCCCCGGCCAGCGCGCGCTGCTATGGGCCGCCGGGGTGCTCGGCGCACTGGCGATCATCATTGCCGTGCTGATCGTGGTCAACGCACAGGACAAGCGGGACAGGCCGGTCCAGCAAGAGACCTCCACCAGCACCACCGTCATCGGTGTGCCGCCCAAACCGCCCCCGAGCGCTGAACCTAGTGAGCCCCAGTGACCATCCCCCAGCACCTTTCGGATCGTTACGAACTCGGCGAGATCCTCGGGTTCGGCGGGATGTCCGAGGTCCACATCGCCCGCGATGTCCGGTTGCACCGTGACGTCGCGGTCAAGGTGCTGCGCGCCGACTTGGCCCGCGACCCCAGCTTCTATCTCCGGTTCCGCCGGGAGGCCCAGAACGCGGCCGCGCTGAATCACCCGGCCATCGTGGCCGTCTACGACACCGGTGAGGCAGAGACCGGCAACGGACCGCTGCCCTACATCGTCATGGAGTACGTCGACGGGGTGACGCTGCGCGACATCGTGCACACCGAGGGCCCGATGGAGCCCAAGCGGGCCATCGAGATCATCGCCGACGCCTGCCAGGCGCTGAACTTCAGCCACCAGCACGGCATCATCCACCGCGACGTCAAACCGGCCAACATCATGATCAGCAAGTCCGGCGCGGTGAAGGTGATGGATTTCGGTATCGCCCGGGCGCTGGCGGACGCGGGAAACAACGTCACCCAGACTGCCGCCGTCATCGGCACCGCGCAGTACCTGTCACCGGAGCAGGCGCGCGGCGAGAAGGTCGACGCCCGCTCCGACGTGTACTCGCTGGGCTGCGTCCTCTACGAAATCCTCACCGGTGAACCACCCTTCGTGGGGGACTCGCCCGTCGCGGTGGCCTATCAACATGTCCGCGAGGATCCGGTGCCGCCCTCGAGCAGGCACGCCGGGGTGTCTCCGGAACTCGATGCGGTGGTGCTCAAGGCCCTGTCGAAGAATCCGGAGAACCGGTATCAGAGTGCCGCCGAGATGCGCACCGACCTGATCCGGGTGCACAGCGGCGAGGCGCCCGAGGCACCGAAGATCTTCACCGCTGCCGAGCGCACCAACATGCTGACCCACAACACCGGTCCGCACGCCCGCGCGCTGCCCACCGAGCACATCCCGGCCGCCGGTTACAACCCGGCTTCGGGCAACGGCTCGATCGGGCGCTGGCTCATCGCGGTGGCGGTGCTGGCGGTGCTGACCGTGGTGGTGACCATCGCGATCAACACCCTAGGCAGCAGCCCGCGCGATGTGCAGGTGCCCGATGTGACCAATCAGGCCTCCGCGGACGCCATCGCCGCCCTGCAGAACCGCGGCTTCAAGACCCGCACCTCGCTGAAGCCCGACTCGGCGGTGCCGCCCGACCACGTGATCAGCACCGACCCGGCCGCCGACACCGCGGTCTCTGCCGGCGATGACATCACCATCAACGTCTCGACCGGCCCGGAGCAGCGTGGCGTGCCCGACGTCGCCGGGCTCTCGCTGGCCGACGCGACCCGCAAGCTGCTCGACGCCGGCTTCGTCAGGGTCCAGCCCTCGGAATCGGAGTCGACCCCGGAACTCAAGGGCAAGGTGCTGGGCACCAACCCGCCGTCCAACGCGACGTCGGCGATCACCAACGTGATCACCATTGTCGTCGGCACCGGTCCAGGCAGCGTCGTGGTGCCCGACTGCGTGGGCCAGTCGGTGGAGACCTGTAGGCAGATCCTGGAGGCATCCGGCTTCCCTAACTCCGTGCCCGTCGAGGTGGACAGCACCGCGCCGGCTGGCCAGGTGGTCGGCCTGAGCCCGCCCCCGGGGCAGCCCGCACCCAAGGACGCCGTGCTGCAGATGCAGGTCTCGCGCGGTAACCAGTTCCTGATGCCGAACCTGTTGGGTCAGTTCTGGGTAGACGCCGAACCCAACCTGCGGGCGCTGGGGTGGACCGGGGTGCTCATCAAGGGCGCCAACGTTGACAACAGTGGTCAGCGGTCCAACGCCGTGGTGAACCAGAGCCCGGCGGCCGGCACCGGGGTGGGTTACCGGGACTCGATCACGCTGAGCTTCGCCTCCTAAACGCTCAACTCCTAAACGCAATGTCGCGCTCAGAACGCCGTCGTGGATATATCTACGCGGGCGCCGCTCTCAGAGTGACATTCTCTCAGAGTCTCTCAGAGTGACATTGTGATCGGAAGCTTCCTAGAGCCGAGCGGTAGCGGCCTGGACCGTATCGGCGACTTCCTGCTCCAGCTTGGCGACCAGACCTTCATCGGGGGCTGCGCCGCAGTAGCCCAGCCAGGTGGCCAGCATGCGGTGACCGCCCTCGGTGAGGATCGACTCGGGGTGGAACTGTACGCCGTGGATGGGCAATTCGGTGTGCCGCACCGCCATGATGACGCCGCTGTCTGTGTGGCCGGTGGCCTCCAGCACGTCGGGCAGCGTCTCGGGCAGGATGGTCAGTGAGTGATACCGGGTCGCCGTGAACGGGTCCGGAAGTCCTTGCAGCACTCCGGTATTCGTGTGATGCACGGTGCTGGTCTTGCCGTGTAGCAATTCCGGGGCGCGGTCGACGGTGCCACCGAAGGCCACCCCGATGGCCTGATGTCCCAGGCACACGCCCAGCAGCGGGGTGGTCACCATCGCGCACGCCTCGACGAGGGCGATCGACGCACCGGCGCGCTCCGGGGTGCCCGGGCCGGGGGAGAGCAGGATGCCGTCGAACTGCTCGGCGATCGCGGCCGGCTCGGCCAGCCGCGCATCGTCGTTACGCCAGACCTGCGCGTGCACACCGAGCTGGCCCAGGTACTGGACCAGGTTGAACACGAAGCTGTCGTAGTTGTCGACGACCAGAACCTGCATGCGCTCAGGCTACTGGGATGTGCATCTTCGTTAGTAGCCGAGCGGGCCGAGTGGTTTGGCGAAGCGCATCCGCAGCGGCGCCGTGTGCGCGACCAGCTCCACCTGCTCGCGCACCTGCTCGGAGTAACCCAGCTCGAACCGCAGCACGTACTGCTTGTAGAGGGTCACCAACGGCGCGGCGGCCAGCGCGGCCTGCATCGCCCGGACATCTCCGACCGCAGCGATGACGTAGGGCGGACTGTAGGTGCGGCCGTTGAGCAGCAGCGTGTTGCCGATGCACAGCGGAGCCGAGGTGGCGGTGACGCGTTGGTCCTGCATCTGGATGCCCTCGGCGCCGGCGCTCCACAGGGCGTTGAGCACCGCCTGGATGTCCTGCTGGTGCACCACCAAATCATCGGGGGCGGCATCGATGGGGAAGCGGCCGTCGGCGTCGCGCTGGGCGTCGTTGAGGGTGATCACCAGACCGGGGCCGCGCAGCGGGTTCAGCCCGGCACTGTCGGCGAGGGTGTCCGATCGGCGGGTGATCGCGGCCAGCGCAGCATCGGCACCGGGGGAGCCGCCGTGGTGGTGATCGATGGTGTTCACCATCTCGTCGCGCCGGGCCGCGAGGCGGTCCACGCTGGCGCTGGCCTCACGCACCAGGTCCAACAGGCGGGGGGAGTCACTTCGCCGGATCTCGTCGCCCCCGGAAACGCCGTGGGTGGTGGACAACAACAGGCCGGCGAAGACGCATACGACGGGGACGCCGAATCGCCAGAGCGACCGGCGTCGGCTCGAAGTCCCGGCCGCGGGCACGGCTGCGTTAGGCTCAGGTTTCACTTACCGGCCATTCTCCATCGTCTTCAAAGGTTAACCATGCCCAAGTCCAAAGTCCGCAAGAAGAACGACTTCACCATCAACCCGGTGAGCCGGACTCCGGTCAAGGTCAAGGCCGGACCGTCGAGCACGTGGTTTGTGGTGCTGTTCGTCGGCCTGATGCTGCTGGGCCTGCTATGGCTGCTGGTGTTCCAGCTGGGTGCCACCGGTCTGGATGCTCCGACCTGGCTGGGCTGGATGGCCGATCTGGGGCCGTGGAACTACGCAATCGCGTTTGCTTTCATGATCACCGGATTGTTGCTCACCATGCGGTGGCGCTGACGCCTGCGCGGTTCGGATTGAATAGAACTTGATTTCATGCGTTACCCATCTCGCAACCTCGCCGTAGCCCAATCACACCGTTGTGATTCATCCCCATTGGGGATAAAGCCTGTGGATAACCTCAAATCTCCCGGTGAGACGTGGTTCTGACGCGATGCAGCAGACTAGTTGGGCCCCCAAGAGCATCCACATCATCTGGATCGCAATAGCCGGTCTCGCGATGGCCGTGGTCGTTGTGACTGTGGTCACAGACCTGCCGGGACGTGTTCTCGGCGGCGTTGCCGCCCTGGGTTTGCTCCTGTTTGCAACGGTTTCGTGGCGCGCACGTCCGAAGCTGGCAATCACCGACGCCGGGCTGGCGGTGCGCGGCTGGGTGAGCACCCGGATTCTCACCCGCGGTGACATCTCGCTGATCCGGATCACCGAGTTCCGGAGGCTCGCCCGCACGGTGCGGCTGCTGGAGATCGACACGACCGATGACCGGCTCTTCGTGTTCACCCGATGGGACCTGGGTACCAGCCCACTGGAGGTGCTGGACGCGCTCACCGCCGCCGGCTACACCAAATAACTGCACACACGCGAAATGGCTGCTCCCGAGCTCTCGGGGGCCGCCATTTCGTGTGGTACGGCCGAAGGCCTAGGAGACGGTGATGGACTCGATCACGACGGCCTCGTGGGGCCGGTCACTGCGATCGACCGCCGTGGTCGCGATGGCGTCCACGACCTTCTGAGATTCGGGATCGACGACCTCACCGAAGATCGTGTGCTTGCGGTTCAGGTGCGGCGTCTTGCCGACGGTGATGAAGAACTGCGAGCCGTTGGTGCCCGGCCCGGCGTTGGCCATCGCCAACAGGTACGGCTTGTCGAACTGCAGCTCGGGGTGGAACTCGTCGGCGAACTGGTAGCCCGGGCCGCCGCGGCCGGTGCCGGTCGGGTCGCCACCCTGGATCATGAAACCGTCGATGACGCGGTGGAACACCGCGCCGTCGTAGAACGGACCCGACGCGCTCCCGGAGGCGTTCTCGGTGCTGTAGTCCTTGGTTCCGTTCGCCAGGCCGGTGAAGTTCGAGACCGTCTTGGGAGCGTGGTTGCCGAACAGGGCGATCTTGATATCGCCACGGTTGGTGTGCAGCGTCGCGGTCGCTGTCTGAATGGGGCTCGTCACGGAATGCAGTCTGCCATTCCTGATTTAGTGACCGACGCCGCCCCCGCACGGATAGGCTCGCGGGCATGAGCACGAACATGAAGGACCTCCGGCTGACTCCCCGAGAGCGGCTGGCCCGCGGTCTCAAGTACTCGACGGTGGGTCCGTACGACATCACCAGGGGAGCGGTCGGCATCGGTGCGCAGACCGTGGGCTCGTCGGCCGGCTGGGTGCGCGACCGTTATCGCAGCGGGAAGCTCCGCGAGGATCTGGAAGCCGCACAGGAGGCCATCGCCACCGAGTTCGCCGCGGCGCAGGAAGTCGTTTCCAACCTGCCGCAGGCACTGCAGGAGGCGCGGCATGCAAAGCGGTGCCCACGGCCGCTGGTGATCGGCCTGGCGGGTGTCGGGGTGCTGGCCGTCGGCGCGGTGACGTTCTCCATCGTGCGACGCTCCATGCGGCCCGAGCCGTCCGCTCTGCCGCCGAGCGTCGAGGTGACACCCCGGCCGTGAGCCCGCTCGGAGACGCGGTCTTTGATTCGTTGTGGAGCCTAGGAGATTCGAACTCCTGACAGCTGCCTTGCAACGGCGAATCATGCTGCTGTTCAAGGGGTTTTCGAGCTGTTTTTCCTGCCGAAGCACACAACTGCGGCTAACAGTAGTTGTCTGTAACTTTGGGCGGAAAGTGGGCCTCCGACTAGTGCTCGAGTGTATTGAGTACGGCATCGCACTGGAAGATCCGGTCATATCGGCCCGCGGTGCGCTGCCTGAGGATCTTCAGGTCGACAAGCTTCGCAATGGCCGAATTCGCGGCCTGGTAGGAGACGTCGTAGAGTTTCGATGCCAGCGACGCGGTGATCATCGGGTAGCCGATCAAGTCATCCGCGATCCGCAGCGACACACCCTTTGACCCCTGCAACGTCATCTGGAAGCTCTCGCGCAACGCCAGCAACTTGTCGACGCGCGCAATCACTTCTAAAGCCTCTGCATGGATCGCGGTCGAAATAAGGCGCACCCACGGATCCCACTGCCCCGTCTGAGAAACACGGAGTAGACCGTCTTGGTACTCAGTCCTGTTCTGCTCCAGCCAGGGGGAAATATTCAGCACCGGGTACCGCAAGTCACCGGCGCTCATCAGCTGGAGGGCCATGACGAGACGCCCCAGCCGGCCGTTGCCGTCGTGGAAGGGGTGCAACGTTTCGAACTGATAATGCGCAGCCGCGACTCGGATAATCGTCGGGACATTATCCCGTTCCCGTATCCAGGTCTGCCAAGCATCGAGACCGTCGGTTAGTCGGTGATCAGCTGGAGGCGGAACGAATCTGGCCGAAGTAACCCTGCGATTGCCAACGCCGATGAAGACCTGCGTGGTGCGGACGCTGCCGGCATGCGATCCATCGCTCGGGGTGCCTCGCAGCAATTCTGCCTGAAGATCCTCGAGCATTCGGATCGAGACTGGTGTGCCGTTCGCGACCAACTCGTAGGCACGTTCCGCCGCGGTGACGTAGTTGCGGACCTCGCTGACTGATCTCGTCATCTCGTCATCGTCGAGAAAGTCGGCTTCGAAGACGTCAGAAAGGTCGGCGTACGTGCCTTCCAGAGCTGAGGTGCTCACGGCTTCTCGGCGCGTCGCCGGACGCGCGAGCAGCCCGGGATTCGGTAGCAGGGACGCCGCTTGGTCGGCGCGCGCCATGACTGCGGCAGCGTCGATAACAGCGGAATAGGTCGACGCGTCGAGCGCAAGTTCTGGCGGAAGCGGATCTGGAACGTACGCGAAATACTCGTAGGGCGCGTTGAATCTCTGGTCGAAGCCCGAGATCGGGACCAGTTGTCCTATTGGGCTGTCGCGCAGCTTATCGACATCCATCACACCTGCCTCAGTAGTCACAACCTTGAAAACCCAAGGTGTAATTTCAAGGTTAGCGCTCCAACCTTGAAAAGGTCGTCTTTGATTTCAAGGTTGCCGCCCTCAGGCCGGCGCGAACATCAAGAGCCTGCAGAACACGCTCGGGCACGAGAGCGCGGCACTGACGTTGGCGGCCATCGGGGTGGCGATGAACGCACTTTTAACTCGGGAGTGTGGGCAAAGTATGGGCCCGGACGCCGCCTGACACAAAAGCAGGCCAGACCATATTCGGCATGACCGGCTGTTCACTTGTGGAGCCTAGGAGATTCGAACTCCTGACATCTGCCTTGCAAAGGCAGCGCTCTACCAACTGAGCTAAGGCCCCTTCAGGGGTTATCCGGGGTGTGCCATACCTCGACACCGTGGCGGGATCGGTAGACGATCACCGCTACGGCTGCCAGGACCGCCACGAACACCAACTTCGCCACGAACACCGACTTCATGGTGCAAACCCTTCCGTGGGCCTAGGAGGACTCGAACCTCCGACCTCTTCGTTATCAGCGAAGCGCTCTAACCACCTGAGCTATAGGCCCGTAAAACCATTGCGGCCGAGCGCAGAGATTACCGTAACCACTGCCCATCGCCCAAACTGCGGACAATCAGTCCCGGTCTGCGAGCGTCACCTCGACACCGCCCACCAGATCGGTGATGAGGTTGTAGATGAACGCGCCGGCCGTTGCCATCGCCGTCAACAACACGATGTTGACCAGACCGATCAGCGTCGCACTACCGAAAATCGTTCCGCTGGAGATGAGTTCACCGCCGGTGCCGCTGTCGGAGGTGAGCAGATCGCCGACGTTGCTGTTCAACTTGCTCCACACGCCCATACCGCCGAGCACCAGGTACAGGAACGCCACGGCGATCATCCAGACGAAGAACAGCGCGCCGGAGAGCACCAGGGAGACCTTCAGCGTGCTCCATGGATCGATGCGGCGGATCTGCATGCTCGCGCGCACCGGGCCCGTCGACTTCTTGGCCACCTGCACCCGGGTCGCCGGGGGGGACGACGGGCGCGGCTCGGCCGGCGTGGCGTTGCCCGCGGGGCGGGGGGGACGCGGCGCCGGTGCGGACAGGTCCGGCAGCTCGCTGGCATAGCCTTCGGGCCGCTGGCTCTCGGGCCGCTCCGGTGTCCTGGTCGCGACGACCTCCGTTTCCCGTATCGAGGGCTCCCGCGTCGGGGTGCTCGGGCCGCCGGCGATGAACTGCCCGAGACGGGCGTCGGCACCGGGGGAGCGAGCCGGGGGACGCTGCTGTTCTGCAACGCGTGGCGGTTCCGGGGAACGCGACGCTTCTGCGGGACGCGGGGAGTTGCCCCGCGCCGCCGGCCCCCGCTGCCACGGCGGCTCGGCAGTCACTCCGTTGGCGCTGCCGGGGCCCTCTCCCGCCCGCGGGTGGCCGGTCTCGTTCGGTGAGGTCACCTAGCGGCTCCTTGTCTCATGCCGTGCCGAGGTGGCAGCGGCGTCACGTCACGTTGCGTCGGGCTCGGTGCTGTCGGGCTCGGTGCTGTCGGGCACCTCACCATCAACCACGGTGCCGTCGAGCACCTCGAGAGCCTCGTCATCAGGTTCCTCGCCGCCTTCGGCGTTCCGCGCAATCGCAATCAGTGTGTCGCCCTCACCCAGGTTCATCAAGCGGACGCCCTTGGTCTGGCGGCCGGCCTTACGGACCTGACGAGCGGCGGTTCTGATGACACCGCCGCCGGAGGTGATGGCGTACAGCTCGGTCTCGTCGTCGACGATGAGCGCACCGACCAGACTGCCACGGCGTCGGTCGTACTGGACGGTGAGGATTCCCTTGCCGCCGCGGCCCTGCGCCGAGTACTCGTCGATGGCCGTCCGCTTGGCGTAACCGCCCGCCGTCGCGACCAGCAGATATGTGCCTTCGATCACGACGTTGAGCGACAGCAGCCGATCATCCTCGTTGAATCGCATGCCTTGCACGCCCGAGGTGGCGCGACCCATCGGGCGCAGCGCCTCATCGGTGGCCGAGAAGCGGATCGACTGGCCATTGGCGCTCACCAGCAGCAGGTCGTCCTCCGCCGAGCAGAGCACTGCTCCGACAAGCTCATCACCATCGCGCAGGTTGACCGCGACGATGCCGCCCGAGCGGTTGGAGTCGAAATCGGTCAGCTTGGACTTCTTGACCAGGCCGGTGCGGGTGGCCAGCACCAGGTACGGCGCATCCTCGTAGCTCTTGATCTGGATGACCTGGGCGATGCGCTCCTCCGGCTGGAACGCCAGCAGATTCGCGACGTGCTGGCCGCGCGCGATGCGCGAGGCCTCCGGCAGGTCGTAGGCCTTCGCCCGGTAGACCCGGCCCTGTGTGGTGAAGAACAGGATCCAGTCGTGGGTGGAGCAGACGAAGAAGTGGTTGACGATGTCGTCCTGCTTGAGCCCGGCCCCCTGCACGCCCTTACCGCCGCGCTTCTGGCTGCGGTACAGGTCGGTCTTGGTGCGCTTGGCGTAGCCGGTTTCGGTGATCGTCACCACGACGTCCTCGCGGGCGATCAAATCCTCGTCGCTCACCTCACCGTCGGCGGGCACGATGCGCGAGCGGCGGTCGTCGCCGTACTTGTCGGCGATCTCCTTCAGCTCATCACGGACGATGGCGCGCTGACGTTCCGGCTTGGCCAGAATGTCCTCGAGGTCGGCGATCTCGGCTTCGATCTTGGCCAGGTCGTCGACGATCCGCTGGCGCTCCAGCGCTGCCAGGCGCCGCAACTGCATGTCGAGGATGGCCTGGGCCTGGATCTCGTCGACGTCGAGCAGCTCCATCAGACCGGTGCGCGCGACATCGGCGTTGGCCGAGGCGCGGATCAACGCAATCACCTCGTCCAGCGCGTCGAGAGCCTTGACCAGACCTCGCAGGATATGGGCCCGCTCATTGGCCTTGCGCAACCGGTAGGTGGTGCGCCGGACGATGACATCGAGTTGATGTTCGACGTAGTAGCGGATCATCTGGTCGATCCGCAGTGTGCGCGGCACCCCGTCGACGATCGACAGCATGTTGGCGCCGAAACTCGTCTGCAGCTGAGTGTGCTTGTAGAGGTTGTTCAGCACCACTTTCGCGACGGCATCTCGCTTGAGCTCCACCACGATTCGGATACCGACACGGTCGCTGCCCTGGTCCTCGACGTTGGCGATACCGGTCATCCGCCCGTCGCGAACCTGATCGGCGATCGACGTGATGAAATTGTCGTGGTTCACCTGATACGGCAGTTCGGTGATGACGATCGAGGTGCGCCCGCGGGCGTCCTCCTCGATCTCCACGACGCCGCGCATCCGAATGGAACCCCGCCCGGTGGTGTACGCGTCGTTGATCCCCTGTGAGCCGACAATCAAACCGGCAGTGGGGAAGTCGGGACCCTTGACGCGCTCGCAGACGGCGGCGAGGGTGGTCTCCTCATCAGCTTCGTGATTCTCCAGGCACCAGTAGACGGCTTCGGCGAGTTCACGCAGGTTGTGCGGCGGGATGTTGGTGGCCATCCCGACCGCAATACCGCCGGAGCCGTTGGCCAGCAGGTTGGGGAACCGGCTGGGAAGCACAGTCGGTTCCTGCACGCGGCCGTCATAGTTCGGGATGAAATCGACGGTCTCCTCGTCGATTTCGCGCAGCATCTCCATGGCCAGCGGGGTCAGCCGCGCCTCGGTGTATCGCATGGCGGCCGGCGGATCATTGCCGGGCGAACCGAAGTTGCCCTGACCGTCGACCAGCGGGTACCGCAGCGACCACGGCTGGGCCATCCGCACCAGGGTGTCGTAGATCGAGGAGTCGCCGTGCGGGTGGTAGTTACCCATCGTCTCGGCAACCGAGCGTGCGGATTTCGCGTGTCCGCGGTCGGGCCGGAAGCCGGAGTCGAACATGGCGTAGAGCACTCGCCGGTGCACCGGCTTGAGACCGTCGCGAACCTCCGGCAGGGCGCGGCCGACGATGACGCTCATCGCGTAATCGATGTAGCTGCGCTGCATCTCCTGCTGGATGTCGACCGGTTCGATGCGGTCGCCGGCTGCGTCGCCGGGCGGCAGAGTGGTGTCAGTCATCTATGGTCCTAAACCTGGGTTTTCGGGATAACTTCGCTAAACATCAAGGAAACGAACGTCTTTGGCATTGCGCGTGATAAAGCTGCGGCGTGCCTCCACGTCCTCGCCCATCAGGATGGAGAACAATTCGTCGGCCGAGGCGGCGTCGTCGAGCGTGATCTGGCGCAGCACGCGCACGGAGGGATCCATGGTGGTCTCCCACAATTCCTTGGCGTCCATCTCACCAAGACCCTTGTACCGCTGGATACCGTCCTCGGGATTGATCCGTTTGCCGGCCGCGCGGCCGGCCTCGAGCAGACCGTCGCGTTCGCGGTCGGAGTAGGCGAATTCCGGCTCCTGGCGTTGCCATTTGAGCTTGTACAGCGGCGGCTGCGCGAGGAAGACGTGGCCGTGCTCGATCAGCGGTTTCATGAACCGGAACAGCAGGGTCAGCAGCAGTGTGGAGATGTGCTGCCCGTCCACGTCGGCGTCGGCCATCAGCACGATCTTGTGATAGCGCAGTTTGGCGATGTCGAACTCATCGTGGATTCCGGTGCCCAGCGCGGTGATGATCGCCTGGACTTCGGTGTTCTTCAGCACCCGGTCGATACGGGCCTTCTCGACATTGATGATCTTGCCACGCAGCGGCAGGATCGCCTGGAACATCGAATCGCGGCCGCTCTTGGCCGAGCCACCGGCCGAATCGCCCTCCACCACATACACTTCGGACTTGCTTGGATCCGTGGACCGGCAGTCGGCGAGCTTGCCGGGCAGCCCCCCGATATCGGTGGCGCTCTTACGGCGTACCAGCTCACGCGCCTTGCGCGCCGCGATACGCGCCTGGGCCGACGAAACCGCCTTGTTGATAACCGTTTTGGCCTCGGCGGGATTCGCGTCGAACCAATGTTGCAGTTCCTCGTTGCATATCTTCTGCACGAAGGACTTCACCTCGGTATTGCCCAGCTTGGTCTTGGTCTGCCCCTCGAACTGCGGCTCGGAGACCTTCACCGAGATCACCGCGGCCAAACCTTCGCGGATATCGTCACCCGTGAGGTTCGTGTCCTTCTCCTTGAGAAGCTTCTTCTCCTTGGCGTACTTGTTGACCACCGTGGTCAGTGCGCTACGGAAACCTTCCTCGTGCGTGCCGCCCTCGTGGGTGTTGATGGTGTTGGCGAAGGTGTGCACCGATTCGGAGTAGCCGGCGTTCCACTGCATCGCGATCTCGACCTCGTGACCGGGGCCCTTGCCGTCGAAATCGATGACACTGGGCTGGATCGCGGTCTTGGTCCGGTTGATGTGCTTGACGAAATCGACCAGCCCGCCCGGGTAGTGGAACGTGCGGTGCTTCACCTTGTGCGGAGCGGCTTCCTCGGCCGCCTTCTCCTCGGCGGACTTCGGTGCTTCGGCCGTGTCACCGACCACCTCATCGACGACCTCGGCGCGGGTGACGCGCTCATCGGTGAGTTCGATGGTCAGGCCCTTGTTGAGGAAGGCCATTTCCTGCAGGCGGCGCGCGATGGTCTCGAAGTCGTAGGTGGTGGTCTCGAAGATATCCGGGTCCGCCCAGAATCGGATGGTCGTTCCGGTCTTCTTGGTCTTGTCACCTTGGCGCAGGGTGCCGGGCACCGATTTGTCGTAGGTCTGAAACCACTCGAACCCGTCGGTGCGGACGTCGGCTTCCAGCCGGCTGGACAGCGCATTCACCACCGACACACCGACGCCGTGCAGACCGCCGGAGACCTGATACGCACCTTCTTCGAATTTTCCGCCGGCATGCAGGACCGTCATCACGACATCGATCGTCGGGATGCCGGTGCTGTGCATCGCCACCGGGATACCGCGCCCGTCGTCGGTGACCTCGACGCCACCGTCCTCCAGGATCCGCACATCCACCTTGGTGGCGAAACCGGCCATCGCCTCATCGACCGCGTTGTCCACGACTTCCCAGACCAGGTGGTGCAGGCCGCGTTCGCCGGTGGAACCGATATACATACCGGGACGTTTCCGAACCGCTTCGAGGCCTTCAAGCACCTTGATGGATTCGGCACCGTACTGATAATGGGCAGCCACGTTGGACGCGTCTCCTTGGTGTTCGCGGGGGACGGTGCAGACACCGCCTATAAAGCTCCCGCAAGTCTACCGTTACCCACTGTCAGGACCGTCGCTGCGTCGTCGTTTCCACCCATCTGACTGCGCCGTGCGCGGAATTTTCCAACTACCCGAGCGTGCGGACGCCCCAGCGCCCCGAATTCCGGCATCTCGGCGGTCTGAGCGCATCGTTATCCGTACGTGTCCCGAGGCCCTCGGCCGGGCACGCTGCGGTTGCCCTTTCGCCAGGACGGCGCGACCGGCCCCTGGATCTTCATCGAGGTGACCACGCCATCGCCCACCGCCGCGGCGATCTTGGCCAACAGTTGAGCCTGAACCATCCGCAGCTGGGTTGCCCAGGCCGTGGATTCCGCCGACACCGTCAACACTCCGTCACGCAGACTGGTCGGGATCGCGTGATCGGCGATCTGATCGCCGACGACCGTCGTCCACTGGCCAAGCACCGCTCCCTCGGCGACCTGTTTCGACCAGCCGCGCGACTGTGCCAGATCCCGAGTCGCGGCACTGAACGTTTGTGGATCGCGCGCATCCGGGCCGGGGCCCGACCACCTGCGCCGCTTACCGACCGCCGGGGAACGCTGTGCCGGCGCCGACCGGCCGCGCCCGACATCCTTACCCTGACTGCGCGCGGCGCCGCGGGCTTCCTCGAGCGCACGGCGCACCATGTCCATGCCAGGCAGATTCTCGAGGTGCTCCGGAGGTTCACCGGATTCCGTCATGCGATCACCTCCGAAATCCTTCCACCGTCATCATCACGCATGGTGACCTCCACCCGACGCACATCCCATTCCGCGGGCAGATCCTCGGGAACCGCCGCAGTCACCAGCACCTGCTCTGCCGAGGCCGCCACGCCGGCCAGTGCCCTTCGCCGCGCACTGTCGAGTTCGGCGAACACATCGTCGAGCAGCAGTACCGGATCGGATCCGTCGGTACACAGCAGTTCATACGACGCCAACCTCAAACCCAGTGCCATCGACCAGGATTCGCCGTGACTGGCAAATCCCTTCGCTGGTTGTTCACCGAGCCGCAGATCCAGATCGTCTCGGTGCGGACCGACCAGACAGACTCCGCGCTCCAACTCGGCCGAACGTTTACGCGCCAGCTCCTCGAGCAATGCGGCTTCGAATACCGCCGGATCGATGGTGCCCGCCGCGGCCTCGGCTTCCACCGACTCCACCGCGCTGCGGTACTTGATACCCGCCGGCCGCGACGCCGGCGCCAACAGTTGACACGCCTTCTCCACCTCAGGGGCAAGCTGATTGACCAGATCTACCCGTGCCGAGATGAGTTGTGCACCATGGGATGCCAGATGACCGTCCCAGGATTCAAGGGTGTCCAACATCGACGTGTCACCCCGGTAACGGGCTGGCCCCGCCGATTTGAGCAAGGCTGTGCGTTGCCGAACCACCTTGTCGTAGTCGGCACGGACCGCGGCGATCCGGGGCCGGCGAGTGGTGGCCACCTCGTCGAGATACCGGCGGCGCTCAGACGGGTCGCCACGCACGAGAGCAAGATCCTCCGGTGCGAACAACACCGCGCGCAGTACTCCGAGTACCTCGCGGGGACTGCGCACCGCTGACCGGTTCAGCCGCGCCTTGTTGGCCCTGCCGGTGGTGATCTCGAGGTCGACCGCCAGTTCGCGACCTTCGTTGACCACAACCGTGGAGACGATCGCACGTTCTGCTCCGGTCCGGATCAGCGGTGCGTCGGAGGCTACCCGATGCGAGCCCAACGTGGCCGAATACCACAGCGCTTCAATCAGATTGGTCTTCCCGTAGCCATTGGGCGCGACAAAGACCGTTTGGCCCGGCTCGAGCTGCAGGTCGGCCCGCGACCAGGACCGGAAGTCCGTCAATCCCAAATGGCGTACGTACAAAACTGCATCCCCGAGTAGCCGGCCGGCGATCAGCCGGATTCCGAGATCCGATGAACCGCGTGTCCACCGAACTGATTACGAAGCGCCGCAACAGCTTTCATGGTGGGTGAATCTTCTTGCCGGGAAAGGAATCTCGCGAATAGCGAGGCTGCGATACCCGGCACTGGAACGCGCAACCGGATGGCTTCCTCGACGGTCCAGCGCCCTTCACCGGAATCCTCGGTGTAAGCGGTCAGATTCTCCAGACGCGGATCTTCCTTGAGTGCCTTGGCCAACAACTGCTGCAACCAGGAACGCACCACGGTGCCATTCGTCCAGGCCTGGTACACCGCTTGCGGATCCTTCACCAGATCCTCGGCGGCGAGCAGCTCGTAGCCTTCCGCGTACGCCGTCATCAGGGCGTACTCGACCCCGTTGTGCACCATCTTGGTGAAATGCCCGGCGCCGACGGGCCCGGCGTGTACGAAACCATCGGCCCGATCTCCACCGGGACGCAACGTCTCGAAGATCGGCATGGCGCGGGCGATGTCCTCATCACTGCCGCCGACCATCAGCCCGTAACCCTCGGTCAGACCCCAGATACCGCCGGAAACACCCGCGTCGATGAAGGAAACACCTTTGTCGCCCAACAGCTCCGCGTGCGGTCCGTCTTGCGTGTAGCGCGAATTGCCGCCATCGATCACCAGATCGCCGGGGTTGAGGACCTCGGCGAGGGCGACGATCGTCGTGCGGGTCACCTCCCCGGAGGGGACCATCAGCCAGACCGTCCGAGGTGACGGCAGCGCGTCAGCCAGGGCCTGCAGGGTCGGGACGTCCGTGACCTCTGGGCGGGGGTCGTAACCCACCACCTCATGACCTCCTTGACGCAGGCGTTCCCGCATGTTGAAGCCCATTTTTCCCAGGCCGATCAAACCGAGTTGCATGTCAGTGCATCCCTCCGTGGGGGGTGTGCCGGTCAGCCCGGTAGCCGCACCGGCATCAACAGATAGACATAGTCGGTCTGCCCGGCGGGGAACGACCCCGCCGAGCCGACGTCACCATCATGGTCACCCGCTGGGCGCAACACCGCGGGACGACTCGGTGTCGTGAAGCCGAACGTCACACGCTCAGACTTCAAGGAGCCCAGACCGTCGGTGAGATAGGTGGGGTTGAACGCAATGGTCAGCGGTTCACCGGCGAAATCCACCTGCAGATCTTCCTCGGCACGGCCGACATCGTCGGCACCTGCGAACAGCCGCACACCGTCCTCGCTGAACTCCATCCGAACCTGCGCGCCGCGATCGGCCACCAAAGCCACACGTTTGATGGTTTCGGTCAACTCCGCGACACCGGCGGTGGCCACCGCGGTGTGCTCGGTAGGCAGCAACTGACGGAACTTCGGGAACTCGGCGTCCAGCAGGCGCGTCGTGGTGCGCCTGCCGTTGCTGCGGATGCCGAGCAGCCCCTCCTTGCCCACGGCCGCTCCGGCCCCGAGCGCCAGATGAACTTCGGTGCCGTCGGCTGCCATCTTGGCCGCCTCGGCCAACGTCTTCGACGGAACCAGCACCGCAGCCTCCACGCCTGCGCAATCCGTCGACCAGGTGAGCTCGCGAACCGCCAGCCGGAACCGGTCTGTCGCGGCCATAACGACCTTGTCACCAGAAATTTCGACGCGGATACCGGTCAGCATCGGCAGCGTGTCATCACGTCCGGCGGCCACGGCGACCTGGCCGATCGCCTCGCCGAACACGCTGGCCGACACCACACCGGTCTCGTCGGGCAACGCCGGCAATGACGGGTAGTCCTCGATGGCCATCGTAGGCAACGAGAAGCGAGCACTGCCGCAGGTCAGCGACACCCTGGTGCCTTCGACGGTGACCTCCACCGGCTTGGCGGGCAACGACCGGGTGATATCGGAGAGAAGCCGACCGGACACCAAAGCGCTTCCGGGAGAAGCAATCTCGGCTGGGACGCGAACTTCTGCCGAGGTTTCGTAATCGTATCCGGAGATCGTCAGACCATCGTCGGAGCCGGTCAGCAGCACGCCGGCGAGCACCGGGACGGTGGGCCTGCTGGGCAGACTGCGGGCCACCCACGCCACCGCATCGGCAAAATCCTCGCGTACCAGACGGAACTTCAAATCGGTGAGACCAACATTCGTCGTCACCACGTCCATAACGTCCCTTCGATCTACCGCGTCGACCAGCACCAAGCAG
>WOYS01000122.1:24978-70467 GCA_011620645.1 Mycobacterium sp.
GACCAGCACCAAGCAGCGGGTTTCCCGTGTCACCCCGAGCGTAGTCGCGAACTGGTCGGCGACCGCACCGGCGTATCGAATCACCACCGTAGAGCGTTCGGTGCGAACTTGAAAGCGATTCGCTCGCTGAGCGTGCAGTGCTGGATCACCGAGGATCGGATGGGTTTCGGGTCCGTTCCCAACAGGCTGCTTTTAGAAGGAAAACCTTCTAGAGATAAAAGCAATAGTAATAGGTCCTGTGGAAGCTGTGGATCATTGGCACTCGGTGCAGGTCGCGACGTTGCAGTGGGTGTGTGCAGGTTGTGGAGTACCGGTGATACAACTCCGGCACGGCTGTGGACAACAACAGGTGTGTGGAGTGGCCACCAGGTTGACGACAGCTTTCACGCAGGTTGTGCACAGCAGTGTCCACACCAATTTTGTGTGACGAGTGGTGCGAACGGGACAGAAGTTTTTTCCAGATTCCTGTCGTCTGAACGACAGGGAAGGGGCTTCAGCGCTTGGATCGCTGGCGGATACGGGTGGTGAGTTCCTTGACGTGATCGAAGATCTCGCGCCGTTCGGCCATTCCGCCCCGGATCTTGCGCTCGGCGTACATGACGGTCGTGTGGTCACGCCCGAACGCTTCACCGATGCGGGGCAGGGACAGGTCGGTGAGCTCACGGCACAGATACATGGCGATCTGGCGGGACTGCGCCAGGGCCCGGGTCTTACCTGGCCCGCGGAGCTCCTCGATGGTGGTCTCGAAGTACTCGGCGGTGGCCGCCATGATGGTCGCAGTGCTGATCTGCATGGTGCTGGCATCGGAGATGAGGTCGCGCAGCACGATCTCGGCCAGCGACCTGTCGATCGTGGTCTTACTCAGCGATGCGAATGCGGTGACGCGGATGAGGGCGCCCTCGAGCTCGCGGATATTGCGTTCGATGCGGCTGGCGATCAGCTCGAGCACATCATCGGGCACATCGAGGCGGTCCATCTGTGCCTTCTTGCGCAGGATGGCGATCCGTGTTTCCAGCTCAGGGGGCTGTACATCGGTGATCAGGCCCCACTCGAATCGGGTCCGCAGTCGGTCTTCGAGGGTGGCCAGCTGTTTGGGGGAGCGGTCCGAGGAGATGACGATCTGCTTGTTCGCGTTGTGCAGCGTGTTGAAGGTGTGGAAGAACTCCTCCTGGATGCCGTCCTTGCCCTCGATGAACTGAATGTCATCGACTAGCAGGATGTCGACATCGCGGTAACTGCGCTTGAAGGATGCTTTGCGGTCATCGCGTAGCGAGTTGATGAAGTCGTTGGTGAATTCCTCGGTGGAGACGTATTTTACCCGCATCCCGGGAAAGAGCCGTTGGGCGTAGTTGCCGGCGGCGTGCAGCAGGTGTGTCTTGCCGAGCCCGGATTCGCCCCAGATGAACAATGGGTTGTACGCGCGTGCAGGCGCTTCGGAGATCGCCAGCGTTGCCGCGTGAGCGAAGCGGTTCGATGCGCCGATGACGAAGGTTTCGAAGGTGTAGCGGCGGTTGAGGCTGACGGTCTCTTCCGAGGGTGCGGTCGGGGGCCTGTTGAAGTAGGTCGGCCAGCTTGCCTCGGCGCTGGTGCGTGCCTCGAGGTCTTCGTCGACTTCTTCAGAATCGGCGGCCGTCGCGTCGTCCCCAGGTGCCGACTGCGGCGAGACGGGGGCATGGGCGGTCTCGGTGATGTCATCCGGGCCGGGCGTCGCGATGCGAACACCGAGTTCCACCCGCTGCCCGAGCTCGCGACTGAGCGCAGCCATGATGGGTTCCCGCAGGTGCCGCTCGATCTCGTTCTGCACGAATGCGGTCGGCACGGATAACAGAGCAAATCCCTCGGCGATGACAAGAGGTTTGACGAGTTTCAGCCAGGCACGTTGCTGAGCGGTGAGGAGCGGCTCGCGGGGGCCACCGCTGACGGTGTCGCCGAAGGGGGTTTCACCGTTGAGTTCGGCGACGACCTTTTTCCAGACCGTGACGAAGGCGGAATCCGGGTCTGTGGTCAACGACGCCCACCCCCTATGCGGCTTCCTCGGGATGTCCCCGGGGGGCGACCATAACAAACTGTCCACAGAGTTATCCACAGACTGTGGATAGTGATCAGCAGTAATCGTCGCGTTGTCAAATGGGCGTGGATGCCGTGTCGGAGCTTGTCACAGTCCATCTCTGGTCTGCGGGCTCGCGGCCGGTCTGGTCCCCGCTCTGGTTCCGGCGCCGTTCCCCCTCGAAACGGCATTGCGAAAAGCTAACAGTTTTCGCTCAGACTGGCCAACTGTTCTGCAACATCGCCGACAGGATGTTCACAGTCGGGGCAAAGTTGGTTATTGGTGTGGCATTTGTTATCTGGTGATTCTCGATGCGGGCCGTGTGCGGAGCGGGTATGGCCAGGTTTGACCCAGGCAAATCTCGTCAGTACCCTCGAGCAGTCGCCCGCACGTGGTGATACGGCTGCGACTCAGGGGCTTTTCGGAATCTCTGGGGTGCCGCGCCGGCAAGATGGACGAGCTTACCAACGGTGGCTGCGTCCTCGGCTGCCATGATTGTCATGGTGACTGAGGTCGTCGACACCAGACCGAACGAGGAGAAACAACCGTGGCCAAGGGCAAGCGGACATTTCAGCCGAACAACCGCCGGCGGGCTCGTGTGCACGGTTTCCGGTTGCGGATGCGCACGCGCGCCGGCCGCGCGATCGTCTCCGGCCGACGCAGCAAGGGCCGTCGCTCGCTGACTGCATGATTCGACGCAGGGTTCAGGACAGTGCTTCCGGCCCGGTACCGGATGACGCGCTCTACTGATTTCGGTGTCACGGTTCGCCAAGGACTACGGGCTGTTCAGCCCGATCTCGTTGTGCACGCGTTGCACGACGGTTGTGACGACGGACCGAAGATAGGGCTCGTGGTCTCCAAGTCCGTGGGCAATGCGGTGCAACGGCATCGCGTGTCACGGCGGTTGCGTCATGTGGCCTATCACCTCGTCGTCGACAGCGAGTTGGAGCTGGGTCCTCGCGACCGAGTGGTGATCCGGGCGTTGCCCGGAAGCCGGGATGCTATTTCGGCCCGTCTGGAGTCTGAACTGCGCATTGCTCTGAAGAAGACCCGCGTCCAACGGCAGGCTCGACCGTGAGGCGGTGGGCCGTCAACGGTGTGGTCTTCGTAATCCAGCTGTACCGCACGATGATCTCTCCACTTCGGTTACCGTCGTGCCGGTTCATTCCCACCTGCAGTGAGTACGCCATTGACGCGCTGACCGAATTCGGTCTGATCCGTGGTGGATGGTTGGCCGTGGTGAGGTTGGCCAAGTGCGGTCCATGGCACCGTGGCGGGTGGGACCCGATACCCGAACGCGGCGATAAGACTTCGGTAGAAGTCGTCAGGAGCGATTCCGTTGTTTAACTGGTTCAGCCTCGACATCATCTATTACCCGGTGTCGGCGATCATGTGGGTTTGGTACAAGGCGTTCGCCTTCATCTTGGGGCCGACCAACTTCTTCGCCTGGGCGCTGTCTGTGGTGTTCCTGGTGTTCACCCTCCGTGCGATCCTCTACAAGCCCTTCGTCAAGCAGATCCGGACGACTCGGCAGATGCAGGAACTGCAGCCGCAGATCAAGGCGCTGCAGAAGAAGTATGGGAAGGACCGCCAGCGGATGGCGCTGGAGATGCAGAAGCTGCAGAAGGAACACGGGTTCAACCCGATCCTCGGTTGCCTACCGATGCTCGCGCAGGTGCCGGTGTTCCTCGGCCTGTTCCACGTGCTGCGTTCGTTCAACAGGACCGGCCACAACTTCGGTGAGCTCGGCCTGGACCTGGAGTTGAACAAGGAGCTCCCCAACTACGTCTTCAGCGCCGCCGATGTGCAGAATTTTCTGCAAGCGAATTTCTTCGGTGCCCCGTTGGGCGCGACGATGATCCAGTCGGAGAGCAGCTGGCAGGCGTTCATCGGTTTTGACGTGAGCCGTATCGCGATCATCGGTGTCGGCGTTCCACTGATGATCCTCGCGGGCATCGCGACCTACTTCAACAGCCGCGCGTCGGTGGCGCGGCAGAGTCCCGAGGCCGCCGCCAACCCGCAGACGGCCATGATGAACAAGCTGGCGCTCTACGTGTTCCCGCTCGGTGTCGTCGTCGGCGGTCCGTTCCTTCCGCTGGCGATCATCCTTTACTGGGTCTCGAACAACATCTGGACGTTCGGGCAGCAGCACTACGTGTTCGGCAAGATCGAACAGGAAGAAGAAGCCAAGAAGGCCGAGGCATTGGAACGGCGCAACGCGAACGCGCCGGCCCCGGGTAAGAAGCCGAACAAGGCACGCAGGGTGGCCAAGGAACTCGCCGAGCCTGAACTCGCCGAAGAGGCGGATTCGGGTGCGTCCGAGATTGCTGCACCCAAGGGCCGTAACAACGATGCATCCAACGGAACCCCGGGCGCGACTCCGCGACCGGGCGCCCGGCCCAAGAAGCGCAAGCGCTAGAAGCCAAGCCGAGAGCCGACCGACCCGGGAACCGACCGGGGGCGGACGTGGCGAAGTAAGGAGAACACCGATATGACTGACGCCGAGACAACCGAGCGCGCCGACGCCGCCCTGGAGGGCAGTGAGCTCGTGAACGAGGAAGTGAACACGGACAGCACTGAGGATGCCGCCGAGGTTCCCGTCGAGGACCTGGAGGACCGTTTGGTCGCCGAGGGTGAGATCGCCGGGGACTACTTGGAGGAACTGCTCGACCTGCTCGACTTCGACGGCGATATCGATCTCGACGTGGAAGGTGACCGCGCGGTAGTGAGCATCGACGGCGGCAGCGACCTGAACAAGTTGGTCGGTAGCAAGGGTGAGGTGCTCGACGCACTGCAGGAGCTGACTCGGCTGGCCGTACACCAGAAGACCGGTGAGCGCAGCCGCCTGATGTTGGACATCGCTCGGTGGCGCCGCCGTCGTCGTGATGAACTGGCCACGCTGGGCGACAAGATCGCGCGTCGTGTGGTGGAGTCTGGTCAGCGTGAAGAGCTGTCTCCGATGACGCCGTTCGAGCGCAAGATCGTCCACGACGCGGTGGCGGCCGTCGAAGGGGTGCGCAGCGAAAGCGAAGGCACCGAGCCATCGCGGCGCGTGATCGTGTTGCCCGCGTGAACGGATTAGTTACAACCATGTAGTTCGAGCGGCTAGGTAGTTCGAGCGACAAGTTCAAGGGCCGTCGGCCTGGAGCGCAACCGGAGGATGTTTCACGTGAAACATGGCGAACTGAGTCCGGCGCCCCAGTCGGCGGCTCGTTGCTTTGGCGATAGATTGGAACTCGCCCAGCGGTATGGCGAGATCCTCTCCGGCGCCGGCATCGAACGAGGTCTGCTCGGACCGTCGGAGGTCGACCGGCTGTGGGACCGCCATCTGGTGAACAGCGCTGCGATGGCCGAGCTGTTGACACCGGGGGAGCGCGTCGCCGACATAGGCAGTGGCGCCGGCCTCCCGGGTATACCGCTGGCGGTAGCCCGCCCTGATCTACGGGTGACCCTGATTGAGCCACTGCTACGCCGCAGCGAGTTTCTGCGGGAAGTCATCGACGAACTCGGACTCGAGATCACGGTGATCCGCGGTCGGGCTGAGGATCGGGCGGTGCGGGACGAGGCTGGCGAGATGGATGCCGTGGTGTCCCGTGCCGTTGCGCCATTGGACAAACTGTCGCGGTGGAGCATGCCGTTGCTGCGGACGGGCGGCCGCATGCTGGCACTGAAGGGGGTGCGCGCCGTGGACGAGGTGGAGGCGCATCGGCGGACGTTGGGTTCACTTGGCGCTACGGAGGTAGCAGTGGTGAGATGTGGCGTGGACTTCTTGGATCCACCCGCCACGGTTGTCGTCGCACGACGCGCAGCGGTCGGCACCCGCACAGCACATACCGGCAGGAGGAAGCGATGAAGTTCCGCGGACGCAGTGACAACGCGGCCCAGCCCTCCAAGGAATCCGATGTTTCACGTGAAACATGGATTCCGGCGGCGGGCACCTGGAAAGGCGATCCCGCCGCAGATACACCCATTGCGGCAGAGGCCGAGCGCGCATCCAGGCTACTTCACAAGCGCCACGGCGAACTTCCGCGCCCCGAGCGGCAGCGCGTCTTCACTATCGCGAACCAGAAGGGTGGCGTCGGTAAGACGACGACCGCGGTCAACGTGGCCGCGGCGCTGGCGCTCCAAGGACTCCAGACCCTGGTGATCGATCTCGACCCCCAGGGCAATGCGAGCACCGCCCTGGGAATCGAACATCGGGAAGGAACCCCCTCCTCCTACGAGGTTCTCATCGGCGAAATCCCGCTGGAAGCCGCGCTTCAACGCAGTCCGCACAACGAGCGTCTCTACTGCGTCCCGGCGACCATCGACCTTGCCGGCGCCGAGATTGAACTCGTCAGTATGGTGGCCCGCGAGGGCCGGCTACGGTCGGCGCTGGCAGGGCTCAAAGAGCACAGTTTCGACTACGTGTTCATCGACTGCCCGCCGTCGCTCGGTCTGCTGACCATCAATGCGCTCGTCGCCGCCCCCGAAGTTCTCATCCCGATTCAGTGCGAGTACTACGCGCTGGAAGGTGTAGGCCAGTTGTTGCGCAATATCGAGATGGTCAAATCGCATCTCAATCCCGACCTGAACGTCACCACCGTCATCCTGACCATGTACGACGGGCGCACCCGCTTGGCCGATCAGGTGGCCGAGGATGTGCGGGCACACTTCGGCGACAAGGTGTTGCGCACGGTGATCCCGCGCAGCGTCAAAGTTTCCGAGGCACCCGGATACGGGATGACGATTCTGGACTATGACCCGGGTTCGCGTGGTGCGATGAGTTATCTCGACGCGAGTCGGGAGATCGCCGGCGGGGGCCGAAGCCAGGGCGGTCCACGCGCGTGAGTTCTGGCGTGCCAAGGACAGGACCCGGGCAGGCTCTCCGCAATGTGAGCACTACCGTCGTCAGCATCGGATCAGGGGGACCCGCAGCATCATGAACCAGGCGAAGAAGCGCAGCGGATTGGGACGCGGCCTGGCGTCTCTGATTCCGACCGGTCCGGCAGAAAGTGAAGCCCTGGGCGGCCCACGGATCGGCGATGCCACCGCAGACATTCTGATGGGTGGGGCGCCGGGTCCGGCAGGAACCGACAGTGCGGCAACCGCAGAAGTATCGGAGTTCGGTGCGGTGTACCGGGAGATCGACCCCGGCCAGATCGACCCGAACCCACGGCAGCCCCGGCAGGTCTTCGACGAGGAGGCACTGTCGGAATTGGTGCACTCCATCCGCGAGTTCGGTGTCATGCAGCCGATCGTGGTGCGCGCGGTCCCGGGCAAGAACGGCCCGACCCGCTACCAGTTGGTGATGGGGGAGCGGCGCTGGCGGGCAACGCAACAGGCCGGTCTGGCGACAATCCCGGCGATCGTGCGCCAGACCGCCGACGACAGCATGCTGCGCGACGCACTGCTGGAGAACATCCACCGGGCTCAGCTGAATCCGCTCGAAGAAGCGGCGGCATACCAACAGCTGCTCGATGAGTTCGGCGTCACCCACGATGAACTTGCCGCGCGGATCGGTCGCTCCCGGCCGCTGATCTCCAACATGATCCGGCTGCTCCGCTTGCCGATCGCCGTGCAGCGACGGGTGGCCGCTGGCGTGCTGTCCGCCGGCCACGCACGCGCACTGCTGGCCCTGGAAGGTGGGGCCGAGAAGCAGGAGGAGTTGGCCGCGCGGATCGTCGCCGAGGGACTCTCGGTACGTGCCACCGAAGAGGCCGTCACGCTCGCCAATCGCGCCGGCCCGTCCGACCCGCCGGCACCTCGGCGCAAGCCGATCCAGATGCCCGGCCTGCAGGACGTTGCTGAGCAGCTGTCCACTGCGTTCGATACCCGGGTCACGGTCAGTCTGGGCAAACGCAAGGGCAAGATCGTGGTGGAGTTCGGGTCCGTCGATGATCTGCAGCGCATCGTCGAACTGATGAACACGGCGACGCAATAGTGCGGCCAAAAACGACGGTTGCGGCATGACCTAGGTACACGGGCGAATTACGTCACTGTGACACCTTACCCGCCATCGGCCGCCACTCCATCAACCCGGACAGGAAATGCTGTGTGTAACAACATGTTTGACGTCACACACCGAATCGATGAACTTCCTCGGGCTCGTTGCACCGAGCGGTCGGCATTCTCCTATCCTGGAGTGGCATCCGTGCGCGCCGGAACCAAGTGAAGGTCGGGGATCGAAGTGTCAGCACGAATCAGCCCGCTGCGGCTCGAGGCCTTCGAGCAGCTGCCGAAGCATGCGCGGCAATGCGTGTTCTGGGAAGTCGATCCCTCGACCCTGCGTGGTGACGACCATCTCGCCGACCCCGAGTTCGAGAAGGAAGCATGGCTGTCGATGGTCATGCTGGAGTGGGGCTCGTGCGCGCAGGTCGCAATCCAAGATGCACCGGGACCCGGCGAGCAGGATCAGGACCGCGCTGAGGTGTTCAACGACGAACCTTGCCTCGGATACGTGTTCTACGCACCGCCCAGCGCGGTCCCGCGCGCGCGCAAGTTTCCGACCGGACCGGTCAGCGCCGATGCTGTGCTGTTGACATCATTGGGAATGGATTCCTCCGATGACGCCGACCGGCTGGCGGGCGGTCTTATCGCCGCGGTGGTGGGGGACCTCGTTCGCCGCGGCGTTCGGGCGCTCGAGGCTTTCGGCCGAACGGCGCTGGTCGATGATCTCGACTGCGGGAGCGAATCCGGTGGTGTGCCTGTGGAGCTCGAGGCGGTGGTCGAGGTTCTCGGTGACTGTTCGGCCGGCCAGTGCATCGTCGACGTAAACTTGTTGTCCGAAATGGGTTTCGAGATAGTGGCGCCGCACCCCTACTTTCCGCGGCTGCGGCTCGAGCTAGAGCAGGGTCTCGGATGGAAGGCCGATGTGGAGGCCGCGCTCGAACGACTGCTCGAAGGTGCACGTTTGCAGGCACCGGTCGGCGCCGAGTCAGCGGCGCTAGCTGTATCCACGCCCATCCGATCCTCGAGTCGGCGAATTGACAGCTCCACCCCGGTGCGAGCCTCTAGCGGCCGGCCTGCTCCACCGACAGTTCGTGAGCCAGCAATTCGGCGAAAGTGAAAGTGCCCGTGGGCCGATCGTTCTTGCCGAGCAGGTACAACCGCTTGACCGCGGCCAGCATCCCTTCGGCGATCGCGTCGCGGGTCTGCCCGGATGCCAGCACGGCCCGGTCCTGCCTATTGGTGATGTATCCCAAATCGACCTGGACAGTGGGCATTCGGGTGAGCCGCAGCAGATCCCAGGTGCGGCCGTGTACCCGGCAATTGCTCAGGCCGGTGCGCGCCACCAGTTCTCGCTGAATGAAGTCGGCGAGGTTGCGACCGATGGTGGAAACCGAACCGTGCGAATTTCCGAAGTGGAACGAGGCCACCCCGTTGGCCATCGGACTCGGGTGACTGGTACAGCGCAGGCTGATCATCAGGTCTGCACCAACGGTATTGGCCGTCGCTGCGCGTTCTGCGTCGGACGGACTGTGCCCGGCCGGACGGGACAGGAAGGTGTCCATACCGATCGCCGTCATCCGGCCTTCGAGACGACTGGCCAAGTCCCACAGGATGTCTGACTCACTGAGTGGACCTTCGGCGCCCTGAATGATGGTCCCGAGATCGTCACCGCCACGACCCGGATCGATGATGACCCGCTTGCCGGACAGTCGTGGACCGGAGCTGCGGACCAGCTCCTCCTCACGAATTGCGTGCGGGGATCCGCCGGTAACGCGAGAACCCAGGAAGTACAGGGACCGCAATGTTTCCGGGCCGCAGATACCATCCGGGAACAGCCCGTACTCGCGCTGGAAGAACATCAGACCGTTGTGGGTCTGCAGCCCGAAGTGACCATCGACCAACCCGGTGTAAAAGCCGAGATCCTGCAGGCGGGCCTGCAGGGTCGCCACGTCGTCGCCGTACATCGGCGCCCCGAACTGGTGGGACAGCGTGCGGGCCCCGAGCTGGTAGGAGGCCTCCCGCAGGGCGCGGGAAGTCGCCTCGCCGACCATGCCGTCCACCAAGAGACCGCGGTGCTGCTGGAACGCGCGGACCGCGTGGTCGAGTTCCTCGTCGAACACGTCGAGTGCGACATGCCTGCCGGTGGTGAGGTCGGCGTCAGGGCCGCCGAGCAACCCCAGACCTGCCAGTGCCGCCCTGATCTCGACGACCGCGCTTCCCCGGTCGCCGCGACGCAGTATCGACATACCTGGCCTTTCAGACACGCTGCACCGCCGACAGGACGCCGACGGTTGCAGTTCGGACTGACAGCATTGTCTCAGATGCCCGCGAAATTTCGGAAAACCCGAAGATGTGATTCGGGAGGTGGGAGCCCGCCCTCAGGCGTGGTCGGCGATCTCCCGCAGCAGCGCGGCCTTACCCTTGGCGCCGACAATGCGCTTGACCGGTGCACCATCCTTGAAAAGGATCAATGTCGGAATCGACACCACCTGGAAGTCGCGTGCGGTGGCCGGATTGGCGTCCACGTCGAGCTTGACCACCTTGAGTTCGCCCGCCTTTTCAACGGCGATCTCCTCGAGCACCGGCGCGACCATCTTGCACGGGCCGCACCAGGTGGCCCAGAAGTCGACCAGCACCGGAGTGGAGCTGGACAGCACATCCTGGGAGAACGAGTCGTCGGTGACGACGGCTGTTGCGGACTTCTCGGTCATCGGATCTTCCTAACTGGTTTGTGGGATCTAATGTTCTGTTGGAGCAGGTAATTCGGTCAGCCAACGCTCGGTGTCGATGGCCGCCGAACAGCCGGACCCGGCGGCGGTGATGGCCTGCCGGTAGGTGTGGTCCACCAGATCGCCGGCGGCGAAGACGCCTTCGAGCGAGGTCGCGGTCGTGCGGCCGCGCACCTGAACGTAACCGTCGACGTCGACGTCGACCTGTCCCTGGACCAGATCCGACCGCGGGATGTGGCCGATCGCGACGAATACACCGGTTACCGCCAGCTTGGAATCCTCACCGGTCACGGTGTCGCGCAACCGAATTCCGGTGACCTTGGGGTTACCCTCGATCTCGGTGATCTCGCTGTTGAGGACGAAGGTGATCTTCTCGTTGGCCCGGGCGCGGTCCAGCATGATCTTCGAGGCGCGGAACTCCTCGCGACGGTGAATCAGGGCGACGGAGCGGGCGAACTTGGTGAGGAAGATCGCTTCTTCCATCGCCGAGTCGCCGCCACCGACGACCGCAATGTCCTGGTCGCGGAAGAAGAACCCGTCACAGGTCGCACACGTGCTCACGCCCAGACCGATGCGCTCCAATTCTCCGGGCGCACCGAGCTGGCGAGCTGCAGCGCCCATCGCGAGAATGACGGACCGGGCGCGGTGAGTCTCGTCACCGACGGTGACGGTCTTGATCGGACCGGTGAGGTCGACGGCGTCGACATCGTCCGTCCGCAGATCTGCTCCGAAGCGCAGCGCCTGCTCGCGCATCTCTTCCATCAGACTGGGGCCGGTGATGCCTTCGCGGAACCCGGGATAGTTCTCCACCTCGGTGGTCGTCATCAACGCTCCACCGAACTGGATGCCCTCGAACACCAACGGATGCAGTTGGGCCCGGGCAGTGTAGACCGCCGCGGTGTACCCGGCCGGGCCGGAGCCGATGATGATCACGTCGTGAATGGGGGACGTGACCTCAGAAGTGGTGGACATCCTGGATATCCCAGCCTTTCTGCCGATTGCGCGGCCGTGAGTTCAAACATCAGGGTAGGCCTGGGTGTTCCCGATCCGCCTGCTAGGGCTCGGCTAGGGCAGGGGGATCATCACCCGGCAGGGCGCGCTTCCGCGGCAGCCACCGCTGTGCCCGGGTAGCCGAGCGTGGTGGCCAGCTTGGTCCGGGCCCGTGCACGCCGGCTCTTCACCGTGCCCTCGGGGACTCCCAGCAGCCGCGCTGCCTCGGCCACCGAGAAGCCCTGCATGTCGACGGCGACCACGGCTGTGCGCTGCTCGATGGGCAGCCGCATCAGCGCACGCTCGACGACGATGGCGGTGACCACCCGTGACGCGGGGTCACCGATCCAGCCCGCGGAGGTCAGGCCCTCCAGGGGTGTGGTCGGGTGCGCCTTGTGGCGGCGCAGCCGGTCCAGGCAGGCATTCACGACGATGCGGTACAGCCAGCTGCTCACCGAGCAGTCGTGCCGGAATCGCGGTGCATTGCAATGCGCCGAGAGCATGGCGTCCTGCAGTGCGTCACGGGCGTCATCGGGGCACCGGGTGGTGATCCGGGCGAGCCGGTACAGCTGCGGCTGGTGGCGGTGGAACAGTTCCTCGAACGCGAAGCGATCACCCGCGACGTGCGCCGCCAGCAACTGTTCGTCGGTGCGTTGATGCCCAGAGCATCCCGTGAAACTCCCCACAGCCGAACACTACGGAAAGGGGGGCCCGCTCCCGGGCGGCAATTTTGTGCAGCGCTCTGAACTGTGCCTTTGCCGCTTGGAAGCTGGGGATAACCTCTCAGGACGTCGCCTTGAGGGTGATTTCGGAGATAGCCGAGCGACTCTTCCCGTCCACGGTACCCAGCGTGGAGATCCACACCAGCACATACGACGTGGGGGCAGGATGCTCGATCTCGATGGTGTTGGACCCCTTTTTCAGGGAGATCGGGTCCGTCAGCTCGGTGGTGTCCTTCAGCGATGCGGGGTTCGCCGAACCGGACCCACGGATCTGCACGGCGGTGCCGACGCTGGACACGTCGAGTTTGACCGAACCGATCGCGGTGGGTTTGGGCAATTTCAGCATCAATCCGACGCCGTTCTTGAAGCCGGGGAACGGGACGGGATCGGAGTAGGTGTCGGTCGGCCACACGGTCGACGGACTCCCGTCGATGGCCAGACCCGCTTCTGCGGGCGCGTCGGCCTCGCCTTCGGGGGAATACACCGTGGCGCGCACCGGTTTGACGACGTCGCTGGTGCGCTCGGCGGTGGGGGTGGGGTCGTTCAAACCGAGCTCGTCGCGGTCCAGACCGCCGCCGACGTCGCCGAAGATCTTGCTGAGCACGGTGGCGAGCACCACCAGCGCGACCACGACCACCACGCCACCGGCAGCCAATCCGATGATCATGCCCTTGCGGCGACGGGCGGCGGCTTCGGGATCGGCACCGCCGCCGCCCAGACCGACGGCGGCCTCGGCCGGCGGCTCGTCGACGTGTGCGATGAACTCGGTGCGGTCGGCGATGGCGGTGGCCTGCTGGAGCAGATGGAGCAGGGTCGGCGCGCTGCGAATCCCGCCGTCCTCCTGGACGGCCCGCGCTGCGGCGGCCGAGATCTGGAACGGGATCTCCCCGTCGACTGACCGCGGTTCCACCGGCTGGCCGGCAGGGTCGAGATCTGCGGGCGCCAGACCACTGTGCACGCCGGATTCGGGCAGCGGCCACCGGTTGACGAGCAGCGCGTACAGCGAGGCGCCGATACCGCGGATGTCGTCTTCGGGGGTGGCGTCGGGCAGGGTCGCCGGGAAGGCCAGGACCACGTCGCCCTCGATGCTGACGCGCACCCGACTCGGATGGTCGATCGACAGCGAGACGCCGGCGCGGTGGGCGGCCTCGGCGGCGGCGGCCAGCGATTGGATGGCGCGGGCCCCGCCGATGGGGGACGGCGAGGTCTCGGCGACCTCGGCGAGCGATCCGCCGCGGAGCCATTCCGAGACCACCAGCCCACCCGACCCGGTACGCGCGACGTCCAGCACGCGCGCAACACCGGGGGTGTCGACCTTGGACAGCCGCATCGTGCGGGTGAGGATCTCCTGCAGTTCGCTCTCGGGCAGCAGTGCGTCGGGGTCCACCAGCGTCAGCGCCACCTGGCGGTCAAGGGCGGTGTCCAGCGCATGCCAGAACTGCAGGTGCGGCGGGCCGCCGTGGAACACCAGCAGCCGGTAGCGACCGCCGGCGATGGTGGCACCGGGGATGAGATGCGCGTCCTCGCCGCCGTTGTCGGGCTGGAACTCTCCCGCCGACGGGATCCGTCCGGTGGCCCGGGAGTCGACGCCCCATTCGGGGTGAGCACCTGCCCCGGGCGCGGATCCGCTCACGGGTTTATCGCTCACCGCTGATCCTTTCGGCGTCTGCTGCTGTGCAACCCCCGCGTGCGGTCCGTACCGGCGGGCTGCCGGGGGGCGGGGCGGCCGCATCGGATGCGAATTGCTCCGATCAGAGTACGTGACCGGGCTGCCGCGCCGATGCGCGTCGGGCCTGGAAGTCGGGCCGGGAGCCACCGTCGCGCGGGCGCCGATCCGGCGCCGCACCGCGGTTCCCACGGACAGTGCTTCGGGCACCTTCGCCGCCCACAGCACCGCGCCGATGATCGGCAGCATGAGGACGCCGAGCACGAACAGCCGCAGCAGTGAACCGAGGCCGCCGCCGCGCTCGGTCAGTGCTTCCAGTCCGAGGAGCTGATCGACCATATGGGCGGCCAGCCCGGCGAGCATCGAGGCGACGATCGTGACCAGGATGGTACGGACCACGTCCAGGCTGATCATCCTGTTGCCCGGTGGATTCAGGTTGGCCCGCAGCACCAGGTATCCGATGGTGGCACCGGCCAGGAAGCCCAGCCCGTTGGCCAGCCCCAGATAGCCGGCGACCATCCCGGGATCGCTTACCAGGTGCGGTACCGCCACCGACGCGGCGATCTTCACCGCGGTGATCACCAGGATCAGCACGATCGGCGTCCACGGCTGCTGACGGGCGTAGAACACCCGCAGCTGCAGAAGCACCAGCGCGTAGGGGATCAGGGTGAAGGCGGACAGGGTGATCGCCATGCCGAGATAACCGGCGTCCTGCTGGCCGAAGTTGCCGTAGGAGAACAGCGCGCTTCCGATCGCGGGACCACCGACGGTCATCATCGCGACGATCGGGATCAGCGTCACCATGGTCAGCCGCGTCGCGAGGTTCAGGTCGGCGAGGACGGCCGGGCCGTCATCGGCGGCGGCGTTACGGGACAGCCGCGGCATCACCACCGTCAGCACCGTCACCCCGATGATGCCGAACGGCAGCTGCAGGATCAGCCAGGTGTAGTTGTAGATCGCGGGCCCGGAAGCCGCCGCGGCGCTGGCGATCTGATTGCCGACGATCAGACCGATCTGGCTGATGAGTACGTAGAGCACCATCGCCAGGGCCATCATGCCGAACTGTTTGAGTCTGTCGTCGATACCCCACAGCGGGCGCAAGCCGATGCGTTCGCGGCGAATCGCGAGGATCAGCACCGCGGCCTGGGCCACCACACCGAGGGTGGTGCCGATGCCCAACACCAGCAGTTTGGCGTTGCCCATCTCGACCGGGTCGATGGACAGCTCGCCGGGCACCAGCAGGTATACCCCCAGCGCCAGGATCGCCACGATGTTATTGAGCACCGGAGCCCACGCCGGCGGTCCGAAGATATTTCGGGTGTTGAGAATAGCCATGAACACCGAGGACAACCCGTAGAACAACACCTGCGGCAGCATCAGGTAGGCGAACGCGGTGGTCAGCGGGCGGTTTACCAGCGGGTCGCTGCCGAGCATCAGGTCCACCAGCAGGGGCGCGGCCGCCACCGACAGGATGGTCGCCACGATCAGCAGTGCGGTGGCCAGCGTCACCAGGCGCCGCACGAAAGCGGTGCCGCCGTCGGGATCGCCACGTTCGGCGCGGGCCAGCACCGGCACGAAGATCGCGGTGAAGGTCGCCTCCAGCACCAGCGCGGCGATCAGGTTGGGTAGCTGGTTGGCGACCGTGAACGAGCTCAGCAGTGGGCCGCCGAGGATGAGCGCCAGCAGCACCATGCGAGCGAATCCGGTGAGCCTGCTGACCAGCGTGGCCAGCGCCATGCCCCAGGACCGCGACACCACCGCGGAATCGGACAGTTCCTGACGGGGCGCGGGCGGGAGCTGACGGGTGGAGTGCCCGCGCGGTACGCGTTGCGGCGCGTTCATCGGTGCTCGCCGTTGCGCGCCCCGCGGTCACTGCCGTGGGCCAGAGCGGTGTCCAGTGGGTCGGGCCGCCGGGCCGGCGGGATCAGATCGGCCCGATCGGGTTTTCCGCGGAACCGGTGCCACAGCCGCCGTCCGACCAGCAGCGCCAGGATGCCACCACCGGTCAGCGTGATGAAGAACAGCACCTTGCCGTAGGCGTTGGAGTGCACCGACAGCCGCACCGGTTCGCCCAGCGACAGGCCGTCGGCGGTGGCGAGGTTGACGTCGACGGCGAACCGTTGGGTGAAGTGCACCTCGATCGGCACCCGCAGCGGCAGGTAGCCCGGCGGCAGCTCGATCTCACCGGGGTCGGTCACCGTCATCCCCGGCGGCGGGGCGATGCGCAGCCGGACTCGGATCGGCACCGGCAGGTCGTTGCGCAGCGCCAACGGCAGTGGGCTGCGTTCGGTCGCCAGGGTGTAGGAACCACCGGGGTTGACCACCGTGACCGCGCCGAACAGATCGGCGACGGTGCGGCCGACGGTCGAAAGCCGTTGCTGGGCAGCATCATTGCGCTCCGAGGCGGGTACCGACTGACTCAGCGCGCGCAGCATGTCCTCGCGCAGCGGGGCCGTGTACTGGGTTCCGGTCAGGCCGGTGCGCTGATCGACCGTCAGTGCCGAGGTCAGTCCCCAGAGCCTGTCGGTGACGGCGGCGATGCCCGAGGTCACCCCGCTGTCGAACCGCGCGTCGGAATCGTCGGCCGGCTCCGGAGCGGTCGCAGGTGCGGCGGCCTGCGGTGTCTCGGCGACCACCGCGGGCAACGGACGCGGGACCGCCAGTCCGGCGCCGATCGCGGTCGCCACCGAGGTCAGCACGCTCTGCGCCTCGTCGGGGTTGAGGTCCCAGGCCAGCGGGGGCGCCACGATCTCGGTGCGGGGCTCGGTGTCGGGCTGTAGGCCGCGCCACAGCAGTGAGCCCAGGGCGTCCTGCAGCCTGGCCACCCGAGAGTCGTGCTGCAGCGGGATGCCCAGTTCGCTGTCCAGGTAGGCCGGGGTGATCGGCGCTGCTCCGGCACCGGCCAGTGCCGCGCCCAGACCCGGGTCGAACGGCGCGGTGACGACCTCGGGGGAGTTGCGTTGCGGGGCGAGCTCCGCGCCGCCGGTGTCCAGCGCCGAGAGCGGAGCGGCGGCCACCGCCACGGTGGGGCCCTGGGCGCCGAGCAGTGAGACGGTGGCTTCGGTGAGCGGTCCGTCACCGATGAGGGTGGCGCCGCGCACCGAACGCACCCCGAGGATCTGGTCGACGATATCGGCGGCATTGCGGGTGGCAACGGCATTCAGGCCGGTGTCGCCCACCCGCTTCAGGGCGGCCAAATCGGCCTGGGCGTAGACCGTCGGCGTCACACACAGGCGCTGTGCGAGCGTCTTGAGCCGGTTCAGCCAGTTGACCGCCGCCTCCTGGCCGGTGCCGGGATGGGTGGGTGCGTTCAGGCCGCCGTTGGGGTCGTCGCTGACGACGTAGCCGCCCATCATGGCGTTGACGGTGATCAACAGGTCGGGGTCGACGGCCAGACATAGGGCACGGCTCACCGCGCCGTCGTCGTCCACCGGTGTGCTGGTGGCGAAGTCCGCCGCCGCCAGCAGGGTGTCCAGCCGGCCGCCGGCGGCCAGAGAGGCGGCCAGCTCATCGTCGAGCAGTCGTACCGGAGTGGTGCCGCCGGGGATGCCCGCGGCCAGCCGGGGCCGGTCGGCCAGCGGCCACAGCACCGTCATCGCGACCGGTCGGGAGGTGTCCGGGGGAACCACCGCGGACAGGTCTTCGGCGTCTCCGGTCGCCGGGTCCGGGGGGACACCCAGCACGGGCAGCAGGAAGCGGGCGTCGTCCAGCCTGGTGGGGGCGCCATAGTCGGGGGTGCCGTTGACGTTCACCAGCAGCGGGTACACACCCGGCTCGTCGATCCGCAGCGACGGTTCCACCCCGCGTAGCGGATAGGCCAGGTTGTAGGGCGCCTCCTGGCCGGGTTGCAGTTCGGCCGACAGCGTCACGAACGGTGCCACGGCGCCGTACTGGTCGAGGTTGCCCGACAGGTTGGTGCGCAGCCCGGCCGATCCGGTGACCGCGGGCGCGTGCTCCAGGCGCACGACGACATCGCGCACCGGCCGGTCGCCGCTGTTGCGCACGGTCCCGGCGACGGTGACCATCGCACCGCTGGTGGTCGTCACGATGCCGGGGGTGACGCGGTCGATGCGCAGCTTCAGGAACATCGTGGAGCCGGGTTCGCCTGCCGCGGCGCGCGGCAGCAGGGCGGGTGTCGCGACGAGGAGCAGCAGTAGGGCGGCGGTGAGGACGCGCAGCACCCGCACAGAACTCACGGGCCTTGTCCGCAGCCGTTCGCCCGCCGGGGCGGCGATTCCTCGGGGCGACGGTTGCGGGTGTGCGAATGGGTCTGGGGACGTCGCCGCGGCGAACTGTGCGGCAGCGGCGGCAGTGCGCCCTCACCATCGGTGTGCAGTTTGTCGATCAGCTCGCCGGCCACCACGGCCAGGCGGCGTTCGTCGGCGTAGGCCAGCCGGGCAGGCAGATCATGGAGCGGGACCCAGGCCACCTCGGTGACCTCCACGTCCTCGTCGGAGAGATCACCACCCAGGAATCGCATCAGGTAATGGTGCACGGTCTTGTGAACGCGGCGCCCCTCGGTCACGAACCAGTAGTCGATGCTGCCGAGTGCGGCCAGCACGCTGCCCTGCACCCCGGTTTCCTCGGCGACCTCCCGGACGGCGGTCTGCTCGGCGGTCTCGCCGACCTCGATGTGGCCCTTGGGTAGCGACCACAGCATCCTGCCGCGCCGGTCGATCCGGCCGATCAGCGCCGCGACCTGGGTGTCTTTGGGGCCGTCTAGCCCGTCGATGACCAGGCCGCCCGCCGATGTCTCATGCACGGTGCGCAGCCGGTCCGGTGCCCCGCGGAGCTGACGGGGTTTGCGGTTCTGGCCGGGCTTGGCCTGCTGGGCGGCGTTATCGGTCGGAGCCGGCTTCGATGCCGGGGCCGAATCGCCCGACGAGGTGGCGCGCACGGCGTTGCCCTCGGGCGGACCGGCAGCGCGGCGACGCCCTCGGCGCCGTCGCGGCTTGGCGTGTTCACCGTCCGACACCCAAGTGATAGTAGTTGCCGCCGGTTTACCTGCTCGCCACCCGCGCCGGTCGTGGCCGGGCTGTCGCCTGCTCGTTATAACCCCTAGGCTCACCGAACGTGCCGAACGACCCGACCCCGCAAGCCTCCGAAGCCGAATTGCTGGCCGGAGCCTGGGTTGCCCTCAACAGCTACAGCGACGTGCTCCGCGGTATCGGCGCGGTGTTCGCCGCGGCGGGCCATGAGCTCTATCTGGTCGGCGGCAGTGTCCGGGACGCGTTGCTGGGCCGGCTGTACGCGGATCTGGATTTCACCACCGACGCCCGCCCCGAGCAGATGCAGAAACTCCTTCGCGGATGGTCAGATGCCTTGTGGGACACCGGAATCGAGTTCGGCACCATCGGCGTGGGCAAGGCCGGGCACCGGTTCGAGATCACCACGTTCCGGGCCGACAGCTATGACCAGGTGTCCCGCCATCCGCAGGTGCGCTTCGGTGACCGTCTCGATGACGACCTGGTGCGCCGCGACTTCACCGTGAACGCCATGGCAGTCCGCATCACCGAGGCGGGCCCGGCCGAGTTCCTGGATCCGCTCGGTGGCCTCGCGGCCCTGCGGGCCCGGGTGCTCGACACCCCGTCGACCCCGCAGGTCTCCTTCGGCGATGATCCGTTGCGCATGTTGCGCGCGGCGCGATTTGTGTCACAGCTCGGGTTCTCGGTGGCGCCGCGGGTGTTGGAGGCGCTGCTGGAGATGGCGCCACAGCTGGGCCGGATCTCCGCCGAGCGGGTCGCCGCGGAACTGGACAAGCTGCTGATGGGAGTCGATCCCGTCGCCGGTATCGACCTGATGGTGCAGACCGGGCTGGGTGCGGTGGTGCTGCCGGAGGTCGGCGAGATGCGGATGGCCATCGACGAGCACCATCAGCACAAGGACGTGTACCGGCATTCGCTGACGGTGCTGCAGCAGGCCATCGAACTGGAAGGTTCCCCGGCGGGGCTGGAGCGCAGCGACTCGGGGGGAGATACCGGAGCCCCAGACCTGGTGCTGCGCTGGGCGGCGCTGCTGCACGACATCGGCAAGCCGGACACCCGCCGTCACGAATCCGACGGCGGGGTCAGCTTCCATCACCACGAGGTGGTGGGAGCGAAGATGGTCCGCAAGCGGATGCGGGCGCTGAAGTACTCCAAGCAGATGGTCGACGATGTGTCCCAGCTCGTGTACCTGCACCTGCGTTTCCACGGTTATGGCGACGGCCGGTGGACGGACTCGGCGGTGCGCCGCTATGTCACCGATGCCGGTCCGTTGCTGGACCGGCTGCACAAGCTGGTCCGAGCCGACTGCACGACCCGCAACAAGCGCCGGGCGGCGCGGCTGCAGGCCAACTACGACGAACTGGAATCGCGGATCGCCGAGCTGGCCGCCAAGGAGGATCTGCAGCGGGTGCGGCCCGACCTGGACGGCAATGCCATCATGGAGATCCTCGGCCTGCCACCGGGCCCGCTGGTCGGCAAGGCGTGGAACCATCTCAGGGAACTGCGGCTCGACCGCGGACCCCTCGACCACGACGAGGCGATCGCCGAACTTCAGGAATGGTGGAACGCACAGCAGTCTTGATGCGTCTGAACAGACATGGACTATTGCCTGGGTGACGGTGCGGGTGGCGCGGCGATCTGGTCGGCCGACCCGACAGTGGATATGGACGGCGATGGCGTGCTCGACGCGATCGGGCTGGACCTCGATGCTGACGGCTTGCCCGATGACGCGTTGGCCGACCTGGATGGCCCGCCTTTTGATGGGATGGCCGACCACGCGGTGCACGATCGGGACGGCCCGGCGCCGGCCTACTTCACCGATGACGGTTCGGGCACCTGGGCGGTGGCGGTCGACCGGGCCGGACAGCTGCGCTGGTTCGGGCTCGACGGGGTGCAGGCCACCGGTGGGCCGATGGTCGACTTCGACGGGGACGGTCTGGTCGATGACCAGCTGCTCGACGTCGACGCCGACGGGCTGGCCGATCGGGTACTCGGCCACCACGACGGGACGGGCACCGCGTACGCCGACCGTGATGCCGATGGCCGCTGGGATGTGCAGCTCACCGACACCGATGGTGACGGGCGCGCGGACTCAGTCGCCGACCTGACGTGACCGCAGCAGCTCGGCCAGTACGGCGGCGGAACGCGGCCACCATCGGCCCGGCACCAGTCATGGCTGAACTCTAGACCGGTAGCGCTCGTCAGACCGGTAGCGCCCGCCGGCCGATTCCGGCATGGAGCGCCAGCCCCAGCAGGTAGAGCACCGCACCGGCCAGCACCAGCGGCACCGAACGCCCATCGGTCGGGATCAGCGCCGCGGCAGCGGCGATGGCGCCGACGAACGTCACCCAGAACACCGCATCCTGCACGGTGAAGACGTGACCGCGCAGTGCGTCGTCCACGTCGATCTGCATGGCGCTGTCCACGCACAGCTTCACCACCTGCCCGGCCGCGCCGAGGACGAAACCGCAGCCGAACATCACCGGCAGGTACAGCCCCGCGGCGAGCAATTGCACCGCCGCGGCCAGCGCCAGCGCCCCGTTGGCGGTGCGGTAGCGCCCCCACCTACCGACCGCGGCAGGCGTGAACACGGTGGACAGGAAGGATCCGGCGCCCGTCGCGGCGACGAACAGCGCCGCCTTGCCCAGTCCCAGTCCGGCAACCTCGTGATCACCGGTGTGCCGGACGATCACCAACACCAGCAGGGTGTTGATTCCGAACACCATGCGGTGCGCGGCCAACCCGCCGAGCGTGGCGGTGACCGTCGGGACGGCGGTCACCGTCCGGATTCCGTGCACCCACCCGGTGGACACCGCGTAGGCCACCGACCCGTGCACCGCGCGGACGCTGTCATCGGGGCCGAGGATGTGTGGCGCGAACCGGATGGACAGCACCAGCGCGATCGCGATCGGCAGCACGCTCAGGAAAATCACCACGGCCCCGCCGGCATCGTCGGAGCCGAATCGCGAACGCGTCACCAACATGCAGACGGCGCCGAGTGATACCGCCAGGGCGCCGGTCGCGGTAGCTACCGAGTTCATGGTCAGCACCTGATCGCGCGGCACCACATGTGGGAGCGCGGCGGACAGCCCGGAGGACACGAACCGGGTGAAGCCGTTGACGATCAATGCGCCGAACAAGACCACCAGATCGTTGGCGCTGACCACGAATGCGGCACCGACGGCCACCATCAACAGCAGTCGGCCGGCGTTCGCCCCAATCAGGACGAGGCGGCGATCCCACCGGTCCAGGAGTGCGCCGGCGAACGGGGCCAGCACCGAATAGGGCACGAACAGCACGGCGAAGGCCACGGCGATGGCCCATGGATCCGCCTCGCGTTCGGGGTTGAACAGCAGCGCGCTGGCCAGCCCGGCCTGGAACAACCCGTCGCCGAACTGACTGAAGGCACGTAGTTCCAGCAGCCGCCGAAACTCCGGCAGGCCGCGGACGGCATGCCAGGTGCCCGGCGGTTTGCGGGTGTCAATCATGAGTTCAGGTCCTGTCCGGGCCGCGACGTGCGATCGGCACCCGGATCCACACTACAAATATCCCGGCGATCCGATGTTGTTCGCTACCGCACCGGGCAGCTGGTGACATGATGGACGGGTGTCACAGCCCGAGGAACCGGAGGACTACGCAGCCTCGACGGCACCGCGGGTGCGCGCCGGGACACTGCTGCTGGCCGATACCGATCTGCTGGAACCGACGTTCCGGCGCAGCGTCATCTACATCATCGAGCACAACGAGGGCGGCACCCTCGGGGTGGTGCTCAACCGGCCCAGCGAGACCGCCGTGTACAACGTGCTGCCGCAGTGGGCGAAGCTGGCCGTCAAGCCCAAGAGCATGTTCATCGGCGGCCCGGTGAAGCGGGATTCGGCGCTGTGCCTGGCCACCGTGCGGGTCGGTGTGGACATCACCGGGGTGGCGGGACTGCGGCACGTGCAGGGCCGCGTCGTGATGGTCGATCTGGACACCGATCCCGACGCCATCGCGCCGGCGCTGGAGGGCGTCCGGATCTTCGCCGGATACTCCGGCTGGACCACCGGTCAGCTGGAAGGCGAAATCGAACGTGACGACTGGATCGTGCTGTCGGCGTTGCCCTCGGATGTGCTGGCGGAACCGAGGGTGGACCTCTGGGCCCGGGTGCTGCGGCGTCAGCCGCTACCGCTGTCGATGCTCGCGACGCACCCGATCGATCTGAGCCGGAACTAGATCTAGCCGCAGCTGGAACGGCCGGCCTGGTCGGTCGGGGAGAGGGTGCAGGACACACACGAGCCTGCGCAGCCATCGCCGGATTCGCGGCGCGCTTCCTGCTCGGCCTCCTTGGCGGCGACCATTTTTGCACTTTGCCAGCAGCCGGCCGCCACGGTGGCGACGGAGCCGATGACGCAGACCACCAGCACCAGCACCCCCGTCTGGGCAGGAGCGGACAGGGCGACGACGCCGCCCCCGGTCAGCATGGCGGCGGCGGCGAACTGGGTGGGTGCGACGGCCCGCAGCACCTGGCGGACCGGGTCGGCCGCGTACGGACGGTTCAGCGACCAGGCGGCGACACCAGCGGTCGCCGCGGCCGCGCACAGACAGAGCACCGCGGCGACGAGCATGTGCCCAGAATACGAGGCACCGCGCGATCCGGTCAGCCGGGGAGGCCGATAACCGGTGTGACGGCCGGGGCGAGCGCAGCGACGGGGGATGTTCCGGACAGGCTCACCGGAACCGTGGCCGGACCAGCAGGTGCGGCGGGAGCACCGGCGCCGCCGGGCGGTGTCAGGCCGGCCGGAGCAGGTGCGGCGACCGGGGCGGGTGTGGCGACCCGGAACCCGTTGACGATCGCGTCGGTCGCGGCGGCGGCGGCCACCGACTGGGATTCGGCGGTGGTCACCGCCAGGGACACCAGGTAGCGGTCGGTACCCGAGGTCGCGATGATGTGACGCTTCGACGTGTTCAGGGTCATGTTGTTCTCGCGGTAGGTGCCTTCGATGATCGAGGTGGGCACGCCGTTGATCTCGGCGATGGATCCGTCGGTCGCCCGCCACGCGGTGAGCTGCTGGTTGTCGACGAACCCGTGCCGGATGGCCTCTCGGGCGTCGAAATCGCCGACGAGTTTGTAGACCACCACCTGCGCGTTGGACGTGTACAGCCCGTCACCGCCGACCCGGTCGGCGATCACGGCGAACGCGTCGGTCACGTTCGGGTCGGGTACCTGTGTCCACCCGGTGGGCCGCGGCAGCACGATGTTGAGTGCGGTGAAGTTGTTCGCGGTCTGTGGTTCCATCTGGACGTTCACGCTGGACAGGTAGTCGCGGATGGTGCCCGCGGGGTTGGGCGACAGCGGCACCGTCACCGGTCGCGGCGCGGCGACCGGTACTGCGGCGGCGCCGACGGGCTGGGAGGGTCCGGGCACCGCAGGTGCCGCCTGCGGGGCGACGGTCACGGTCTGGGTGACGGTGGCGGGGCTCGGCGGGGACGGCTGCGGAGCAGGGGGCTCGGCGGAAGCGGCGGGTCCTGCCAGGACCAGCACACCGGCGAAACCGGCGGCGGTCCCCGCGATTAGAACCCGCCAGGGCCGGGCGTTCTCGTTCATCTGACGCGGGTCCTTCCGAGTTTGCACATGCCGGGGTCAGGGGCCGACTGTAACCATGTCGCGGCCAAGGTCACCAGGGCCGGAACAGAGCTGCAACCGTGTGGTGAGCGGGCTGCAACGGAACCGATACCAACCCGTGGCCGAAGGGCTCGCGAACGGCGCTTATACCCTGTTTGGCGTGACAGATCCCTCGGCTGACGCAGCCGCCACCGATGCCGACGCCCCCAGCCACCGCTACAACGCGCAGCTGGCCGGTGAGATCGAGCAGACCTGGCAGCAGCGCTGGCAGGTGCTGGGGACGTTCGATGTGCCCAATCCGGTCGGCTCGCTGGCGCCGGCGGACGGGTCCCCGCTACCCGCGGACAAGATGTTCGTGCAGGACATGTTCCCGTACCCGTCGGGGGAGGGCCTGCACGTCGGGCATCCGCTCGGCTACATCGCCACCGACGTGTATGCCCGCTACTTCCGGATGACCGGCCGCAACGTGCTGCATGCGCTGGGCTTCGATGCGTTCGGCCTGCCCGCCGAGCAGTACGCGGTGCAGACTGGCACCCATCCACGCACCCGCACCGAGGCCAATATCGTCAACTTCCGGCGTCAGCTGGGCCGGCTGGGGCTGGGCCACGACTCCCGGCGCAGCTTCTCCACCACCGATGTCGACTTCTACAAGTGGACGCAGTGGATCTTCCTCCAGATCTACAACGCCTGGTTCGACGCCGATCTCAACCGCGCCCGGCGCATCGGCGAGTTGATCGCCGAGTTCGAATCCGGCGCGCGGGCGCTACCGGACGGCCGTCGCTGGCAGGACCTCTCCACGGGTGAGCGCGCCGATGTCGTCGACGCGCATCGCCTGGTCTACCGCGCCGACTCGGTGGTCAACTGGTGCCCCGGGCTGGGCACGGTGCTGGCCAACGAGGAGGTCACCTCCGATGGCCGCAGTGACCGCGGCAATTACCCGGTGTTCCGGAAACGGTTGCGGCAGTGGATGATGCGCATCACCGCGTACTCCGACCGGCTACTCGACGACCTGGATGTGCTGGACTGGCCCGACAAGGTCAAGGCCATGCAGCGCAACTGGATCGGGCGCTCGGTCGGCGCACAGGTGCGATTCGGCACCGAGGTCGGCGATATCGAGGTCTTCACGACCAGGCCCGACACGCTGTTCGGCGCGACCTACTTGGTGCTGGCGCCCGAACACGATCTAGTCGACGCGCTGGTCAGCCAGGGCGAGCGGAGCGACGGGGGAGTGGGCGCGCAGTGGCCCGAGGGCACCGACGACCGCTGGACCTACGGTGCGGCGACCCCGGCGCAGGCGGTGGCCACCTACCGCTCCGATATCGCGGCGAAGTCGGATCTGGAGCGCCAGGAGAACAAGTCGAAGACGGGTGTCTTCACCGGCTCCTATGCCACGAATCCCATTAACGGACAACAGATTCCGGTGTTCATCGCCGACTATGTGTTGGCCGGCTACGGGACCGGGGCGATCATGGCGGTGCCCAGCGGCGACCAGCGTGACTGGGAGTTCGCCACGGCATTCGGGCTGCCGATAATCCAGGTGGTCGTGCCTGGGGCAGGAGCGCAGCGACCCGGGGATGAGCCACCTGGGGATGTGACGGTGGCCGCCTACGCCGGCGACGGTGAGCTGGTGAACTCCGACTATCTCAACGGGTTGTCGGTCGCCGACGCGAAGGTGGCGATCATCGCCCGCCTTGAGGCCGACGGTGCGGGGCGTTCCCGCGTCGAGTTCAAGCTGCGGGATTGGCTTTTCGCCCGGCAGCGCTACTGGGGCGAGCCGTTCCCCATCGTCTACGACGCCGACGGCCGCGCCCACCCGCTGCCCGAATCCGCTCTGCCGGTGGAACTTCCGGATATCCCGGACTACGCGCCGGTGATGTTCGACCCCGATGACGCCGACAGCGAGCCCTCGCCGCCGCTGGGTAAGGCCGCCGAATGGGTGAACGTCGAGCTCGATCTGGGTGACGGGTTGCAGCCCTACGCCCGCGACACCAATGTGATGCCGCAGTGGGCGGGCAGCTCCTGGTACGAACTGCGCTACGCCGACCCGCACAACGGCGACGAGTTCTGCGCCAAGGAGAACGAGGCGTATTGGATGGGGCCGCGGCCGGCGGAGCACGGCCCCGACGACCCCGGCGGCGTGGACATGTACGTCGGCGGCGTCGAACATGCGGTGCTGCATCTGCTGTACTGCCGGTTCTGGCACAAGGTGCTCTACGACCTGGGCCATGTGTCGTCGAGGGAGCCCTACCGGCGGCTGGTCAACCAGGGCTACATCCAGGCGTTCGCCTACACCGACGCGCGCGGCTCCTACGTGCCCGCCGCCGACGTGATCGAGCGGGACGGCAAGTTCTATTTGCCGGACCCCTCCGGAGACATCCCCGTCAACCAGGAGTTCGGCAAGATCGGCAAGAGCCTGAAGAACTCGGTGTCCCCGGACGAGATCTGCGATGAGTACGGCGCGGACACCCTGCGCGTGTACGAGATGTCGATGGGGCCGCTGGAGGCGTCCCGGCCGTGGGCCACCAAGGATGTCGTCGGCGCGCACCGATTCCTGCAGCGGGTGTGGCGGGCGGTCATCGACGAGTCGACCGGCACCGAGCGGGTCAGCGAGCACGAGGCGGTCTCCGAGGACACCCTGCGCGCATTGAACAAGACCATCGCCGGGGTGGCCGAAGACTATGCGGCACTGCGCAACAACACCGCGGCAGCCAAACTCATCGAGTACACCAACCACCTCACCAAGGAGGGGGTGACGGCGCGGGCCGCGGTCGAACCGCTGGTGCTGATGGTCGCGCCGCTGGCGCCGCATCTGGCCGAGGAGCTGTGGCGGCGGCTGGGGCATGACGGCTCGCTGGCGCACGGCCCGTTTCCCGTCGTCGACGAGCGCTATCTGGCGGACGACACCGTCCAGTTACCGGTCCAGGTCAACGGCAAGGTGCGCGGCAAGATCACCGTCGCCGCAGACCTGGACACGGCCGCCCTGGAAGCCGCGGCGCTGGCCGACGAGAAGGTGCAGGCCTTCCTGGCCGGCACCTCCCCGAAGAAGGTCATCGTGGTTCCCGGCCGGCTGGTCAACCTCGTCGTCTAGCTGCGATTCGCTCCGCAGATCAGGTAACAGGCGAGGTCCGAACCCCACCCTTGAACTCACCCGGGGCGGACCGTGATCTCGTGGACCTGGGCGTCGCGGGGTATGTTCACCGCCTGCGCGACGAGCCCGCCCACGATCTCGGGGCGCAGGAAGCGGGTCGGGTCGTAATCCTTGCCCTCGTACGCGACGAGGTCGCGCTGCATCTCGGAGTCGGTGCGACCCGGGAAGATCGACGTCACCCGCAGTGACGGCTCGTCGGCGCGCAATGAGTCGGCGAATGCCCGCAGTGCGAACTTGCTCGCCGAGTAAGACGCCATACCGGCCGAGACCTTTTGGCCTGCACCGGAATTGATGAACACCACCTGGCCGTGGGCGGCACGCAACGCAGGCAGCAGTGCCAGCGTGAGCGCGACGGCACCGGTGACATTAACCTCGAAGCTGGCCCGCCACTGCCCGGCGGTCGACTCGGCGACGGTTCCCGGATAGAGCACTCCGGCGTTGTGCACCAGTACGTCGAGTGCGGTGAGCACCTCGGCGGCCGACTCGATCGACTCCTCGTCGGTGAGGTCCAGCGGCCAGGTCGGCGATCCCAGGCGTTCGGCCACCGCGTCCAGATGGGCCGACGGGCGGCCCGCCAGTAACAGGGTGTGCGTGGGGGCGAGTGCGGTGGCGACGGCCGATCCGATCCCGCCGCCGGCACCGGTTATCAAGGCGGTCGGCACGCTGAGAGCCTACCGACCTGCGCTCTGGGCCGCGGAGACGCATTATTGAGGGCGATGCCACCGGATCCGAGTTTCGGCCCCACCCAACTCGCTGCGCGCGCGGCCTACCTGCTGCGCGGTAACGACCTGGGTGTGATGACCACTGCCGCACCGCTGCTGTACCCGCACATGTGGAGCTGGGACGCGGCCTTCGTCGCGATAGGCCTGGCCCCGCTGAGCGTGGAACGCGCCGTCGTCGAACTGGACACGCTGCTCTCGGCGCAGTGGAGCAACGGCATGATCCCGCACATCGTGTTCGCCAACGGCGTGGACGGCTATTTCCCCGGCCCGGCGCGCTGGGCCACCTCGGCGCTCGCCGAACATGCGCCGCGCAGCCGGCATACCTCGGGCATCACCCAGCCACCGGTGCACGCGATCGCGGTGCAACGCATCCTGGACCGGGCCAAGACGCGTGGCAGGTCCACCCGGGCGGTCGCCGAGGCGTTCCTGGACCGGCGCTGGGACGATCTGGTGCGCTGGCACCGCTGGCTGGCCGAGTGCCGCGATCTGCGGGGCAGAGGCCGCATCACGCTGTATCACGGCTGGGAGTCCGGGATGGACAACTCGCCCCGCTGGGACAGCGCCTACGCCAACGTGATTCCCGGTGCCGTGCCGGAGTATCAGCGCGAGGACAACAAGATCAACACCGACTCCAGCCAGCGCCCCTCCGATCTGGAGTACGACCGGTATCTGTGGCTGCTGGAGGAGATGAAATCGGCCCGCTACGACGACGAGCTACTTGCCAAGACGATGAGCTTCGCGGTCGAGGACGTGTTCGTCTCGGCGATCTTCTCGGTGGCGTGCCAGGTCCTCGCCGAGATCGGGGAGGACTACAAGCGCCCGCCCGCAGATGTCCGTGACCTGTACTCCTGGGCGGATCGTTTCCGGGCCGGTGTCGTCGATGCCACCGACGAACGCACGGGTGCGGCAAGGGATTTTGATGTTCGCGCAGACAAGTGGGTGGCCACCGAGACGGTCGCGCAGTTCGCCCCGCTGCTGTGCGGCGGGCTCTCGCACGACAAGGAACGGACACTGCTGAAGCTGCTGGAGGGACCGCGCTTCAGCAGCCACCCGGACCTGCGTTACTCGCTGATCCCCACGACGTCGCCCGTCTCCAGGGACTTCCGCCCCCGCGAGTACTGGCGCGGACCGGTGTGGCCGGTGACGACATGGCTGTTCGCGTGGTGCTTCGCGCGGCGCGGCTGGGCAGAACGTTCGTCGACGCTGCGCCAGGAGGGGTTGCGCCAGGCCAGTGACGGCACTTTCGCGGAGTACTACGAACCGTTCACCGGTGAGCCACTGGGCAGCATGCAGCAGTCCTGGACGGCCGCAGCAGTGCTGGACTGGCTGGGTTGATCCCCGGCGGCTTCGCTCCAGTCCGCGGGGCTAGCTGGTCGGCTGATCGCCGAGGCGATCCAGTGGCCCCAGCGCCGCGGCCAGCGCCGCCTGATCCTCGATGCTGAGGTTCTCCAGCATCGTGGCAAGAAAGGCGCGGCGCGTGTCGAGAGCCTCGCGGTGCTGCACCAGCCCGCGCGGGGTGGCCTCGACGAGGACGGCCCGCAGATCGGAGGGGTCGCGGGACCGCTTGACCAGCCCGAGCTTCTCCAGCCGGCGGATGGCCACCGTGGTGGTGGGTGTGCGGACCCGCTCGTGGGCAGCCAGCTCGGTCATCCGGATCGGTCCGCAGTCCATCAGCGTCAACAGAATCGAGAGCTGAGCCAGCGTCAGATCGGCGCCGGCGGCATGCGCTGCGCCGCGGTGGGTGTCTCCACGGCGCAGCACCGAGAACAGTTTGGAGAGAACACGTTGCAGCTCTCCTGCCAGCTCAGCGGTCTCGGCCATAATTCGCTAGTCTAACCTGTCTGTTTCTGCCGGGCGGGAACGCGCTGAAGATCAAATCACCTGTGCCAGGAACCGGCGCAACTCACGCCATTTCAACCAGTGCCTCGGCGAGGGTCAGGTCTACCCGGTCCTGGTCAGGAAATCACACACCGATGTTCCCGCCGTCCCGCCACACCGCGACCACCGCGGGCCGCGCCGGGGCGCTGCCGCCGTCGGGCCAGTGCGACAGCGGATTCGCCAGGCTGTAGTCGTCGCCCTCGCCAGGGTGCTGGACGCTGACGGTGATCAGGTCGTCGGTGACGACCGGCCCGCAGGTCTCGGCGCCGACCGGGACGGTGAGGAACTGCTTGGTCTCACCGCGATTCGGACCGTCCAGCGCCACGGCGAACAGCCCGTCGTTGCCTTCCAGCGCGTTACCGTCGGTCGTGATCCACAGGTTGCCGTGGCTGTCGAAGGCCAGATTGTCCGGGCACGAGATCGGACTGACCTTCGTCTTGTCGAACCCCCCGTAGTAGGTGTCGGCGGCCGCGGGATCTCCGCACACCAGCAGCAGATCCCAGGTGAAGTCGGTGCCGGCATGGTTGTCGGTGAGTTCCAGCACCTGGCCGTTCTTGTTCTCGTTGCGGGGGTTCGCCGCGTCCACCGGCGCGGTGCCGTCGGTACCGCGCTTGTCGTTGTTGGTCAGCGCGACATACACCTTGCCGGTCTTGGGGTTGACGTCGAAGTCCTCGGGCCGGTCCATCTTGGTGGCGCCGGCCTTGTCGGCGGCCAGCCGGGTGAACACCGCGATCTCCTGCGGTGTGTAACCGTCGACCAGCGCTTCGGCCTTGCCGTCGGGGCCGGAGTGCAGCAGCGGAATCCAGGTGCCGCTGCCGGTGAATGAGCCCGTCGACGGTAGCTTGCCGGAACCGTCGATCTCGCCGGTCGGGATCTCGCTGGACAACTTGGCGACGTACAGCGTGCCCTCGGACAGCAGCGTCATGTTGTGCGTGACGGCCGCAGAAGAGGTTCCGGGCTGAATCTTCTTGTCCGACACGAACTTGTACATGTAGTCGAAGCGCTCGTCGTCGCCGGTGTAGACCGCCACGGTTCCGTCGTCGGTGACGTGCACGTTGGCACTCTCGTGCTTGAACCGGCCCAGTGCGGAATGCTTGACCGGCACGGAGGCCGGATCCCACGGGTTGAGCTCGATGACGTAACCGAACCGGTTCGCCTCGTTGGGTGCGGCGGCCAGGTCGAAGCGGGGGTCGAACTTCTCCCACCCGAGTTCGGACGGTTCGGCGGCCACGCCGTACCGGTCGGCCTGATCGGTGTTCGGCAACGGCGTGCCTTCGACCGCGCCGAAGTAGGAGTGGAAGTTCTCCTCGCCGGAAAGGATTGTGCCCCAGGGGGTTACGCCACCCGAGCAATTGGCGAAGGTGCCCAGCACTGCCCTGCCGGTGGGGTCGGCGGCGGTCTTGACGGTGTCGGCTCCGGCGGCCGGGCCGGTCAGGGTGAACGGGGTGTCGGCGGTGATGCGGCGGTTGTAGCGGCCGGGCACCGGGCGCAGTCCGCCCTGGGGGTTGCGCTCCACCTCGACGACCGACAGTCCGACGGCGGCGATCTCGACATCGAACTGCTCCCGGGTGGGGGCGTCGGCGTCGTAGTCGGGGAACATGAACTGGGGACTGTTGTACTCGTGGTTGACCGCCAGCAGATAGCGGCCGTTCTGGCCGGGGATCGGCAGCAGTGCGGCGAAATCGTTGTTGAAGCCGAACTGCTGGCGCTGGGAGGCGCCGGTTTGCTTGGCGATGTCGAATACCGGGGCGCCGGGCAGTACCGGATCTCCCCAGCCGATCACCACGCGCTGTTGGTAGCCTTCGGGCACCACCACGGCATCGTCGGTGTTGATCGCCACGCTGTCGAAGCGCATGCCCGACGGTGTCTCGGGGACATCGGCTACGGTGGTGGAAGTGTCTGTGGCAGCGGGCTTTTCGCCGGAACTGCAGGCGGCCAGCGCCGATCCGGCGCCGACGGCCAGCACGGCCACCCCACCGACGCGCAGCACGTTGCGCCGCGACATCGCCTGCACGAGATCGCCGAAGTACTCGTTGTCGCTGATGTTGGGCACCGGCTTGGAGCAGGCGTCACCGCAGCGGTTGCGGCAGGTGATGTGCGCTCGCGACGACCGACCCCGGTGCGTGACAAAAAGGCTCAACGGTGCAAGCGCCATGGCTGCGCGGGTCCTTCCCCTGGAGAACACCGGCGTGGGGTGGACGCCGGTTCGGGGCGAAGCTACGGGAGCAGGGCTAGCAGACGGCAAGCAGAAGGTGAACTGCAGTTGACCAATCGGTACTAGTGCAGGATGCCGCGCAGGATCTCGATGAGCTTGCGCGGCTGATCGCCCTGCACCGAGTGGCCCGCCCCCTCGACGATGTGGGTCTGCCGGAACCCGGGGGCACTCTCGGCGAAGGCGGCGGCGTCCTCGTCGTTGACGAAGTAGGAGTCGGCGCCGCGCACCAGGGTGGTCGGCATGGTGATCGATGGGACGTCGTCCCAGAGGCCCAGGAAGGAATCCGGCATGCCTTCGTCCTTGTCGGTGACACCCTTGCGCAACGAGTCGTAGCGCCAGGTCCAGCTGCCGTCCTCGAGCCGCTTGGCGTTGTGGAACACACCGCGCCGCAACGATTTTCGGTCGCGGTGCGGGGCGGCGGCCACGGTGACGTCGAGCATCGCCGCGAACGTCGGGAAGGTGCGCTCCCCCTGCACCAGGGCGACCGCGCCCAGCTGGGCCTTGGACATCTGCTCGTGCCGTTCCGGTGCGGACGGGGTGACGTCGACGAGCACCAGTTCGGGAACCAGCACCGGTTCGGTGGCCGCCACGCGCAGCGCGGTCAGCCCGCCCAGCGACATCCCGACCACCAGCCGCGCGCCTGGGGCATGCTCGCGCAGGACCGGTGTCACGGTTTCGGCGTTGAGCCTGGGGCCGTAGTCGCCGTCCGCGCGCCACGCGGAGCGGCCGTGCCCGGGCAGGTCGACGGCCAGCGCGGGCAGGCCGAGCCCGAGGATGACGGTGTCCCAGGTGTGCGCGTTCTGGCCGCCACCGTGCAGGAAGACGACCTCGGGGGACCGCGAGTCCCACTTCACCGCGCTGATATCCCCGGCCTCCAGGCGCTGCGCCGACGGAAGCGGACCGCTTACCCCGGCCTGTTCGGCGTTCTCGTGCAACAGGGCGAACTCGTCGAGGCCCAGCAGCTCTTCATCTGTGATTTCCGGATTGGCCACGAACTCTTTATACGTCCCCGGATACGACTCGGCGAAAGAATCAGCCCTCGATGAAAGCTTCCAGCTGCGTGCGGGCAACATCGTCGGCCAGCTGCTCCGGCGGGCTCTTCATCAGGTACGCCGACGCCGGCAGGATCGGGCCACCGAGGCCGCGGTCCAGGGCGATCTTGGCCGCGCGCACGGCGTCGATGATGATGCCTGCCGAGTTCGGCGAGTCCCAGACCTCGAGCTTGTACTCCAGGTTCAGCGGCACGTCACCGAAGGCGCGGCCCTCCAGGCGGACGTAGGCCCACTTGCGGTCGTCGAGCCAGGCGACGTAGTCCGACGGGCCGATGTGCACGTTCTTGTCGTACACCTTGTCGGCCAGCGAGCCGGTCAGGTTGCTGGTGACGGCCTGGGTCTTGGACACCTTCTTGGACTCCAGGCGCTCACGCTCGAGCATGTTCTTGAAGTCCATGTTGCCGCCGACATTGAGCTGGTATGTGCGGTCCAGGGTGACGCCGCGGTCCTCGAACAGCTTGGCCATCACGCGGTGGGTGATGGTGGCGCCGACCTGGCTCTTGATGTCGTCGCCGACGATGGGCACACCGGCGTCGGTGAATTTCTTGGCCCACTCCGGATCCGAGGCGATGAACACCGGCAGTGCGTTGACGAACGCGACCTTGGCGTCGATGGCGCACTGGGCGTAGAACTTGTCGGCCTCCTCCGAACCGACGGGCAGGTAGGACACCAGCACGTCGACCTTGGCGTCATTGAGTGCCTTGACGACGTCGACCGGGTCGGCGTCGGACAGCTCGATGGTCTCCGAGTAGTACTTGCCGATGCCGTCGAGCGTCGGGCCGCGCTGCACGATGATGTCGGTCGGCGGCACGTCGGCGATCTTGATGGTGTTGTTCTCCGACGCACCGATCGCCTCGGACAGGTCGAACCCGACCTTCTTGGCGTCGACGTCGAAGGCGGCGACGAATTTCACGTCGCGGACGTGATACTGGCCGAACTTCACGTGCATCAAGCCGGGCACGTTGACGTTCTCGTCGGCGTCGCGGTAGTAATGCACACCCTGGACCAAGGAGGATGCGCAGTTGCCGACTCCGACAATCGCGACCCTGACCTCGGTGGACGCGGTGGTCTCAGACATGTACTTCTCCTTCTCCTGCTGATCTTCGGTGTTGCTCACGGCTTTGTATCCGGGTGGCCCTGTGCGACGCGTTCGGCCGCGATCAATTCGTTGAGCCATTTGACTTCGCGCTCACTGGACTCCAGGCCCAGCTGGTGCAACTGCTTCGTGTAGCGGTCCAGCGATGTGCCGGCCCGTGCGACGGCCTCCCGCAGACCCTCGCGTCGTTCCTCCACCTGACGGCGACGGCCCTCGAGGATGCGCATGCGCGCCTCGGCCGGCGTGCGGTTGAAGAATGCCAGGTGTACGCCGAAACCGTCGTCGGTGTAGTTCTGCGGTCCGGTGTCGGCGACCAGTTCGGTGAACCGCTGCTTGCCGACATCGCTGAGGTGGTAGACCCGCCGCGCACGACGCATCTTGGGGGTTCCGTCCGGCGCGGCATCCTCGACGATGAGTCCGTCGGCCTGCATCCGCCGAAGCGCCGGGTAGAGCGAGCCGTAAGAGAAAGCGCGGAAAGCGCCCAGCAGGCCCGTCAGCCGCTTGCGAAGTTCGTATCCGTGCATGGGTGACTCCAACAGGAGACCGAGAACGGCGAGCTCCAGCATCGAATCACCTCCTGGCTACGACGGACCAACACCTCGTAGAAGTGTATCGCGCCGATATACTCGGCGCTACCGCAGCACCACACCCCGGCGGCCTCTGGGAATCTGGAGGGTGTCGAGGCGGTGTACAGCGCGCGTCAGCTCGGGTAGTTGATCCGTTTCACCGAGGCGTCCCCGTTGAACGCGATGTATCCACTGTTCCCGAAGTTCGGCGAGACGTAGATGCTGATCTCGATGCCGGCGCGGTGAGTACTGTCGCGGGGATACCGTCGATCGGGGTCGAGGTTCGGCAGCTTGACCGGTGAGCTGGTGGTCTGCAGATCGGAGACCAGCGACTGCAGGTCGCCCAGCGTCGCCGCGCTGGTGGCGGCGGCCACCCGCTGCCGGTGTTCCTCCATGGTCAGCTGACCTTCGCTGAGCGCGTTGTCCAAGACCTTGCACGTGGCATCGCGGTCGGTGTCCCGTGCCCGTGTTCGCGCTGTCTGTCGTCCTGCCACGACGAATGATGCTAGAAGCTCTGCGGCCATCCCGCTGCCGTCACGCCTCGGTAGCTGGGGCACCGACGTACTCTGGTGTCCGTGCGATTGCAGCGACAGGTGGTGGATTACGCCCTTCGGCGGCGGTCCCTGCTGGCCGAGGTGTACTCCGGGCGTACCGGTGTCACCGAGGTCTGCGATGCGAACCCCTACCTGTTGCGCGCCGCGAAGTACCACGGCAAGACCACCTCTGTGATGTGCCCGATCTGCCGCAAGGAACAGCTGACGCTGGTGTCCTGGGTGTTCGGCGAGCACCTCGGGGCGGTGTCGGGTTCGGCGCGCACCGCCGAGGAGCTGGTGCTGCTCGCGACCCGATTCGATGAATTCGCCGTCCATGTGGTGGAGGTGTGCCGCACGTGCAGTTGGAACCATCTGGTCAAGTCGTATGTGCTCGGCATGCCGCGTCCGAAGAAAGGGACGCAGCGCGGCAAGGGCGCTCGAACGGCGCGTTCCGACGCGCGTACGGCCAGTGAATAGCGGAGGGCGACAGAGCAGGTCAGCGGGCGATGCCGGAAACGAGCGTGCCGCCGGCCCGAGTGCCGGCGCGCATCGCAAACCACCGGCAGCCGGCAACCCCGATGACCGCAAGACCGCGCTGATCCCGCCGGTCCGTGACGGCCTGGCACCGCACCTGCGGAACCAGGTCGATGCCGTCAAGGCCGCCCTGGATGGCGGATCACCCCGTCGGCCCCCGCCACCCGGCCGACCATCCAAGCCGCCGACGGCCACCAAGAAGTTCCAGTGGAATTGGGTGCGCCGCGCGGTGTACGCCGCGCTGGTGGTGTTCGTCGCGCTCCCGATGATCACCTTCGGGATGGCGTACATGATCGTCGACGTCCCCAAACCGGGCGATATCCGCACCGCGCAGGTGTCGACGATCCTGGCCGGCGACGGCAGCGAGCTGGCCAGAATCGTTCCGCCGGAGGGCAACCGGGTCGACGTGAAGATCGACCAGATCCCGGTGCACGTGCGCGACGCGGTGATGGCCGCCGAGGACCGGGACTTCTACTCCAATCCCGGGTTCTCGTTCACCGGTTTCATCCGCGCCTTCAAGAACAACCTGTTCGGCGGCGGATTGCAGGGCGGCTCGACCATCACCCAGCAGTACGTGAAGAACGCACTGGTCGGTGACGAGCGGTCCGGTGTCGGTGGGCTGGTGCGAAAAGCCAAGGAACTCGTCATCTCCACCAAGATGGCGGGGGCGTGGTCCAAGGACCAGGTGCTCGAGTCCTATCTGAACATCATCTACTTCGGCCGCGGCGCGTACGGCGTCTCCGCGGCAGCCCGGGCATACTTCGACAAACCCGTCGAACAGCTCGATGTCGCCGAAGGCGCGCTGCTGGCGGCGCTCATCCAGCGGCCCTCCACTCTGGACCCGGCCGTCGACCCCGAGGGCGCGGCCGACCGGTGGAACTGGGTGCTCGACGGCATGGTCGAGATCGGTGCGCTGTCCCCGGCCGATCGTGCCGCCCAGGTCTTCCCACCGACGGTGCCGTCGGACTTCGCCAGCGCGGCGAACCAGACGACCGGCCCCAACGGGCTCATCGAACGCCAGGTCACCAAGGAGCTGTTGGAGCTCTTCGATATCAGCGAGCAGACGCTGAACACCGAGGGCCTGCAGGTCACCACCACGATCGACCCGGCCGCGCAGCGGTCGGCCGAGGAGGCCGTCGCCGAGGCCCTGGACGGCCAGGATCCGGACATGCGTTCGGCGGTGGTGTCGATCGATCCGCGAACCGGCGGGGTGAAGGCCTATTACGGCGGATCCGATGCCAACGGATTCGACTTCGCACAGGCCGGCCTGCCCACCGGGTCGTCGTTCAAGGTGTTCGCCTTGGTGGCGGCGCTGCAGCAGGGCATCGGGCTGGGCTACAAAATCGACAGCTCACCGCTGGACGTCAACGGCATCAAGATCACCAACGTCGAGGGCGGCAGCTGCGGCAGCTGCAATATCGCCGAGGCGCTCAAGCGCTCGCTGAACACCAGCTACTACCGGCTGATGCTCAAGCTGCAGAACGGGCCGCAGGACGTCGCCGACGCCGCCCACAAGGCCGGTATCGCCGAGAGCTTCCCGGGTCGGGAGCACACCCTGTCCGAGGACGGCCAGGGCGGACCGCCCAACAACGGTGTCGTGCTGGGTCAGTACCAGAGCCGGGCCATCGACATGGCCTCCGCGTACGCGACGCTGGCCAATTCGGGCGTGTACCACCGGCCGCATTTCGTGCAGAAGGTGGTGAGTGCGGACGGCACGGTGCTGTTCGACGCGGCCAACGGCGGCGGCGAGGGCGAGCGGCGCATCGACGCCGATGTCGCCGACAACGTGACCGCGGCGATGCAGCCGATCGCCGGCTACGCCAACGGACACAACCTCGCCGGCGGACGAGCGTCGGCCGCCAAGACCGGCACCAACCAGCTCGGTGACACCGGCGCCAACCGGGATGCCTGGATGGTCGGGTACACGCCGTCGCTGTCCACCGCCGTCTGGGTGGGCACCACCGGTGGCGACAAGCCACTGGTCAATAAGTGGGGCGGCCCGGTGTATGGCTCGGGCCTGCCGTCCGACATCTGGAAGGCGACGATGGACGGTGCCCTCGACGGAACCGACAACGAGACCTTCCCCAAGCCGACGGAGATCGGCGGCTACGCGGGACCGCCGGCGGCACCGGCACCGCCGCCGTGGCCGGACACCCCGATTCCGCCACCACCGTCGGAGACGGTCATCCAGCCCACGCTGGAGATCGCTCCCGGCATCACCATTCCGTGGGGCCCGCCGACCACCGTGCCGGTTGTCCCACCGGTGCCCGGTGACCCCAATGCGCCGGCGCCGGGGGGGCCGATCCCGCCGCCGTGACAGCAGGCACAGACGATGTGAGCGACACCGGCACCGTCTCGCCGGCACCCCTGGCGGGTGACCTGCGCAGTGCCGATGACCGGGACATGCCCAGCCGAAACGACGTCATCGGCGCGGCGTTGTCGCAGACCGTCGGCGGTCCGGTCGGCCGGCACGCCATGATCGGGCGTTCCCGGTTCTGGACACCGCTGCGGGTGATGCTGCTGGTCGGTGTCGTCTTCTTGGCGCTGGGCTACACGTCCAAGGCCGCCTGCCTGCAGTCCACTGATACCGGGACCGCTGCGCAGCGGGTGGCCAACTGGGAGAACCAGCGCGCCTACTACTCGCTGTGCTACTCCGACACCGTTCCGCTCTACAGTGCAGAGCTGTTGAACCAGGGCAAGTTTCCGTACAAGTCGAGCTGGATCGAGAAGGACGGCGACGGCAAGCCCCATGTCGTGTTCGATGGCAGCCCGCCCATCCGCTACATGGAATATCCGGTTCTGACCGGCATCTACCAGTACCTGTCGATGTCGCTGGCCAAGACGTACTCGGCACTGACCACGCTGGTATCGGTGCCGTTGGTGGCCGAGGTGGTGATGTTCTTCAACATCTCCGCGTTCGGGCTGGCACTGGCCTGGCTGGTGACGGTGTGGGCGACGGCGCTGCTGGCCGGCCGGCGCATCTGGGACGCCGCGCTGGTGGCGGGCTCCCCGGTGCTGATCTTCCAGATCTTCACCAATTTCGATGCGCTGGCGGTGGCCTGCGCGACGGGCGCACTGCTGGCCTGGGCGCGCCGAAAACCGGTGCTGGCCGGTGTGCTGATCGGCATCGGGGTGGCGCTGAAGCTCTACCCCCTGCTGCTGCTCGGCCCGCTGTTGGTGCTGGCGCTGCGCACCGGTCGGATGCGGGAGTTCACCCGCACCGCGGTTACCGCGGCGATCGCCTGGGCTGTGGTCAACCTTCCTGTGCTGGTGCTGTTCCCGCGGGGCTGGTCGGAGTTCTTCCGGCTCAACGCGCGCCGCGGTGACGATATGGATTCCATCTACAACGTGGTGAAGTCGTTCACCGGCTGGCAGGGCTTCGATCCGGGGCTCGGCTTCTGGGAGCCGCCGACGGTCACCAACGCGGTGACCGCGGCGCTGTTCCTGTTGTGCTGCGCGGGAATCGGTTACCTGGCGCTGACGGCCGCGCAGCGTCCACGGCTGGCCCAGTTGGCGTTCCTGGTGGTGGCCGTGTTCCTGCTGACCAACAAGGTGTGGAGTCCGCAGTTCTCGCTGTGGCTGGTGCCGCTGGCCGTCCTGGCCCTGCCGCATCGCCGAATCTTGTTGGTGTGGATGACAATTGACGCGCTGGTCTGGGTACCGCGGATGCTCTATCTGTACGGGGAACAGAACCGCGGGCTGCCCGAGCAGTGGTTCACGACCACGGTGCTGCTGCGCGATATCGCGGTGGTCGTGTTGATCGTGCTGGTGGTCCGCCAGATCCGCACGCCCGAGCTGGACCTGGTCCGCCACCGCGGCACCATCGACGACCCGTCCGGTGGCGTGTTCGACCAAGCGGCCGACAACCCGCCGGGCTGGCTGCCGGCGTGGCTGCGGCCTCCTGCTGTACCCGTTTCGGTCCCACTCGCGGCCCGCCGGCGAGACGATTTCGCAGATCAACACCCGTTCCAGTAGGCTGGCCCGGTTGCCGACGCAGGCGACCCTCCTGCCACGGACAAGCCGTGGCCGCAACGACCATAGGAGGTGATGGGTTCCTTATGCGTCCATACGAAATCATGGTCATCCTTGACCCCACTCTCGACGAACGCACCGTAGCTCCCTCGCTGGAGGCGTTCCTGAACGTCATCCGCAAGGACGGTGGCAGTGTCGACAAGGTGGATATCTGGGGCCGCCGTCGGTTGGCCTACGAGATCGCCAAGCATGCCGAAGGCATCTACGCGATCGTCGATGTGAAGGCCGAGCCCGCGACCGTGTCCGAGCTGGACCGTCAGCTCAACCTCAACGAGTCCGTGCTGCGCACCAAGGTGATGCGGACAGACAAGCACTGAGTCGACGCGACAGCCCTGTGCACGTCGGAGCAGTTCCGTAGGCTCGCCTGCGACTGCTCTTCGTACGCATACGCCGCTTTGACCAAACGCCCAGGAGGATCTCGTGGCTGGTGACACCGTCATCACTGTTGTCGGAAACCTGACTGCCGACCCGGAACTGCGTTTCACGCCGTCCGGTGCGGCGGTCGCGAACTTCACCGTGGCTTCCACGCCGCGGACGTTCGACCGTCAGACCAATGAGTGGAAGGATGGCGAAGCGCTGTTCCTCCGCTGCAACATCTGGCGTGAGGCGGCCGAGAACGTGGCCGAGAGCCTCACCCGCGGCTCGCGGGTGATCGTCTCCGGTCGGCTCAAGCAGCGGTCCTTCGAAACCCGTGAGGGTGAGAAGCGCACCGTCGTCGAGCTTGAGGTCGACGAGATCGGACCCTCGCTGCGCTACGCCACGGCCAAGGTCAACAAGGCCAGCCGCGGCGGCGGTGGCGGCGGTGGGTTCGGCGGCGGCGGCGGTAACAGCAGTGGTGCGCCACGCGGCGGTGGTTCCGAGCAGCAGCCCAAGGACGACCCGTGGGGCAGTGCCCCGGCGGCCGGTTCCTACAGCGGCAGCGACGACGAACCGCCCTTCTGATATTCGCTTACAGCAGTACTTTCTGAGAAAGAGATAGACCCATGGCCAAGACCAACAAGCGGCGGCCGGCACCGGAAAAGCCGGTCAAGGCCCGCAAGTGCGTGTTCTGCTCCAAAAAGGGCAAGAACCAGATCATCGATTACAAGGACACAGGGCTGCTTCGCACCTACATCAGCGAGCGCGGCAAGATCCGCGCCCGCCGGGTGACCGGTAACTGCGTGCAGCACCAGCGCGACGTCGCCGTCGCGGTCAAGAACGCCCGCGAGGTAGCTCTGCTGCCGTTCGGCTCGTCGACGCGGTAGGGGAGAGACACACCATGAAGCTGATTCTCACCGCTGAGGTGGAACACCTGGGTATCGCTGGCGATTCGGTGGAGGTGAAGGACGGCTACGGCCGTAACTACCTGCTGCCGCGGGGCTTGGCCATCGTGGCCAGCCGTGGCGCCGAGCGCCAGGCCGACGAGATCCGTCGTGCCCGCGAGACCAAGGAAGTTCGTGGCGTCGAGCACGCCAACGAGCTGAAGACCGCCCTGGAGGGCCTGGGCGCTGTGACGCTGCCGGTCCGTACCGCGGCCGACAGCGGCAAGCTGTTCGGTTCGGTCACCCCTTCGTCGGTCGTCGGCGCGATCAAGAAGGCGGGCGGTCCGAATCTGGACAAGCGCACCGTCGAACTGCCCAAGGCCCACATCAAGGCCACCGGCACCTACCAGATCGGCGTGAAGCTGCACTCCGGCGTCACCGCCGCGGTATCGCTGAACGTCACTGCCGAGCAGTAGCTCGCCGCTGTCAAACGCCCGGGTGGGAAGCGCCTAGCCTCCCACCCGGGCGTTGCCGTGTCTGCCAGCGAACACGTTGGCGCAGTCGTCGTGCAGCAAAGTAAACCGGCTGTTAACCTGCTTGGCTTCCCAACGCAATCCAACACGCCCGGGCGGGCAACCGACGCCGACACGCCGGACCAACCGATATCCACAGCCCCGAACGCAACGAATACGCCCGTGACCAGTGCGGAGTAGTTGCATTGGGGAGTTTCTCCACAAGTTGTCCCCAGCCCGTCAACACGGCTGACCGGAGCTGTGCACACTCCATCCACAGGGCCGCTAACAGGGTCCGATTGCGTGCGACCGAGCAAAGCCTTACGTTAACCGTCGCTACTACCTCCGACGCGCGTTGTCGGGGGTGCCGGGTACCGTCATGACAGCTGCGATCGAATGCATGTTCGACGGTTTTTGAGGGGGAGGAGGACGCTTCGTGGCGGTCGTAGACGACTTCAGTCGTGGTGGTGACCCGGGGATCGACGAGCCGCCCCGCGAGGACATCGGCCGGCAGCCTCCCCAGGACATGGCAGCCGAGCAGGCGGTGCTGGGCGGCATGCTGCTGTCCAAGGACGCCATCGCCGACGTGCTGGAGAAAATGAGGCCGGGCGACTTCTACCGTCCCGCGCACCAGGACGTCGCGGAGGCCATCCTCGATCTCTACGACCGCGGTGAGCCCGCCGACGCGGTCACCGTCGCTTCCGACCTGGACCGGCGCGGGTTGTTGCGCCGGGTCGGCGGAGCGCCCTATCTGCACACCCTGATCTCGACGGTGCCGACCGCGGCCAACGCCGGCTACTACGCGACCATCGTGGCCGAGAAGGCACTGTTGCGGCGCCTGGTGGAGGCTGGCACCCGCGTGGTGCAGTACGGCTACGCCGGCGCCGACGGGGCCGATGTGCACGACATCGTCGACCGCGCCCAGTCCGAGATCTACGACGTGGCCGACCGTCGGCAGTCCGAGGACTTCGTCGCGCTCGAAGACCTGCTGCAGCCCACCATGGACGAGATCGACGCCATCGCGTCCTCGGGCGGTATCGCGCGCGGTATCCCGACCGGGTTCATCGACCTCGATGAGATCACCAACGGGCTGCACGGCGGGCAGATGATCATCATCGCGGCCCGGCCTGGCGTCGGTAAGGCGCTGGCGCTGGATACCCCGTTGCCCACGCCGACCGGCTGGACCACCATGGGCGACGTCTCGGTGGGTGACGCGTTGCTGGGCGCCGACGGTGAGCCGACTCGAGTGGTCGCGGAGAGTGGCATCCTGCTGGGTCGGCCCTGCTACGAAGTCGAGTTCTCCGACGGCACCGTCATTGTCGCCGACGCGCAGCATCAGTGGCCGACAGGCTTCGGGGTGCGCACGACGGCCCAGTTGCGTCGCGGACTGGACAGTGTGGCACCGGCCGGGGCGCCGATCGCGTCTGACCACCATGGCACTGCGATGGTGCTGGCGCCGCCCCTTCAGGTCGTCGAGGTGCGCCGCGTGGACAGTGTGGCGGTGCGGTGCGTGGAGGTGGACAATCAGGCGCACCTGTACCTGGCCGGTCGCGGCATGGTGCCGACGCACAACTCGACGCTGGGCCTGGACTTCATGCGATCCTGCTCCATCAAGCACCGGCAGGCCAGCGTCATCTTCTCCCTGGAAATGAGCAAGTCCGAGATCGTCATGCGACTGCTGTCGGCCGAGGCGAACATCAAGCTCGGCGATATGCGGTCCGGCCGGATGAACGATGACGACTGGACCCGGCTGGCCCGGCGGATGAGTGAGATCAGCGAGGCGCCGCTCTACATCGACGACTCGCCCAACCTGACCATGATGGAGATCCGGGCCAAGGCCCGACGCCTCAAGAAGAAGGCCGATCTGCGGCTCATCGTGGTCGACTATTTGCAGCTGATGAGCTCGGGCAAGAAGTACGACTCGCGCCAGCAGGAAGTCTCGGACTTCTCGCGAAGCCTGAAGCTGATGGCCAAGGAACTGCACGTTCCGGTGGTCGCGATCAGCCAGCTGAACCGCGGTCCGGAGCACCGCACCGATAAGCGGCCGCAGGTCTCCGACCTTCGCGAGTCGGGCTGCATGACCGCGAACACTCGAATCCTGCGGGCCGACAACGGCGCCGAGGTGACGTTCGGTGAGCTGATGGAGACCGGTGAGCGCCCGCTGGTGTGGTCACTCGATGAGCGCAAGCGCATGGTGGCCCGACCGATGACCAACGTGTTCTACAGCGGGCACAAGGAAGTCTTCAAGGTTCGGCTGGCCTCGGGGCGTGAGGTGGAGGCCACGGCCAATCACCCCTTCCATACGATCGACGGTTGGATTCCGTTGGGGGATCTGACCGTTGGCGATCGTGTCGCGGCCCCTCGGTCGATCCCCGAGCCGGTGCACACCGAGCGGATGGACGAGTCCGAGATCGTCAGGCTCGCGCATTTGATCGGCGACGGATCGTGTGTGAAGCGTCAGCCGATCCGCTCCGCAAGCGGTGACGAGCAGAACCTACTGGCAGTGACGAACGCCGCCAAGCACTTTGGGGTTACCGCGGTCCGCGATGAGTACCCGGCGGCGCGCGTGACGACGCTGCGGCTGCCGGTCCCGTACCGCCTGACACAGGGCAAGCGGAACCCGATCGCGGCCTGGCTGGACAAGGTTGGACTGTTCGGGAAGCGCAGCTACGAGAAGTTCGTTCCCCAAGAGATTTTCGCGTTGCCCAATGATCAGATCGCGTTGTTCCTGGGGCATCTGTGGGTAACAGATGGGTCGGTGCGGTGGGATGAAAAGTCCGGGCAGGGCCGTATCTCCTACGCATCCACGAGTAGGCAATTCATTGACGACGTGGCGCTTCTGCTGCTGCGACTGGGGATTTTCGGCCGAATCTCTAGGGCCCGCAAGGCCGGATACCGGGACATCTGGCATCTGCATGTGCCGGATGCCGAGAACCAAATGCGGTTCCTGCGATGTGTGGATGCGCACGATGTGGCCACGAGCGATGTGTTCTGGGACGAGATCGTCGAGATCGCCAGTGTCGGTGAGCATGATGTGTACGACGGAACGGTAAGTGGGACACACAACTTCGTCGCCAATCTAGTCAGCCTGCATAACAGTCTTGAGCAGGATGCCGACATGGTCATGCTGCTGCACCGGCCTGACGCGTTCGACCGGGAGGATCCGCGCGGCGGTGAGGCCGACATCATCCTCGGCAAGCACCGCAACGGCCCGACCGCGAATATCACTGTGGCGCACCAGCTACACCTGTCGCGGTTCACGAATATGGCGCGCTAGTCGCAACAACT
>WOYS01000047.1:0-3643 GCA_011620645.1 Mycobacterium sp.
CGCCGATCCACTGCCCCGAGGACGCGAAGGCGTCGGGGTCGGCAACGGCGGCGGTGATGGTTGGACACTTCATTTCTACGATTTTCGCCGGCGGTTCGTGTCGGTGGACGACCTGGTTCCGGGGTTGGGTGACGTTGCGGCCTGCGCGAAGCGGAATGGTGCGCCTGATGGCACTCCGTTCTTTCTCGCCAACGACGGCCCGCACTTCACTGCGTTGGTGCACATCCGCTCGGCCTTCTCAGGCCACGACAGACTTTCCGAACTGTTACTGGAAGTCATCCGCGCAATCACCACGACCGCAGACGGGTCGGTGCGGCTGCGATCCTTCAGTGGGTTCGCTCTGAACTACCAACTCACGAATCAACTCGCCAACGCAGTGCCGACCGAGCAAGACAACGCCGCAGCCTGGCTGGCTGACCATGGCGGCCACGGCATGCGTAGCGATGGACGAACTTGCTCGATGGAGCCTTCCTTCCCCTGGCCCGATGGCATGTCGAACGGGTCCAGGAACTCCTCGAAGTGGGAAGCTTTACGTCTCGTATCACCCGAGGAATCCACCGACCGAGGAGGAGGTCATCGCCATTGCGAGCGGATCGTCACGCGGGACCGGTGCCTGTGGTCATCAGAAATATCCGTTGGCGGGCAACGGCTCTCCGTTGGCCTCCAGGTTCCCTATCGCCACGGCCTTGTAGGATGTCGGGTTGTGCAAGGTGAGCGTTCGGATGTTGCGCCAGTGCCGGTCGAGGTTCTTCGACCGACTGGCTGACGACGCGCCGCCCACCTCGAAGATCGACGCCGAGGCTGCGAGCGCGGTCTCGTCGACATGCACCTTGACCCGGGCCGCGGACAGCGATGCTTCCGCGAACAGGCGGGCGTCGGGCGCTTGGTTGCGCACCGATTCGTACGCCCGACCGATGTCGTCGGCCGCTGTCAGGACCGCGGCCCGCGCGGTGTAGGCGGCCGCGGACAACCGGCCGATCGTCTGCAGCAGCACCGGGTCGTCGGACGGGCGGTCGGCGGGTGCGTGGTCGAAAGTCCTGGTGCGGCCGCGGATCAATTCGCCTGCGTCATCGACCACCGCATGCAGGATCCCTGCCATGATCGCCTGTAGGTAGAGCTGCGCCAGCGGTGAGTCCGAGGCCACCGGGCGGTCATCGAGGTCGGACACCAGCAGGAAGTCACTCTCGGTCACCAGCACGTTGGTCAGAGTCGTCGACCCGGTACCGGTGCGGTGTTGCCCGATGCCGTCCCAGTCGTCGTCGATCCTTACGCCGTCGCGATCCACCGGGATGTTCACCCACGCGACGCGACGCTCGTCGAGCCGCGCACCCACCGTCACCCAGTCCGCGAAAGCGGTTCCGGTGCTGTAGAACTTGGCACCGTTGAGCGACCAACCCCCGTTGACCGGACGAAGCGAGGTCTCGAACGACGTAGTGCCCGCCTTGCCGGAGCGCTCGCTGTAGGCGTTACCGAAGATCTTGCCGGCCGCCACCTCCGCGGCCCATCGTCGCTGCACCGGGGCGTCGGGGATCCGTGCGATCTGCTGGATCTGCACGTAGTGCGCCCGCAGTATGTGCGCAACGATCGGGTCGGCGCGCGCGAGATCGATGATGACGCCCAGCAGGTCGCGGATCGAACCGCCTGGCCCACCGAGCCTGCGCGGCAACGTCAGTGCGGTCAGACCGTAGTCGCGCACCCATTCCACCTGCTCGCGCGGATCCGCGCCCCGCCGCTCCCGGCCGGCCGCATCGGCGGAGATTCGTTGCCACAGATCGGCATTCGATGCGGGGTCGAATGCTGTGGTCACATCGAGAGTCACGACGCGATCACAGGGGCGAAGGCGCCACGGTATGCGGCGGCAGGATGGGTGTCGGGAAGTCGATCACGACCGGTGGTCTTGCGACGCGTCGTGCCCTGGGCGTAGTCGCGCTTGGCCAACCCGCGGTCCCGCAGCACCGGCAGCACGTGATCGATGAACTCCTCGTAGCTGCCCGGGATCGTCGAGTTCACCACGTTGATCCCGTCGGCGCCTGCCGCCTGCCACGTCGCCAGGGTGTCGGCGATGCTCTCGGGGGTGCCCACCACCCTGCCGTTCTTGCCCCACAGCTCGGCCAGGTCGCGAACGGTGGGCTCACGATTCGGTACGGCCTCGTGTAGCCAGGCCAACACGCTCTGCAGGCCCTCGGTCTTGATCTGCCCGACCGGGGTGTCGAGGTCGTGGAACCCCAGGTCGTAGCCGAGGCTGCCGGCAATATGGGCGATGAACGACGACGGGTCGAGCACCTCGTCCAGCTCGGCCGCCTTCCGCGCTGCCTCCTCCTCGGTGCTTCCGATGACGAACGACAACCCCTGGAAGAACTGCAGGTCCTCGGGATGCCGCCCAGCCTCGGCCACCAGCTGACGGGTGTCGTCGATCAAGGCCTTCGCCGCCTGCGGTGTCGGCGACAGGATGAACTGAGCCTCGGCATTTCGGGCGGCGAAGCGGCGGCCCACCGGCGACGAACCGGCCTGGAACAGCACCGGCGTCCGCTGCGGGGACGGTGACACCAGGTGCGGTCCTTCGACGCGGTACCGCTTGCCGTCGTGGTTGATCTTGTGCACCTTGTCGAAGTCGCCGTGCAGACCGGACACCTTGTCCTGGATCAGCGCGTCCTCGTCCCACGACCCCTCCCACAGCTTGTAGGCCACGTCGACGTACTCGTCGGCCCACAGGTAGCGGTCGTCGTGCGGGGTGATCTCGTCGTAGCCCAAGTTGCGAAACGCGTTGCGCATGGGGCTCGTGACGATGTTCCACGCGATGCGACCGTTCGAGGCATGGTCCAAGGTGGAGATCTTGCGCGCGAAATCGAACGGATGTGCCTGCAGCACAGAGCTGGTGATCGCGATGCCGAGATTCTCGGTCGCGTAGGCGATCGCCGATGCGATGACCAACGGGTCGTTGCTGGGGATCTGTAGCCCGGACTCGACGAATTTGCGCCACGATCCCTGGTAGTCAGGGTACAGACCGACCACATCGGCAAAGAAGATGAAGTCGAACTTCCCTGCCTCCAGGGTCTTCGCCAACGACACCCAGTGCTCGAGTGAGTTGAAGTCGGTTTGTCGCGCCTCGGGGAGGCGCCACGCGCCGTGCTGGATGTGTGACGTGGTATTCATCACGAACGCGGAAAACTGCAGGGGCTTGCTCACATGAACTCCGATTCATCAAGGATTTCAATCCGTTACACGATCGTCTGACCGAACGGTACGGACGCCGCCCGCGATATACACCCGATCGAATCCACCTGATTGCAAGAACTTCTAGGGGTCGGACGATCGGCCATAGTTCGTGATGCTTTGTGCCCCATCATGAAGGGACACCGTGCTGTAGTGGCGGATGGTGTCGAATGCGCGGATCGCACTGTCTTCTCGATCCGCCGCCACCCGGCAGTGGGGACCGTTCCAGAATTCGACTGTGGGCGAACGTACCTCGGCTCTGTGGACTCTCTACTCGACTCGAGTCCGCTGTGGCTGGCCCGCAACCCCACGATGACGGCGCGCGGCCTGGAGGAGACTCTGAGCAGTAAGCGAACCACCGTGCGGGCGAGAGAACGCAGTGCGTGTCCCGCGGCAGCGACCGCCCTCACGCCGAAGTCGTAGCCCGCGA
>WOYS01000047.1:3743-17319 GCA_011620645.1 Mycobacterium sp.
CGCAGTGCGTGTCCCGCGGCAGCGACCGCCCTCACGCCGAAGTCGTAGCCCGCGAATGCGATCTGGAGGGAATATCGAGCCCATAGTGGCCGCGGAGGGTCTTGTCGGTGTACTCGGTACGAAAACGCCTGCGCGCCTGCAGGATCGGGATGACATGGTCGACAAAGTCGTCCAATCCGCCGGGTAGATAGGGCGGCATGATGTTGAAGCCGTCGGCCGCACCGGTGTCGACCCAGGCGATGATGTCGTCGGCGATCTGTTCCGGGGTGCCCGCGATGCTGCGGTGCCCGCGGCCGCCGCCGAGTTGACCGATGAGCTCCCGAATCGTCAGGTCGCCCTTCCCGGCGAGCTCACGGACCAGTGTCGAACGACTCTTGTTGCCCTCGATCTGCGACTCCGGCGGCAACTCGGGGAGCCGGGCATCGAGGGGCAGACCGGTGAGGTCGACGTTGAAGACCGCCGACAGCTGGCCCAGGGCGTAATCGGGGGAGATCAGGTCGGTGAACTCGCGTTCGAGGGCCTTGGCCTCCTGCTCGGTGCTCCCGATGAACGGCACCAGGCCCGGCAGGATCTGCAGTTCGTCGACATTCCGGCCGTATTTCGCCAACCGGCCCTTGAGGTCGCTGTAGAAACTCTGTCCCTCGGGAATGGTTCGCTGGGCGGTGAACACCACCTCGCCGTAGTGGGCGGCGAGCTCCTTGCCGTCCTCGGACGATCCGGCCTGCACCAGCACCGGACGTCCCTGGGGCGACCGTGGTGAGTTCAGGGGGCCCTTGACCGAAAAATGCTCTCCCACATGATCGATGCTGCGTACGCGATCGGGATCAGCGAAGACGGCACCCACAACGTCGAGCACCACCGCGTCGTCGTCCCAGCTGTCCCAGAGCTTGGTGACGACATCGACGAACTCCTGGGCCCGACGGTAGCGGCCGGCATGCTCGGGGATCGTGTCGAGACCGTAGTTCAGGGCCTCCTGGCTGTTTCCGGATGTGACGATGTTCCAACCCGCCCGGCCGCCGCTGATGTGGTCGAGCGACGCGAACGCCCGCGCCAAAGTGTAGGGATGGTTGTAGCCGGTTGAGGCCGTGGCTATCAGGCCGATCCGGCTGGTCCCACCGGCGATGGCCGAGAGCAGCGTGATCGGTTCGAAGATGGCCAGCGTGTTGCGCCGGATGTTGGGTCCGATCGCCAGACCGTCGGCGAGGAAGATCGAATCGAGTTTGCCGCGTTCGGCGATCTGCCCGAGATGGACGAAGTGCTGGGCGTCGAGAACATGATGTTCGGCGGTGCGTGGATGGCGCCAAGCGGCTTCATGGTGACCGACTCCCATGACGAAGGCGTTCAGATGCAATGTGCGAGGCATGTTCTCTTCCTGAAACTGTAGTTGGCGAATGATTGTTACTGGCTGGACGGTGTACGCCACCGGGAGAACCGGCGTTCGATCAGCACCAGCACGAAATTGAAGATCAACCCTACGAGCGCGATGGTGAGGATGCCGGCGTACATCTGGGGGATCTGGAAATTGAGCTGGCTCGCCATGATGAGGTACCCGAGCCCGGACTGGGCACCGACCATTTCGGCCGCGACCAGAACCAGGATCGATGCCGCCGCGGAGAGGCGGATGCCGGTGAAGATTGTCGGCAGCGCGGCCGGCAGGATCACCTTCTGGAACAATCGGAACGACGAAAGACCCAGCGACCTTGCGGACTTGATCAGCAGCGGATCCACCGTGCGAACACCCGAGATCGTGTTCAGCAGGATCGGGAAGATGCAGGCGTAGATCACCAGCGCAACCTTGGACGTCTCGCCGATGCCGAGGATCAGGATGAACACGGGGAGTAACGCGAGGGCCGCGGTGTTGCGGAACAACTCGAGGAACGGATTGATCAGCTGCGCCACCGGCCGGTACCACCCGATGACGATGCCCAGCGGCACCGCGACCACGACTGCGACCACAAAGCCCTTCAGGGCCCGGCCGACGCTCGCCGAGATGTGTTCCGTCAGTTGACCGCTCGTGGCCAGGTCCACCAGCGCGTTGATCACGTCGGAGAACGGTGGCAGGAAGGTCTTGTCGACGATGCCGACCCGCGGCGCGATCTCCCAGAAGGCGATCAGTAGCGCCAGCACGATCGTCGCCAGGAGCACCGAGTTGACGGCGCCGACAATGGTCCGGCCCACCTGCTTGCGTGGCTTGGCGGTCTCGGGTATTTGGATCGTCTGCGAATCGAGAGCGACCCCTGATACCGACTGTGAAACCTTCTCCAAGGCGACCCTAGACATGGGCCGCAACTCCAACCCGGTTCGTGCTTTCGACTTCCGGCCGCAGCGACAACCAGATCCGGTGCCGGCAGTCGCGGAACTGTTCCGACGAACGCAGGTCGTCGACGGACTCCCGGTCGATGTCGATCGGCAGGATCTCTTTGATGCGGCCCGGGCGTTCAGTGAGAACGGCCACCCGCTGACCGAGGTAGATGGCCTCGTCGATGCCGTGGGTGATGAACAGGATGGTCTTGCCCGTCGCCTTCCAGATCCGGAGCAGCTCGTCTTGGAGTGACTCGCGGGTCTGAGCGTCGAGCGCCGCGAACGGCTCGTCCATCAGCAGGACCTCGGGGTCGTAGGCGAGGCTCCTCGCGATGGCGACCCGCTGTTTCATACCGCCGGACAGTTCGTGAGGCAGATGGTCGCCGAAGCCGTCGAGCCCGACCAGTTGCAGGTACTCGTCGGCGATGGTCTTGCGGCGTCGGCGCGCGATTCCCTTAGCCTCCAGGCCGAACTCCACGTTGGCCCGCGCCGAGCGCCATGGGAGCAACGCGTACTGCTGAAAGACGACACCGCGATCGAGTGCAGGGCCGGTGATGGGGCGCCCGTCGAGGAGGATCTCGCCGGACGTCGGCTTCGTCAGGCCGCCGATGAGGTCGAGCAGGGTGGACTTGCCGCTGCCGCTGGGCCCGACGAGGACCAGGAATTCGCCCGCGGCGGCGGCGATGGTGATGTCGTCGACCGCGACGAAGTCGGGTTTACCTGCTGCCGGAAACGACTTCCGGGCCGAACGTAATTCGAGCTTGGGGGTTGTCATGATGCCCCCTCCACAGGTGTGCCCTCGGGGCCTGATTCGGGTGGGTAGGTGCCGTTGGCGTACGGGTTGTCATCGTTCGTGAAGAGGTCGGTCGCGGTGATCTGGCCCTCCTTGAGCTCGCCGTCGCGGACCAGCCAGTCAATCCAGAGCTGGATCTCCTCCTCCTTGATCACGCCTCCGGGCGTGGGGATCGACGAGCTCTTCCAGTAGTCGGCGAGCGCCGGGTCTTCGCCGCGACCGCGTTTACCGATAATGGCCTTGTTCTTCGCGACCACATCCGCGCGCGGGGTGACCTGGGCCCAGCGGATCGCTCGGGCGGTGCCCTGCACGAAGTCCTTGACGGCCTCGGAGTTCCTCTTGATGAAATCGTTGCGAAAGACGTAGCTGCCATAGCTGAAGTCGCCGAAGACCTTGTCGGTGAACAACTCCCGCACACCACCCTTCTGCAGGGCGCGTTCCTGGAAGATGCCGCTGAAGTTGCCGGCATCGATCTGTCCCGCGCGCAACGCGGTCTCGGTGTTGATGGGTGGCACCACAAGCAGTTGTACCGTTGCGATCTCGTCTTTCGAAAGGCCCTCACGGGCAAGCCATTCCCGAATCACGAACTCCGAGTGCGCGCCGAGGGTGTTGACGCCGACCTTCTTGCCGATGAGGTCGCGAGCATCGCGGATCGGCCTGCCGTCGAGGACGTAGAAGCCGTTGAACGTCTGAGCGTCGGCGCCGTAGGAGTCGACGACGGCGGCGATCGGGGATCCTGCCGAGGCGAGTTTGACGATCGCGCCGTTGAACGCCGACCCGAAGTCGGAGTCGTTTGTGGCGGTCGCCTGGATCGACTGGGGTCCGCTGGTGGTCTCACCCACGGACTTGAGGGTGACCTTGCTGAAGTAGCCGAGATCGGCAGCCAATTCCGGGAACTGGACCGACGCGGGCGACGTCAGATACCGCAGTTCGGTTTTGCCGTCCGAGGTGATGGTCGCCTCGTCGGACGCCGACCCGCACGCGGTGGCCGTCAATCCCAACGAGAGCGCCAGGGTGAGTGCGGCGACGACTCGTGTTCGTCGCGATGGTGTGTGGTTCACGAGGGTCCGTTCGACTCGCCACGGAGATCGGTTTCGGCGCGGAATTGACCGGCCTGAGCTGGATTGTCGGCTGGTTGATGTTGACATTGTGCTTGGTGCTGAAATCGTGAATACGCCGGTCGCTTGCGACAGCACGCTATTTTACGACGTGGAATATGCGAACCAATTAAATCGTGCTGCGTAAAAGCGCCGCCGGGTCCATCCGTTGCGAGGCTTCGGTGACCGAGTCGGACAGCATCGCCGCGGTGCTACGCATCACCGGATAAATCTGAGAGATCAGCGATGGATTGAGGCGAACACTGAGGGCCTGCACGCTCACCGAGGCCCGGACGCGGCCGCCGACGTCGAACACCGGGACCGCGATCGCGGTGACGTCGGCAGGGTCGGAGAGGGCGTATCCGCGGCGCCGAGCCGTGTCGATGGCGGGTGCGTGGCCGTCGCGGCGACCACGTCGGCCGGCGAAGGCGACGATCGCGCGGCCCATCGCCGTGGTGTCGAGCGCGGCCCGCAGCTGAGGGACCTGGTGGCGGCAGAACGCGACGGGTGGGCGCGCGGAGTAGACCGTCACAGCCTGATCATCCTCGGCGATGCCGAGACTCGCGGTGATCCTGATCTGCGACGACAGTGCGTGCAGGTGCGGGGCTGCGGCCTCGACATCGATCCGCCGGTTGGCCGAGGTGGCCAGCGCCAGCAGTCCGTCGCCGATCCCATAGCAGTCGGTCTGCGGATCCTGGGTCAGCAGACGTCCCCGGACGAGTGCCTGGGCGATCCGGTGGGTGGTGCTCACCGGGAGCCGGACGCGGTAGGCCAGTTCGCTGATCGGGATGAAATGGTCGGCGCTCTCGAGTGCGTAGAGCACGGCGATCGCTCGCTCGATCGCCTGCGACCCCGTCCGCGGTCGCAGCGACGTCGTGTCGCCAGTGTCCATAGTCACCGATCCTGTCCGCTCACGCCGGCGAACGGGAGGATTGTGCGCGCCGTGATCTTTTCACCGGCGTTTTCGGGTGAATACCGGCTGTGATTCCACGATGTGGAAGCGGATCTGGATTTTTGATCACCGACACATTGATTGTTCACCTCAGGCCGCTGTTGGCGGTAAAACATTTATTCTCTGAAAGGACCAGATCGTGACGATTACAGAAACCTCAGCGCGGATCGCGACGCCACAACAGTCGATTGGTGTCGCACCCATCGCAGGATACATCGGTGCCGAAGTATCCGACATCGACCTCACCCAGAAGCAAGGGTCGGCGACCCAGCGCGAACTCGCCGAGGCGCTCTACGAATACAAGGTGCTGTTCTTCCGTGACCAGGCCATCGATCACGCGCAGCAGGTCCAGTTCACCGAGTACTTCGGTCGGCTGACCGATGCCCATCCGCTCGGCTATACGGACAAGTCGCCTGCCGGATATCCGCAAGTGCTGACAGTGGATTCACGCACCTACGCTATTCGGGCCGGATCGCGCCAATACAGTTACGCGAGCTTCTGGCACCAGGACGTGACTGCGTTGATCAACCCGCCTGCGGTCACCGTGCTGCGCGCGGAGCTCGTCCCCGATGTCGGAGGCGACACCACGTGGGCAGATCTGGGCGCGGCCTACGACAATCTCCCGACCTCACTCCAACGCTTCCTCGAAGGACTGTATGCCGAGCACCGGTTCGGTGGCCGCGAAAAGCATTGGGAGAAGCAGTCCGAGGCCGCCGCACTCACCGAGCAGACCCCGATCATCAGCGAGCACCCGGTGGTACGCGTTCACCCGGTCACGGGCCAGAAGCTGATCTATGTCAATCCCGGCTTCACCAGCCGGATCATCGGCCTCAGTGCCTCGCAGAGCGATCGTCTGCTCGACCTGCTGTTCACCGAGATCACCAACCCGGCCTACACCGTCCGTGTCCGGTGGACGCCGAACAGTGTCGGCATCTGGGACAACCGCGCCACGATCCACCAGGCGCCAACCGATCTCGGTCATCTCGACGTCGTCAGGGTGCTGCACCGCACCACCGTCGAGGGTGACATCCCGCTCGGTGTCGGGAGTGTTCAGTCCCGTTCGATCTCCGGTGATCCCTTTTACGCCCGTACCGCCTGACAGCACCGAGAACACCAGCCCACAGAAACGAGGGAACCAATCATGACCATCACCGACAACATCACCGCCTCCGCACTCGACTTCGCACCCGTCGCCGGTCACATCGGGGCCGACGTCTCCGGCATCGATCTGACCGCGCCGCTGGACCTCGAGCAGGCCGAGGCCGTGGTCGAAGGCCTTCACCGGTACAAGGTGCTGTTCTTCCGCGACCAACACATCGATCACGCGCAGCAGATCGCTTTCGCGCGGAACTTCGGCCCGGTGACTGCGTCGCATCCCTATGACGACGATGCGCCCACCTACTTCCCCGAGATCCTGAAGATCGACAACCGCGACTTCGAGCGGAAGTTCGGTGTCAAGTCGGCGAGTTACACCAACGAGTGGCACACCGACGTCACTGCGCTGGTCAATCCGCCCGCGGTCTCGATCCTGCGCGCCGGCAACACACCGGTCCGCGGGGGCGACACCAGCTGGACCAACCTGGCGGCGGCCTATGCGGGACTGCCCGATTCGATCAAGGACCTGGTCGACGGACTGCGCGCGGAACACCGTTTCGGTGGTCGACACCCGGTGTTCGAGGTGGGCAGCGAATACGGCGAGAAGGTTGCCAAGACCCCGCTCGTCACCGAACATCCGGTGGTGCGGGTGCATCCGGCGACCGGTGAGAAAATCCTCTTCGTCCAGCCTGGGTTCACCAGCCGGATCGTCGGTTACAGCCGACGGCAGAGCGACGCCCTGCTCGATCTGCTCTTCGACGAGGTGACCAACTCGGCCTACACGGTGCGATTCCGGTGGCGCGAGGGCAGCATCGCGGTCTGGGACAATCGCGCGACCGCCCATCTGGCACCCGGCGATGTCAATCATCTCGACGTCGCGCGGGTGCTCTACCGGACCACCATCGTTGGCGACATCCCGGTCGGCGTCGACGGTGCGCCGTCGATCGCGATCTCCGGCGAACAGTTCACGGGCTCCTGATGACACGGCGGCGGCAGTGACGATGGCGGTCTGGATCGCGGCAAGCGTGCTGTACACCAAGATCTTTGAGGCCAGGTAGGCCCCGGACAACAGGACGACAGACTCCTCGTGCCGGAAGATGGTGCGTTCGCCGACCAGGTCGCGGATGGTCAGCGCGGTACCCATGAACACCGCGGCGATGTTGGCCAGGATAAGCAGTTGGGTGGGCTCGTTGGGAGCGCCGCTGGCGATGGTGGCCGCTCCGAGGCCGACGTTGCCCGGCACCACCAGCGACAGGGCTCCGAGGATGAACGGCAACAGAACCAGAAACAAGGTGCAGCCGCGGTCGGCGAAGATCAGCGGTGATCGTCGCACCGTCGGTGCTCCGGTAGAGGGCGACCGCGTCACGCTTGTACTCGTCTGGATAATTCTTTCTCGCCATCGTGTTGGATCATCTCGTTTCCCCAAGGCACTTCCCGGGATTGAGCGTGCCCCAAACCATACGGGGCAAGGCCCGTGATCAGTTCCTAAATCGTTGTGTCTCTCTCATGACGAGCGATCACGATAGGTTGACTCGACAACTGTCGAATGGGCGAGTGAACGCCGGGATCTTGTCGGCGACGATCTCGACGGCGAGTAACACGCCGACGATCAGCATGACCCAGCCGTTCTCCAGCCAGGCCCAGCCTGGCGGCAGCGACGCCAGGTCGGTGAAACGTGACAGCAGGTCCAGGCCCAGCAGCGGAATGTAGGCGTTCAACCCCGCTGCGGTCGCCAGCCCGAACCCGGTCAGCAGTTCCATGGATTCAGTATGTGGCCGACCCGCACCGGAATCATGTGGCCGACCCGCACCGGAATCGCTCAGTTCGGGCGGCGGGCGTTGTTACCGTCGGAACGCGTTGGCTTGTCGTGCCGCGGGACCTGAGGCACATCCTGGATCTTGCGGCCCCTGCCCGCCACGGTGGCCAGCGAGCGGAAGCATCGCGGGCATATCGGTTTGCCCGCGATGTCGACCGTCCAACTCTTCCCGCTACCCGGGCATGCCTTCTCGGTCATGAACTGAACTGTATCTGTGACCGTGAAAGGACCCGAATCGGTGCGCTAGAGCTCAAGAAGCCCGCAGTAAGTGTCAGTCGCGCGCGGCGGCGAGCAGACCGTCGCCCAGCGGTATCAGCACCGGGCTGAATCGCTCGTCCTCGGCGATCAGGCGAGCGGCCTCGCGCACCGCGCTGACCTCGGCATCGTTGGCCGTCGCGTCGCCGGCCCGGCCACCGAGCGCGGCGCGATGGATCACGATCGCTCCGCCCGGCCGCAGCAGGCGTACGCCCTCGGCCACGAACTGTGGTTGGTCGACCGGAGCGGCGTCGACGAAGACCAGGTCGTAGGACTCGTCGGCCAGTCGGGTCAGCACATCTTGAGCACGGCCACTGATCAGCCTGGTGCGGGACGCGCCGACGCCGGCCTCGGTGAACGCCTGCTTGGCAAGCCGCTGGTGTTCCGGCTCGACGTCGATGGTGGTGAGCACGCCGTCCTCACGCATCCCCGCGAGCAGCCACAGGCCGCTCACGCCGGCCCCGGTACCCACCTCGACGACCGCCTTTGCCCCGGTCAGCCGGGCCAACACGCTCAACAGCGCGCCGACGGCGGGCGTCACGGCGCCCGCGCCGCTGTCCACCGCACGGTCCCGCGCGGCGGCCGTCACGGCGTCTTCGCTGATCGACCCTTCGGCATGTGAGACGAGCGACAGGGCACGGGCGGACTCGTCGTTGCTGGCCATGCCCGCAGCGTAAAGCGAACACCGACCGGCCGGCCCGCCGACACGCCCGCCTCTGATACGAGAATCACAGTCGAGTTTCGGGGGTTTTACCTGGTTGAACTATGGGCAATTCGCTTTCTCAGGAATTGTTCAGTTTGCTCATATGCCTGGCACACCCCGGTCGGAGACGGTACTCCCATGGAATACGGCGAAAGCTCGCGATCACGGAATACGGATGGCTTCGGCCGCGTTCCCAACGCCAACGAGCAGATGCCCACCTCAGTGGCCTGTCACCTTGATTCGGAGGATCCGACGATCACCAACGCTTCAGCTTGTGCAACCGCCGGGAGCCCCCTCGCCAGCCCTGTGTCGATGCCCCATCTGGAGCAGTACACCGACGGCGATTGGGTGGAGCCATCCGACGAGCTGACCGGCACCGCAGTCTTCGACGCCACCGGCGACAAGGCCGCCATGCCGTCCTGGGACGAGCTGGTGCGCCAGCACGCCGACCGGGTGTATCGGCTGGCCTACCGCCTTTCCGGTAACCCCCAGGACGCCGAGGATCTGACCCAGGAGACGTTCATCCGGGTGTTCCGGTCGGTGCAGAATTACCAGCCCGGGACGTTCGAGGGCTGGCTGCACCGCATCACCACCAACCTGTTCCTGGACATGGTGCGTCGCCGCACTCGTATCCGCATGGAGGCACTGCCCGAGGACTACGACCGGGTTCCGGCCGAGGATCCCAACCCCGAGCAGATCTACCATGACTCCCGGCTGGGTCCGGATTTGCAGGCCGCACTGGATTCGCTGCCGCCGGAGTTTCGCGCCGCGGTGGTGCTGTGCGATATCGAGGGCCTGTCCTACGAGGAGATCGGCGCCACGCTCGGAGTGAAGCTGGGCACCGTCCGCAGCCGCATTCACCGTGGTCGGCAGGCGCTGCGCGAGCATCTTGCCAAGCATTCGGATCAGCTGAGCGTCTCCGCCTGAGCGTCATGGGTGTGAGGCGCGGGATACCGCGCTACATTCAAATGAGCAGTGTGTGTTCGAGGGTGCGGCGTTCCGAGAGGAGTCGGATGATGGCAGATCCGGGCGATGTGTTCCGTCGCGTGCTCTCCTGGCTGCCCGCACCATTTGCCTCGCAGAGCGACGAGCCCGTCGGGCCACGGCGGTTCGGCTCCACCGAGCACCTGTCCACCGAGGCCATCGCCGCCTTCGTCGACGGTGAACTGCGGATGACCGCCCATTTGCGCGCCGGACACCATCTTTCGCTGTGTCCGTTGTGCGTCGGCGAGGTCGACGCCCAACGCCAGGCGCGGTCGGCGTTGCGGGACGCCTGTCAGATCGCCATGCCGAACTCTTTGCTGGGTTTGTTGTCACAGATCCCCGAGCGCAATCCTGAAGCCCTTGCCGCCGAGGATCCGCCTCAGCAGGTAGCTGAAGGCGCAGGTCGCGCGCGGCGCAAGCGCCGGTAGGGTTGATGCGAGGACGATCAGTCGCGGGTGCCGTCGATGGTGCGCGCTTGAACGGGGAGTGATGCACGGGTGACCAATCAGGACCAATCGGGCAGCAACCCCCGTCTGGCGCCCCGTCCGGTTTCGCGTCCGCCGGTCGATCAGGCGTCCCAGCGCGCCTTCGGTCGGCCCGACGGAGTGGCCGGATCGTTCCTCGGCGCGGACAAACACCGCGACCAGGGCGAGTACACCCCCAAGAGCCTGGCGCCGGACCCCGTGCTGGCCGAAGCCTTCGGACGTCCCTATGCCGGCGGTGACTCGCTGCAGCGTCACCCGGCCGATGCCGGGGCACTGGATGCCGAACGTGACACCGACGTCGAGAACGCCGCCGACCCGTGGCGCGACCCGGCCGCCGCCGCGTCGCTGGGAGCCCCGGCGGCCGCGCCCAGCGGCCCCGTCGTGGTGCAGGCGCCGCAGGGCAGGCTCGGTGTGCGTGACGTACTCTTCGGCGGCAAGGTGTCCGTCGTCGCGCTGGTGGTCCTGGCGATCGTCTCGTTGGTCATCGGCGCGCTCGGCGGCGTGGTGGGCCGCAAGACCGCCGAGGTGGTCGAGGCCTTCACCACCTCCAAGGTCACCCTCGAAACCAGCAACCGGCCCGCCGAGTCTGCCGGTCAGTTCGCCGAGGTTGCTGCTGCCGTTGCTGATTCGGTGGTCACCATCGAAGCCACCAGCGACCAGGAGGGTTCGCAGGGCTCCGGTGTCGTGGTCGACGGACGCGGCTACATCGTCACCAACAACCACGTGATCTCCGACGCCGCCACCAACCCCAGCAAGTACAAGATGACCGTCGTCTTCAACGACGGCAAGGAGGTCGCGGCCAACCTCGTCGGCCGTGACCCCAAGACCGACCTTGCGGTGATCAAGGTCGACAACGTGGACAATCTCAGCGTCGCCAGGTTGGGCGATTCCGAGAAGCTCCAGGTCGGTGAGGAAGTGATCGCGGCAGGCGCTCCGCTGGGTCTGCGCAGTACGGTGACCCACGGCATCATCAGCGCACTGCACCGGCCCGTCCCGGTGTCGGGAGACGGTTCGGATACCGATACCGTCATCGACGGTGTGCAGACCGACGCGTCGATCAACCACGGCAACTCCGGTGGCCCGCTGATCAACATGTCCGCTCAGGTCATCGGCATCAACACCGCCGGAAAGTCATTGTCGGACAGCGCGAGCGGTCTGGGCTTCGCCATCCCGGTCAACGAGGTCAAGGATGTGGTGCAGAAGCTCATCGAGGCGGGCAAGATCGCCCATCCCGCCCTCGGCCTGACCGCCAGATCGGTCAGCAACGACACCGCGTCCGGCGCACAGATCGCCGATGTCAAGGTCGGCGGCCCCGCGGCGAAGGGCGGCATCCTGGAGAACGACGTGGTGGTCAAGGTGGGTAACCGCGACGTGGCCGACGCCGACGAGTTCGTCGTTGCCGTGCGCCAGCTCAAGATCGGCGAGCCCGCACCCGTCGAGGTGGTCCGCGACGGTCGTCGGGTCACCCTGACCGTCACGCCGATCGGCGACGGAACGACCTGAGATGTTCGCGAATGTCGGCTGGGGCGAGATGCTGCTGTTGGTGGTGGCAGGCTTGGTCATCCTCGGCCCCGAACGACTTCCCGGGGCCATTCGGTGGACCTCCGGCGCGGTGCGTCAGGCTCGCGAATACCTCAGTGGGGCCACCAGCCAATTGCGCCAGGATCTCGGGCCGGAGTTCGACGATCTGCGGGAGCCGCTGAGCGAGCTGCAGAAGTTGCGCGGCATGTCGCCGCGGGCGGCGCTGACCAAACATCTGCTCGACGGCGACGATTCTTTCCTGACCGGCAATTTCGACAGGCCGACCAAAGCGGTGTCACCCGATGGTCCGAAACCGGCCGATCCGCCGGCAACGCCGGGCGCCACCAAGTTCGACAGCGACGCCACCTGACGCCGGATCTATCGTCCCGCGGGATCCAGTCCTAGCGACACCCCGGCCAGTCCACGCTTGCGTGCGCCCAGTGCGTCGGCAACCTTGCGCAGTTCCTTGGCCGCAGGGGAGTGCGGATCGGACAACACCAGCGGCACCCCCGAGTCACCGGCCGACACCAGGCCAGGTTCCAGCGGAATCTGGCCCAGCAGCGGCACGTCGGCACCCACCGAGCGAGTCAGCGATGCGGAGACCTGCGCACCGCCGCCGGCGCCGAAGATGTTCATCACCGTTCCGTCGGGCAGGGTCAGGCCGGCCATGTTCTCCACCACACCGACGATGCGCTGGCGGGTCTGCAACGCGATCGCGCCCGCGCGTTCGGCGACCTCGGCCGCCGCCAACTGTGGGGTGGTGACCACCAGGATCTCCGCGCCCGGGATGAGCTGTGACACCGAGATGGCGATATCGCCGGTGCCCGGCGGCAGGTCGAGCAGTAGCACGTCCAGGTCGCCCCAGTAGACATCGGCCAGAAACTGCTGCAGCGCGCGGTGCAGCATCGGTCCCCGCCACACCACCGGGGTGTTGCCCTGGGTGAACATCGCGATCGAGATGACCTTCACGTCATGGGCGATGGGCGGCAGGATCATCGAATCGACCTGGGTGGGCCGGTCCGAGATGCCCATCATCCGCGGCACCGAGTGGCCGTAGATGTCGGCGTCGAGCACGCCGACCGACAACCCGCGGGCCGCCAGCGCAGCCGCGAGATTGACGGTGACACTGGACTTTCCGACGCCACCCTTGCCCGACGCCACGGCGTAGACGCGGGTCAGCGAGTTGGGCTGGGCGAATGGGATCACCGGCTCGCGAGAGTCTCCGCGTAGCAGCTTGCGCAGTTCGGTGCGCTGTTCGTCGTTCATCACGTCGAGGCTGACTTTGACCGCACCGGTGCCCGGCACGTCGGCGACGGCGGCGGTGACCTTATCGATGATCTCGTTCTTTTTCGGGCACGCCGCGATCGTCAGGTACACCTCGACGTGCACGCCGGCGTCGGCGTCGATGGTGACACCTTTGACCATGCCGACTTCGGTGATCGGACGGCGCAGTTCGGGGTCGACGACCTTGGTCAGCGCGGAGCGAACCGCAGCTTCGAGGTCGGTATTAGTCGAGGACATCATCTGCGAGTCTAAGCCGCGATGACGGACCCTCGGTAGGCCGGGCTGACTAG
>WOYS01000003.1 GCA_011620645.1 Mycobacterium sp.
CGAAAACGCAACGCCACAGAACGCGCCGAAAACACCAGCGACCCGCCCTTCTAACGGGCCGGCTCCTCCGGGCCGTCATGGTGCAGGTCGATCACTCCGGCCCGGGCCAGGAGCAGCATGCTGACCACCAGCACCCACACCGGGAAGGCCAGCACCACCCACATGCTGACACCACCGGATACCAGAAGGCTGAGCGCCCCAAGGTAAGTCACGATGACCAGCCAGCGCGGCATCAATCCGGTTCGCAACCAGATGGTCGCCAACGAGATCATGAACACCGCCGCCATCCGCAGTCCGTAGGTGGTGGCGAGACTCTCGAGCATGCCCTGGCCAAGTACCGCGATCTCATCGCGCATGGTCACGTCGGGCAAGCCGACCCGGGTGGCGACCAGCCCGGCACCGATCGCCGAGGACACGAACATCATTGCCAGGAAAAGCAGCCCGCTGCCGATGAACACCGTGGCGAAGAACTTGTCCTCGTAGCGACCGAACCCGTCGCGGATGACGGCGATGAACCATAGGAACGTGATCCCGGCGAACGGCATCAGCACCGAGGCAACCTTCAACTGGCCACTCGCTCCGGCGATCCACTGCGACCCGTGCTCGGCACCCTCGGGTAGCGCTGTCCGGATCAGCGCCAGCGCGGTCCCGAACAGCAGCGCGAAGAGGACACCGGCCACCGCTGCCGCACGCGGCGTGGTGAGCTTGCGGAGGTGTCGGTCTGACGGGTGCATGGTCACGCGTCATGGTGACACGACCAAGCCCCAGCCAGATGGCATTACGACCACATGGCCATACGACAAGGCTAAGGCTGGCCGGGCAGCAATCTGATCATCAGGCCATTGCTCTCGGCCAGCAGCTTCTCGTCGGCATCGCGAAGCTCGGCGTTCACAAACGCCTTGCGGCCCTCGGCTTCCCGCACCCACCCGCGAACAGTGAGCGGGGCGTCGATCGGTGTGACAGCGCGGTAGTCGACGTGCAGGAAGGCAGTCCGGCTGATCGGGCGGCCGGCCGCGTGAATCACCATGCCGAACATCGAATCGAACAGCAGCGGAAGCACGCCGCCGTGCACGGCCCGGTTGCCACCCACGTGATAGCGGCTGAACTGCACTTTCAGTTCCACACCGTCGGCTTCGAATTTGGAGATGTGCCATGGCGGCATCAGCAGGCTGCCGGCACCGGGCAGGCTGGGCACCCGATAGGCCGGGCCGACACCCTCACCCGCCTGGAACGGGTCGAGCAATGCGACCAACTCTTCGGCGCGGTCGGCCGCGGCCGACCAGGTGTCGCTGTCCGGGTTCGCCGATACTGCCAGATCCTGAGCCCGGCGCATCGCGGTCAGGAAGCGCTCGAAACCCGGTCCGGGATCGACGGCCTCGAAGACCGGGAACCCGCCGTGCCGGTCGTATTCCGGGTCGGCGCGGCGCGGATCCAATCCGAAATCGGTCACGCCAGGATGTCCCGGCGCACGATGGTCTGATCCCGTCCCGGGCCGACACCGATGCACGAAACATGGGCTCCGGCAAGCTCTTCCAGCCGCAGCACATAGTCACGAGCCTTGGCAGGCAGATCATCGAATTCGCGCGCGCCGGAGATGTCCTCCCACCAACCGGGCAGCTCTTCATAGATCGGCTCGGCACGATGGATGTCGGCCTGCGTCATCGGCATCTCCTCGGTGCGCTTGCCATTCACGGTGTAGCCCACGCACACCGGGACGGTCTCCAGACTGGACAGTACGTCAAGCTTGGTCAGGAAGTAGTCGGTGATCCCGTTGACCCGGGTCGAGTAGCGGGCGATAACGGCGTCGAACCAGCCGCATCGCCGCGCTCGGCCGGTCGTCACGCCGACCTCGCCACCGGTCTTGGCCAAGTATGCGCCGTACTCGTCGAACAGCTCCGTCGGGAACGGACCCGAGCCCACCCGGGTGGTATATGCCTTCAGGATGCCCAGCACGGTGGTGATGCGGGTCGGCCCGATACCCGAGCCCACGGCGGCGCCACCGGCGGTCGGATTGGACGATGTCACGAACGGATAGGTGCCGTGGTCGACGTCCAGCAGGGTGCCCTGCGAACCTTCCAGCAGCACCGTCTCGCCATTCTCCAGCGCCTGATTGAGCAGCAGCCGGGCATCGGCGATGCGGTGCTTGAACCCCTCGGCCTGCTCCAGCAGATTCTGCAACACCTCGGCCGGATCCAGCGCCTTGCGGTTGTAGATCTTGACCAGCACCTGGTTCTTGAACTCCAGGGCCGCCTCGATCTTGGCCGCCAACTGCACCTCGTCGAGGACGTCGGCGACCCGGATACCCATGCGAGCGATCTTGTCCTGATAGCAGGGTCCGATGCCGCGACCGGTGGTGCCGATCTTCTTGCTGCCCATGTAGCGCTCGGTCACCTTGTCGATGGCGACGTGATACGGCATGAGCAGGTGGGCGTCCGCAGAGATCAACAGTCCGGAGGTGTCCACACTGCGATCCTCGAGCCCGGAGAGCTCGGTCAGCAGAACGCCGGGATCGACCACCACACCGTTGCCGATGACGTTGGTGACTCCCGGGGTGAGGATGCCCGATGGGATCAGATGAAGTGCGAAGTTCTCGCCGTTCGGTAGCACCACGGTGTGACCCGCGTTGTTACCGCCCTGGTAGCGAACTACCCATTGGACCCGTCCACCGAGTAGGTCGGTGGCCTTACCTTTGCCCTCGTCGCCCCACTGGGCGCCGATGAGCACGATTGCCGGCATGGCATTTCTCCCGCTTAAAGTGATGCAGCCGGTGACCTACCCTAGCCGAGCGCAGCCATAGGAGAGGCCTTGACCACCACAAACGGCCATCCAGATTGCGCAGTGTTGCTGTTCGGCGGTCGTCGCACACCCCGCGCATTGGGGCATTTACCTGCGGTGACGGTGCATGAGATGGCTCAAATCGACGCCGTACTGCAGGCCCGCCGCATCGTCGTGGTCGGCGCCGACACCGACCTCGCGACGGTGCTCACCAAGCTGCTGCGTGCCGATAGGCTGGCCGTGGAGGTGGCTTTCGTGCCGCGTTGGCACACGGGCCGCCGGGCCCTGCTGGGCGCCGCGCGACGCGTCCCGTTGATCCGCGACGAAACCGGGGCGGTGCTCGTCGGCGCCGCGTACTGGCTGCCGCCCGACGATTCGGTGCGCGTCATCGAGGGCGAGGCCGTGGTCGACGACGTTGTCCTCTTCGACGGCAGCACGACAGCAGTGCGGATCGAGCCAATCGACGAAATGCCAGGACTACGCGCCAGCGCGCTCAGCACCCGGATGCGGCCCAGGCGCTGGGTGACGGGGCGCGCGGCGCAGCTCGGTTCCCCCGGCGCACTGGTCGTCAGCGACGGGATCCCGAGTGCCCGACCGGTGCAAAGGTCGACGTTCTACCGCCACACGGAGGGCTGGTTGTCGGTCCGCTGACGCGCTGATCGCGCCGCGATGTCGCCGCTGCCTAGACGGTATGGGGGGCTGGGGCCTCGCTCACATGTGAACGTGGGTTGTCCGAC
>WOYS01000055.1 GCA_011620645.1 Mycobacterium sp.
GCGATACCCGGCATTTTCGACTTTCGCCCGAGCTCCGATGAGCGTATCCTTCGGCACCGACGGCCGTGACAGCGGGCGCACCCGCCGTGTAGAGCTTTGTCAGGACGTCGTCGTCGACCTTCTTCGCGAGTTTCACGGTATGCGAGATGACGACGGCCGGGACTGAGTCAGGAGTGGGCGCGGTGGGGCCGGATCCCCGGTCTCCCAATGTGGTATCGCCTGCCAGGCGATGCTGGTTCGCTCGAAGGTCTCGCGGATCTCTCGGTTGGCGAGTGCCAATCTTTCGGCAGTGAGATACATGGCATCGACCCCCTCGGTGTGACTTGAATCATCGCAGATCAACGGGTTTTTCGAGGGCAAGTTCGTAGGGCAAGTTCGTAGGGCAGGTAGTGTCCGCCGATCGAACTATTTCTGCAGCAAGGCCACTTCGCCCCCGGGCGGCAGCTCACCGCGTGCGGCCGCGTCGCAGTGCGCCACATGCAATGTCGCGACAGCGTCGTTGGGCAGCAAAGTCTGGCAGAACTCGAACGCCACTCGCGCCCGGTCGATATCACCGGCATCGAAAAGCGCGAATGCTTCGTCGAAGGCCGGCTGCGCAGCGCACTTCGCCTGGCGCAGCAACTCCGGATCCTCGTCGTACACCTCGTACACCGTCACCGGCCGGCGCCGGTTCACCACCATGACCCTTTCCATCCGGCGAATGTGGAACTGGTCGGGATCGACCAGAGCGGCGTAGGTGGAATCAGAGATCAGCAGGGCCGAGTCGTAGCGCTTGTTGGTTCCCTCGATGCGGGCGGCGAGGTTCACCGCATCGCCGATGATGCTGGGCACCATGCGATTGACCCCACTGACCAGGCCCACACCGACGGTCCCGAAGTTGATGCCGATCCCGATCCTCAGTTCCGCCGAGGCGTGCGCCAGCCGCTCCCGATTGTGCTCGCGCAGGGACCTGAGCATGCCGAGCCCCGCCCGCAGCGCGTTGTCGGGTTCCGATTCGAAGACTGCGAGTACCTCGTCGCCCCGCATGTCCTGAACCATCCCGTTGCAGGCGATGATCGGGAGTTCGACGGCCCGCAGGAAGCCCATGGCGAGATTGCTCGCCTCCGCCACATCCATCTCCTCGAGCAACGTTGTATATCCCCGGATGTCGGAGATGAGGACGGTCAACCGGCGCTCGACCCGGTAGCCACCTCGGACGCGGCGAACATCGTCGATATCGAGGATGCGCAGCAATTCACTCGGCACGAATCGCGACTGCACGTCGATCAGTGACTGCCGGTGCTCGTCGGCGGCCCGCAACCGCGCCTCGAGTTGGAAGTTCCACAGGGGTGCGGCGGCCTGTGCGCAGACGAAAGCAACCGCGTCTTCGTGATCAGGAGTGAAGCTCCGGTCAAGCCCGTCCTGTTCGGCGTACACGACTCCGATTACGGCGTCTTGCAGAATCATCGGTGCGGCCAGAACGGACGGTGTCCGGCGCACCGGATCTGCCATGACGATAACCGGGGCGCCTGTCTCTACGACCCGGTCGATGATGGTGCGGTCAAACGGCACCTCCGTCCACGGCCCGTCGACGGTCGAGGTATCGCCGCGCTCGTGGACCGCCCGGAGCTGCAGCTGGCCCGGTTGCCCGGTGAGTGCGATGACGCGGATCGCGCCCGTCATCTCGGCAACGGTGCCGAGCACCAGCCTGGCCAGTCCGTCCGGGGTCCGCGCTGCGGACAGTGCTCGCACCAAGTGGTGCGCGCCCGCCGGGTCGATCCCGGCTGAGTCGTCCTGGACGAGATCTCGGCTGAGCAGCCACGGATACGCGCGCGCCAACCGGTCCGTGCGTACCGTCATGCCGAGAGCCAGGAAGCGTTGGTATGCCGACCGCAGCATGTGCTGGCGCAGCCTGGTTCGACCCGTCTCGGCGTAGAGAGTTGCTGTCTCCGCGTACGCCGCCGCCGCGATCAGCGGCAACTGGTGTTCCTCGGCGAGCTCAATGGCCTGCTCGAGAAACTCCTCGGCTCTGCGGTGCTGTCCGCGTGCCCGTGCCCATGTTCCCTCGATCAGGGCACACGGTGCCGCGTAGTTGGCAGGTGCGTCCTTTGCCCACTTGCGGTGCAGGGCAATGGCCGTACGCACCGCGCGCCGGGTGGTGCGGTCCTTTGGAGCGGCATGGATCCTGCTCATTGCGCTCGTCAGATGGACGAGCTGCATCACGGGGTTACCGTTCATGCCGCTGATATGCTCGATCGCCTCATCGGCGACGGTCACCGCGCCGGCGTAGTCACCGCACCAGAAGTAGAGACCGAGCTTCATGGTGGCCGCCACACTCAACGCCACGACGTCACCTTCCAGGCGGGCTGCGGGAACCACGATTCGTTCGTCGTATCCGCTCTCGCCGGCCAGGAGGTACACATCCCCGCTGCGGCCCATCAGGTTCAGGCAAATCTGTTGTACGGCTTGACATAGCGTGGCCGGTGCGAGTTGGGACCGTATGCCGGGAATGATCGATTGAGCGAGAGCATCGATCTCAGCCATCGGCCGGCCCAACCAGAAGGACTGTGCGAGCAGCGCAGCGGCCAGGTACCCGGCGAACTCCTGGTCGCCCTGGTCCAGTGCATCGCCGATCGCATCGCGCAGCTGACTCAGATTCTGTCTGACAGGATAGCGCCAATGGCGAACGAAGTGCAGGTAGATGAAGAGCGTGTGTGGGTGCGCCTCACGAAATTCCGGCCGCTCGGCCAGGGTCAGCCCCACCTCGCCGAAACGTTGACTGCCGGCGCGATCCCCGGTGACCGCCAGCAGGATGGCGTAGTTGGCAAGCATCAGCGGTGAGGCGGGCGTGTGGCCGTGGGCCAGGGTGAGGTCGAGCTGTTTGCGTACCAACAATGGGAAGTAGTTCGGGTCGATGCTGTAGCAGATGTGGAAGAGCTCTCCGAGGATGCGCTGAATCGCGATGACCCGTTGGTCTTCGCAGTACGGCAATTCGAGTAGTTGCTCGTTGCTCCACCGCCGCATGGTCAGCTTCATGCTCAGCAACGCCAGGCCCATCCGTGGCTTATTTGGGTTACGTGGCAGCGGTTCACCCAACTCGTCCAATGCCGTCAGTCCGGTCTCCAGGGCGCCTTGGAGCCGATTCTGCGCAAGCCGTCCTTTGATCCGTAGATAGGCCAGTCGGGCGCGGTCGGCCGGCTCGGTCAGTACAGCGTCGGCCTCGTCGAGCAGGGTGTGCAGTGCGGGAATATCGCCGACGAGCAGCGCCGCTTCGGCGGCGTCGAGAAGCAATCCTCGGCTCAGCGACAGGTGCGTGTCCCAGCGTCGATCCCCAAGAATCGCCAGAGCCTTCCGGCAGTAGTCGAGCGCCAGCGGGAAGGATGCCTGCGCCCGAGCTTTGCGCGCGGCGCGCCCGAGCACGTCCACGTAGTGAATGCGTTCCCGTTCATCGGAGAGCCCCAAGCCCCCGATACCGACGTGGCGGGCGGCCTCGAAGAGCCGATCGTCGCCGAGAGTGACCAGGCGCCGACCGATCCGTAGATGCGTCTGCCGCTGCGCGTCCGCCGAAAGCCCTTCTGCCGCAACCTCAGCCACCCGATCATGACTAAACCGATACCGTGCGTCATGGCTGATCGCATTGGCAATCCGTCGGCCCTGGTGGTCCAACGACTCCAACAGACGTAATTCGAGCGCTACCCAGAGCGCTTGCGCCACAACGTCCGATGGCTGTGCCGCCGCGGCCGCCGCGTCATCGAGATCGAACTCGCCACCGATGCACGTGAGTGACCGCAACACCTCGCGATCGATCGGGCGCAGGTGCTCGAGGTAACGGCCGAGAGATTCTGCAGCCGTCGCGGTGAACTCGATGGCGGCCAGAACACGCAGGTCCCAACTCGGGGTTCTGCCGGGGCCGGCTACGGCGAGTGCGCCTTCCTGTTGTGCGCGATACAGCAACTGGCGCACCTGGAGCGGGTTGCCTTCGGTGCGATGATGGAACTCCGCGGCAACGTCGCCCAACTCCACGCCGTGGCCGCTTGCCGTCGCGAGCAACTCTTCGACGTCGCCACGGGAGAGCGGCTGGAGGTCGATCTGGCGCAGGCTCGTCGAGGTGAGACCGGCTGTGCCCGCGTCGAACTCACCGGCGCGATGCGCACCCAGCAAGAGGACATTGCGCGGCGAGACGGTCACAAGTTCGGACAACAGCAGCAGCGAGTCACGATCTGCCCGCTGAAGATCATCGATGGCGAGCACCACCGGGCGGTAGGTGGCAGTCTCGGATATCAGTCGGATGGCGGCGCGGTGCAGTCGTCGCCGAGCGTCGGCGGCATTGAGGCCGGCCACTCCGGGAGATGCGCCCAGCACTTCGGTGAGCTCGGGCACGAGGTCGCCGAGGACGCCGGCGAGCGTCGATGCCCCGCTGAGCAGACCTGCCCGCCAACGGTCGCGTTCGGCGGGTGCGATCGCCTCCATGGCGCGCACCAGTGAAACGAACGCATCCCTCAATGCCGAATACGGGGCCGGGGCGCCGTCGCGGCACCTCCCGTAGGCGAACACGCAGTTGCGTTCGGCAACCTCTGCGCCGAAGGCCTGCATCAACGTCGACTTGCCGACACCGGGGACCCCGCTGATCAGTACACAGGTTCCGTCGACACGGCTTGCCGCCTCCACCGCGGCCCGCAACTCGCCGAATTCGTGCTGGCGGCCGATGACGCGGCCGTCGAAGTCGAGCACCGGACTTGTCATCGCCGACAACTCCGAGCACTGCGATGGGTGGTCCGCGTCAGAGTGACGATCGTCCACGGCGGCCGATCGTTGATCCAGGGTGTCAGTATCGGGTCCATTGTCTGACAGGAACTCCTCACAACCTGCGTCGACGGGACTACTCATCGGCGTGGCCGAGATACTGCGGAAGCTTAACGGCTTTGACCGGGAGGCGGCCGATGTTGACCATGCTTCGACGGCACCGGGATTGGAGGTGATCGTGCTGGCTATGGTGAGGGTGCAGCGTGAACCCGCCCCGCACCGGGCATTCAGCGGCCAACGCAACAGTCCTATCGAAAGCAATTAAGTTGCTATCTATTGAATTTCCTATGGAAGCACGGATTGACGCTGTTTGCGACTAGCGAGGTTCAGCCTGGATTGTCTGGCCGTCACCGATCCGTTCGGTGCGAGACGCGTGACGTGATCCCTGCGTGCTGGCGAACAGCCGGGGGTGATGTGCAAAACGCTCGCCCTGACCCGAATTGATGCGCTGACCCACCTCGCCCGCCGGTTAGGGTCGAAATCGGAGGGCACATGGTTCGGCGTTCGGTGACACGACTTCAGGTAAGCGGCTACCGTTTCCAGACGCGCAGAATGGAATACGCGTTGGCGTGCCGGGATACCCGGATGCTCGACGACCCGATCCGCAGCCAGTCGACGGCGCTGACCGTGGGCCTGGTGCTGGCAGCGATCGTGGTCGCGGTATGCCTGGTGCTGGCGCTGCTGCGACCGCACGGAACCCTCGGGACCGACCCCATCGTCATGGTCCGCGAGTCCGGCGCGGTGTACGTGCGAGTCGGTGACACCGTGCACCCGGCGCTGAACCTGGCTTCGGCCCGGCTGATCGCCCGAACACCGGCGGTACCGCGACTGGTGAGTGCGGCGATGATCGCGAACGCCAAACACGGCCCATTGATGGGCATCCCGGGCGCACCGGGCGCCATCGCCGCTTCCCCGGAGACTGGGGAGCAGGCCTGGACGGTGTGCGATGACGCCGACGGCACGAAGACCACCCTGGTGATCGGTCCGCCCACCGAACAGTCGACCGCGCCGATCATGCTCGTCACCGCCAGGCAGGGCCACGCCCCGGGCACCTATCTGCTGCACGCCGGTCGGCGCGCAGCGGTCGACCTGCGTGACCGCGCCGTGATTCGGGCGTTGCGGTTGGACGGGATTGTCCCACTCAAGATCTCCGCCGCATTGCTGGACGCCCTGCCCGAGACCACGCCGGTCGGCGCGCCCCCGATACCCGGCGCCGGCGCACCGGGCCCCGCCACGCTGCATGACTTCCGGGTGGGGGAGGTGCTGCGGGTGCAACGAGCAACCGAGGCCGATCACTATGTGGTGCTCGCCGACGGGGTGCAGCGGGTGGGGGGCGTAGCCGCCGACCTGATCCGCTTCGCCGATTCGTACGGTGATCGATCGGTGCCCGAGGTACCGGCCGACCGGATCGCCGAGGTACCGGTGGTGGACTCACTGCAGGTCACCGATCTGGGCCAGGCCCGCCCGGTGGGGGCCGCGTTCGGCGGCGCGCTGTGTGCACGCTGGATGTGGCACGGAGCCGGGCAGGTGCCCGAGACCGCGGTGCTGGTACCGGGAACCGTTCCCGGACGCGAGAGCACCCTCGATCTCGTCCAGGCCGACGGCGCCGGACCGCGGATCGATGCCGTCTCGGTCCCCGCCGGGCGCAGCCTCTACATCCGGGCGGCCGGGGTCGCCGGCGACGGACTGGCGACCGGTCCGCGCTACCTGATCAACGACGCCGGCGTGGCATTCGGCATCGGTGACGCCGAAGCCGCCCAAGCGCTGGGCTTGCCGGCGATACCGGGCGGTGCTCCCTGGCCCGTCCTGGCCTTGCTACCGCGTGGACCCGAACTCAGCATCGCGCGAGCTTCCGTCGTGCGGGACACCCTCACCCGCGACGGCATCGGCGCGCCGGCGTGATCTGACTGTCGGTACGAGTACGGCGGACGCCGCCAGCACGACGCATACCGCGGTACCGATCAGAGCGAACCGCCCCGAGTCGTCGCGCGTGGCCGCGGCGGGTTGCTGCTCGAACGGTTGCGGTTCGGCGGCAGCGGCGGGACCGGTGATACCGTGCACGGCCGCGAGTACGTCCACCACCCCGTTGCCCACCAACGGGTTCCACCCGGATGCCGGGCCGCGCGCTGTGCTCTCGATGCGATGCATCACCTGCCGTGCGGTCAACTGCGGGGCGAGCGCGCGTACCAGCGCGGCGATACCCGAGACCACCGGCGCGGCGTAACTGGTACCGGAAATCTGCTGGGGCTCAGCCTGTCCGGGCACGGTGTCCACCAGGCCTTCGCCGATGGTGCTCAGCGATATCACGGCTTCGCCAGGAGCGGCCACGTCGACCCACGGGCCCGCCAGGGTGAAATCAGACGGGACGCCTTCGACATCCACCGAGCCCACGGTGAGGACGTAATCGTCGTACCAACTCGGACTTGCCACCACATCGATACGGTCCCAATCGGGTTGTCCCGATCCCGCCGGATCAGGAAGGGGATTCTGTTTCGGGCACGTCCCCTGCCCACCAACATTTCCGGCTGCAGCGACGACAACGGCATTGCGGACGTCCACCGCGTATGCCAGCGCGGCGCCCAGCGCCCGATCATCGAGGGCATCGTCGACGCCGAGGCAGGCCACCGAGGAGATGTTGATGATCGTCGCTCCCTGGTCGGCGGCCGACCGCACTGCCATGGCCAGTGAGTCGACATCGCCGACGCCGCCGCTCGCCGCATCGACCACACGGAACTTGGTGCTGGACTGACGAATTCCCAGGATGTTGACGTCTGGCGCGATACCGCTGAATCCGGTGGCGGCGTCGGGTGCTGCGCCGACGATCCCGGCCACGATGGTCCCATGGCCGTCGCAGTCGGTGCTGCCGTCGCCATCGGCGACGTAGTCACCGCCGGGCGCCAGGTGAGGCAGGAGTCGGTGCCGGGCCACGCCGGTGTCGATGACGGCGACGGTCTGACCCGCGCCCTGGGTGCGGATCCACGCCGACTGCAGGTCTGGTCTGGACTGCATGTCGGGTCGGACGTCAGGCTGGTGCGTCGCGGCAATCGTGTCCGTCACGCACGGCTCGGATTGCTCGGTAGGGAAGGAAGGGGCGGCCGGTGCGGGTTCGGGCAACAGCCTGCTGTCCACCGGAGGCGGACTCACCGCGAGTGCGGGCGCCGCAGTGGCGGCCGGGGCGGCGACCAGGACTGCCGACGTCAGCACCCGCGCGAGCGCACCCATCATCCGACACTCAGCGATCGCACCACGTCGTAGATCCCCGCGACGTCGTAGATCCCCGCGACCCAACACGCCAGCGGCACAACCGCGACCAGCAGAACATATTCGACAAGGTCGAGCGCCCGGGACCACACCGGTGTGGTCGTCTCCCCCTTGAAGCGGCACCACGCAGCCAGCGCGACGGTCAGCACCGCCACCGGACCTGCGTACCGCGGTGCTGAGACGGTCGCCAGCGCCGCCATCGCGGTGGCGCTGATCAGGCCACACCAGGCTGACGCGGCACGAGGGCACGGATCGACGTAGAACCGAGTCCGCAACACCAGCAACGCGGCGATCACCGCGCTGAGCGCGACACCTCTCGGCCACGCCGTCACGTCATCCAGGTGGCTCGCGGCGACCATCCCGACGGCCAGCGCGGCGGCGGCTGCGCTCCCGGTGACCAGACCGGCGAACACGTTGCGGCCCTTGATTGCAGTCTCTTCCGAGATCGATGGAATGGGTGTACCGCCCGACCGGCCGGGAAGCGACGGGCGCAGCCCCGTCAGCACCATCGCCGCGCGGCCTGAGGCGCTGAGCACGCCCAATGCGAGTACTGCGAGTGTCGCACCCAGCGCGGCGAGATCCACCGACAGAGCAATCGACGCCGCGGCCACCACGGTCAGCAGTCCGAAAGTGGTTGTGCTGGCAGTGAAGAACACCTCACCGTCGGATGCCGATCGTAGCAACCATATCGATGTGACACACCCTGCCGCCGCCGCGAGCACGACGCTGGGCAGCCCCGGACCCTCCGGCACTGCGAGAAAACCTGATACGCAGGAGAATCCGATGCAGACGGCTTGCAGTGTCAGTCTGATCGCCCTGTCGGCCAGCCGGTGCGCAATCACAAGGCAGGTGCCCGCGCTGCACAGGGCGGCGACGGCAGCGATGATCGGCGCACCGCCGACCATGCCCGAATAGCCGAGCGCGATCACCGCAACGGCACCGGCCCAGATGCCGGCGGGCAGCGCATTGCGCGGCGTCGGTAGCTGGCCGGTGGTCGATACGGTGCGGAACGGATCGTCGGGCAGCGGACCGGGCGCCGGCGCGCCGAATGCGGAGAGCACCATGACGTCACCGTCGGTGACCCCGCTCTCGTGCAGGGACATCGCCTCATCGCATCGCCCGCCGCGTACCCGGTCCAAGCGCCAGCCCCGAGGGGGCCCACTCGACGGTGGATCCTCCCCGCGAACAAGATCGACGATATCGGGCAACAACCGGCCCAGCTCGGCGTGCCGGGGCAGTGCAACGTCCACCACCCGTGGCTCATCGGCGCACTGAATCGTCACCCGACACAACAGATCATCCATCGCAAGATCATCCATCGCACACCCCCCGGGATTCACGGTAACCGCGCCACCGGCACCCGTCGCGCACCAGATTCGGGGGAACCGAACGGATGTCCGCTGCGTCGAAACAAGAATGGAGTTCCTGCGGGAGAAGCGCCTTCCTGCGCCGCCCCTGACCGCGGGAGAGGTTCAACTGCGGCGCCCGCCAGAGGTACCCGTCGCCGATCCGGCCAGCCCGCTGGCGCGACTGCTGCCGGTGCTCATGCTGGTAGCGGTTGGTGGCATGGTCGTGCTCTATCTGAGCTCCCCGACCGCAGCGGGCTCGGCCACACCGCGAAACCCGATGTACCTGATCTTCCCGGTGATGATGGTGGTGTCGGTGATCGGAACGCTGGCCCACACCACTCGCGGAAGGGCCGCCGAACTGGATGCCGGTCGCCGTGACTATCTGCGTTACCTGGACAGCATCGCGGTGAGCACCCGTGAAATCGCGTCGGATCAACATGTTTCGCAGCACTGGATCCATCCAGACCCGGCGATGCTGTGGACCCTGGCCGGCGGAAGGCGGATGTGGGAACGCCGCAACGGCGACCCGGACTTCTGCCGGGTCCGGGTGGGCCTGGGTCCCGGCCCGCTGGCCACCAGGCTCATCACGGCGCCGGTCGACGAGGTGTCTGAGCAAGATCCGGTGACCACCGGTGCGCTGGACGGGTTGCTCGCGTGCAGGTCGGTGGTGCCGGCCCTGCCCGTCACGATCGAGCTCACCGGCCATATCGGGTTCGGCGGCCACCCCGATGCGCGTGATCTGCTGCGCGCGATGGTCTGCCAGCTTGCTGTGTTGCACAGTCCGGCAGACGTCGGGATCACCGCCGTGGTGAGCGCCGTTGATTCGCAATGGGATTGGCTGAAGTGGCTACCCCACCATGTGCCGCGCCTCGGCGACGGCGGGCCGGGGCTCACCGTGGTGATCCGCGACGGCGGTGCGCCGGTGCCGGCCGGGCCGGCGGTCGTGGTACTCGATCTCGGTGGCGGCGGCACGGTCATCGACCGCGTCGGTATCAGCTGTGTGGATGGCCTGTCGGTGGCACAGGCGACGATGTGTGCCCGCCGGCTGGCCAGGTGGCGCGCCGGGGCGGACCTCACAGGCCCCGCCGACCGCAGGACCTGGGCGGAGCTGCTCGGCATCGGCCCGCTGGACCGTCTCGATCCGGCGGTGCTGTGGTGCCTGCGCACCGATCCGGAGCGGCTGCGGGTTCCCATCGGTATCGGTGATGGAGCGGACAATCAGGGCGTTGAGGTGTGCCTCGATATCAAGGAGGCGGCCGACGGCGGGATGGGGCCACACGGGCTGTGCGTGGGCGCCACCGGTTCCGGAAAATCCGAATTCCTGCGCACCCTGATCCTTGGGCTGGTGGCATCCCATTCACCCGACGAGCTGAACCTCGCACTCATCGATTTCAAGGGTGGCGCCACATTTCTCGGCTTCGAACGGCTGGCCCATGTGTCGGCGGTGATCACCAACCTCGCCGACGAGGCGTACCAGGTCAACCGGATGCATGACGCACTCTCCGGCGAGATGAACCGCAGGCAGCAGCTGCTACGGCGGGCCGGAAACCTCGGCAACATCGCCGAGTACCGGCGGGCACGCAACGCCGGAGCCGATCTCCCGGTATTGCCGGTGCTTTTCATCGTCATCGACGAGTTCTCCGAACTGCTGACCCAGCACCCCGATTTCGCCGAGCTGTTCGTGGCGATCGGGCGGCTGGGCCGCTCGCTGGGCATGCATCTGCTGCTGGCCAGTCAGCGGCTGGACGAGGGCAGGTTGCGGGGTCTGGAGACGCACCTGTCCTACCGGGTGTGTCTGAAGACATTCTCGGCCGGCGAATCGCGAGCTGTCCTCGGTGTGCCCGACGCCTACCAGCTGCCCGCGGCACCGGGGGCGGCCTATCTGAAGACCTCGGACGGGAAGTTGGTGCGGTTGCGCACCGCGTTCGTGTCCGGCCCGGACGTCGAACTGGCCGCGGCGGTGACCGACCTGCGCCCACGACGCTTCACCTCGTCGCCCGACCCCGCGAGGGCCCAGCTGGTATCCGGACGGGCCGACCATGCTGCGGCGACAATTGTGGACACCGTGCTGAATCGGTTGGCAGGGCACGGCAGGCCTGCGCACCGGCTGTGGCTGCCGCCGTTGCCGGCCGCTCCGGCGCTCGATGAGCTGCTCGATCGGCACGACGGCGCGCGGCTGACCGCGCCGATCGGACTGGTGGACAATGCCTTCGCGCAGCGCCGCGATCTGCTCACCGTGGATCTCAACGGTGCGGGCGGGCACGCGGCCGTGGTGGGTGCGACGCGCGCGGGCAAGTCCACCGCGCTGTGCACCTTGCTGCTGGCACTGGCCGCCACGCATAGCCCGGTTGACGTCCAGTTCTACTGTCTGGACTTCGGTGGCGGAAACCTGACTGCGCTACAAGCACTTCCGCACACCGGTGTCGTCGCGGGCCGCAACGACACCGAGCTGGTCCATCGTACCGTGGCGCAACTGCAGGCGGTGATCCGACGCCGAGAGTCCGGCGGCGGGCATTCGAACTGCGATGGCTACGGCGAGGTGGTCCTGGTGGTGGACGGTTGGGGTGCCCTCCGGCATGACGGAGACGGCCTGGAGGAAGCCATCACCGCGATCGCCGCCCACGGACTGGCCCACGGTGTGCACGTCATCGTCACAGCCTCCCGCTGGGCGGAGTTTCGGCCCGCGCTCAAGGACCAGCTGGGCACCCGCATCGAATTGCGGCTCGGTGAACCTGCGGAATCGGAGATGGACCGCAAGGCGGCACGCCACCTCATCGACGCTCCCCCCGGTGCCGGTATCACCAGGGACGGCCGGGTGTCGGCGATCGCGCAACCGCAGCTGCACGGATTGGATGCCGCCGCGGCCGCTCATGAACTGCGTGCGCGATATTCCGGACGTGCGGCGGTCCCGGTCCGGTTGTTGCCCACACTGGTGGACCGGAGTTCGCTGCCGGTCTCCGGTGCGAGCGCGAGCAACGTCACCATCGGTATCGGCGAATCCGAATTGAAGCCAGTGGCACTCGATTTCGCGTCGTCATCGCATCTGATCGTGCTGGGGGACAGCGGTTGTGGCAAGACCGCAACGCTACGGACGTTGTGCACGCAACTGGTCCAGACTTGCGACCCGCGGCAGGTGCAGTTGCATCTTGTCGATGTGCGGCGCACCCTGCTCGGCGTCGTGGACACCGCCCACCTCGGTGGCTACCTGATGTCGACCGGGATGTTGCACGAGCACCTCACCGGACTGACCGAAGAGCTCCGCGACCGGTTGCCCGGCGCATCGGTGACCCAGCAGCAGTTGCGGGACCGGTCGTGGTGGGCGGGCCCGGAAATCTATGTCGTCGTCGACGATTACGAGCTGATTGCCGGTGCGGGCTCGGACCCCCTGACGCCACTGTTGGAGTTCCTTGCGCATGCCCGCGATATCGGTCTGCACCTTGTCATCGCGCGGCGCGCGGGCGGTGCGGCCCGGGCGCTGTTCAATCCGGTGCCGGCGGCCATGCGCGAGCTGGGTGGCACCGGGCTGTTGATGAGCGCAGGACCCGATGAGGGTGTTCTGCTCGGCTCGGCCCGTCCGTCGCCGATGCCCGCCGGGCGGGCGACGCTGATCGTGCGGGGACGGCACGACGAGCGGGTTCAGGTCGCGTGGACGGCAGAGCCGTGACGACCGCGGTGCTCATCATCGGTCCGGGTTCGGTGCACGGCCCGTGCACGGTGTCCGACGAAAAAATCTGTGCCGCAATCGATGCCATCGATGATGACTACACGCTGCTCGACGAACGGCCGGTCGGTGTCGATGCGCTGTGGGCATCGATCATCACCGAAGCGGCCGGTGACTCCGCCCAGGGGCTGACCCTCGTGGTCCCCGGCTGGTGGAGCGACGCCCGGGTGGGCCGGATCCGGCGGGCAGCAGACGAACAACGCGGCGAGCAGGTCGTCGTGCGCCGGCACGACGCATACCGGACACAACCCGGCTGCATCCTCGAGATCGCCCCCGACTTCGTTCTGTGTCGCATCGCGGGTGGTCCGGTCTCGGTGACACCGCGGCTCGGGGACGTGGCCGAGGTGGCCGAGGTGGCCGCGCACTCCGTGACCGTGGGCGGGCCGGTGCTGATCGATGCGCCGGTGGGTGTTGCGGGGGCGGCGGACCTCGCTGCCGCCATCGCAGGCCACCTCGGGGGGTGCGGTCGCGATGTCCGGATCGTCGACGATCCCACGCTTGCTGCCGAAGTCGCGGCTCAGCAGGAGTCGGCGGTGTCGCCGCGCCGCCGCGGAGCAGTATGGGCGCTGCCGATGGGTGCGCTGCTGACCGTCGGTGTGGTGTTGGGCGCGGGGCGGACGGTCGCGCCGCCGGGCGAGTCCCCGACGACGCTGATCACCGAGGGCCGGGTCACGGTGCGGATCCCCGCAGACTGGCAGGTGCAGCGGATCACGTCCGGCGCGGGTTCCGCACGCATACAGGCGTTTCCGCAAGGTGGTGAGATACCGGCGATTCTACTTACTCAGTCACCGGCGGCGCCGGATCCGGCGACCACCGCCACCGTCCTCAAGGCCGCGCTCGAGATTCAGGACCCCGGGGTGTTCACCGACTTCCGGGAGGACGACGACCGTGCCGGGCGAACCGTGCTCAGCTACAACGAGATACGCGATGGCCGCGCGATCAGCTGGGCAGTGTTCGTCGACGGCCGGACACGCATCGCCATCGGATGCCAGCAGCCGCGGCCGGGTGCCGAGACCATCCGCGCGCACTGCGACGAGGCGATCCGATCGGCGCATGCCTCATCGTGAATCCAATTCGCCATAGATGGAACCGTTTCGGCGTCCGCTGCGTCCTATTCACAACAGCAGTTCACGACAACATTCGGGGGAGGACCACTATGTCCGCACTGAACACCGACCTGGAACTCATGCATTCGGTCTCCGGTCAAATCGATGCCCGCAACGAGGAGGTTCGAGCCATGCTCGGTACGTTCATCGGCCGCATGTGCAGTGTGCCTGCGTCGGTGTGGGGCGGTGCGGCGGCCGTTCGTTTCCGCGAAGTCGTCGACCGCTGGAACGCGGAGTCGATGGCACTGCACACCGCGTTGGAGCGCATCGCCGAGACCATCCGGCTCAACGAGCACACCCTGCGAGAGGCCGCCGACGGCCACTCGCACCAGATCGGCACCGTCAGCAACGAGCTGTAGAGATTGGAGTGGGGCGATGGACATGATGCTTACCTATAACTTCGACGAGATCGAGTACACGGTGCGGCAGGAAATCCACACCACCTCGGCCCGGTTCAACGCGGCGCTGGAGGAGCTCCGGGCCCAAATCGCGCCTCTTCAGCAGACCTGGACGGCCGAGGCCGCCCAGGCCTACAGCGCAGAGCAGGTGCGCTGGAACCAGTCGGCGGCCGCACTCAACGACATCCTGTTCCGGCTGGGTAACGCGGTACGAGACGGCGCCGATGACGTATCGGCGACCGATCGCCGCGCCGCGAGCGCCTGGGGCCGCTAGCCCCACCATGACGTCGCGCCCGGCGCCCCATGACGCTGCGCGGTCCCGCTTCGGGGGAGAGACCGGCGGGACCGCACAGTCATGAGCCTTACCCGGTGCCGCTCGCCTCGAGGTAGTCTCAGAATGCCAGCCCTACGGTGTTCCGGTGTGGGTCTGCGGTCCGCAGTTCCCGCTCTGGGAGCACAGCCAATTGGTGATCGACGTGGCGGCCGGCCGGGGTGCCGGGTTCAGCCTCGAAGGCCTCCGAAGGGATGCGTTTCGTGTCACGGGCTCGTGTCATTGCGCAGCCGACAAATCCTGTTCGGGTACAACCCGTTTCGACGTGAGGAGCAGCGTTGCCCAACTTCGTCGCAGCCATCGACCAGGGCACCACGAGTACCCGCGCGATGATCTTCGATCATGCCGGTGCCGAGGTGGGCCGCCAGCAGCTTGAGCATGAGCAGATCATGCCGCAGGCCGGTTGGGTGGAGCACAACCCGGTGGAGATCTGGGAGCGCACCGCCTCGGTGTTGACCTCGGTACTCAACAACACCAAACTGCAGCCCGAAGATATTGCCGCGCTGGGGATCACCAATCAGCGTGAGACGACGCTGGTGTGGAACCGTCGCACCGGCCGGCCGTACTACAACGCCATCGTCTGGCAGGACACCCGTACCGACCGGATCGCCTCGGCGCTCGACCGGGACGGCCGGGGGGACGTGATTCGGCGTAAGGCGGGTCTGCCACCGGCCACCTACTTCTCGGGCGGCAAGATCCAGTGGATCCTGGAGAACGTCGATGGTGTGCGCGAGGCGGCGGAGAACGGTGACGCCATCTTCGGCAACAGCGACAGCTGGTTGGCGTGGAATTTGACCGGCGGTCCACGTGGTGGAGTGCATGTCACCGATGTGACCAACGCCAGCCGCACCATGCTGATGGACCTGGAAACCCTGGATTGGGATGACGAACTGTTGTCCTTCTTCGGGATTCCGCGACAGATGCTGCCGCAGATCCGGCCCTCGTCGTCACCGGAGCCCTATGGGACGACCCTGGTTGCCGGGCCGATGGGTGGCGAGGTTCCGGTGACGGGCATCCTCGGCGATCAGCAGGCAGCGATGGTAGGGCAGGTGTGTCTGAAGGCAGGTGAGGCCAAGAACACCTACGGCACCGGAAACTTCCTGTTGCTCAACACCGGTGAGAGGATCGTGCGTTCCTCCAACGGCCTGCTGACCACGGTCTGCTATCAGTTCGGCGACGCCAAGCCGGTTTATGCTCTTGAGGGCTCGATCGCCGTCACCGGGTCGGCAGTTCAATGGCTGCGAGATCAGCTGGGTATCATCAGCGGTGCGTCACAGAGCGAATCGCTGGCCCGCCAGGTCGAGGACAACGGCGGAGTGTACTTCGTGCCGGCCTTCTCCGGATTGTTCGCGCCCTACTGGCGTTCGGATGCGCGCGGTGCGATCGTCGGGTTGAACCGATTCAACACCAACGCCCATCTGGCGCGGGCGACGCTGGAGGCGATCTGCTATCAGAGTCGCGATGTGGTGGACGCAATGGAAGCCGATTCCGGTGTGCACCTTGAAGTTCTGAAGGTCGACGGTGGTGTCACGGCCAACAGTCTGTGCATGCAGATCCAGGCCGACGTGCTGGCTGTGGACGTCGTCAAACCGGTCGTGGCGGAGACCACCGCGCTGGGTGCGGCGTATGCCGCCGGGCTCGCGGTCGGATTCTGGGACAACCCTGATGATCTGCGTGCCAACTGGCAGGAAGGTCAGCGCTGGAGCGCGGAGTGGTCAGAAGAGCAGCGCAGCCTCGGATATGCCGGCTGGCAGAAGGCCGTGCAGCGCACCCTGGACTGGGTGGACACCTCCTAGCAGTTAGTGACCAATGCCCTCGACCAGGGTGCCTTTCGCCCTTCCCGACGCCGAGCCGTCGGTGCAGCATCGACACGTGCACACCGAAAACAATGTCGAGGTTGCAATATACCGGGAGGCTGGCTGATGAAATCGCTGCTCATCTGTGTATCGGTCTCGAATGGCAACACCCGCCGGGTGGCCGACCGGATGGCTGAGGTGCTCGGCGCCGAGGTCGTCGAGCCCGAGGCGGTCGACGTCGAGACACTCGCTGACTACGACCTGGTCGGCTTCGGGTCGGGCATCTATTTCATGGCGGTGCATCCGAGATTGTGGCGGCTTGTGCGTCGGTTGCCGCGATGCAACGGCATCCGAGTGTTCACGTTTTTCACCAGCGGCGCCCGCGAACTCCCGCTGCTGGGCTACAGCCGACGGATCCGTCACCAGCTCGCCTCAAAGGGTTTCGCTGTGCTCGATTCGTTCTCGTGCCGCGGCCTGGACACGGTCGGGCCGCTGCGGCTGTTCGGCGGTGTCA
>WOYS01000044.1 GCA_011620645.1 Mycobacterium sp.
ACCTTTTGCCTTGAATTACCAAGCCCCGCAACGTGAGCTGCTCAGGCCAGCCTGCTCGCGCAGTGCCGATGACAGGTAGGGCCGATGGTCCTCAATATCGGTGGATTTTAGTATTACCGGCGAAGCACAGTATTATCGGTCGATGACGATTGATAGTGCGGGTTGTCTGGCCGGATCACCATCCGGGTCGGGTCTGGATGCGGCGGTGGCGTTGTTCCGTGGCCTCTCGGATGGCACCCGGTTGGCGATCGTGGGCCGGTTGGCTCGCGGCGAGGCCCGGGTGGCCGACCTGGTGACGGAGTTGGGGTTGGCCCAGTCGACGGTGTCGGCGCATGTGGGGTGTCTGCGCGAGTGCGGTCTGGTGGCGGGCCGTCCGCAGGGACGGCAGGTGTTCTACTCGTTGACCCGCCCGGAACTGCTCGATCTGTTGGCGGCGGCCGAAACACTGCTGGCGGCCGCCGGCAACGCGGTCGCGTTGTGCCCCAATTACGGCACCGCCGGCGCATCGGGGTCTGCCTGTGAGTGACACCTGCTGCGGCCACGACGATTCCGGTCCCGACCGCGATGAGCGCGAGCGGGGCCCGGAGAAACTGTGGCAGGTCAGCGAGATCCGGGCTGCCGCTCTGGCCGGGGTGCTGCTGCTGGCGGGGCTGATCGTGGGGTGGGCCGGCGGACCCGGGCCGGTGACGCTGGTGGCGGAGGCCGCGGCGCTGGTCATCGCCGGCGCCACCTTCGTCCCGTCCACTCTGAAGCGATTGGCGGCGGGCAAGATCGGTGTCGGCACGCTGATGACGATCGCCGCAGTCGGTGCGGTGGCCCTGGGTGAGGTCGGCGAGGCCGCGATGCTGGCGTTTTTGTTCGCGATCAGCGAGGGCCTCGAGGAGTATTCGATCACCCGTACCCGCCGAGGCTTGCGGGCGCTGCTGTCGCTGGTCCCCGCCGTCGCCACGGTGCGCCGCGGTGGGCGCGAATACCCTGTCTCCCCAACGGAACTCGCCGTGGGCGAGGTGATGGTGGTCAAACCCGGGGAGCGGATCGCCACCGACGGGGTCATCACCGCGGGGCGCAGCGCGCTGGACACCTCGGCGATCACTGGGGAGTCGGTGCCGATCGAAACAGGCCCCGGTGATGCGGTGTTCGCCGGCTCAATCAACGGCACCGGGGTGCTCGACGTGGAGATCACCGCAACCGCCACCGACAACTCGCTGGCTCGGATCGTTCAGATTGTGGAGGCCGAGCAGGCCCGCAAGGGTTCCAGCCAACGCCTGGCCGACCGGGTCGCCAGCCCGCTGGTGCCCGCGATCATGGTCGCCGCCGTAATCATCGCCGTGGTCGGCAGCCTGGTCGGGGATCCGCGGGTGTGGATCGAACGGGCGCTGGTGGTACTGGTCGCGGCCTCACCGTGCGCGCTGGCGATTGCGGTGCCAGTCACCGTGGTCGCCGCGATCGGCGCCGCCAGCAAGATGGGTGTCCTCATCAAAGGTGGTGCCGCGCTGGAGGCCCTGGGCCGCATCCGCACGATCGCCCTGGACAAGACCGGCACCCTGACCCGCAACCAGCCCGCCGTCATGACCGTAGTACCCGCCGACGGGGTTTCGCGCCCCGAAGTGATGGCGGTGGCCGCCGCGCTGGAGGCCCGCAGCGAACACCCCTTGGCCGCAGCCATCCTCGCCGCCGCCGATCAGGTCATCCCGGCGCACAATGTTAAATCGGCCACCGGCGCCGGACTCACCGGCTGGCTGGACGGAAGTCCGGTCCGGCTCGGGCGGCCCGGCTGGATCCAACCCGGCCCGCTGGCCGACGACATCGACCGAATGCAGCGCGCCGGGGCAACCGCGGTGCTCGTCGAACGCGACGGTGCCGTGTTGGGTGCGGTGGCGGTGCGCGACGAGCTGAGACCCGAAGCCGCCGAGGTGATCGGTGGGCTGCGCGCCCACGGCTACCAGGTGGCGATGCTGACCGGGGACAACGAGCGCACCGCCCGGGCGTTGGCCGCCGACGCCGGCATCGACGACGTGCACGCTGACCTGCGGCCCGAGGACAAAGCCCGCATCATCGAGGAACTGCGCTCCTGGCGGCCCACCGCGATGGTCGGTGACGGCGTCAACGACGCCCCCGCCCTGGCCACCGCCGACCTCGGCATCGCGATGGGCGCCATGGGCACTGACGTCGCCATCGAAACCGCCGACGTCGCCCTGATGGGCCAAGACCTGCGCCACCTGCCCCAAGTGCTGTCCCACGCCCGCCGATCCCGGCGCATCATGCTGCAAAACATCGGCCTATCGTTGGCGATCATCACCATCCTGCTGCCCCTGGCCCTGCTCGGAGTCCTCGGCCTGGCCGCCGTGGTGCTCGTGCACGAACTCGCCGAGATCGTCGTTATCGCCAACGGTGTCCGCGCCGGACGCGCCCAACCCCTAGCCAGGATCCCGCGACCAAACGGCCGCCGCGCGAGCACCCGCCGCGCGACAGCAGAGATCGGAAACGCCGCAAACCGCTGAGCAGGAAAGAGACAACGATGACCAAACTGGCACTATCAACCACACTGCACACCTCCTTCGACGACGCGGTCGCGCGTCGGTCATTCCGCCTGCACCGCCGACGAACTCCGCGCCGACCTTGACCGGTTCACCTTCCTGCTCGGAGGCAACGACGGCGAACCACTCTTCGGGCGCGAATAGCAAGAAGCACCTCGCCGACGCCCTGGCCAGGCTCCACCACCCTGTCGCAGCACCGCGGTGGGGGTTGTGCAGCCCAACTCGCGTGGCGGGAAGGGTGGCACGCGGCCCCGCCAAAGCCGGAACACATCTTCACCTTGGTTCACGCCGAACTGACCACAACCGACCTGCACGAACGAACCAGGCTGAAACGGCTACCGAGGCGGCGCGGTGGGCACGGCCGGAGTTGTCGTCGGCGATAGCTGCTGACCGGGGGCCATCATCCCAGGTCCCGACGATCCGGGCCCCATCATCCCGCCGGGGTAGTACATTCCGCGCCCGTCACGGTAACCGCTGCCGTACTGCCTTCCGACGAAGAACCCGGAGAAGAAGACCACCGCGACGATAAACACGACACCAGCAACGATGCCCACCCATGCCGCGCTCTGGGCGAGCCTATTGGGACGGTCGGACCCAGGTGACAGCTCCCCGCGCCCCTGCTCGGTGGCCACCGCTGTCGGTTCGGTCCGGGATTCAGGCGTTTCGGTCATGACGACTCGATCATGCCAACTCCACCCAGGCGATGAATCGAAACGCCTGCGCCGCGATCTGTACAACGGGTCGGTTTTGCGGCCCCGGTGCCCACAGGTGGTCGGTTGGACGCGGCGCCGGCACTCGTCGAGGGCGTTGCCGGCCAGCCGGACCACATGGAAGGGGTCCATCACCGCCGCTGCCTCGGGCAGTTCCTCGGCGCTGGCGGTCTTGAACCCGGAAAATCCGTCCATGGTCACGACTTCGACCCGATCACGCCACTGGTTGGGGCGGTCGGCCAGCCAGTCCTGGAAGGCTTGTTTGGAGCGTCCTTCGATCATGTCGAGCAACCGTGCCGGGCCGGAGCCGTCGCGGACCGGGGTCAGGTCGATGATCACGGTGACGTACTTGTCCCCGCGGCGGGCGTGACGCCACACGTGCTCGTCAACGCCGATCACCGCCACAGCGTCGAAGCGGGCCGGATCGGCCGATGAGTTCCCGCTGGCGTTCGGCGAGCACCGCGTTGTTGGCGGTGTTCCACGACACCGCCAGTGCGTCGGCGACTCTGGCCACGCTCAGGAGTCCTGTTGGTCGGTTCCAGACGGTGCCGCCCGGCACCTATGGGTGAGCATTCCCACATCACCGAGTGGCGCAAGGCCCGGACGCCGGTACTTTTGAGGGCCGTCGGCAACGCAGGCCACGACAGCACCTCATGTCGGGAGCGGCACCACCAGGACGGGAGTGTCGACCAGCTCGAGAACCTTGCGGGTGACCGTGCCGACGTACGGTCGGCCGGTTCCCCGCACATCGGATCGGCCGATGACGAGGAGGTCGGCGCCCCAATTGCTCGCCTCTGTCAGTAGAAGCGCGGCCGGATCGCCTTCGAGGTGTATCACCTCGGCTCGCACGCCCGCACGTTCGGCTTCTGCGCCGACGTGCTGCAGCAGTGATTCCGCAGCTCTGTTGCGTCTGGTTGCCAGCTCCCCATCGCGCCCCATACCGGCCAGCGCGTTGACGATTTCACCGTCGCTCGTCACGTGCACGAATCGAAGATGTGCGTCGGTGTGCACTGCGATCTCGATGGCGGCGCGCACCGCTGCCAGGGCCGCCGGTGAATCGTCGACGGCGACGAGGACTTTACCGAACATGGGAGCTGTCATGGCTCTCCTTTGCTGCCGCTGCCTGCTTCGGCGCCGGTGCGATTGCCGGCCGCCCAGCGCAATCGCACGGTGTCGTTATGCTCGTCTTCGTCGAGCTTGAACTGCAACTCAGCCAGCGCCTGCTGCAAGCGCGGAATCCACCGATCCTCGATGGCTCGCAGGCGGCGACGCGTCGCCGTCTCCTGCGCCTCGAGAACACGTACCGCCGTCTCGACGGCTGCCTGCGCGACGGCGGCCTGCACAGCGCGCCGATAGCAGCCGCGTGCTGTGATCAGCGCCGCATTGCCGGGGGACGGCGCGTCCGGCGAGGGGTCGGGCACGGTGCAGGTGGCCTCGGCCGGATAACGCACGCCCATCGACTGCTCCCAGAGGATGCGGACCTGCGCGGGCGCCGGTGCGGCGGCCAGCCGGACCGAGCGCTGTCCGCCGAGCAGAACTCCGCGCAACAGCCACAGGTCGCCCTCGCGGCTCGCGGACACCCACTTGGCGGCCATCCTGTCCTGTTGCAGGGCGAGTTGTTCGCGTTCGGTCCGCAGGATGCGCAACTTGTGGTCGAGCAGAGCCGCGCCGTGCTGCGCGGTGGTGAGCCGATGTTGCAGCCACAACCGACCGGCTCGTCCGGGGGGCATGTGCAGGAGCTTGACCATCGCGCTCACGACCCCGCTGACGGCTCGGCGTAGCGGGCGTCGAGCACAGCGTTGGGAAGCATCGTGAGCTCCCGGCGCGGAAGAACCCGCAGCGCCGCCCAGGCCCGGTCGAGTGTCTCGTCGAGTGTCCGCGCCTCGTCGCGGTGCTGGTTGAGCAGGCGCTGTTCCACCGCCTGTTCGAAGGACAGGTACGCGCGGTCAGTGGCGCTCAGTGCGTCCTCGCCCACCAACTCGGCCAGCTCGCGTGCCTGCCGGGCCCGCGCCAGCGATGCCAGGATCTGGGCGGCCACGTCGAGATGATCCTCCCGGGTGCGTCCGGGCCCCGCGCCTTTGCGCATGAGTCGCGACAAAGAGTTCAGTGGATCGACCGGTGGGTAGATTCCGGCGTCGCCCATGGCGGTAGAGAGCACGATCTGACCTTCGGTGATGTATCCGGTGAGGTCCGGAACCGGATGGGTGATGTCTCCGGCGGGCATCGTCAACACCGGAAGCACGGTGACCGACCCGGGCACGTTTCGGATGCGGCCGCACCGCTCGTAGAGCGAGGCGAGGTCGCTGAAGAGGTAGCCCGGATAGGCCCGGCGGCCGGGAATCTCACCTCGTGCCGCGGACACCTCACGCAGAGCCTCCGCGTAGGATGTCATGTCGGCCATCACGACAAGCACATGCCTACCCATCTCGAAGGCCAAGTACTCGGCCACCGTGAGCGCGAGCCGGGGCGTTAGAATCCGTTCCACCACCGGGTCGTCGGCCGTGTTGAGCAACAACACCAGTTCGCCGGCGGCCGAGCGCGCCTCGAGGGCGTCTCGCACCGCGGCCGTGTCGAGATGGGTCAGGCCCATGGCCGCGAAGACCACCGAAAACGGCGCATCACCCGCGGTGGCCTGTGCGGCCACCTGAGTGGCGAGCTCGAGATGCGGCAAACCGGCAATCGAGAACACCGGCAGCTTCTGCCCCCGCACCACGGTGGTCAGCGCATCGATGGCCGAGACCCCGGTGATGACCGGCTCGGCGGGCGGTTCGCGGTGCGTGGGGTTGAGCGGGAAACCCGAGACCGGAGCCCGCCGCACACCGAAGATCGGTGGGCCCCCGTCGACGGGTTCGCCCCGACCGTTGCAGACCCGTCCGAGCCAACCGGGTCCCACGGGGATGTGCAGGGTCTCCCCGGCGAAGCACACGCTGGTGTCGCCGGGTCGGATACCGTCGGTTCCCTCGAGCATCTGTACAACCGCGAGGTCGCGGTCGACCTCCAGGACGAGCCCGTTGCGCAGCTCCCCGGAACCCATCTCGATGCGCGCGGACTCGTCCCACCCGACTCCTGACACGCCGCGGACAACGAGCAGCGGCCCGCGCAGTTCGGCCACATCGGTGTACGCCAGCGCACCGAACGCGGCGGCCGACGCGAAGGAACCCCTACTCATGACAGCATCGCCAGCCGGGTCAGCATGGCGTCCAAATGTTCCTGGACTCCCTGGAAGTCCTCCGGGCCGGTTTCCTGCGCAGCCCGCAGGATGCTGCCGAAGTCCGTCTCCTCGATCGCCGAGGCGGGTACCCCCGCGTCGACGAGTTCGTCGCACCGGTCGATAACGGTGAGCACCGCCTCGAGCAGCGCGGCGCCCTTGGCCACGGAACAGAAGACGTCGTTGGGGCTCAACGCACTCTGTTGCAGCACCGTTTCGCGCAACAGCCTCCCGGCCAGCATGACCATGCGCTCGGCACCCGGCATCGATCCGATACCGACCAGATCTGCCAGGGCGCCGAGCCGATCGGCGTCCGAGAGCAATGCGCTGACCCGTTCTCGGCGATGCGCCCATGCCGGATCTCCCTGGCGTGCATGCCAGGCGCCCAGTGCGTCGGCGTCGCGGGAGAACGATCCCGACCACGCAACCGCCGGGTAATGCCGCGCGTAGGCCAGGTCCCGGTCGAGCATCCACACCGATCGGACGAACCGCTGGGTGTGCGCGGTCACCGGCTCGGTCATGTCCCCGCCCTGGGGCGAGACCGCACCGATGATGGTGACCGAGCCGCGGCGCCCGCCGAGAGTCACCACATGCCCGGCCCGTTCGTAGAAGGCCGCCATCGCCGAGGCAAGACTGGCCGGATACCCCTCCTCTGCCGGCAAGGCCCCGGTGCGAGAGGCGAACTCCCGCAGCGCTTCTGCCCAGCGCGACGTCGAGTCCGCAATGAGCACGACGTGATATCCCATGTCCCGGAAGTACTCGGCAACGGTCACACCGGTGTAGATGCTGGCCTCACGCGCCATCATGGGCATGTTCGAGGTGTTCGCGATGATCACCGTGCGGCGGCTGAGCCGGTCGCCGGTGCGAGGATCCTCGAGCGCGCTCAGTTCGGCGACCACATCGGCCATCTCGTTGCCGCGCTCGCCGCATCCGACGTAGACGATCACGTCGGCGTCGCACCATTTGGCGATCTGCTGCAACAGCATTGTCTTACCGGTACCGAATCCGCCCGGCACGGCAGCACTGCTGCCGCGGGCCACCGGGTACAGCAGGTCGAGGACGCGCTGCCCGGTGTGCAGGCCCTCGGCGGCGCTGAGGCGTTCGCGGTACGGCCGCGGACGCCGGACCGGCCACATGCTGGTGAGCCGAACGTCGATTCCGGCGACGGTCGCGGCCACCGCGTCCGCGGCATAGCTGCCTGCCGTCGCGATGCGCCCCACCACACCGGCCGTGCCGGCAGGGACCAGGATCCGCAGTGGCAACGCAGTGTCGCCGCCGATCGACCCCAGCTCGTCACCTTCGGCGACGATGGCGCCTTCGGCAACCGTGGGAGTGAATTGCCAGCGTCGGTCAGGGCCGGCTGCTCGGGCCCCGCTCGGAACCAGCCAGGTTCCGGCGTCCGACAACGGGCGCAGCAGGCCGTCGAACACCGAGCCCAGCAGCCCCGGGCCCAGCTCCGCCGACAGCGGTGCACCACGGGAAACAACCGCGGCGCCCGGGCCCAGGCCGCCGGTGTCCTCATATGCCTGCACCGTGATCCGGCGATCGGCGATGGCTACGACCTCTCCCGGCAACTGGTGCTCGCCGAGCAGCACGACATCATACATCGCCACTCCGGGGAGCCCCTCGATCTCGACCAGCGAGCCCGACACCCGGGACACCGTCGCACTCACGGCGACCATAGTCCTTCGATGTCCGTGCCCATCGCATCCATCACCTGGTCGGCGAGACCGACCAGGGTGTACTCCCCTCGCCGGCCGTTCGTCTCGGCGATCACCCCACCGTCGGGGGCTTCGCGCACCAGGGCGTCGGCTCCGAGCACCGCTCGGGCGCGCTCGGCCAAGCCATCGAGCCACGGTCGGTAACCGGGGTCGTCCCGCACGGTCGCCAACGCCTGCGCCACCCGGGAACGCAGCTGGTCGTAGGCCTTCCGTTGCGCCGCCAACACGACGGCCCGGGCCTGGCGTCGAACCCGCGCACGCTCGGCGGCGAGCACCGCTGCGGCGTCGGATTCCCCCTCGGCACGCGCCGCGCCGCGGATGTCGTCGGCTTCGCGCTGCGCCGCCGCCAGGGTCGCCTCGGCGTCGGCATCGGCGTGCGCGAGAAGGCGCTGGGCCTCCGCTCGGGCCCGAGCCAACAACTCCCGTCGGACGGGGGCCAGCGGATCGGCCGAATCGGGCTTGCGGGCGGTGGTTACGATGGCATGACCACCGTCAACGGGAGCAGCTTCGCCGTACGGGCATCACCCAGGGCGCGCGCCGCTGCAGAGGTCAAGATGACGACCGCAACGTCGTCGGGCAGGCTGCTCCAGGCGCCGTGGACGGCATCGTCACCCTCAGCCGGAACGACGAGGACGCCGGCCAGTGCGTAACCGGCGACGGCGGTTTCCTCGCCGATGACCGCGACGCGTCCCATATCACTCACCCTTTGCCGATCAGAATGATCGCGATGATGAGGCCGTAGATCGCAATGCCCTCAGCCAACCCGACGATGACCATGGCGCGGCCGAACAACTCGGGTCGCTCGCTCATCGCCGCCAGTGCGGCTGCGCCGGTATAGGCCACTGCGATCGCTGCGCCGAGGGAGGAGCCCGCCACGGCGATGGCAGCACCGAGCAGCGCTGCCGACGAGGAGGACCCGGACCCGGCCCCCTGGGCCACGGTCGTGGTCACATCGGCGGACCCGGGACCGGCGGTAGCGATCAGAGCCAACGCTGCAAGCGCGACGACGAACACGAAGGCGTTGAGGCCCACGAGGATTCGTACGGCCGTGCGTCCCTTGCGCTTCAGCAGCTGGCTGGTCGCGGCGAACGCGGCGACAAGGACGGGCAGTGCAAGAGCCCAGATCATCATGGTTTTCTCCCGATGGTGGCGCCGAATGCTGCTGTGCTGTTGGTGGATACGGGTTCACTGCTGCGATCGATGGGAATGTGCCAGGGGCGAAACGGTCGGCCCTCGCCGGCGAAGATCCGGGAGAACAGCTCGTAGTACTCCAGACGCAGAGCCTGTACTCCGGCGACGAGCGCCTCGAGACTGAAAGCGAGCACATTTCCGACGACGAAGACGATGACTGCGGCGGCCACCAGGATGCCGCCTGACCTCCACAGCCCGGCCGTGCCGTCCCACACGATCTTTCCCAGTGCTGCATGGGTCAGCCCGAATGCTGCCAGGCGGGTGAAGGAGACCAGGTTGGCGCCGACCCGCATCACGGCGTCGAAGACTTCGACGGAGGCTTGGGTGATGCCCGAACCGCCGCCACCGGCGGCGGCCAGAAATCCGATGTACGCCAGGGCGACACCGCCCGCCATGACCAGGGCGCCGGCCAATATCAGCCAGCTGAGATGGCCGTTCACGCCGAGCGCGATGAGGCCGAGGCCGCCGAGAAGGGCCGCGCCGGCGATTCCGGAGGGGGCGCTCAGTGCCAGCGGCCACCCTCCTTCGCGCCAGCGGTTGATCGTGCCGATGATCTGGGCAGCGGCCAGAAATACCGCGCCCGCCGCCAACGCGAAAGCCAGCAACGTGACGGGTTCATCAAGCGGGGCCAGCCACAGCACCGGAACGACTCCGGTGGGCCCGAAGAACTCCCCGTAGAGCAACCCGAACACGATCGCGGCCAGGCCGGACCCGACGATGAATGGCCAGACCTTGTGGAACCGGGCAAGCGCGCGGGGTCGTCCGGCACGCACCAGCAACCCCAAAACGGCGAGCAGGGCGCCGTGCCCGGCGTCGCCGAACATCATGCCGAACATCAGCATGTACGCGACCCCGGCCAGCACGCTGGGGTCGACGTCGGCGTATGGCACCGTCCCGTATGTCTCGACCAGCGGCGTGAACGACTGCCGCAAGCCGTTGCTGGGGTGCAGCAACGTCGGGGGGTCCACCCCGGGAGGTGACGGGATCGGTACGGCGCCGGCGCCGGTATCCGCCAGCCGGCTGGTCAGTGCGGGCAACTCCGTGGCCGGAACCCAGCCGGCCAGGGCGGCGATCTCGTCGCGAACCACGGCGTCGTCGGCGAACGATGTGAGTTCGGCCTCGCCTGCGAGCAGATCGTCCCGGCCGGCACGCTCGAGGTCACCGAGGTCGGGACTGGTGGGGCACAAACACGGATTCGTTGATCCGGCGCGGCTTGGTAGCCCATCGACGCTGGATCCCGAGGCCGTCGTGTGATCGATTTCGACGACGCCGGCATCGGCGACCCGCACGAGCATGTCGCGCAGCACCGCCCTGGGGCAGACAAGCGCCACCCGCTGCATGCGCACCGGCGTGGTGGCTTCACGCCACCCCATCGAAGGCCTCCAGCGTCGATCCTGCGCCACCACGCGCGGATGTTTCCAGGGCGGCCCGAACCCGCCATGCGTCCGCCGCCAGTACCGCGAGTGCACCGACCACGGGTTTCCGGTCGTAGCCTGAACCGCGCAGCAATCCGAACCCGTCGCGCTCGACCCGATGCCACCACGCGGCCTCACCGCGCCACAGGTCTTCGATCTGATCGATGTCGTCGAGCACCCACCTGGCGTCGGATGGCAGGTCGTTGCGCAGCCGCGCCAATTCGACCGGGCGGCCGGTCAGCGCACCGACGAACGCCGGTCCCAACACGTATGACGCACGCAGCGCCAGGGGCTCCGTCAGCCGTCGGTCCTCGAGGGCAACTTCCTTCAGCATGAGCAGCGTTGCGCCGGCCCGCGCCCACCCGGCGGCCTCCGGTACACCACCGACCACGGCATCGGCCCAGGCCAGCCGAAGTCCGAGTGCGAGCTCGCGCGGCGTTGTGCACCCACGCAACTGCCAGCGCGAGGTTTCGAGCACCCGCGCGACCTCGGTGAGTGCGGTCGTGGACGACAGCCGCGACCATGCGGTGTCGAGCATTCCGAGGGTGTACGGCGGGTCGCTGGGCACGCGCTGCGGGCTCGACAGGTGGTGCAGTGTGCAGAGGTGCTCATCGAGGTTGGCGACTTCGAAACCCGCAGCGAAGAGGCGCACGACGTCCACCCGCCCGCGCGGGAGCCACCCTGCCAGCACCCGCAAGTTCCACAGCAGCGACGCGCCGACAGTGTGCTGGGCGGCCGCCAGTCTCTGATCCGGACGCACATCACGTCCGTACGACGACGACGACAGCGCCGCGAGCGCCGCTCCGAGTCCCGGTGCCGTCGCCACCGCGCGCGCCCCGGCCGCCCCCAGACGCCGCCTGGCCAGGGCCTTGGCGCGCACCACACCCGCAACCCAGGGCGAGCTCACGAACCGGATTCCTGTGAGGTGGCCATTGCGGCCCTCGTCGCCGACACCACTCGATCGACGTAGGACGGCATCTTCTCCGCGGCCCGGCGGCGGACTTCCGCGGCATCGGACTCGACGGCGGCGAGGGTGCCCGCAGACTCCTTCTCGACGTTTCCGGCGAGGCGACGAGCGGCGTCGGCGCGTTCGGCCGACGCCTCCCGGTGGGCGGCGGCGACCAGAGCACTGGCACGCTCCACAGCGGCCTGCCGCCGTCGCTCGGCGTCACGCTGGGCATCGGCACGGATTCGCGACACTTCTTCCTGCACCGCCACCAGCTGTGCGAGCACCGGCTCAAGCTCGGCCGACAACTCGGCTACCCGGTCTGCCGGGACCCCGGGCGCCGTTGCCGCCCCAGGCGTCCCCGCGGACCGGAAGCGCTGCAGGATGTCCCGGGACCTCGGCACGTGTCCTCCCGTCATGCGCTCGCCCTCGGCCCATACTAAGCCTGAATCCGTGAATGGGCCGGTGATTTGATCGGCGTGTGAACAGCGAAAGTGCCTTTTGAACTGGGACAATACGAGTGCTGAAGTCGTTTTGTCCAACGTTCGGGAAGGCACCTTCGATGCACTCATCGTATACGTTCACACTCGGGTCGGCGGTGTTCGACGAACGGAATCTGGTATCGGCTGCGGGATTGGTGCCGGTGCTGGAACTGGCTGAGCAGGCCGGGCTTTCGGAGTTGATCGGCGAGCATGTGGACCTGCCGTCGACGCGGGTGCGCTCCGGGGCGGTCAACCCGGTCGGCAAGCTGACCTCGATCATCGCCGCGATGATGTGCGGGGCGGACAGCATCGACGATGCCAACGTGCTGCGCGCCGGCGGCACACCGCGGGTATTCAACGAGGTGTATGCACCCTCCACGTTGGGGATCTTCATGCGCGAGTTCACCTTCGGACATGCCAACCAGCTCGCCGCGGTGGCCCGCGCACATCTGGTGGCGCTCGCGGCCCGGGTGCCGCTGTTGCCCGGCAGCGACGAGCGCGTCTTCATCGACATCGACTCGCTGCTGCGCCCGGTCTACGGGCACCACAAGCAGGGCGCCTCGTTCGGGCACGCCAAAATCGCCAGCCGCGCGCTGCCGCGTCTGGGCCTGTCCCCGCAGATCACCACCCTCTCCACGGCGACGGCGCAGCCCGCGCCGGTCATCGCCGAGGCGCGACTGCGCAGCGGGCGGGCCGGCTCCAGGCGCGCGGCCGCCACCCAGGTCAAGCAGGCCATCACCACCGCCCGCGCCTGCGGGCCCTGCGCCACCATCATGGTGCGCGGCGACTCGGCGTTCGACACCAAGAAGGTGATCAGCGCCTGCCTGGCCGACGGTGTCGAGTTCTCCCTGTCGGTGAGCCGCACCAAGCGCATCAGCGCCGCGATTGTACGCCGGGCAACACACTAAACCACTAGCTCAGCAATACCGATCGACGGCCCCTGGATCGATCTGGAGATCGTGACGGTCGCCACTAACTAGTGGCAGATCCACGTTGATGAAGTTGATGAAGGAGTCCCGATTGCCCAGATCGCCGGCCGACTCGTCGCGGTGGTGGAGGCTGACGGGCACTTGGGCGCACAGCCGGTGCACCGCCGCCCCGCCATGGCGCAGCCAGCCGCACAGGCCGCCGGCCATCACCGCGAGCAGTGCGTCGTTCACCGTGGCGTGCTGCGGATGCGACGCGCCGATCGCCTTCAACTGCGCCAGCGGCACCACAGTGAAAGCGAGCTCACGGGCGGCGCCCACGGGACGGTCGAACGGCGAACGCGCCGCGGGCCGGCCGAGTTCACGCAACACCGCCTCCGGCATCCGGCGCGCCTCGGTGAGCCACGACGGGGCAGCGGGGCCCCGCACACCGGCGACACGCGCCTGCGAGTCGGGCCGACGCGGGTCGAACAGCACCGCGTCCAGGAACCGCACGCCCGCGATCCCGTCGGCCATCGCGTGGTGGATCCGGGCGGCGATCGCTTCCCGGCCGTCGGTCAACGGCCCGATCAGATCGAACGTCCACAGCGGGCGGCGATGGTCGAGGTGCTCGGCCATCAGCTCGCTGATGCTGCGCCACAGTACGTCTCGCGTCACGGGCCCTGACATGGCGCGCCGCCGGAAATGGGCGTCGATGTCGAACGTGGGGTCGGGCACCCACCGTGGCCCGTCCGCGTCGTGCACGACGCGTTCGGTCGCCCGCGGCTGCCCCTCGAGCCGACCGGCGACCTCGCTGCGCAGCCGGTCCAAGTCCAGCGGCCGATCTGCTGGTTCGAGCACCATCAGATTGAGGGTGTGAACCGTGATGGCCGGCGATTCCAGACCCAGGATGCGCGCGTCCGCATCGGACAGCGACTCACCGTCTCCGCCCACCACCGGCTCAGTATGGACCAAACCTGCCGGGGCGGTCAGCGGCGCGACCAGGCTCCTTCACGGTCGTCCTGCCGCATCTGCAACTGCACGGCCAGCTGCCGGATCTCGTCGCGGAGATCGTCGATCTGGGAAGCCGTGGCGGCGCGGTTGGCGGAGTCCTCTTCGGACACGCGTTCCACGATCCACGAGGCCACGGTCGCGGTGATGACACCGATGAGGCTGATGCCGCCGATCATCAGCAGCACGGCGATCACCCTGCCGGTGACCGTCACCGGATACATGTCGCCATAGCCGACGGTGGTGATGGTGGTGATCGACCACCAGACCGCGTTGCCGAAGTTGGTGATCGTCGCGTCGGGGACGGACCGCTCGGTCTCCAGCATTGCCAGCGAGGCGACGTAGACCAACAGAATCGCGCTGAACGCGGTGTAGACCGCCACCCGGCCGCGGATCGCGTCGCCGCCCGCCCGGTGCATCACCCTGACCAGCACCAACAACCGCAGCAACCGCAGGGGGCGCAGGAACGGCAGCGCGACGATAGCCAGGTCGAACAGGTGCCGGAAGAACCATGAGGCACGTTGCGGCGCCAATGTGAGCCGGACGACGTAGTCGACGACGAACGCGAGATACAGCACCGCCATGGTGACGTCGAAGAGGTTGCTCACCGGGCGGGAGGGAGTGGTGAGCACCTGCAGCGAGTACACGAGGAGAAACGTGACCGCCACTGCGGCCAGAATCCACTCGCTGCGGGACTCCCATTGCTGGAGCCGTTCGGCGGAACCCATCGATCGACACTCACCTTTCAGTAGCAGCGACGCTGCGACCCCCCGCAACCTGCGGTAAGAGTACTCAGGAGCACCGATCGTCAAACAATGGCGCAACTGCCTGCGTCGGATCAGGAATGCGCACTAGCATCGGTGAGTCATGGACGTGGTGCGTACCCCCCGACTCCCATTACACCAACCTGGCGGGTTATCCGTTCGACCCCCACTACGTCGACGTCACGGCCGCCGACACCCCGGCGCTGCGGATGCACTACCTCGACGAGGGTCCGCGCGACGGCGCACCCGTCGTCCTGCTGCGCGGTGAGCCGACGTGGAGCTACCTGTATCGCACGATGATCCCGCCCTTGGCTGAGGCCGGGCATCGGGTTCGGCCGCTCGGACAAGCCGACCGCGATCGGCGACTACACCTACCTGCGTCATGTGCAGTGGGTGACGTCGTGGTTCGGGATGCTGGATCTCACCGACGTCACCATCTTCGTGCATGACTGGGGCTCGTTGATCGGACTGGAGATCGTCGCCGAGCACGGTGCACGGTTCGCACGGGTGGTGGTCGCCAATGGCTTTCTGCCGACCGCCGATCGCGTGGTGCCGCCGGCATTCCGGATCTGGCGGGCCTTCGCGAAGTACACACCGTGGCTGAACGCCGGTCGGCTCGTCGGCGTCGGGACCGTCACCAAGGTGCCCCCGCGGTGCGGGCGGGCTACGACGCGCCGTTCCCCGACAAGCGATATCAGGCCGGCGCGCTTGCGTTTCCGCAATTGGTACCGACTTCGCCGGAGATAGAGCGTCATTCCTCCGTCACTGTGATCGAGTTCACAGCAGGCGTAGCCTGGAGGTATCTCTGCAGGAAGGAGATGCGATGAAAGGCGCGCACCACGATCCGGTGGACCATGCCCGCACGACTCAACCGCACGCCGGTGAATCCTTCATCGACACCCTCTGGCTGCCCGGACTGATCCTGATCAGTGTCGGCACCGTCCTGATCGCCGGGACGGTGGCGGCGACGGCCTACGGCAACAGCACCTTGTCGTTGATCCTCGCCCTGGTCGCCGGGGCGCTGGTGACGGCCGGTGCGCTGCTGATCACCCTGGAGCACCAAAGGGTCAAGCGGGTCGAACGGCAGTGGCTGTCCGAGCACGCGGATCGCTCACCCCACCTGCACGCCGGCTAGTTCGGGGATTTGGCCGCGGTGTGGTCGATGCTGCAGCGCCTCGGGGTGGCCGAGGTCATCGATACGGTCGTGCCGCGCCGCGCGGATGCCGCGGTGTCGGTGGGCACCTATATTGCGTTGGCCACCGCCAACCGGGTGGTGGCCCCATGCTCGAAGCTGGCGTTCGCCGACTGGTGGGCCACCACGGCCGGGCCGCGGTGGGTGAAGACACCGGCCGGGGCGTTGGATCACCGCCGGTTCTGGGACGCGATGGATCACCTGGACACCGAGGCGTTGCGCCGTATCGAGACCGAGCTGGGGCGGCGGATGGTCACCGAGTTCGGCCTGGACCTGTGCGGGCTGGTGCTGGACATGACCAATTTCGCCACCTACATCGACTCGGCCAACGACCGCACCCCGATCGCCCAGACCCTTGAGCCCCCCACCTCGACCGTGGCATTTATGTTACGCTGTCTACATCCGGCCACCGCCGAAAGAGGTGATCGCCATGAACGACGTGTTCAACACTTTGCTCGAACTTGAGGGTCGTGACCCCGAGTTCGCCCGCGCGTACGCCGCCGAGTCGGCACGGATCGAGGCGATCGATTCCATCATCAACGCGCTCGACGAGGCGCGGGGCACGGAGAAGCTGAGCAAGGCGGCGCTGGCCCGCGCGATCGGCTCCGACCCGAGCACCGTGCGGCGGCTCCTGTCGTCCGAGTCGGTGAACCCGACGCTCAGCACCATCGCCGAGGTCGCAGCGGCGCTGGGCATGAGGGTGACGCTCACGCCGATGTCGGAGGACGAGCGCACCCGGATCACCGAACCCATGCGGGCCTGCGCCTAACTCACTCTCATCGCGGCCCGGACATCTTCCTTGGTGGCGAGCGACCTCGGATTACGCCCGAGATACTCGTTGCCCAGTTCGCGGACCTCCGCGTAGCGGGAGTTGGGCAGGGTCGTCTGATACGGCTTTGCAGCGCCGTCGATCACCGTGAGGAGCGGCGAGGTCTTACTTGCCTCGTCGTAGTCGAGAAGGCAGAACAACCGATAGTGCCATTCCCATTTGGGGTCGACCACGAACTCCCACGGCTGCTCTAACCGATTACTGCGCATATGCACTCTGGTCCCAAAGCACGCGCCGGTGGAGAAGCCTGCGGAGAGACTCTCCGCAGGTCAACGCCTACTTTTCTAAGTCGGGCTGACAGGATTTGAACCTGCGACCACTTGACCACCAGGAAGTAGCGGTA
>WOYS01000116.1 GCA_011620645.1 Mycobacterium sp.
GTGAGTAGCTCGCCCGGCCACCGGCGTCCTTCCAGCCGGGGTGGCCGATGTACACCGCGGGCGGGAACGGCGAACCGAAGGCGGATCCGACGACCGCGCCGGCGCCGTCGGCCAGCAGCACACTGCGCAGGTTGTAGTTGTCACCGGCGGCGGCCGCACTCTCGACGTTGCTCATCGCCTCGGTGAAGTTGTACACACCCAGGGGAATCGCGGTGCCCAACAGTGGTGCCAGGTTCGACAGCCCCGAGAACAACAGGTCCAGTCTCAGATCGGGGATTCCGATCGCGATATCGGAGAACGCCTGACCGACATCCGGTGCCGACATGTAGCCACCGATCCAGCCGATCGCGGTGCCCACCAGTAGCGCCGCCAACCCGACCGGAATGCCGAACGGCAGCTTCATATCGGTGAAGAACCCGATCAGGATGATGGCCAGCACGGGCAGGCCGATCCAGGCCGCCTCCCACATCTGCGCCGCGGGCCGCATCGAGATGAAGGTGATCGAGATACCCGCCAGCGTGCCGAGCATCGCCGCTCGCGGGGTCAGCTTGCGGATGAACGGGCCGACGAAGGCGCCGATCATCACGATCACACCGATCATGAACGCCCAGGCCAGCCCGGCGGACCAGGCCTGAACCGCATTGTCGGTGTTCAGGTACACCGGCAGCATGACGACGAACACCACGATGAACATGTGCGGTACCGACGGCCCGTAGGGCAGGGCGGTGACATCGGACCTGTTCTCCAGCTTGGCCAGTCGCCGCGCCAGGAAGGTGTAGTAGAGATTGCCCAGGATCAGCGCGACGCCGAGCGCGGGCAGGACCGTGCCCAGCACGTCCCCGGCGGGCACGGCGATGACGCCGATCATCAGACCGGTCAGCGTCAGGACGTTGACCAGAATGTTGAAGCCCAGACCGAAGAAGGCGTTGGTATCGCCGCGGGTCCACCACGCCACATTCAGCGGGGGCTTTTCGGCGGGCGGATCGACAGGGGGATCGGAGATCTCGGTGCTCATGGGAAGGTCCTTTCAGGCGGCGGACAGTGCGAGGGTCTGCAGCGCGGGAATGACGGCCGCTGTGTCGGCAACCCAGCCGAAAATGCCCCCCTGGGCCTTGATCATTTCCAGCCCCACCCGCTGGAATTCTGGGAAATACGAACCCACGCAATCGGACACCACCAGGCATTCGTAGCCGCGATCGTTGGCCTCACGAGTGGTGGTGTGGACGCACACCTCGGTGGTGACACCGGTGACCAGAAGCTGGGTCACGCCGGCCTCGGTGAGCACATCCTGAAGCTCGGTGGCGTAGAACGCACCCTTGCCTGGTTTGTCGATCACCACCTCGCCCTCGACGGGGCTGAGTTCGTCGACGATGTCGTGGCCGTACTCGCCGCGGATCAGGATGCGGCCGTACTTGCCGGGGTCGCCGATGCGTTTCGACGGGGCGCCGCGGCTGAGTTTGGCCGGCGGGCAGTCCGACAGGTCGGGAACGTGGCCCTCCCGGGTGTGGATCACCAGGATCCCGGCCTCGCGGGCGGCGGCGATCAGGGCGGCCAGCGGCGGCACCACCTTCAACAACTGATCGACATCATTGCCCAGACTTTCGCCGAATCCGCCGGGCAACAGGAAGTCCCGTTGCATATCGATGATGATCAACGCGGTCTTGTCGGCGATCAGTGGGAACGCCGACGGCTCGGCGGGCACAGCGACGGTACTCATACCTGCTCCTTGTGACGTGTAGTGGCTGGCGTCTCGGTGAGTGCGCGTGGTTCGTCGAGGATCTGGGCGGCCAATGCCAATGCGGTGTCATCGGATCCGGCATTGGCCAGCAGCATGGCGCTGTGCGGCCTGCCGTCGGTGGTGGTGCCGAGGGGGATCGCGATGCCCAGCAGATCGAGCAGGTTTCCGAAATGCGTGTAGTGCCCGAGCATGGTGTTGGTCTCTATGGGGCGTTGCAGCACCTGCTCGACGGTGAAGGTGGTGCCGATGGTCGGGACCACCAGCACGTCGATGGTCTGCCAGATCTTGGCGACGTGCGCCTTGAGCTCCTGAAGTCGCTGCAGCGCGGAGAATGCGTCGACGGCGGTGTAGTCCAGCCCGCTACGGAAGATGTCGCGCACCACCGGGTGGATTGAATCCGGTTGGGTGGCAAGGAATTCTCCGAATTCGACCAGCCGCTCGGCGACCCACGGCCCCTGATACAGCAGCGCGCCCGCCGCCAGGAACGGTTCCAGTGACACGTCGACGACGGTGACGTTGCGGCCCAGGTGCTCGCGGAAGTTCAGGTGCGCCGACCGCACCGCGTCGTCACCGAAGAACTCCAGATCGCTGACCGGAGGCAGACCGACGCGGATCGGCCCGCCGTCGTGACGCGGTCCGCGGTCGCGTGACCACGGGTCCGCGTCGTCGCGTCCGGCCATCACCTCGAAGACGCGGTCGACATCGCCGATACAGCCGGCCATCACACTCAGGCAGTCCAGGGATTTGCACGCCGGCACCAGGCCGACGGTGCTGATGAGCCCGCGCGACGGCTTGAAACCCACCACGCCGTTGAGTGCCGCGGGTACCCGTCCGGATCCGGCGGTGTCGGTGGCGACCGCGAACGGGACCTGGCCCAGGGCGACCGCGAGGGCCGAGCCCGAGCTGGAACCACCCGAGATCATCTCGCCGCCGAAGACGCTGCGCGGCACCGTGTACGGGGTCCGGGTCCCGTTGAGGCCGGTGGCGAACTGGTCCAGATTCGTCTTACCGACGTAGAGGGCTCCGGCGTCGAGCAGTCGCTGTACAGCCGGGGCGGTGCGTTCGGCGACGTAGGCGTAGTCCGGGCAGGACAGCGTCGTCGGTACCCCGGCGACGTCGATGCTGTCCTTGACCCCGAACGGCACACCGTACAGCGGCAGTGTGCGTGCCCCGGGGCGACTTTCTATCGCCGCGGCAACGGCGAGCAATTCCTCGCGGGGAACGGTCGACAGCCAGGCGCCGTCATCCCCGCGTGCCTCGATGGCGTCGGCCACCCGAGCGGCCGTCTTTGTCGGCGAACCGGTGCCCCCGGCATGAGAGGCGAGGATCTCCGCCACCGACGGTCCGATGGACGGGCCGTGCGTATCAAAACCCATAATTGGAAATTGTCGACAAAATGATGGCGTTCGCGGAACGCCCGTGTGTCGATCGTGTTAGCGATCTGGTGGCAGGTTCAGGTACTGCAAGTGGCCGTGATCTGCCAGCGCGGTGATGACGGTGCCCGCGTCGTTGCTTTCGAGTGCGGTGAGAATCGCCAGATGGCGGTCGATCCCGTCGCTGGCCCGGTGGTGCCGGGCTTCCTCGCGGAGGTTCATCGCCATCGGGAGCTGCAGTTTGAGCAGAATCGGCTCCAGGGCGATATCGAGCTGACGGTTGTCGGCCAGCCCCACCACTGCGGCATGAAACCGTCGATGCGCATCATCGCGCTCA
>WOYS01000054.1 GCA_011620645.1 Mycobacterium sp.
CGACCACACCGCGACACGCCCAACAGAACCCACCTAATTACTGCGCGCTCCCTTAGACGCGATCCAGGCCCATATCCTGCCGCTGACGCCCGTCACGCCCACATCGGACCCACGCAAAACCCGGAAGCGCCGTTTTTCACATCAACGTCAGCGGGCGAGAATCCCGTCGCCTCGATCTTCGTCAGGTCCAATGCGCTGTTACTCGGCCGCGGCGCCACCGGACCGACGGCGTCTGCGAAGTAGTCCGCCGTACTGACCCCGGTGACGCGGTGCGGGTCGTGCCCGGCGAGCTCAAATGTTCGTTTTGCGATGTCTGCCCACGACACGATCGGTCCTGACCCGGTGACGTTGTAGACGCCGTAGGGCGCGTCCGATTCCAACAAATGCCTGATGGCCCGCACGATTTCGCTGGTGAACGTCAAACGGCCACGCTGGTCGTTCACTACCGAGGGATTGATACCGCGTTCCGCCAACGACAGCATGGTCTGCACAAAGTTCCGGCCGTCGCCGATCACCCACGATGTCCGCACGATGTAGTGGCGCGGCACCGTGGCCACAATCTGGTCCCCCGCAGCCTTGGTCTGTCCGTACACACCCAGTGGGGCAATAGGATCGCCCTCCCGGTAGGGCTGCTCACCGGCACCGTCGAACACGTAGTCACTGGAAATGTGTACGAGGGTCAGGCCGTACGTCGTGGCAATACGGGCAAGCTGGGCAACACCGGTGACGTTGGTCGCCCATGCCGCGGCTCGGCCTTCTGTGGTCTCGGCGGCATCGACAGCGGTGTACGCCGCGGCGTTGATCACGGTGGCGTAGTCCCGCCATCGACGGGCACGGTGTAAGTCCCCGGTGAGATCGAGGTCGGAACGCTCAGCGAACTCGACATATGCTGCATCCGAATACAGTTCGCGCAATGCGCGCCCCAGCTGGCCGCCGGCCCCCAGCACCAGAGTCTTGCGTGCAGACACGGGACTGACATCGCTCAACCGCGGATGCGCGCGGTCCTTGGCAGACAGCTCGGCATCGTCCAGGGCGATCGGCCAGCCGATCGCGAGTGTCTCGTCAGCGAGGTTCACAGCGGCGTACTGGGCATCGGGTGCCCAGTGGTCGTTCACGAGGTAGATGTAGCCAGTTTTCGGCTCGAGCGTCTGAAACGCGTTGCCCACCCCGCGGGGTACGAATATCGCACGGGATGCATCGATTTCAGCCGTGAACACCGTGCCGAATGTCGGGCCTGCGCGCAGGTCTACCCACGCGCCGAAGATCCGGCCGGTGACTACCGAGACATATTTGTCCCAAGGTTCGGCGTGGATACCGCGCGTTGTTCCTATGGCTTCGTTGAACGAGACGTTGTTCTGGACCGGGCCGAAGTCTGGCAGTCCAGCGGCAACCATTTTCTCACGTTGCCAGTTCTCCTTGAACCAGCCGCGGTTGTCCCCATGGACCGGGAGATCGATGACCATCAGACCAGGAATGGGAGTTGCGCTGACCTGCAACGCTCTACCGTACTGAATCACTTTCGCACCTTCGGTCACTGGCCGAGTTGGGCGTAGAACGCCTCGGTGCCGTCTTTGGCCGGCGCCCACCAGTCCTCGTGGTCGCGATACCACTCGATGGTGGCCGCCAGTCCTGTCTGGAAGTCACGGTATCGGGGTTGCCAGCCAAGCTCAGCACGCAACTTGGTGGAGTCGATGGCGTACCGCAAGTCGTGCCCCGACCGGTCGGTGACATGGTCATACCCGTCCGCGGGCTGCCGCATGAGAGACAGGATCAACTCGACGACACTCTTGTTGTCCTTTTCGCCATCGGCCCCGATCAGATAGGTGTCACCGATCCGGCCCTGCTCGAGAATCGTGAGGACCGCCGAGGAATGGTCGTCGGCGTGGATCCAGTCACGCACATTCTGTCCCGCCCCGTACAGCTTGGGGCGCCCGCCGCGGAGCACATTGGTGATCTGGCGCGGAATGAACTTCTCGACATGCTGATAGGGTCCATAGTTGTTGGAACAGTTCGAGATCGTCGCAGCGACTCCGAAGGACCGAACCCACGCCCGCACCAGAAGATCACTGCCCGCCTTCGTCGACGAATACGGCGACGACGGGTTGTACGGCGTGGCTTCGGTGAACCTGGCCGGGTCATCGAGGGCGAGGTCTCCGTAGACCTCGTCGGTCGAGATGTGGTGGAACCGCGTACCGTACTTCCGAGCCGCCTCCAACAGCGTGAAGGTGCCGACCAGATTCGTCCGCAGGAACGGTTGGGGGTCGTGCAACGAGTTGTCGTTGTGCGACTCGGCCGCGTAATGCACGACTGCATCCGCTGATGCCACCACCTCATCGACAACCGCCGTATCGCTGATATCTCCTTGTACGAACCGCATTCGGTGTTCGGGTATCCCCGCCAGCGATGCCCGATTACCGGCGTAGGAGAGCTTGTCCAACACCGTCACGTCGTAGTCGGTGTGGTTGATGATGTGGTGGACGAAGTTCGAACCGATGAACCCTGCGCCTACCGTGACGAGCAACCGTGCCACTACCGCCCCCTGTCCAACAGGTCGAGCAGATACGTGCCGTAGCCCGACTTCGCCAACTTTCCAGCGCGCGAACGTAATTCATCGTCGGTCAGGTATCCCTGCCGCCAGGCCACCTCTTCGGGGGCACCGATCTTCAATCCGGTCCTTCGCTCCATGGTGCGCACAAAGTCGGCGGCATCGGTCATGGCATCGAACGTTCCGGTATCGAGCCATGCCGTTCCGCGCGGCAAGACCTCGGCGTGCAGTCGGCCCTGTTTGAGATAGGCGAGGTTGACATCGGTGATCTCATATTCGCCGCGGTCACTCGGAGTCAGATCCTGCGCAATCGACACCACGTCGTTGTCGTAGAAGTACAGACCGGTCACCGCGTAGTTGCTCTTCGGGTGTTTCGGCTTTTCCTCGAGCGACACCGCCAGTCCATTGCCGTCGAATTCGATCACACCGTACGCGGTGGGCTCGGCAACCCAGTAGGCGAAGATCGCGCCGCCCTCGATATCGTCGAAACGGATGAGCTGGGAACCCAATCCTGGCCCGTACAGCAGGTTATCGCCGAGAACGAGAGCGACCTTCTCGGTACCGATGAAATCAGCGCCGATCGTGAACGCCTGCGCGAGCCCATCCGGAGACGGCTGCTGGGCATAGGTGATCGACACCCCGAACTGCGAGCCATCGCCCAAAAGGCGTACGAAATGTTCGGCATCGTGCGGCGTCGTAATCACCAAGATGTCACGGATCCCGGCCAGCATCAGTGTCGACAACGGGTAGTACACCATGGGCTTGTCGTACACCGGCACCAGCTGCTTGGAGACCCCTAGCGGGAGTTTCCGCCTTAGGTAGTTGATCGGCGTGTCTTGTGTTGCGGTGCT
>WOYS01000127.1 GCA_011620645.1 Mycobacterium sp.
CCACCGGACTGTCCTCCCGCTCGACGTGGAATCTCCAGCGAGGCGCTCAGTATGAAGGCGGGCACCGACAAGTCCGCTCAGCCAGACGCACCCATCCACCGCGGCGCGAACCCGATATCCAGCCGCACACTCGCCCGGTACCCCGACCACGTCGCGATACCGGGTGGCTGACTGCCGTAGATCCCACGTGCCGCCGCGACGACGCGCTCGTACTCGGTGGGCCACCGGATCTCGCCGGCGATCTGCTCCAGCACCCCGCGGTCACGACCGAGCACCCTGTCGACGAGGTCGACCGCCGGCAGCGCATGCCGCTTGTCCGAGTTGCAGCGTGCGCACGCCAACACGAGATTCGCCAAGCCGTCGATGCCGACGAGTGACCACGGCAGCACATGGTCGATCGGGTTGTCGGCCGGCAGATGGGTGTCGCAGTAGAAGCAGCGCGCACCGAACGCTTCCTTGAAGGGGCCTCGCACCGCGGCCAGCGCGGTGCGGTCCCGGCCGAACAGATGCCCGGCGATATCCGGCACTTCAGCGGTGAGGAACTTGTTCATTCGGCGCACGTCGTCAACCCACATGATCTCCAGCGCGGGCTTGAGCAGCCCGGCCAACCGGGCAAGACCGGCCGCAACGCCGGGCATCAGCACGATCGCGTCGCCATGGGCCCGCAGCGTCCGCCGGGACACGTTGGCGTGCAGGAAGCCGTCGTCGTACAGGAACGGATCATTGGTGTCGGCACCGGGCAGCCGTTGCAGCCGATACAGCGGCTGCTGAGCCAGACACAAGGCGATCTCGTCGACGGACGTCTGGTAGACCTCCGGTGCCGTCGTCATCGCCACGCTCAACGAGGAAGCCGTTGTCGCGGCACGTAAGGCCCTGACGGCACGCGGAATTCGCTCCTTTTCACCGCTGGACTGCCGCAGGTCATGCCCTTCGAACGGGCGGACCTGACGCCAATACAGCTGCAGCACCCGGTGCGCGAGATCGGGGATCGGCACGACCACTGGATCCGCCGAGTGTTCGGGCAGGTTCTCGATGCAGTGGTCGATGAGCGCCATCAGGGTCGCGAGCTTGTAGGTCGCGACCCGCACGCCTGTTTCCAGGATCGCCACCACACGCTGCCCGAGCAGTAGGGGATCGATGGCGTCGGGCACAGACCTTGTTACCACGGGGCGGCGAGATCCGGCAGAAACCCGTGTGCGGGTCGGGCGCGACTATCAATGCCACCGGCAATGCCACCGGGTAGCTTGGGCCCATGTCGAAATCGAACCGGCAACGCCGGGCCGCAAAACGTCGGCTCCTACCACGTCGCGAGTCGCGCGAGCCCGATCTGTTCGACGAGGTCAGAGAGGCGTTGGCCGATCCGGACCCGCTGCACCTGTTGACCTTTGTCAGCACGCTGTTGGCCGCGCTCGATCCACGCGAGGGCAGTCCCTTCGCACCACCGGAGACGACCACGGACCGGCCCTCAGTCGAAGAACTCGCGGCGATGTTCATCGACGTCGCGACCCCGGAGACCACGGCACTGCTCTGCGTGATCAGCGCCCTTACCGCAGACGATCTGCTCGGGGCCCGCATCCGCCGCGAACTCGCGATGCGGCCCGCCGTCGAGCAGGACTGGCTCGCCCATCTGGCGGACACCGAGGTCTACCGCGCGGTGCGCATTGGTCACGTCCTCGGGGACGGGGACAACGTCATGATCGGTGCGCGCGTGGCCGCACGATATGAGATGACGTTCATCGCCTACGTGGACCACCACCTGGGCACCCTCGTCAAGGATGCGTTCGTGGTGCCCGAATCGCTCGCCGCGATGGTCGACCACTACATCGAGATCGGCGATGATCCCGACATGGTCTGGGAGGAACTCAGCCTGGCCGACGCGCGCGCCTGGATCGACCCAGCGGTTGAGATCGCTGCGATGACCTTTCCTCCGCTGGAGACGGACTCCTGGCCTGCATGCCGCCCACTGTTGGAGTGGGTCACTCGGGCATTGCCGGAAGGCGGATCCGGTTATCAACGGCCGCAATGGGATTCCCGGGCACGTGACCAGCTCCGAGATCGGTTCTTCGCGTCGGAAGGGGGCAAGCCCTTCGACGACCCCGATCATCGCGACTTGCTTGAATCGCTGCTGTGGTACGGCACCGACTACGGACCCGGCGACCCGCTGCGCTGGAGTGCGGTGCGGGTCGAGATCCTCTTCGGCGATTGGTTGCCCCGCAAGGTCATCGCCCCGGCAGGCCACCTGGCCAAGGTGCCCGGACTCTTGCGGGCATACATCGGATTCGCCCACACCGAAGCGGGGATACGCGCCGACCTGACCGACGAGGCACTGGACACCATCGAAGCGTGTGCCCCGCAGTATCTGCGTGGCATCGGATCGGCCGGACGGCCAGTTGCGGCAACGGGATTGATTGATCACCTCAGCATGGCAGAGATGCTGCTGGACTATTTCGCCCAGCACGTCGGTGGCCGCGCGCAGTTGGACCGCCTGGACGCCGTTCCGCTACCCGACGAACCCTTTTCATGGTCGGGCATCCCCGATGATGTCACCGCGCGGGTGTCCGAGGTTCTCACACTCGTCGACCGGTGCTGTGACGAACTGCTCGACACCGAGTACCGCACGGTGTCGCGACGTGTGTTGGCCCGCATCGCCAATGGGGATCCCGCCGTGTTTCGGCGGAACGGCCGCGTGGATACGGCTGCGGCAGCGATCATTTGGATCGCCGGGAAGGCGAACGGACTGTTCGAGAGCGGACCCCGACAGCTGAGCCTGCGGGCCACCGATATCGCCGACCATTTCGGCATCGGGAAGAACAGTGCCTACCAGCGCGCGAAGGGTTTGCTGAAGGCCGGTGGTTTCCCGGACGACACCTATGCGGTGAACCTTGGCTCACCCGAGTTTCTGATCTCGGACTGTCGGGCCGAGATCTTGGCCCAGCGTGACCGCGTGCTCGGCGACTTGAACTGCTGAAGGAATGATCGAGGCATGCCCGCCTACCGCATGAACCGCGACGAGTTCTTCCGCAAGGTCGCGCCGCTGGACGCCGAGGACCTGCGCAAGGCGCTCTGGACGCTTTACTGGCGCGGGACTGCCGATGTGCGCAGCCGCGTCGAAGCCGCACTGGCGGGTGACGGGACCGGGGCGACGGCTCGTCCGGCAAGGCAGCCGGTCTGCGTGTCGGTGCTGAAAGGTGAAGTCGACGAGTTCGTCATGCTGGCCCGCCGGGGCGCGTATATGGCCGGTGACCGCAGGGTATCGCCGCGGGAACGCACCCGGTGGCGCTTCACTTTCAAGCGCCTGACCGTCCAAGCGCGGGACGCGCTATCCGGTCAGGATCACGAGGGTGCGGCGGCCATCTTGGAAAAGCTGATCGACCTTGCGGACGAAACCCGTGACCACGACTACTTCCGGTCCGAAGATGCCATGGAGGCCGCGGGTTTTGTGGTGTCGGATGCGGTAGCGATGCTGTGGACGACGGTACTCGCACATCACGGCTTTCAGGCCTTCGCGGAATATGCTGCACCACAACTGATCCGATGGGAGTCGCCATACGGCTGGACGCGTTTCGGGATGGGCAGGATCGCGGCGAAAGAAACCACACTGGCCGAGGTGCTCACGGGGATGGTGCGTGTCGCCGACACCTGGGAGACGTTTGCCGAACAGTACGTGCTGGCTCTTGACGCGTTGGCGACCGCCCGTCCAGGCCGGGACGGCGAGCGGCGGGCGCAGCGGTTGGCGCAGTGGCACCGCCGGCTGCTGGACAATCTGGACGACACTCCAGGCGGTGTGTTGGACCGCGTCGCCGAGCATGCAGCGCTGGGTGGACCCGAGCAGAAGTTCTTCGCCGCGCGGCTCGCGCTGCGCCGGGACGACATCGGAACTGCGCGAAAACTGGTACAGCAGTGCCTGCAGAAGTTACCTGGACACCAGGAGTTTCGGAAGTTCGCTGCGGAGGTCGGTGCTTGAGCCCTCAATGCGACAGTCGCCAGGGCAATGGGATATCGCTGTTAGCCTGATCCCATGGAGGCTGTCATCGATTCCGGAGGCCGTGTCGTCCTGCCCAAGCAGCTGCGTGATGCATTGGGCCTCGCTCCCGGCGCAAAGGTCGATATCTCCGCCTACGGCGGGGGGTTGCACATCGTCCCGGGCGGTCGAACCGCGGGCCTTGAGCGCGATGCGGACGGACGTCTGGTTGCCAGGGCCGACACGGTCGTCACCGACGAGATGATGTTCGCCCTCATCGACTCGGGACGACGGTGACGTCGGTGCCAGTCACAGCGATCGACACCAGTGTCGCGGTGCCGCTCTTGGTTGCCTCGCACCGGCACCACGGCATGGTCGCGATGTGGGCGAAGAGCCGAAACCTCGGGCTCAGCGGGCATGCGTTGGCCGAAACCTACTCAGTGCTGACCGAGGACACCGCGCGCTCGGCGACCTGAACTGCTGAAGGGCGGTGCATGAATCTGTCGGCGGTCATGCCTACGCTGACCACGTGGACTATGAGGCGATCAGCACCCTGCGGGAACGGCACCCCGCGTGGCGGCTGCTGCGGGCCGCGAACGCCACGTTGCTGTTGTCCTTCCTCGGCGGGTTCTTCGTCGAAGGCAACCGCGGGGCCAGTCCGGCGAGTGAGGTCGCCGACGCGCTGGACGACCATCTCTATGCGCTGAACGGCGACGAGGTCCGCTACCCCAAGCAGCCGCGCGCCTACCTGGAGGATTGGGCGGCCACCGACGCCGGATACCTCCGCCGTTTCTATCCAGCCGGCGACGACGAGGTCCACTACGAGGTGACCCCCGCATTCGAGAAGGCCTACGGCTGGGTGCTCGGCCTACGTGGCCGATCGTTCGTGGGCACCGAGTCCAGGTTGCACACCGTGGTCGAACTGCTGCGCCAGATCGTGCACGGCACCGAGGTGCAACCCGAGGTCCGACTGGCCGAGTTGCACCGTCGCCGTGCCGAACTCGATGCCGAGATCGCCGCCGTCGACGCGGGCAACGTTCCCGTCCTGGACGCCACCGGAGTGCGTGACCGCTACCAGCAACTGTCAACCACCGCGCGCGAACTGCTGTCCGATTTCCGTGAGGTGGAGGAGAACTTCCGGCTCCTGGACCGCGCGGCGCGGGAGAAGATCGCCGCCTGGGATGGCTCCAAGGGCGAACTGCTCGCCGACCTGGTGGGCAGTCGCTCCGAGATCGCCGGTTCCGATCAGGGCCGCAGCTTCCAGGGGTTCTACGACTTCCTGCTTTCCGAACAACGACAGACCGAGCTGGCCGAGTTGCTCACCAAGGTGTCGGCCCTGGACACCATTGAGGCCGATCAGCGGATTCGGGGCATCCACCACGACTGGTCCGAGGCCGCCGACCGGGCGCAGCGCACCGTCCGGCAGATCTCCGAACAACTGCGCCGCTTCCTCGACGACCAGGTCTGGTTGGAGAACCGGCGCGTTCTGGACCTGGTGCGGGCAGTGGAAACACTTGCCCTCGACGTTCGCGACAAACCGCCATCCCTCGGCCTCGACGTTGACCTACCCGGTATCGAGATCGCGTTGCCGTTCGAGCGTCCGCTCTACCAACCGCCCGTCGCGGTCGCGGTCGAGAGCCACATCGCCGATGCCACCGAAGAGGTCGACGCCGGTCTGCTGTTCACCCAGACCTATATCGACCAGGCCCGTCTGGCGGCCACCATCCGCGCCGTCCTGCCCGAGAACTCCTCGGCACTGCTGTCCGACGTCATCGCGGTGCACCCCATCGAGCAGGGCGCGGCGGAGATCGTCGGCTATCTGGCACTGAACGACGAGGACGTGAGCATCGACATGGACGACACCGATCAGACGGTCTTGGAGTACGCCGACCCCGCAGACCGGGAGGTCACCAAGCGGGCGCGGCTGCCGAAGGTGACGTTGCGACGACATGGGATCGAGGGTCCATGAGCAATGACCGGGCTGTGGCCGCCGCGATCATCCGGCTGATGCAGGGTGTCGTGTACCGCACCTCCGATGAGGACACCTGGCTCACCGTGGAACGCCTCGGCGCCGGTGTCCGAGACCACTTCGCCACCATCGGCCTCGACGTGGTCGTCGATGACGCCGAAGGCTACGCCTACCTGCGTTCGCGCCCGGAGAACGACGGCGAGGAGGCGCTGCCACGATTGGTGCGCCGGAGGGCCTTGACCTACAACGTGAGCCTGCTGCTGGTGCTGCTGCGTAAACGGCTCGTCGAGTTCGAAACCGGCGGCGGCGACGGGCGGCTGGTGCTGAGCACTGATCAGATCGTCGAGATGGTGCGGCTGTTCCAGGCCGACTCCACCAACGATGCGCGCGTCGTGGATCAGGCCGAGACCACCATCAAGAAGGCCGCAGAGCTCGGCTTCCTGCATCAGCTTCGAGGTCAACGCGATCAGTGGGAGGTGCGCCGGATCCTCAAGGCCTACGTGGATGCCCAGACGTTGTCCGACTTCGCGGCCAAGCTGCGCGAGTACGCCGGAGGGTCGATCGGCGATGAGTGAAACTCTCTACGGTGCAACTGAACTCGAAGAGACTCCCAAGGCAGGCTACCGGCTTCAGTACGCCGAGGTCTACAACTGGGGCACGTTCGACGACCACGCCTGGCGGTTCACTCCCGGTGCCGACACCGCGCTGCTGACCGGCGATATCGGTTCGGGTAAGTCCACGATCGTCGACGCCCTGACCACCCTGCTGGTGCCCTCACACAAGGCCGCCTACAACAAGGCCGCCGGCGCCGACGCCAAGGAGCGGACCCTGCGCTCCTACGTCGAAGGACACTACAAGTCCGAGCGCAACGAGGCCACCGGCAAATCGCGGCCCAAGGGGCTGCGCGAGAACAAACGCACCTACTCGGTGATCCTCGGGGTCTTCCGCAACCACGGTTACGACGAGACGGTCACCCTGGCCCAGGTTTTCCAACAACGCGAAAGCGCCGGGCAGCCCCACCGGTTCTTCCTCACCGCCACCACGGCGCTCTCGATCGCCACGGATTTCGCCGACTTCGGCAGCGAACTACGCGAATTACGCAAACGGCTGCGCGCCGCCGGAGCCGAGATCTACGACGAATTCCCCAGGTACGCCACATCGCTACGCCGGCTCCTCGGCATCCGTTCCGAACAGGCGCTCGAGCTGTTCCACCAGACCGTGTCGATGAAATCCGTCGGCAACCTGAACGATTTCGTCCGCGACCACATGCTCGAACCGAGCGATTCGAGCGACCGGGTCCGCGACATCATCGGCCACTTCGAGGACCTGACCAAGGCGCACGACGCCGTCAAACGGGCGCGCGAACAGCTCGACGCGCTCCAACCCATCGTGGATACTGCCGCCAAATACGAAGCCGCACTCCGCGAGCGCGAGGGCTTGGAGCGCGAACGAGCGGCGGTCCGGCTCTTTTTCGCCGAACTCCGCTCCGGGCTGCTGACCGACGAGATCACCCGGCTCGACGCCCACGGTGCGGCGCTATGGAAGCAGCAGGACGCCGCCGAAGCCGACGAACGAAAACTTCAACACGAGCGCGACTCGCTGATCGCCGAGCGCGCTCAAGCCGGCGGCGACCGGATCGGCGAGCTGGAACGTCTCGCGGCCGAGGCCCGGGATCAGGCCGAAACACGGCAGGGTGCAAGAACATTGTTCGACGCCGCCGTCGGGGATGCCGGGCTGGAACCCGTCGCCGACGGTACCGGGTTCGCCGACCTGGCTGCGCTGGTCGCTGTCGAGCATCCCCGGCTCACCACCGAGAAGCGCGACGTCGACTCCGCGACTGTCGACGCGATCGGGCGCGAACGGGACTGCCAACGCCAATGCGAAACCGTCACCGGGGAGATCACGAGCCTGGAGCAACGTACCAACAACCTGCCCCAAGAACAGGTCGTGGTGCGCGCCGAGTTGTGTGCGGCGCTGGGGCTTACCCCCGAGGAACTGCCGTACGCCGGTGAACTCCTCGACGTGTACGAGGAGCACGCCGACTGGCGCGGCGCCGCTGAACGCGTGCTGCGTGGCTTCGCGCTGTCGCTGCTGGTGCCCCAACGCCACTACGATGCCGTCGCGGGTTGGGTCAATGCGCGTCGGCTCACCGTCGCCGGCCGCGGCGCCAAGCTGGTCTACGAACGGGTGCCCCAGCACCGGGTTCGGCTGCAGCCGACGGCGCAGGACGGGCTGCAGCTGGCCGACTGTATCGAGGTGCGGGAGGGTTCGTTCGCCGAGTATCTCCACGGCGAGCTGCTGAAGCGCGCCGACTTCCGTTGCGCAGCAAGCCTCGAAGAGTTCCGCGGCCAGCGCCGGGCGGTCACCCGGGAGGGGCAGGTGCGTTCCGGTGACCGACACGAGAAGGACGACCGGCACCGCGTCGACGACCCTCGGCGGTGGGTCCTGGGCTGGGTCAACGAACGAAAGATCGCGGCGCTGCGCACCGAACTCGCCGAGCTGGAGCACGAGCGTGAACAGGCCGCCACCACCGCGGCCCACCTGGTGCAGCGGCGAGAATCATTGCAGCAGCGCCTGGATGCGTTTCTGCGGGTTGGGGGTTTTCGCTCGTGGAGCGACCTTGACGTGGATGAGGCTGCGGCGCGGGCGCACGCTCATGACGCCGAACGGGCCCGGCTGCAGTCCGGCTCATCGCGGTTGGAGGAGATAACCCGGGCGCTGGAACAAAACGCCGCGGAATCGCACGCCATTTCGGTACTCATCAAGAAGCTCACCGGCGAGCTGGCCACCACACAGGCGGCGGTGCAGCGTGCCAAGCACGACCGCGAGCGCGATGACGAGTTCATCGCCCAGGCGGGGTCGCTGCTGGAAACGGCCCGTGCGTCCTACCCGGCCCTCGACACTCGACTCGGCGCGGTCCGGCCGGTGCGCGCAGCGGACTGCGCCGAGACCGAAACGACGTTGTCGGCCGATTTGCACCGCCGCATCGAGAAGACCTCCGGGCAGCTCAGCGGCCACGGGCTGAACTTGAGTCAGTACATGGTCGCCGTGTTGAACCGCTGGCCCGAACTCCGCGCGGACATGGACGCCAATGTCGACGCTCGCGGCGACTTCCTGTCATTTCGCGACCGTGTGGCCACCGACGATCTGCCACGGTTCGAGAGCGAGTTCAAGGAACAGCTCAACAAGAACGCCATCCAGGAACTCGCCGGGTTCAACAATTGGTTGGGCCGGCAGGCATCGGCCATCGACGAACGCGTCGGCCGTATCAACGAAGCGCTCGGCGCGGTGCCCTACAACCCGGGACGCTTCATCCGGTTGGAGAAGGAACCCACCACCAATCAGGATGTCGCGCAGTTCCGTTCCGAATTGCGCAGCCTGACCGACGACACGCTCGCCGCCGACGGGGATCAGTACTCCGAACAGCGATTCCTGGATGTGAAGCGGATCATCGAGCGCTTCCGCGGCCGCGACGGCTACGCGGAGTCGGACAAGAACTGGACCCGGCGGGTCACCGATGTGCGTAACTGGTTCGTCTTCTCAGCCTCCGAACGTGACGTCGACACCGACGTCGAGTGGGAGCACTACAGCGATTCCGACGGCAAGTCCGGCGGGCAGAAGGAGAAGTTGGCCTACACGATCCTGGCGGCGTCGCTCGCGTACCAGTTCGGCCTCGAATGGGGGGCCACGCAGTCCCGAGACTTCCGCTTTGCGGTGATCGACGAGGCATTCGGGCGCGGCTCGGACGTTTCCACGCGGTACGCGCTGGACCTCTTCGCGACGCTTGGGCTGCAACTGCTCATTGTCACGCCGCTGCAGAAGGTGCACGTGATCGAGCCGTACGTCAAGGCGATCGGCATCGTGGACAATCCGACCGGCACCTATTCGCGCATGCAGACGATGACGATCGAGGAGTTCCGGAATCGACGGGACGGACCGCACCCATGAGCACCGGGTGGTCCACACCCGGGGACATCGCCGCGAAGGTCCGTCGCCGCTGGGACGATGGGTCGCTGCTTCGTGCCTACGCCAACGGCGAGCCGTTCGATCCGATCACAGTGTCGCTGCGTGGGCCCAAACCGGGACAGATCGGCGATGACATTGCGGCCGCGCGTGACTGGGTGACAGCACTGGACGCCGGCCGGCGCGGCGACGCTCGTTATGCGCTGGAATGGAAGTCGGTGGGGGGCAGGCAGGTCGGCCGAAACCAGGTCCCCCATCGTGCAGTCGTTTCCACGCATGAGCAGGCCTGGGCGGTACTCGACGTATCGGCGGTGGTCGGCCGTTTCGATGCGCTGCTGGTTCTGGCACAGCAGCATTCGCGGATACGGGCGTGGATCATCGCCTATCCGCATCGTGCGCTGAGCTTGGCGTCGGAGATGCCGCAGCTGATCGCCGCCTACGAGTGGCTCGACGGTCACCGGCAGTCGCACCGCTACCTGCGTGAGATCAGCGCGCCCGGTGTCGACACCAAGTTCGCCGAGCGGTTTCGATCGGATTTGGCTGGCATGCTGGAGGTTTCCGCGTCGGCACCGGCGTTTCTGGCCGATCTGGGGCTTCGGGCCAAGCCCGCCATGGTTCGGCTACGGTTCGCCCCGTCGCTGGGTTTACCCGATCGATTGACGGAACTGGCCGTGCGCGTGGACGAGTTGGCTCAACTCGTCGTGCAACCACGCATTGCACTGATCATCGAGAACGAGATCAGTTATCTGAGCGTCGCGGTGCCCACGCACGGTGTGGTTCTGTGGGGCAGAGGTTTTGACGTAGACAATGTGGGCCGACTCCCGTGGCTGTCCGGCGTCGACGTCGTCTACTGGGGGGACATCGACACCCACGGCTTCGCCATCCTCGACCGGCTCCGGGCGTGGCTTCCCACGGCCCGCTCCGTGCTGATGGACCGTGAAACCCTGCTGGCTCATCGCGACCGCTGGGTAGTCGAGGATCGTCCGGCGAGATCTGCGCTGACGCGATTGACGCCCGAGGAACAGGACGTCTACACCGAACTGTTGGAGGACAGGCTGGCTCAGCGCGTACGTCTGGAGCAGGAGCGGATCGACTGGGGATGGGTCCAGCAACGGTTACGCGCAGCGAGTAGCCCGCGGATCTGATCGCCCTACCGGTGGAGAACGCATCGGCGTCGCATGTGAACACCGACGAGCCCGGTGCGTGGCGGCCTACCCCTCACGCAGTGCCGACAACGCGAATCAGCTCCCCTCTGTCAGAACGTCCAGGACTCGTGGTGCGTAGAAACGACGCTTGTATGCGTCCGGATCAAGGACGTCGAGTACCCCCAACGCGACGAGTTGTCCCACGAGCTTGTTCGCCCGGCCGTACGAAATCCCGAGATCTGATTCCACCTTGCGTACGGAGAAAGACGGATTGGCAACGGCAAAATCCACCAGCGCTTGCGCGCTATCGGCGCGCAGTGGGGATGCGCAAATGAGCTCCTTCAGATCGCTTTGGACTGCAACAAGTTTGAGCATCTGCTCGCGAGTGCTGTCGGCGGCATCACGAAGTCCCGCGGCGAAGAACTCGACGAAACCATCCCAATCGCCGTCGGTGCTGACCGCGAGCAGTCGCGTGTAGTAGTCCGTGCGGCGCGATTCGAACCACGGTGAGACGGTGAGTGTCGGCTCGCTGAGGACATTCATCTGCACCAGATGCAACACGATCAGGAGCCGGCCGAGGCGACCGTTCCCGTCGTGGAACGGGTGCAGCGTTTCGAACTGGTAGTGCGACATCGCAGCGGCGACGACAGGATCAATCGACGCGGAGTGATCGCTTTGCAGCCAGCCGACGAGGTCGCCCAGTCCCGCTCTGAGATGGTCGCCCGGTGGAGGCGGAATGAAGCGCGCTGCGTGCACCGCGTTTGTCTGCTCGTCGGCGTCGCGGCGCCTACCAATGACGACTTGCGTGTCCCGAACGGACCCCGAATGGCGTTCGAGCGGGGTGCCGCGCATCAATTCGCCCTGAAGGTGTTCCAGCATCGCGACCGTGATCGGTCGTCCGTCGGCCACCCAACTGAAACCGTGGTCAGCCATTCGGGCATAGTTGAGGATCTCAACCAACTCGCTAGAGGCCGGCTCGTCCTCGTCTGCGGTGTAGACCGAGGTCAGCGGCGCGTACGTGCCCTCGAGGGCGGACGTGCTCTGCGCCTCGCGTCGTAGTGCAGGAGTGCGCAGCATCGTCGGATTCGGCAGTTGCCGGGCTGTACTGTCCAGGGCGGCCAGCGCGGCGCGCGCCGCGGACACGGCGATGAATGTTCTGTTTGAAAACTGAGGCATCGCCGCAGGTAGTGGCGCTGGAACAAACGCGGAGTGGTGCCATTCCCCGGTCCGTGGGTCGCTTCCGGAAATCTGCACGAGAGATCTGGTGTGGGCGTTTACGAACATGGACGGGTCCACAATGTCACTCTATAGGCACTTCAGTAGCATTGTTTGGCATTCATGTCACTAAACGATCGAACCTCGCCTGGAATCGCCGAGGGTCCGGTTTGCCCGACCCGATCAAGGTCCGCGAGGCACTCGACTCCTACGCCGGCGGCGCACCCGTGGTCGCCGTCCGCGACGTCGAAGCCGCCGCAGCGCTGGCCCGCGGCATCGCCGAGATCGGCGGCCACGACTTCCTGGTCGTCTGCGTCGTCGAACCCGACGGCGCCGTCGTCGCGACCGTCGACGGATTCCGCGTCCTGGCCGAAAGCATCGACCACGCGGATGCCGCCACTCTGAAAGACCGCGTCCGCGCGGTGGTGCGCAGCGCCCGCACTCTATAGCAAACGCCACCGTCAGGCTCCCTCTGACGAGGACCGTGCATCCCGCTACGTTGTAAGCCGTGACTGTCACCCCGGCCGACCTGACCGGAACCGAACGCGCTGTGCTGCTGGTCCTGATGGCCGCGTCCCGACCGGTGCCCAACCCCGAGCTCATCGCGCTGGGCCCCAAGCTGGAGAAGGCCGGCCGCGACAAGCTCAATCAACTCGGCCTGATCGAATCCGACCGCACCGGTGGCCGATTCGTGCACGAACTCACCGACCGCGGCTGGCGACTGTGCCGCGACCTGCTGACCGCTGAGCCGCCGCCGCGCTCCACCGGACCGGCCAAAACACTGCATACCTTCCTGGCCGCCTTCGACGGCTACCTGCGCCGCGCCGACCTCAGCCTCGCCGAGGTGTTCAGCGCACCCGCCGAAGCGCCGCCTTCGATCGAGGACCGGATCCGCGCCTCCTATGCCGCGCTGACCGCCCGGCCCGGCGCCTGGCTCGCGCTGGCCCGGCTGCGCGAGAACCTGGCCGACCTGGCCCGTGACGACCTCGACACCGCACTCAGCGAGCTCAACCGGGCCGCCACCGTCAGCCTCATCCCCGAGGAAAACCAAAAAGTGCTCACCGCCGCCGACCACGCCGCCGCGCTCGAAGTCGGCAATCAGGCAAAGCATCTGATTAGCATCGAGGGTTAATGCAGGAGGCACACCGCGAAGCGCTCGCCGCGCTCCGTCTCACCTGGGCACCTACCAGTGACGATCTGTGGTGCCCACAGACCACCCACGTCAACGGACTCAATGAACACGCCGTCGACGATGTCATGGATGCCTTCGGCGATGCGCTGCGCGATCCCGACACCGCTCCGCTCGGCGTTGCCATCCGCGGGCAGGCCGGCTCCGGGAAGACCCATCTGCTCGGCCAGATCCGCCAACGCGTCCAGGCCGACGGCGGCTTCTTCTTCGTCGTCGAACTGCTCGACGCCGCCAGCTTCTGGGAATCGGTGCGCAGTGGGGTCCTGGAAAGCTTCGGCCGCCCCGGCGCCGACCGCGAAACCCAGCTCAAGGACCTGCTGTGGGAGCTGTCCTCCATCGCGCACGTGTCCCGCGCCGAGCGCCGCGCCATCATCGGTGACGACGACCTCGAACCGGAAACGTTGGACGCCTTCGTCAACACCCTGGCCAAGGCGCGCCGCGACGTCCGCGACTGCCATCAGACGCTGCGGGCGCTGGTGCTGCTGGCCGCCAGTGACCTGGTTGCTCGCGATATCGGCGACGCCTATCTGCAGGGCAGTGACGAGGTCGGCGCCGACGACCGTCAATTGTGGCGGCTGCGCGGCACCAGTCCGTCCGCGCAGCAGTGCGTGCGCGATATCGCCCGGCTCACCGCGCTGGTCGGCCCCGCGGTGCTGGCGCTGGATCAGATCGACACGCTGCTGGCGCAATCCTCTGCCCGCACCGACGAGTCCTCGACTGACGGTGAGGGTGGCGCGCTGGAACAGGTCGCCCACGGGCTGATGTCGGTGCGCCAGACCATGCGCCGCACCGTCGCGGTGGTGGCCTGCCTGCCCTGGGCGTGGGAACGCATCCGCGACCACGCCACCGCCACTGTGTCCGACCGGTTCCGGGTCACCGCGCCGCTGGCGCCGCTGCCCAGCGCGGACATCGGCCGGGCCATCCTGGAGCGCCGCTTCGCCGCCAGCTACGCCTCGGTCGGGTTCACCCCGCCATACGCCAGTTGGCCGATCTTGCCGTCGGCGTTCGACGGTGCCGCCGGGCACACCCCGCGCCAACTGCTGATTCGCGCCGACGAACACGTCCGCGGTTGCCTGCGCCGCCGCGATACTCCGGACCCGGTGGAGTTCGCCGTCCTCGACCAGTTGTTCGCCGCCTACCGCGCCCGCGCGGTGCCGGTGGCCGCGCTCGATCAGGACGGTGAGGACACCGCCGTGCCCGGACTGCTGGGTGCCGCGCTGACCGCCTGGATCGCCGAGCGCGACGATCCCCAGACCTACGCGTGCGACCCGCCACCGGGATCGCATGTCGTGCTGCACGCCCGGCTGCGCCAGACCCTGGATTCGGCCACCGCCGATGAACGGCACTGGGCGTTCCGTGCGATCGGCGCCACCAATGCTGTCGCCGCGCAGAACCGCATCAAGAAGGCTTCCAGCGCATCGGGTCTCGTCTCCGGTGGGGACCGGCGCAGGCTGTTCGTGCTGCGCAATACGCCGTGGCCGAGTGGCGTCAAGACGGCCGCGCTGGTCGCGGACTTCGAACGCACGGGTGGACGCACCCTCGCGCTGTCCGATGACGACATCCGGACCATGACCGCGCTGCGCGACCTGATCGCCGAGGACGTCCATGGGTTGACCGACTGGCTGCGCGAACGCCGCCCCGCACACAGCATCACGGTGTTGCAGCAGGCGTTGGGGTTCGAAGCCGCACCCGTCGCGGAGGTGGCGCCGGGACCGTTGCCGCACAACGAGGGCGATGTCGTGCCCGACGACCGGATTCCGCTCGGGGTCGAGCTGGCCACCGACAAGACAGTGGCGATCGACCTGAGCCTGTTGCGCAAGCACGTCGCGGTGTTCGCCGGCTCGGGATCGGGTAAGACGGTGCTGATCCGCCGGCTGGTCGAGGAGTGCGCGCTGCGCGGGGTGTCCTCGATTGTGTTGGATCCCAACAACGATCTGTCCCGGCTGGGTTCGGCGTGGCCGACGCCGCCGCCGGGCTGGCAGCACGGTGACGATCGCCGCGCGCAGGAGTACCTGGACAACACCGAGGTCATCATCTGGACGCCGCGCCGCTCCAGCGGCCGCCCGTTGGCGTTCCAGCCGCTGCCCGATTTCCCCAGTGTCGTCGACGATCACGACGAGTACAACGACGCCGTCGAGTCGGCGTGCGCCGCGCTGGAGCCCCGTGCACTGATCTCCGGGCAGACCCAGAAGGCCAACCGTTCCCGCGCTGTGTTGCGAGAAGCGTTGCAGCAGTACGGACGTCAACCGGCTCCGACGCTGGGCGGGTTCATCGACATGCTCGCCGACCTGCCCGACGATGTCAGCAATCTGGTCGACGGTCGCAAGATCGCCAGGGACATGGCCCAGGACCTGCGGGCAGCGATGGTCAACGACCCGCTGTTCGGTGGGGAGGGACAGCCCGTCGATCCGGGGGTGCTGTTGACGCCGTCGGACGGGAAGCGCGCCCGGGTGTCGGTGATCAGCATGATCGGATTGCAGTCCGATGAGCAGCGGCAGGGTTTCGTCAACCAGCTGCAGATGGCGTTGTTCGCCTGGATCAAACGCAACCCGGCCGGGGATCGGCCGCTTGGCGGATTGCTGGTGATGGACGAGGCGCAGACCCTGGCGCCCTCACGCGGCACCACGGCCAGCACCCGCAGCACGCTGGCGCTGGCCTCGCAGGCCCGCAAGTACGGGCTCGGCCTGGTGTTCGCGACGCAGTCGCCCAAGGGCCTGCACAACCAGATCCCCGGCAATGCGACCACCCAGTTCTACGGGCTGCTGAACTCGCCGGTGCAGATCGGCACCGCCGAGGAAATGGCCAGGGCCAAGGGTGGATTGGTGCCCGATATCAGCCGGTTGCGGGCCGGCAACTTCTACGTGGCCACCGAGGGGGAGGCGTTCCACCGGATCGTCGCGCCGTGGTGCCTCTCCTACCATCCGTCCAGCCCGCCGTCGGCTGAAGAGGTTCTGGCTTTGGCGCAGGCGGAGACAACGCAGCCGGAGACAACGCAGCCGGAGACAACGCAGCCGGAGACAACGCAGCCGG
>WOYS01000087.1 GCA_011620645.1 Mycobacterium sp.
GGCGCCACATTTTCTGCCCCCACGGCGGGGCCAGCGCAGCGCCCCTGAATTGCTGACACGAAAATAGGGTGACCACGACTTGGTGAGTACAGGTGGCGGTGACCTGGTGGTGGTGGCGAGTTGGCGGTTGTGTGCGGGTTTATGCGGTGTCGGCGAGCGGTTGGAGGGTGACGTGGTAGCCGAGGGCTTGGAGCTGTTGGATCGCGCGGGCTTTGGTCTTGGCTGGGACGTGGTGGTTGAAATAGTCGGCGCCGGGGTCGCGGTAGAACTCGCCGTTGGTGAGCATGTTCCACGCCGCGACGAGCATCGAGTGCTCGACGGCGACGAGCGCTTTCATCGGCCCGCGACGGTAGGCGATCCGCTTGTACTTCGCGCTGAAGTAGGTGCCCTTCGACCGGCACGCTGAGAGGGCGGCGACACCGAGTGCGCCTTTGAGGTAGCGGTTGCCGGGGCGGGTCTTGGTCGATTTCACCCGCCCGGCGGATTCGTTGGACCCCGGGGCGGTGCCGGCCCATGAGCAGAGATGGCCGGCGGTCGGGAACTGGGTCATGTCCCCGCCGGTTTCGGCGAGGAACACCTCAGCCACGGTCCGGGAGAAGCCCGGGATGCTGATCAGCAGCTCCCGGGCCGCGCAGAAAGGTTGCATCGATTCCTCGATGCGGGTCGAGAGCCGCGCGATGTCGGCGGTGTGGGCGTCGATGCGGTCCAGGAACAACCGCGCCATGAATGCGTGGTGGGTGCTGAAGTGTCCGTGCAGGGCCTCGGTTAACGCCGGGATCTTGCTCCGCAGCCGTCGTTTCGCCAGATCGGCGATCCCCGCGGGATCGTCGCGCCCCTCGATCAATGCCTGCAGCATCAACCGCCCCGACACCCCGGTGATATCGGTGGCCACCGAGGACAGCTTGATCCCGGCGTCCTCGAGCAGCTTCTCCAGCCGCTGGATCTCGCGGCTGCGCTCCTGGGTGATCACGGTGCGGGCGCGGGTCAGATCACGCAGTACCCGGATCGGTTCCGGCGGCACGAACGACGCGCGCACCAGCCCGTGCGCCCCGAGATCGGCCAGCCACGCGGAGTCGGACACGTCGCTCTTGCGGCCCGGCACGGTCTTAACGTCGCGGGCGTTGACCAGCATCACCTCGAAATGCTCTTCGAGCAGGTAGTAGAACGGGCGCCAGTAATCGCTGGTTGCCTCCATCACCACACAGGTGACCTGCTGCTCGAGCAGGTGCTCGCGCAGCGCCAGGATCTGGTTGGTCATTGCCCCCCAGGTCGTCACCGTAGACGCGGTGCGCCGCTTGCCGCGGCCCTGGATGCGTACACACACTTTCGCGTCCCTCTTCGAGATATCGATTCCCGCGCACCGCGGGTGCATCACATCCATCACCGACCGTCCCATCCCCGTGCGCACACGGATTCGTATTCCCTTGTACGGATGCGTGTTTCGGGGAGGGCGAGGATAGAAACAGAATTCTGACACTCGTGCTCGAAGGCAACAATCCACGGTTCCCGCGGACGAACAGTGCCCTCCACCACCAAACTAATCCACAGGCTCACCGGCACCATAGAACGTCCGGGGTCGACCGAAACACCCGCTCAGTGTCCGCCGCCACGACACCTCTGCGCTAGGAATTCTTAGATGATCGCCAGGCCTGCCCCGCCCCGCCCGCACCCCACGCGCGGTGAAGGGCATTTTCCCTCCCCACGGCGGCGCGCAGCGCCCTGGAGAACTAATCCGAAAATGATGGTGACGTGACTGCGTTGTCTCGTACGCGGGCTGCACCGAGTGGGATCGGGTGGCTCCGAGCTGGGTAAGTGGGTTCAGGCGGCTGGGGTGAGGGTGACGCTGTAGCCGAGTGCTTCGAGTTGGCGAATGTGGTTGCGTTTCTTCGCGTCCGGGTTGACGTGCTTGGTGAAGTGATCGGATCCGAGGTCGGTGTATCGGGTGTCCTCATTGGCGATCAGGTGCCAGACGATGACGAGGATGGACCGCCCGACGGCGACGATCGCACGTTTCTTACCGCGTCGTCGGGCGATGCGTCGGTAGCGTTCGCCCAGGAAGGTGTCGGTTCGCCCGGCGACGACGGCCGCCTCACCCAGGACGCGGGCGAGGTAGCGGTTGCCGTGCCCGGTGGAGCCGTTGCCCTTGGTCTTGCCGGCCGAGGAGCTGATGCCGGGGGAGAACTTCGCCCACGAGCACAGGTGCCCTGCGGTCGGGAACCGCGACATGTCGACCCCGACCTCGGCGATGATGATGGCGGCGGCGACCGGCCCGATGCCGGGGATCTCATCCAGGCGTGCCGCCACTGAGAAAGGGGCCAGGTGGACCTCGATCTGGGCGTCGACGGCGGCGATGTCGGCGTTGATACCGTCGATTCGGTCCAGCATCCGGGTCAGCAGGAATCGGTGATGCTCGCCGAAGTGGCCGTTGAAGGCCTCCTCGAGCCGGCCGATCTTGGTGCGCATCCGGGAGCGCGCCAACTGCGCGAGCGTCTGGGGGTCGCGTTCCCCGGCGATCAACGCGGCCATCATCGCCCGCCCGGAAACCCCGAAAATGTCGGAGGCGACGACGGAGAGCTTGATGCAGGCGTCTTCGAGGAGTTTCTCGACCCGGTTCTTCTCCGCGGTGCGCACACCGACCAGATCGATGCGGTAGCGAGTCAGATCCCGCAACCGGCGGATCGGCCACGGTGGCACGAAACTGGGTCGTAGCATCTGGCGTTCGGCGACCTTGCACAACCAGACCGCGTCGAGCACGTCGGTCTTGGGCCGACCGGGGAGATGTTTGACGTCGCGGGCGTTGACCAACCATGGGTCCAGCCCGTGCGCCTCCAGCAGATAGAACACCGGTTTCCAATAATCCGACGTCGCTTCCATCACCACCCGCTGGACCCCCAACTCGACCAAGTGATTGGCCAGCTCGGTCAGCGACCGGGTCATCGTCGAATGCGTCGACACCTCCTGTAACCGCTTGCCGGGGTTGCCTTCTGCGGGAACCCGCACACAACACACCAGCTCGGCCTTACCGATATCCAGGGCAGCGACCCTGGCAATGATCTGTTCCTCGTCGGTAGATTCGGCCAACATCGTCCATCAACTCCTCGCATCACCTGCAACCGTCATCTGGTGGGTGATCGCCCGCGGGGCCAACGAAACAACAGAATCTAATCCTCGTGCTCGATGAAACGGCAACAATGAAGGGCACACGACATGACCCCGGCGCCCGGCTAGACGACGGCCTCGAAGAACCATAGAGCTACGGCGTCGCAAGGCGACCACCACACCATTTTCAGCCCGGAACGGGCGACCCACCAGGGTCAATTTGGCTAGATGATTGATTCCCGGTG
>WOYS01000109.1:0-56517 GCA_011620645.1 Mycobacterium sp.
GTCTTCGTGAGTCGGTTGAATTGAACCCGATTCGCGTGGTCGGCGCAGCCACTTATCGATGCCGACGACGACGCTGGCCGCGACCGCGATGGCGAAGATGCGCAACCAGGCGCCGATACCGATCGGTGCGGTACCGAACAACGTGTTCATCGCGGGTAGGTAGGTGATCGCGAGTTGAGCGACGGCTTGTGCGGTGACGCCGAGGGTGATCCAGCGGTTGGAGAACACTCCGATGCGCCAGGCCGAGTGGGTCAGCGATCGGCAGCTGAACAGATAGAACGCCTCGACGACAACGAAGACGTTCAGTGCCGTCGTCCTGGCTTCCGGGAGGCTGGCACCATTGCTGAGTTCCCATTCGAACAGCCACCATGCGCTGGCGACGAGCAGTGTCGAGACCAGCAGAATCCGCGTGACGAGCGCGCGGGTGAGCAGCGGCTGGTCGGGATCGCGCGGCGGCCGGGTCATGATGCCGGGTTCCTTGGGTTCGAACGCGAGCATGAGCCCCAGTGCGACGGCGGTGGTCATGTTGATCCACAGAATCTGGCTGGGCAGGATCGGCAGCGCAACGCCAAACGCAATGGCCGCCAGGATGACCAATCCCTCACCGATATTCGTGGGCAAGGTCCAGGTGATGAACTTGGTGAGATTGTCGAACACGCCGCGGCCCTCTTCGACCGCGGCTTCGACGGTGGCGAAGTCATCGTCGGTCAGCACCATATCGGCGGCATCCTTGGCGACCTCGGTGCCACCCTTACCCATCGCAACGCCAATGCTGGCCTGCCGCAACGCCGGCGCGTCGTTGACACCATCACCGGTCATCGCCACCACGTGCCCCTTGGACTGCAGGGCCTCCACCAGGCGCAATTTCTGCTCGGGCGACACCCTGGCGAACACGCTCGCCCCGTCCACGGCGTCGGGATACTCCTCGGACCTCAGCGTGGCGAGGTCGGCACCAGTGAGAACCGCACCCGGCGCTGGTTCACCCCCCGCGAGCAATCCCACCTTGGTGGCAATCGAGATGGCGGTCCCGGCGTGGTCGCCGGTGATCATCTTGACCGCAATGCCCGCAGCGTGGCAGGCAGCCACCGCAGACGCCGCCGCCGCGCGGGGCGGATCGAGCATCGCCTGCAATCCAGTCAACGTCAGCGAACCCGCGAGCGCGCCCTCCTGAAAGTCTTGAGGGTCGGTCGCGGCGCGCACACCGGTGGCCAGCACCCGCAGCCCCTGGGCGGACAGCATCTCGGCCGCCCTCATCACTTCGGCGCGGTCCAACCACCGTGGCGCACCGTCGGTGCCCATCTGGGTGCTGCACAGCTCGAGCATCCGCTCCACCGAACCCTTGACCAGCACGACGTGGTCGCTGCCACCGTCGCCGTGCAGCGTGGCCATGAACTGACGTTCGGAGCTAAACGGAATCGCAGCCTGCCGGGGCAGTGTCGCGGCGAGCCGATCCCGGTCGAGGCCGGCCTTGGTGGCGGCCACGAGCATCGCACCCTCGGTGGGGTCACCCACGACGTCCCATCGCCCGTCGTCGTCACGAGCTAGTGCGGCGTCGTTGCAGCACATCCCGGCCAGCAGCGACCAGCACAGCGCCACATTGGCATCCACTGACACCGGCGCATCACCGCGGTCCCGCAGGACACCGTCGGGGACGTAGCCGGTTCCGGTCACCTCAACCAGGCCGCCGGCAGTCCAGATCACCTGCACAGTCATCTGGTTTTCGGTCAGCGTGCCCGTCTTGTCCGCGCAGATCACGGTGGTGCTTCCCAGCGTCTCCACCGCAGGAAGACGCCGAATGACCGCGCGGCGCTTGGCCATTCGAGACACACCGATGGCCAGAGTGATCGTGACGGCGGCGGGCAGGCCTTCGGGGATCGCCCCGACCGCCAGCGCGATCGCCGCAGTGAACGTTTCGACGGCATCCTGCCCCCGTAGCAACCCGACACCGAAGGTGACTGCGGCCAATCCCAAGATGGCGATGGTCAGAACCTTGCTGAACCACGCGAGCTTCGCCGTCAGCGGCGTGGCGAGAACGTCGGCGGCACCCACCAGGCGATGTATTTCGCCGAGCTCGGTTTCGGCGCCTGTAGCGACCACGACGCCGGCGCCGTTTCCCGCCGTCACCAACGTGCCCGAGTAGGCCATATTGCGGCGATCCGCCACCGGCGTCACCGGCGGCAGCACTACCTCGTTTTTGTGCACCGGCGCCGATTCCCCGGTGAGCGCCGATTCGTTCACCCTCAGCTCGGTCTCGCGCACCACCCGCACATCGGCCGGGACCTTGTCCCCGGCCTCCAACAACACCAGATCACCAGGGACAAGCCCTTCGGACGGCATCGTGTGTTCGTGGCCCTCGCGCACCACTTTGGCCTGGGTCTGCACCATGGAGCGCAGGCTCTCCAGTGCGGCCTCGGCCTTGGACTCCTGAATGAAACCCACGATCGCGTTGATCACCACGACGCCGAAGATCACCGCGGCGTCGACGAATTCCTGCAGCCCGGCGGTGATGGCTCCGGCGACGAGCAGAACATAGATCAACGGGTGATGAAACTGGCACAGTATGCGCACCAGCAAACCGGCACCCGCGACGGCCGGCAACGTGTTGGGCCCGAAGCGCTCAAGCCGCTCGGCCGCCTCAGCGTCGGAGAGACCGCGGTGCGGATCGGTCTCCAACAACAGCACCACTTCATGCGCTGGCAGACCATGATGAGCCATCGAAGGCGACACCGATTCGAGCAAAAGCCTCACCTCGCAAGTGGTGACCAGACCAATCCCTTGGTTCCCTTGGTTTCCACACTGCCCCACGCAGGCTGGTGTCGACTAGTGCCGTAAGTCACCCGCCGCGTGGACCTGCGGCAATGTCCGGTCCGGTGGAATATGCGCCAGATTCGGACCGATGACGATCAGTCTGTTTCTGTTCGCGTCGTCGGGGCGTGACAAGCAGCGCTGAACCCGCAACGCGTTGACCCGAGCGCCCTGGGTGTCAACCCGATGCGCGTCCGAACATCCGCGACCACCATGGCCGTCGAACCGATTCCGTGTGGCTCCCCAGTAGTTCCGTTGCACGCAAACCGAATTCGGCCTTGACGGTGTCGACCACCTCTCGCACGCTGGGATTGACCAACGCTGCGGTCCCCACGAACACCGTGGGGACTGTCTCGTCACCGCCGGTGACGGCGCGTACGCGCTCCGCGGCGCCGCGATCGTCCCAGATGTTGATCTCGGTCGTCGCTATCGCGCGTCGCCGTAGTCCTCTGCGCAGACTGCTGCAGAACGGGCAGCCCGGCCGCCACAACACCTCGATACCATCGACATAGCCCGTGGCATTCATGCGTCATCCTCCTTCACCGATATGCACACCCAGCTCAGCTCAGCTCAGCTCTGGTCGGCGTCGGCCGTGCGCCGACTGACCATCCGTGGCCACCCGAAAACTGCGGCGGCGCCGACGATGCCAATGAGAATCGCCACGATCGGCAGGATGCCGACCGCGCCGACCGCTGAGGAAAGTGCCACCACGACCGACACGCCGGGCCACCCAGGCGGCATGCCTGATCTGAGCATCCTCAGGGCTCCCACCGCCCGGCGGCGCCGGGGTCGCGGTACTGGGCCAGTTGATCGGTGAGTTCATGGGCGTAGGCGAGTTGCTGCGCGAGTTTGGCGCACGCCTGCAGCGTACGTTGGTGACAGTCGGCGAGGTAGCGCATGGCTTGTGCGCTCTGCGTTTTCGTTGATGCGTCATTGTCAAGAGTGTCGAGCGCCTCGAGCAGCCCGCGCATTTCGTCGAGGGTGAAACCGAGAGGTTTCATCCGGCGGATGGACAGCAGTCGTGCGACGTCACCACTGGTGTAAAGGCGAAAGCCGCCGGATGACCGCACTGAGGGAGTGACCAGTCCGACGTCGTCGTAGTGACGGATGGTTTTGATCGACAGGCCGGTGCGAGTGGCGACGTCGCCGATCTGCAGCAGTTCTGGATCGGCGTCGCGGCTATCCACTCTGGCAGTCCCTCCGGATCGGTCTAGGGTGCCGCGTCCAGTCGACCGCTGAGGCGGGCGTGGCGCTCGGCGCTGTTGTCGTTCATCCCGACGATGGTGACATTCTTACCTTTGGCCGCGTATTTGGTGGTGATCGCGTCCAGGGTGGCGACCGTGGAGGCATCCCAGATGTGGGCCTGACTCATGTCGATGACGATATTGATGGGGTCGCCCACATAGTCGAACTGGTAGACCAGGTCATTGCTCGATGCGAAGAACAACTCGCCTCTGACCGCATAGACGCGGGTGTCGTCGTCGGGGTGGGCGATGTCGACGACCTCGGTGAGGTGGGCGACCCGGCGGGCGAACAGCACCATGGCGGTAAGCGTGCCGAGCGCCACGCCGTACGCGAGGTTGTCGGTGGCCACGGTTACTGCGACGGTGGCGAGCATGACAGTGGTTTCGCTTCTCGGCATGCGGCGCAACGTCTTTGGGTGGATGCTGCGCCAGTCCAGGGTGGCCACCGACACCATGATCATGACTGCGACCAGGGCGGCCATCGGGACCTGCGCGACCAAATCGCCGAGACCGACGACGAGGCCGAGCAGAAACGCCCCGGCCAGGAACGTGGAGATGCGGGTGCGGGCACCGGACACCTTGACGTTGATCATGGTCTGGCCGATCATCGCGCAGCCGCCCATACCGCCGAAGAAGCCGGTGACGACGTTGGCCACACCCTGTCCCATGGCCTCCCGCGACTTGTGGGAATGGGTGTCGGTGATGTCATCGACGAGCTTGGCCGTCATCAGAGATTCCAGCAGACCGACCACGGCCATCGTCAGCGCATACGGCGCGATGACACCCAGCGCCCGCAGGGTGAAGGGCACATCGGGGATCAGCAGGGTGGGCAGGCTCGACGGAAGCTGACCCTCGTCTCCGACATTGGGCACTGCCCATCCCAATCCGATGGTGGCAGCGGTCAATAGGAGGATCGCGACGAGCGGAGCGGGGATCACGGTGGTGATTCTGGGCAGCGCCACCATCAGCAGGATGCCGACGGCAACCATCGGGTACACCAGCCACGGCACCCCCAGTAGATGCGGCACCTGGGACACGAAAATCAGAATGGCCAGCGCGTTGACGAAGCCGACCATCACGCTGCGCGGCACGAACCGCATCAGCCGGGCAACGCCCAGACCCCCGAGGATCAGTTGAAGGACACCGGCCAAGATCACCGCCGCGATCAGATAGTCCAGGCCATGGCTGCGCACCAGCGGGGCGACCACCAGCGCGACGGCACCAGTGGCCGCAGAGATCATGGCCGGCCTGCCGCCGACGATGGCGATGGTGACGGCCATGGTGAACGAGGCGAACAGTCCGATGCGTGGGTCGACGCCGGCAATGATGGAGAACGAGATGGCCTCCGGGATCAACGCCAGCGCCACCACCAGACCGGCGAGCACCTCGGTGCGCAGCCGTTTCGGTGAGCGCAGCGTGGCCAGTACCGATTGCTCCTGTTGCGGGGTGAGCCTATTCGGCAGTGTTTCCATCCACAGCTCCATTTCGATGGGCGCGGCGACGTCGCGCGACCGTCGTCGGTTACGCGTATTCACACGAAAAGTGTTGGTTGAAACTGGCATTCGGCGTCGCGCGCCGACGTGCGGAGTGAGAATCGGCCACGAGGGCTGATTCAGGAACGACGCCAACTCTACCCTGACTGGAGGGTTGGAGAACAAATGGCGGATCGTCGGTGTGGGCAAGCGCACGTCCCTTGACGCAACGGGACAATCAATTCCATGCACAAGGTTGTGGTCATCACCGGCGCCGGTAGCGGTATCGGCCGCGCGACGGCCCGGGTTCTGCTCGACGCCGGACATCAGGTCGTGCTGGCAGGCCGGCGGCCGGAGCCGCTGGCCGGGCAGCTGCCGCGCGGCGGCCGGATCATCAACAACGGGTCATTGGCCGCACACCGACCGCGCCCGAGCAGCCTGGCCTACGTGGTCACCAAACATGCGATCAGCGGGCTGACGGCATCGCTGGTGCTCGATCTGCGCGACCTCGACATCTGCGTGACGCAGATCGACATCGGCAACGCGGCCACCGAGATGACCAGCGGCTTCACCGCCGAGCCGACCTTCGACGTCAAGCATGTGGCGCAGACCATCGCCGATATCGTGGACCTCCCGCTGGAGGTGTCCGTCCCGACCCTGACCGTGATGGCGCGGGCCATGCCCTACTCCGGCCGCGGCTGATATGGCATTCGTCGTCAACTGCTCGATGCTGTTGACCGATGTGCCGCTGCTGCAGCGTCCGCAGGCGGCTCGTGACGCGGGCTTTGACGCGGTCGAGTTCTGGTGGCCCTTCGACGACGCGATCCCCGGAGACACCGAAGTCGATGCCTTCATCGCGGCAGTCGAAGATGCCGGAGTCCGGCTCACCGCGCTCAATTTCGTCGGCGGCGACATGGCCGCAGGGGAGCGCGGGTTGCTGTCGGATCCCGGCCGGCGACAGGAGTTCCGGGACAACGCCGAGGTCGCGTTCGGCATCGGGGACCGGCTGGGCACCAAGGCGTTCAACGCGCTTTACGGCAACCGGCTCACCGGCCTGGACCCGCAGGCACAGGACGATGTGGCGACCGAGAACCTCGAGCACGTCGGTCAGCTGGCCGAACGCAGCGGCGTGATCATCCTGATCGAGCCGCTCAGCGGTGTCGACGCCTATCCGTTGCGGACGGCCGCGGAGTGATCTCCGTGATCGACCGGGTGGGGGCGACGTCGCTGCGTCTGCTGGCCAGTGTCGCTGCGGGGTGACGGTGAGAAGGTCTGCAGCGCAGCAGGACCCGGGGCGGTCGTACTGAAAATCAGGACTAGCACTCTCGTGTCTCGAGTGCTAAATTTCTGGTTGCACAGTGAATGAGCGGCCCGCCAAGAGACGGGCTCCGTGAGTGACGAGGAGGTGGATTGCTGTGCTTCGTTTTGATCCTTTTGGTGATGCGTTGACTCGGGATGTGCTGGCGAGCCAGGTCGGCTCCGGTCGCGTGCCGCGATTCATGCCGATGGACCTGTACAAGGTCGACGATCATTACGTTCTGACTGCTGACCTGCCCGGTGTCGATCCCGGATCAGTGGACGTCAGTGTCGACAACGGGACGATGACCTTGACCGCGCATCGCAGTGCACGGTCCGGAGATGCCGTCCAGTGGCTGTCCAACGAGCGATTCTCCGGAACGTACCGCCGTCAGTTGTCCCTGGGCGAAGGCGTCGACTGCTCTCGCATTTCGGCCACCTACGAGAATGGCGTCCTCACCGTGAGCATCCCGCTCGCCGAGCGCGCCAAACCGCGCCGCATCGACGTCGCGCACGCGGGCGCCGCCCGCACCATCGAATCGACCACGGTCGACTCGAGCTAACTCCTTCGCGTGGTGCACGGCTGCAGTCCATGGCTGCAGCCGTGCAGCACAAATCGCTGGCAGCCCACGGCACACGAGGTGGGGCACGGCAATGTCGACATGTGAGGAAATCAGAAGCTTTGCCAGTGGCACTCGCCGCCGGTATGCCCCGGCGAGTGGGGTGGTATAGGTACTACTTCGATGACGAACGTTGGGAATGGTCACCTGACGAATCATCACCGTTCAGAACGGGATTCGCGAAATTCTGGTCATCGGTGAGTGCTTACAAAACGGTGGGAGTGCAGTCGTAGGCGCGCATGGCTTCCACATCGACGTCACACCGGACAACAAGGCCCGGGACGCGGCGATCACCGCAGACCGGCGCCTCGCCGGAATGTGCATCTTCGTCCATCAGTACACATCGCGCACGTACCGCTTCTCCCGCTTCAGCGAGTTGACGTATTCCACCGCCCCGTCCGCGTCCAGCCCGCCGTGGGCGGCGACGATATCGTGCAACGCCTTGTCGACATCCTTGGCCATCCGGGTCGCGTCACCGCACACGTAGAAGTGGCCGCCCTCCTGCAGCCAGCCGAACAGCTCCTTGCCGTGTTCCAGCATCCGCGTCTGCACGTAGATCTTCTCGGCCTGATCGCGAGAGAACGCCAGCTCCAGGCGATTCAGCAGCCCGGAGTTCTGCCATGCCGTGATCTCCTCGGAGTAGACGAAGTCGTGCTCGCGGTGCTGATCACCGAAGAACAACCAGTTGGGCCCCTTGGCCTCCCGATGCGAACGTTCCTGCAGGAACGCACGAAACGGTGCCACCCCGGTGCCGGGGCCGATCATGATCATCGGCGCGCTGTCGTCGGCAGGCACCCGGAACGATTTGTTGGGCTGCAGGAAGATCTTCGCCGTGGTGCCCCGGTCGGCCAGGAATGTCGAGCACACCCCACCGCGCAGGCGACCGCTCTTGCGGTACCGCACGCTGGCCACGGTCAGGTGGATCCGGTCCGGATGTGCCAAGGGGCTCGACGATATCGAATATGCCCGGTGTGCAAGCGGTCTGAGCAAGCTGACGAACTCCTCGACGCTCAGGCCATCACCCGCGATCCGCAGGATATCCAGGATGTCCTTGCCGTACAGCCAGCGCTCCAGCGTCTCCTTCACGCCCCCGCGCAGCACATGGGAGAACTCCTCGTTCTCCGCGCGCTTTTCCACCTCACCGAGCAGATCCTTGGACGGTGCGCTGATCTCGTAGCGATGTGACAGCAACTCGCCGAGCGGTTCGCCGTCGACCAGCGTGTCGGGGGACACCCGGAAGTGCTCGGCGATCGCCTCGACCACCTCCGGGTTGTTCTCCGGGATGACGGCCAGCGCGTCGCCCGCGTCGTACTCGATGCCGCTGTCGGCCAACGCGAACTCGTAGTGCCGGATCTCCTTGTCCGAGCCGGGGCCGGAAAGCAGTTTGTTGACCACCAATTCGGCGAGGAACGGGTTCTTGCGCGTCCATCCCGAGCGGGCGACGGCACTCGGTGGTGGTGTGCTGGGGACGCCACTGGCGCCCGACGTCGGCACCAGCGCGGAGAGTGCGCCCTGGATCCACTCGGCCGCTTCGGACTCGTAGTCGACATCGCAGTCGGTGCGGGCCAACACCCGCGATGCCCCGAGTTGCTCGAGGCGGGTGTCGAACAGCTTGCCGGCCTGGCAGAACCCGTCGTAGCTGGTGTCGCCCAGTGCCAGTACCCCGAAGGAGACGCCTTCCATCCGCGGTGCGACCGAGGATGACAGGGCCTCCCAGAACAATTCGGCGTTGTCGGGCATCTCGCCCTCGCCGTAGGTGGAGGTGACGATCAGGACGTACTTGAGGCCGGCGAACTCCTCGAGCTCGATCTCGTCGAGTCCACTGACCGTGACGTCGAAGCCTTGGCCCTTGGCTGCGGCGGCGGCGTCGTTGGCGACACCCTCGGCATTACCGGTCTGCGTGCCGTAGAGGATGCGCAACGACGGGCGCGGCGCCGACTGGTCGGCGGCGACCGGGGGCGGCGGGGCGACATTCATCGCCAGTCGCGAGTGCAATCCGGCGAGGAAGCCGGAAAGCCAGGCGCGCTGGTCCTCGTTGAACGGGGCGTCCTGGGGGATGTAGGCGATTTTCATGGCGTGGTCTCCAGGGCGGTGAGCGATGCGACGACGTCCGGAACCGACTGCGCGGCAAAGAGTTCTTCGAATGAGGGCAGGCGACCGATGCGCTCGACGTTCTTGGCGCTCTGGTACAGGATCCAGCCGTACGTGCCGGGGCTGTCCATCGACAGCACATTGCGCTGGGTCAGCGCGTCCTTGTAGTCGGTGATTCGTTTGTTGGCGATGAACACCGCCAAGTCTTCGTCGCTGAACCCGTCGACGGCCGCGCGGGCATATTTCTGCAGCTTCTGGATGAGGAAGAAGTCCTCGGTGAGCACCAGATTGCGCACCGTCTTGCCGACCTGCGGGTCGGCGACATCGGCGACCCCCTTGAGCCGCGAGAGCGCAAGTTGCTGAGCGAGATTGAGCACTGTGTAGGTGTTGAGCAGCGTATACATCTCTTCGGTGTCGGTATCGCCGTAGCCGGGCACCGCGCCGCCGAGCACCGTCACGTTGTCGCGGTAGGACTGCTTGAATTTATGCACCTGATATCCGGCGAGCGCGGCGGTGAGCTCGTCGAGCAATTCTTTGCGAGTCTTCGCCGCCAGGATCGCGTCGGCATCCTGGTATTGCAACAGCGCCCGAGGCATCACGTAGGTGACGTGCAGGCGGGTCTGCTCCCAGGCTTCCAGCAGAGCAGCCGCTTTGGCGGAACCGGTCGCCTCGGCGTGCCATTCCAGCAGGGTGCGCGCTGCCACCTCGTGGAACGGCGACTCGGCCAAGGGTGCGATGACCACCGAGTCGGCACTGACCTTCGATGCCAGTTCGCCTGCCGGGTCGTACTGATAGAGGAAGCCGCCGCTCATCCCGTTGGCAACACCCTTGCCGAACCCGCCGATGTTGAACACCGCACCGTTCGTCATGTACTCGCAGAGGAAGTCGCCGACACCCTCGACCACGGCGGTGGAGCCCGAGTTGCGCACCGCGAACCGGTCTCCGGCCTCGCCGGCAACGAACAGCCGACCGCCGGATGCGCCGAACAGCGCGAAGTTGCCGATCAGTACGTTCCCGCCGGGCTGGTCGGAGCCGCCGCCGGGGGTGCACACGGCGATGGAGCCGCCGCAGGCACTCTTGCCGACACCGTCATTGCAGGTTCCGGTGTGTGTCAGTGTCATTCCGTCGTTGCAGAACGCGCCATAACTCTGCCCCGCGGAGCCGGTGGTGTTGATGAGGACGCTGTCCGGCTTCAGGTAACGACGCCCGCGGTGATCGGTCGCCACGGCCGCACCGTCGGCGGGCCCGTCTGTTGCGGGGTGGTTGAGCATCCGTTCGATGTCGATGGCCAGCTGACCGCCGACGCTCTTGTTGCCGTTGCTCAACTCGACCGGCGCCATCGTGACACCGTCGAGGTCGAGCTGGGTCAGGAACGCGTCGTCGACGGCGTAGTCCTTCTCCATGTAGATCGGATCGTCGGGCACGAACCCTTCCGCGGGGGCCAGCATGGCGCGCAGATCGAGTCGGCCGATGCTCGACGGGTGATCCAACAGGTGCAGCAGATCGCTGCGTCCGCGGGCGTGCCGCAGGGACGGCAGTCCCAGCGTCGCCAGGATCTCGCGGACCTCGTGGGAGATGTTCAACAGATACTGGGCCAGTGCGCGTGGATCGCCCTCGAAGGCTTCGGCGTTGGTGGTCAGGCCGGCCGGGCATTTGATATTGCAGTTCTTGGCCATGACGCACTTGAGCATCATCAGCGCGGTGGTGCCGAATTCGAAGCTGTCGGCGCCCAGCAGCGCGGACTTGATCACGTCGCTGGCGGTCTGGTGCGCACCCGAACATCGCAACACGACCTTCTGGCGGATGCCGTTGTCCACCAACGCCTGATGTACCTCGGCGACGCCGATCTCGGCCGAGCGGCCCGCGTACTTGAGGCTGGTGACCGCGGCGGCGCCCGTGCCGCCGGTGTTGCCCGCGACGTTGATGACGTCGGCGCCTGCTTTGGCCACGCCCGCGGCGATGATGCCGATGCCCTCCGAGGACACCAGTTTGACGATCACCCGGACCCGCGCGGCCTTGCAGTCGTGGATCAGCTGAGCCAGATCCTCGATCGAGTAGGTGTCGTGGTGTGGCGGAGGTGACACCAGCTCGACTCCCGGCGTGCCGCCGCGGGCCGCGGCGATCTGCACTGTGACCTTCGGCGCCGGAAGCTGGCCACCTTCACCGGGTTTCGCGCCCTGGCCGATCTTGATCTCCAGCTCACGCAGCATCGGGTCGGCCAGGTAGCCCGCCCACACACCGAACCGGCCCGAGGCGAACTGCTTGATCCGCGAGCCACGGATGGTCCCGTAGCGCGTGATGTGCTCACCGCCCTCACCGCAGTTCGACAGGCCGCCCACCATGTTGGTGCCGTGCGCGACAGCCTCGTGGGCCGGCGCCACCAGCGCGCCGTGGCTCATCGCGCCCGACGTCAGCGTCGCGGCGATCTCGTCGGCCTGCTGCACCGATCCCAGCGGAATCGAAGCGGGCGCGGCCCGCACCATGGTCAGGTAGTCCAGCGCCGCACCGCAGGCGCGCACCCACAGCCGGTCGCCGATGACGTCGGAGTCGATGATGTCGGTGCCGAAGCGGAGGACCAGTGACTCGGCGAGCGCGTCCAGTCGCTGTGCGCTGTGCGCCAGCCTCAGCGTGAACTCGTCACCCACCTGATCGCACGTCAACCCGCGCACCACATAACTGTTGTTGCCGAACGCCGCGAATTGGCTCATCTGGGAAGTGAACTCGTCGGCGGTGTGCACGAAGTTGACATCGGCGGGCAACGCGAGCACGTCGCGCAGTGCCGCCGGCCGGCGGGTGCGCTCGGCGTTCATGGCGAACACGAAGTTGCGGTATCCAGGCGTGATGTCGAAGCTGTTGATGGCCCGCGGTGTCATCTCGTCGAAGCTGTTGTGCCGGTAGGCCTCATCATTGAGCCCGAACGCACCTTCCAGCTGGTGCAGGGGCAGCACTTTCAGGAACTCTGGGTCGGCCATGTCCGGGTTGTCCGGTCGCGCCTCGTCACCGAAGGAGATGGATTCCTCGGTCATGTCCACGAATCCGCGCACGGCCGTTGTTCCGTATGAGTGCCCGGCGCCCTCGGCGCGCTCCTTGAACAGACCGAGCAGCGGCACATCCTTCTCGCCGCTGATCGCCAAGGCACGGTTGTGCCACTCGGCGACGGTGTCGGCGAGTGTGGTGAACCCGACGCCGCCTACCGGGGACGCGACGTTGGGGAAGTAGCGGCGCAACACCGGCTCACCGGTGTCGAGGTAGCTGGGTTCGAAGAACTCACCGCTGATATAACTCTCGACGGTGCACAGCCCGACCCGGCCCATCGTCTTCATCAACGACTTCTCGGCCGCCTTAGCGAAACGTTTGAAGGCAGTGGAGATCTGATCGTCACCTGGGCCGAACTTCTCCTCGGCGCGCATCTGCACACCCAGCGGATAGACCGCGGACGCGCCGAAGCCGAGTACGGTCGCAATGTGGTGCGAGGACACCAGCTGCCCACTCTCGGCGATCACCGAAACCCGTCGGCGCAGTCCCTCCTCGATGAGGCGCTGGTTGATCGCCGACATGACAATGGTGAGAGGCATTGCCGCCAGCTCACTTTCGACGTGGCGGTCGGAGATGACGGCGATGCCGCCCGACTCCCGCGCATAGGCCTCGACCTCGTCGCACAGGGCATCGATGCCGCGCACCAGGGCCTCGGCATTGGCCTGACGATCGGTCAGGTCGATCCGGTAGCGCATCCCGAAGCGTCGGACCGGCGTCATCTGCTGATCGCGGATCTTCAGCATGTCCAGGTGGGTCAGGATCGGTGAGGGCACCACGATCTGCGGGGCCGGCGTTGCGCCACTGTTCGGTTTGGCGCCGAGCGCGACGCGCAACGTCATGCCGTCGGCCTCCCGGATGCTGTCCAGCGGGGGGTTGGTGACCTGGGCGAAGCGCTGCGAGAAGTACCGCGCAATACCGCCCTCGTGGTTGGACAGTGCGTTGATCGCCGCGCCGTACCCCATCGCCGAGATCTTCTCCTGCCCGGTGGCCAGCATCGGATCCATCAGGAACTTGAAGGTCTCCTGGTTCATCGAGTACGCGACATAGCGCTGGTAACGGTTCAGATCGCCGTTGTAGCGGGCGGGGGACAGCTGGCTTTCCGGTGGCACCGCGGGGAGATCGGCGAGGTTGACCCGCGCCTCGTCGAGCATCGCCAGGTAATCATGTTTGGCGGCAAGCTTTTCCAGTGCCTCGGTGGTGCTGTAGGACCGCTGTTCGCGGTGGTCGTAGTAGAGCATGCCGCCGGCCTTGATGCGGCCGCGCTTGGTCACCTCCTCGGGTGGGAAGTAGACCTGGCCGGCCTCGGACATCACGCCGAGGTACTCGGCGGTCTCGACGGTGCGCAGCGGTCGCAGCCCGAGGCGGTCCAGGCGGGCACCGATGTAGGTGCCGTCGCCGAAGATCAGTGCGGCGGGACCGTCGTTCTTCTCCTCGTAGAGGCTGAAGAACTCCAGCATCGCCCGGACCTGGGGCGAGAGCGTCGCGTCGTTCTCCCAGGCCGGTGGCATCATCGCGACGACGGCGGTGACCAGGTCCAGTTCGTCTTCCAGCACCCGGTTCTGCAGCGTCTGGTCCAGCCGGCAGCTGTCGGACTGGCCCTTCGGCCGCACGATGTCGCGGTTGCGGGCGCGGGCGATCGCGTTGTCGGACAGGCGGTTCTTCTTGTCGGTGTTGAGTTCGCCGTTGTGTGCCATCAACCGGAACGGTTGCGCCATGGTGGCATTGGGCGCGGTGTTGGTGGAGAACCGGGTGTGGAAGAACATCGAGTGCACTTCCATCCGCGGGTCGGACAGATCGCTGAAGTAGGGGACGACCTCGTTCGAGTTGAGTCGCCCCTTCAACACCTGGGTGCGGGCGCTGACCGACAGCGGGTACAGGCCGGCCAGCTGGGGGTTGGTGTACGCGACGGCCTCGATGGCCATCAGCGCGTCGTGAATCCCACGATCGGAGAGGATGCCCGATTCGGCCGAGAACACCCATTGGCGGATCGGCAGCTGATATTTGACGGCCGCCGGGCGGATCGTTGTATTGTCCACCGGGACGTCACGTTTGACGAGGATGTTGAGGCCGTGCGCACGCAGGGTGTTCTCGATCACATCTTCGGCGTCGGCGTGGAATGCGGGGTCGTTGGGCAGGAAGAAGTTGCCCACTCCGAACTGGCCGAGCGCAAGATCGGGGCGCCCGGTGAGCTCGCGGAAGAACCGCAGGGACAGGTCAAGGTTGACGCCCGCGCCGTCGCCGACGCCTTCGGAGGACATGCCGCCGCGGTGCGGGACCGCGCACAGCGCCTCGTGGAGCTTGCGGATCACCTCATGGGTCTGGAGGCCATCCTTGCGGGTCAGGAGGCCGACGCCGCAGCTGCTCTTCTCCTGGTCCGGATCATGAAGTCCCGACAACGGGCGATCTCCTCAACGCTGCAGTGCACACATCGCACCGCATGGTCTCTCGACTCTGAGTGATCCCGCTCGGCCCATGCGGATACCGCAGGCTCCGGTGCTCACCAGCAGCCTAGCCGAGCCTAGCCTATAGCCCAACGATGGTGGGTGCGGCCTGCGCGCCGAGGGCGATCGGCACCCTTGGGGTCAGGGCGTCAGCGAGAGCGCCTCGCTGTTGAACCCGTCGGTGAGCCCGGCGACGGCCGGGCACATGGTGATGGCGTGACTCAAACCTCCATCCGGGAGCCGACGAGGATCGTCCGATCCTGGGGCAGGTTGAAATAGCCGGCCGCATCGGCGGTGAGAAATGACGTCGCCACGAAAAGTCTCTTGCGCCAGCCCATCATGTCGGTGCTGTCACCGGGCACCAACTCCAGATGGGACAGGAAGAAGGACGCGCGAGCGAGATCGATGGCGCCCTCGGTGGCCTCGGTGGGCAGCATCCGCAGCGCGGCCGGAACGTCCGGGCGTTCCATGTATCCGGCGTGGACCGTGACGTGCACGATGCCGTCGTCGCGGTACCCCAGCGCGTCCACCGCGATGCGTTGATCGTCGGCAAGCCGCGGTACGGGAAGTGTCTCGACCGACACGATGACCACGTGTTCGTGTAGGACGTGGTTGTGCTCGACGTTGGCCCGCATGGCCAGCGGGGTGGTGTCATCACTGCGGTTGAGGAAGATCGACGTCCCGGGCACTCGCGCCAGTGCGGGCCGCCGATCCGCGAGTTCGTCGATGAACGGACGAAGCGGACCCTCGATCTCCCGCCTCGCATCGGTCACCAGGTGTCTGCCACGCTGCCAGGTTGTCATCACGGTGAATGCGAAGATGGCGATGGCCAGCGGAAGCCACGCACCGTGCACCAACTTCGTGAGGTTCGCCGCGAAGAACATCAGATCGACGGCCAGCAACGCCCCCCCGCCGATCACCAGCAACCACAGCGGCCACTTCCATTGCTGCCGTGCGTAATACAGGAAAAGCATGGTGGTGATGGTGATGGTTCCGGTCACCGCCATGCCGAACGCGTATGCCAACGCAGCGGAGGTCTCGAAGGCGAAGACCAGCGTGAGCACCGACACCATCAACACCCAGTTGATCCACGGGACGTAGATCTGGCCGATGGCCGTCGCCGAGGTGTGCGTGATCCGCAGTCGCGGCAGATAGCCCAGCTGCACAGCCTGCGACACCACCGAGAATGCGCCGGTGATGACCGCCTGCGAGGCGATCACGGTGGCCGCCGTGGCCAGCAGCACCAACGGCAGGCGGGCCCACTCCGGCGCGAGTAGGAAGAACGGCGCGCTGTGCACGCTGTCATCGGCGAGCAGCAGCGCACCCTGGCCGAAATAGTTGAGGGTGCAGGCCGGCAGCACAAGGCTCAGCCAGCCGAAGACGATGGCGCGGCGCCCGAAATGACCCATATCGGCATACAGTGCCTCGGCCCCGGTGACCGCCAGCACGATCGCTGCCAGCGCGAAGAAGGCGATGTGGAACTGACCGCTGATGAAGGCGATGGCATGGATCGGTGACAGCGCGGCGAGGATGCCCGGATTGACGACGATGCCGACCACCCCGCAGGCGCCGATCGCGACGAACCACACGATCATCACGGGTCCGAAGAACCGGCCGACGACGGCTGTTCCCTGCCGCTGAACGCTGAACAGCGCGACGATGATCACCGCGGTGATGGGCACCACCCAGTCTGTGAGATCGGGCTCGATGGTCTTGAGCCCTTCCACCGCGGACAGCACCGAGATCGCGGGCGTGATCATGGAATCGCCGAAGAACAGCGCCGCCCCGAAGAGCCCGAGGAAACCCAGGACGATGGCGCTCCGGTGACCCCGAGTGCTCGCACCGCGTTGCAACAGGGTGATCAGCGCCATGATGCCGCCCTCGCCGTGGTTGTCGGCACGCATCACCAGCGTGACGTAGGTGAAGGTGACGATCAGCATGACCGACCAGAAGATCAGCGAGACAACGCCGTACACATTGGCTTGGCTGAGCGGTACCGGGTGCGGATCGTCCGGGTTGAACACCGTCTGGAGGGTGTAGATGGGACTGGTGCCGATATCGCCGAATACCACCCCCAGCGCACCGACGATGATCGCCAGGCGCAGCGGGCGGACGTCTCGCGGTGGCTCTATCTGTACGGGTTGGTCTTCCATCATCCCTACATCATTGGTGACAGGGCCGGATGAAGCTGCACTTCCTGCGTTTTCACCACGAAGTACACCGTCTGCCCGAGCGCCAGATCGAGATCGGCCGCGGCGGCGGCGGTGATATCGGCCGCCAGCCCGGTGCTGCCGTCGGACTGCTCGCCGCCGCGGATCCGGACCGTGGTGCCGTGCAGGTCCATTTCGGCGATCGTCACCCCGATGACGTTGCGTGGACTGGCCTGCGGGGGCGCCAGATGGACCGCCACGGCCGCCGGCCGGAACAGGGCGACCGCCGCGGTGCCGGGTTCCAGGTCGCCGATACCGGAAACGTCGGCGCCCCAAGAGGTCTGGAGTGTGCCCGGTGAGGTGATCACTCCCGGGATCAGGTTGATGCCGGCGATTCTGGCGGCGAAGTCGCTGCGCGGGGCGGTCAGCACCTCGCGGACCGGGCCGGCCTCCACCACCTGCCCGTTGTCGACGACGATCGCCCTGTCGGCCACGGCCAGGGCGTCGAGCAGGTCATGGGTGACGATGATCGCGGTGCGGCTCTTGTCGCGGAGGATGTCGCGCAGCAGGCGGCGCATCGCGGGGGCGGCGGTGACATCGAGGGCGGCCATCGGTTCGTCGAGCAGCAGCAGTCGTGGCTCGGCGGCCAGCGCGCGAGCCAGGGCGATGCGTTGTGCCTGCCCGCCCGAGAGCTGCGCGGGTTTGCGGTCGGCCAGCTCACCGGCGTCGACGGCGGCGAGCCAATGCCGCGCGGCTGCCCGGGCCGCAGCACGCGACAGGCCGCGGCAGCGCGGGGCGTAACCGACGTTGGCGGCGGCACTCATGTGCGGGAAGAGCATGGCCCGCTGTGACAGCATCGCGACACCGCGGGCGTGCGGGGGCACAAACGTTCCGGCGTCCGTGTCGGTGAGGACCGTGCCGCCGAGTTCGATCCGGCCGGCGTCGGGCCGCAGCAGCCCGGCGATCATCTGCAGCAGCGTCGACTTTCCGGCGCCGTTGGGTCCCAGCACCGCGAGCACCTCACCGTCGCCCAACGCCACATCGAACTCGACGTTGCGTTGTCGCAGGACGGCCTGCACCGTGACCCCACTCATGAGGGCCCGGCCAACCGCTTGCTAGCCGAAGCGATCACGATCGCGGCGGCGACCACGATGAGTAGCAGTGACAGCGCGACCGCGGCATCGGCATCGGTCTCGCGCTGCAGGTAGATCTCTAACGGCAGCGTCCTGGTGACGCCCTGCAGCGAACCGGCGAACGTCAGGGTCGCGCCGAACTCGCCGAGTGCACGGGCGAACGCCAGCACCGCACCCGAGATCACCCCGGGCAGTACCAGCGGCAGCGTCACGGTGCGCAGCACCGTGGTGGGGCGGGCGCCGAGGGTTGCGGCGATGTGTTCATAACCGGAGCCTGCCGAGCGCAGTGCCCCTTCGAGGCTGACGACCAGGAACGGCAGCGACACGAAGGACTGGGCCAGCACCACCGCGGTGGTGGAGAACGCGATCCGGATACCCCACAGGTCGAGCTGCGCACCGAGCAGACCCTGCCTGCCGAACGTGTACAACAGCGCGATGCCGCCGACCACCGGCGGTAACACCAGAGGCAGCAACACCAGCGCGCGCAGCACCCGCTGGCCGGGAAACCGGCCACGCGCCAGCGCGAGCGCCATCGGCACGCCGAGCAGGACACACACCACCGTGCTGGCGGTGGCGGTCCGCAGGCTCAGAAGTAATGCAGCTCTGGAGGATTCGGAGGTGATCAGCGGGATGAAATTCGCCCAGTCGACCTTGAGCAGGATCGCGATCAGCGGCAGAATCACGAACAGCGCACCGCAGGCGGCCGGCAGATAGACCCAGGCCGGCAGCCCGACCTGGATCACCCCACCGGCGCGCCGCGACATCATGGGGCGGCGAAACCCGCTGCCGCCAGAACTTCTTGGCCCGCCGGGCCGGTCACCAGGTCGACGAACTGCTGCGCCGCCTCGGTGGGCGACGGCTCGGTCGATGATGCCGAGCAACCGGCAACGAGCACCGCAATGCCGAAGATGGCCGCGGCAAGGGTTTTCACGAGGTGCCTCCCGGGGTTTCGACGATGACGTTGGTGGCCTCGATCACCGCGACCGCGAGCGCGACAGCCCGTGATGCGGAGCGCAGTGCCTCCCAGTCGCCGCGCCAGCCGAGCAGGTGCACCGCGAGGTCGGCCGTGCGCTCCGGCTGATTGGGCACGCCCAGCCCGTCCACCCGCAGGTTGGGCAGCGTCTCCACCAATCGGAACACGACGTCCCCGTCGACACCGACATCCAGGGCGTCCGGGTCTGGCGGATCCAGATCGGCGAGCACGCGGCGGGACAGGTCGTGGTAGGCGTTGCGCAGTTCGGTGCGCTGCCGGTGGAACTCGTCGAACTGCGGGTCGCGGACTTCGGGCAGCAGGTACAGGATGCCCAGATTCCACGGGCTGTCCCATAACAGGCGGCAGTCCAGGTAGCTTAGCGCGTGCAGTAGCACCACCGCAGGCTCGGAGCGGTCCCGCAGCTGGTGTGCGGCCGTCAGGGAGGACACCACCGTCCCGCTGAGCAGCGACGCCAGGATGTCGTTCTTGGTACGGAAGTGGTGATATAGCGAGGCCTGGCGGATCCCGACCGCCTCGGCGATCTGCCGCGTCGAAGTGGCCGCGACACCGAGCGTGGTGAACAATTCGGCCGCCGCGTCCAGCACTTCATCGCGGGCGGTCTTGCCCGGCCGTTTACGTCCCTCCAATCGGGGTCGGCCACTCGCGGGGGTACGCATGTGTCGATCCTGCCAGGCGGGCAGGACCGACATGTCCGTGACATTCTCCGAGGGGCTCAGGGCTGCGCCGATGTCAGAACGACCGGTGCGGGCGCAACTTCCGGTTCGGCCGCCTCGACAGGTGCGGCGGGCCGCGAGGTGAGCGCGGCGAGCACCACATAGGCGATCAGAGACGCGGCACCGGCCAGCAGCGTGCTCCAGCCGTCGGCCGCGGTCGTCACCCAGTCGTTCGGCACGTACAGCAGGGTGTTGTCCACGCCGTAGATGGTCGGGGTGAGCACGAAGAACGTCATGCGCACCCCGATGCCGACCACGATGGCGGCCCCGGCCGCGGCAGCGCCACCGCGCGACCAGTACAGCCCGAGGATGAACGGCACCACCAGGCTGGCCAGCAGCAGGTCGAAGGACAGGGTCAGCAGGATGCCGGTCTGCGGAACCCGCAGTGCGACCACGCCCGCCAGCAACGCCATCGGCAGCGTCGCCCACCGGGTGGCGCGCAGCACCCGCGGTGTCATCACCGGTGCGTCCGCATCGATGCGTAACACGTTGCGCACCAGCACCGCCGCAGTGGCGAGCAGGATGCCGCTGACGGTGGTGAGGGTCGCCGCGAGCAGGCCCGAGATGACGATGATGGCCAACCACACGGGGGCGTACTGAGCGAGCAGGGTGTAGAGGATCGGTCCGTCGGCTGCGGCGTCCCCGACGATGCTCACCGCGGCCAGCGCGACGAACGACAGCGGGATGCACAGCATCAGGATGCCGGCTGCGGCGGCGAAGCAGGCGTTCTGGGCCCCGCGGGCAGTCCGGGCGGAGAACACCCGCTGCATCAGGTCGATGGCGACCAGGTTGCCCAGGCCCAGCGCAATGATGGTGGCCCAGTTGATGACCGCGCCGGATTCACTGGAGGTGAGCTGCGCCAGATCGCCGGCGCCCATGCCTTCGGGCGCGCTGAAACCGTGCGTGGCGGCAACCCAGATCACCAGGGAGACAACACCGATGATGTTGACGATCACACACGTGACACCGGTGTAGACGCTGGCGAACATGCCGCCGGTGATGGTGTACAGCAGCGCCAACGGCAGGGTCAGCAGGATCCCGTAGGCGTAGGAGACACCGACGAAACGCTCGAGCAGGAAGCCGATCGCGACCAGGTTGCCGGCCAGCAGGATGATGAAGCTGGCGATGGTCAGATACGACGAGGCGACCTCGGTGGCACGGCCGAACCTGTTACGGAAGTACTCCGGCAGTGTGACGACGTCGGCCGTCCGCATGCGTTCGGCGAAGAAGAGCCCCATCAGTAGCAGGCACAGGGCCAACCCGATGGGCAGCGCCGCACCCGCCCAGAAGCCGAAAGCCGCTGACAGGTCGGCATTGCCGATGGTGGCGTTGGAGTCGACGGGTTGGGCGATGAGGACCGCGGCGACCAGTGCGGCGGGTAGGGCGCGCCCCGCGACCAGATAGTTCGAACAGTCTCCACGCACTCGTCGCGCAGAGACCACACCGCTGACGGTGAGAATGAGGAGGAATACGGCAACGCCGGTGATGATCATGGCGGAACTCCAAAGGGGAGTGCGGGTGGGAGAGTTCGGCATCTTTGCCGGAGGGGCGAGAGACTGCAGCCGCATCGCTGCGGTGGAGATCAGTTATTTGCGAGGACCTTTCGGCCGAATGTCGCGAGCGGATGGGCGCCCTCGGGCAGAGTCACCTCCCCACGGGCGAGGCGGCCCTGCAGATAACGGAAGCTCTGCGCGGTCTTCGCGAAGAGGTGCTCACCCGCGACCACCGGTGATCTGACCGGACCGCCATTGCCGGCGAACGCGGGCAGTGGAGCGACCTCGGTGTCGTGGTCGACATTGACGAACAGCGGAAACGAATAGCGCTCCTGGGCCACCTTGCGCACCCGATGAGTGGTGGCCACGAACTCACCATTGGTCCAGATCTCCAGCAGATCACCGATGTTCAACACGAACGCATCATCGATGAGCGGCACGTCGACCCATGTTCCGGCGGCGTTGAGCACCTCCAGGCCGGGTGCGGTCGGCCGCAGCAGGGTGAAGCACTCGTAATCGGTGTGCGCGCCGATACCGGGCCGGTTCGCGGCGGCCGGATCGTAGGGGTAGTGAATCAGCCGCAGCTGAGATGGCGGGGCGCTGACATGACGGTCGAAGCGGTCCGCCGGCTCGCCGAGCGCCACCGCGAACGCCCGAAGCAGGGTGCGGGACAACGCGAAAACCGATTCGTACCAGTCCGTGACGGTGTCCCGGAACCCCGGCAGTGCCGGCCACTGATTGGGGCCGAGCAGCGGGTGCCCGGCCAGGTAGCGAGGGTCGTCGGCGGGCAGATCGATGGCCAGGTCGAAGGCCTCTTTGGCATCGACGGTCCCGGCGGAGAAGATCTCCTCCCCGGGTGGCACGTAACCGCGGTGATTGGTGGAGTTGGCGATGTGTACCCGTAGCTTGTCCTCGTCGGGCAGGGCGAAGAACGCCTTGGTGCGCTCCAGCAGGGCGTCGAAAAGTGTGGGATCCACACCGTGGCCGATGATCTGGGCGAAGCCCACCTGCCGGGCAGCCTCGCCCAGTGCGCGTACGGCGTCGGGATAGCGTGGCCCGGAGTCGTCGAGCAGAGCCGAGATGTCCAGCACCGGAACGTCGGTGAAGTCGGTCGTCATCAGCAGTCCTAAAGGGCCAGTAGGTGATCGGAGCGATCCCGGGCGACCGTCCAGCGCCGTCGGGTGGGTTCACCCGCCGGGGACCGTTCGGCGACGGTGATCTCACCGTTGCCCAGGTCGGGTGCCAGGTCGTCACCGGTCCGGAACGGCAGCGTGGAGCGGGTGATCAGCCAGCGGTCGCCGTCGATGGCACCCAGGGAGATCTCCAGGTCCACCAGCGCACGTGCCGCCGCCAGATCCGCTCCTGCCACCGCATCGCGCAATGCGGTGCCCGGTGCGGGTGCAACGCCGGCGGCCCGGCCACGGACATACCCGAAGCGGTCCCCGACCCGCAGCAGCATGCCGAAGCGCCCGGTGCCGTCGCGCAGCGTGAGTTCGGTCGCTTCGGCGGCGCCGGGGCCGGCGACCCAGTCCTCGTAATAGTCGCGCCCGACGCCGTTTTCGATGAGGATGCCGTCGGCCAGGTGTAGCCGGCCCCGATCGGGAAGCGGTTGCGCGGGATGCAGATCCACGTCGCGCCACCATGTCCATTGGTCACCAGCGGCGGCCAGCCGTCCGGCGAAGCCCTGCTGCGCGCACAGCGCGACCAGGTCATCGCGGGTGAGCTCGTCCAGCGAGGTACCCGTGATCGGCGGCATGTCGGCGGGCGTCCGCAGATCGATGTAGAGCTCGCCGGCCTGCAACCATTCGACCTCGGTCGTGTTGTCCACGCAGGTGCCGGGCACGGCCAGGGCGACCCGGTGCCAGCTGCGATGGCTGAGATCGGCCCGGGCGGCAGCGGTCCCGCCGCCCACCCGGCGCAGATAGCCCGGCCAGTCGCCGTGGTGGGTGATGTCCTGCCCGGACTCCCATGCCTCGGTGGTGCACCCGAACCCGACCACCTCGGTGCCGTCGGCGAGGGTGGCCCGGCCCAGCGACATCGGGGCCGGCAGGGCGGCCAGGAAATCGCCGAGCATCGCGGTACCGATCAGCCACAGCTCGCCGTAGATGGCCGCGCCGTCGCCGGGGGCGACGCGTGCCAGGCCGGGTTTCGGGGGGTCGGTGTCCAGCCGGGCCAGCCGGTACTGCGGTGCGGTGTGCACCGGTCCACACCACCGGGCGCCACGGTCGTCGAGCTGCCAGGCCAGCGGCTGACCGCGCAGATGCGCGCCGACCACCAGCAGCGTGGTGGTGTCGAGACCGGCTCGCGCGGGCCAGGGCGCTGCTTCTGCCGGGGACTCCGTGACCAGCCGCGCGATGTCCAGCGCCAGGGCGTCCGCGCCGGCGCGGGCCAGCACGCTGACACCGAATTGTGCACCGTGGGAACCGGTTCCGCTTGGCACCGCGACCGCACACAGGTCCATCAGGTTGCAGAAGTTGGTGTAGGTGCCCAGGCGGGAGTTGACCCCGACCGGATCGGCGGCGACCTCGGCGAGCGTCGGGTGCTCGGTGGTGGTGGGCACCAGCAGGGCATGGCAGTCGGCGAGTGTGTTCATCGCCGCGGCCGTCAGCTCCGACAGCCGGGCCCGGTCGGCCAGCAGCCGGGTCGCCGGTACCACACCGGCGGCAGCGATGATCGCCGCCACGGTGGGGTCCAGATCCTCCGCGCCCCGATGAGCGTCGACGAAGGCGCCGGCCGCCTCGTGCCGTTCGGCGACCAGCCCGCCGTCGTAGAGCAGCCGGGCGGCCTCCAGGAACGGGTCCAGGTCGATCTCGACCAGTTCGATGTCGACGCCGAAGGTGTTGGAAACCAGGCGTTCAGCGGCGACGCGAAAAGCTTGTGCCCATTCCGGTGACAGCCCGGGCAGGGTGCGGGGCACCGCGACCCTGGTCTTGGGTGGCGCGGCCAGCGGCGCGTCGGGCGGGAAGGTGCGCGCGCCACCGGCGATGACACCCATGGCGGCGTCGGCGCTGTCCAGGTCGCGGGCGAAGACCGCCACGCAGTCGTAGGACCGGCAGGCCGGCACCACCCCGTCGACGGGCACCACCCCGAGGGTCGGCTTGATCCCGACGATGCCCTGCAGGGCGGCAGGCACCCGGCCCGAGCCCGCGGTGTCGGTGCCCAGGGCGATGTCGACCAGACCCAGAGCGACGGCCACCGCCGAGCCGGAACTGGAACCCCCCGAGATGTATTCGGGCCGGTGGGCGTCGCGCACCGCGCCGTGCGGGCTGCGGGTGCCGACCAGTCCGGTGGCGAACTGGTCGAGGTTGGTCACCCCGATGATGACCGCGCCCGCGGCCCGCAACCGGGCTACCACGGGTGCATCGGCGTCCGCCGGGCCCTCGGCGAAGCTGGGGCAGCCCGCGGTGGTGGCGATCCCGGCGACGTCGATGTTGTTCTTCACCGCCGCGACCATGCCGGCCAGCGGCAGCGGCGGATCGTGGCGGTCGACATGCTCGGCATCGGACAGCGCATCGGCCAACGGCCGCAACATGATCCAGATCTCCGGACGGTCGGCCGCCTCGATGGCGGCATACGCGGCGCGGACGCGCTCGACTGCCTTCATGACTGCCCGCCGGTCCCGACGACGACCAGCGGTGTGCCCGGATCGACCAGGTGTCCCGCGGCGACCAGGATCTGGGTGACCACACCGTTCGAGGGTGCGCGCAATACGGTCTCCATCTTCATGGCCTCCAGGGCCAGCAGCGGCTGACCGGTCACCACCTGTTCGCCGATGGCCACATCGACCTTCCACACGCTCGACGAGAACGGGGCGTCGACGCGCTGATCCCCGTCGCCGAGCACGAGTTCTGCGGTGCGGACGACGGCATTGGTGGCGGCTTGTTCGGCACGGTCGAATTCACCCGCCCGTTCCCACGCGGACCGTTCGGCGGCGAAGGCGGTGGCCTGCTGTGCGCGGAATTCGGCGATATCGTCGGCGTTGTCGGCCAGGAAGCGGTCGTGATCGGCCAGGGAGAAGGTGCCGTCGGTGATGTCGACGGTGCCCCGGCCCGCGGCCATGTCGGCACGCAGGTCCAGGAGCTCCGCTGCCGACACCGGATACCAGGAGATGCGGTCGAAGAACCGCAGCAGCCAAGGACTTTCGGGTTCGAACGGTGCGGTGTGCCGATACCGGCTCCACACCTGGGTGGTGCGGCCGACGAACTGGTAGCCGCCCGGGCCTTCCATCCCGTAGATGCACAGGTAGGCGCCGCCGATGCCGACGGAGTTCTCGGCGGTCCAGGTGCGGGCCGGGTTGTACTTCGTGGTGACCAGCCGGTGCCGCGGGTCGAGTGGGGTTGCCACCGGTGCACCCAGGTAGACGTCGCCCAGACCGAGGGTGAGGTACTGCGCGGCGAACACGGTGTCGTAGACATCGGCCTGACCGGCCAAACCGTTGATGCGCCTGATGAATTCGATATTGGACGGGCACCACGGGGCGTCATCGCGGACCCCGGAGGTGTAGCGGGCGATGGCTTCGCGAGTCGCCGGGTCATCCCAGCTCAGCGGGAGCCGTACCTGTCGGCTCGGGACCACCAGCTCTGAGGAGGCGGGCAGGTTGTCCTCGATCTCGGACAGCAGCCCGAGCAGTTTCGGGACGGACAGTGCATCGGGGTCGACGTGCACCTGCAGTGAGCGGATACCCGGGGTCAGGTCGAGAATGCCGGTGGCGCTGCCCTCCAGCCGGGTGTGCAGGGCGTGCACCCGGGCGCGCAACGCGAGATCGAGCACGATGTCGCCGTATTCGATGAGCACGTTGTCATCGCCGCTGCGGCGGTAGGTGACCGCGGGGGCGCCGTCGGCACCGGCGCGGCGGGCGAGCACCCCGTCGTCGCCGTCACCGCCAGAGCGGACGAGGTGCGGCGCCGCCGCACCGCGACGAGTACCCAGCTCGGTGCGCGACGGTGCGTCAACCGCCCGTACCGGCACGAAACGCACGGTGTCGCCGGGGCGTAATTGACCCAACTTCCAGCGCTGTCCCGACACCACGGTGACGGGACAGACGAAACCACCGAGGCTCGGGCCGTCCGGGCCGAGCAGGATCGGGGTGTCGCCGGTGAAGTCCAGCGCGCCGACGGAATAGGCGTTGTCATGAATGTTCGACGGATGCAGACCTGCTTCCCCGCCATCGGGGCGGGCCCACTGCGGTTTCGGGCCTTCGAGACGGACACCGGTGCGTGCGGAGTTGAAATGCACCCGGTAGGCGGCGTCGAAGAGCGTGTCGATGTCGTTGCGGGTGAAGAACTCCGGTGCTCCGTGCGGCCCCTCGGTGACGGCCAGCTCCCACTCGGTGCGCAAGGCGGGACGGACCTCGGGTGCGATGACGCCCGCACCCGGTGCGGATGCGGCGTCGGCGTGCGGGGGATGGGTGCGTAACACGTCTCCGGCGTGCAGCTCACGTCCGCCATGCCCGCCGAACCGGCCGAGGGTGAAGGTGGACGCGCTGCCCAGGTAGGCCGGAACGTCGAGGCCACCGGCTAACAGCACGTAGGTGCGCAGGCCCGTCGTCTCGGCAGACCCGATGTCGAGGACCCCGCCCGCCGGGATCTGCACGGGCTCCCACATCGGGGCAGGTGCGCCGTCGACGGTGACCAGGCATTCGGCGCCGGTGACGCAGACGGTCGCCGGATGGGTGAAACGCAGTGCGGGTCCCGACGCCGTGCATTCCAGTCCCGCAGCATCTTCGGGGTTGCCCAGCGCCCGGTTCCCGAGGCGGAAGGACAGGTCGTCCATCGGACCGCTCGGCGGCACCCCGACCTGCCAGAGCCCCACCCGGCCGGGCACATCCTGGACGGTGGTCAGCAGACCGGGCCGGTCGACGGTGATACGGGGTCGCGGATCGGTGACCTGCGCCAGTGTCGCGGTGCTGTGGGTTCCGGCCCGCATATCGGCGTGCTCGATTGCCGCGCAGAGCATTCCGATGTTGACCTCGATACCGTGGAACACGGTCCCGGCGAGCGCTTCGCCGAGTGCATCCAGCGCGCCGTCGCGGTCGTCGGCGTGGGTGATGACCTTGGCCAGCAGCGGGTCGTAGGACGCGGTGACCTCGGTACCGTCGTGCACCCAACCGTCCACCCGGACGTGCTCGGGGAAGCTGACGGAGGTGATGGTGCCGACGCTGGGCCGGTAATCGCGCGTCGGGTCCTCCGCGTAGACACGTGCCTCCACCGCATGACCGGTCGATGGCACGGCCCCCGTGGGATATTCATCCAGCATCGTCGCGTCACCGATGGCCAGCCGCATCATCCACGCGGCCAGGTCGACTCCGGTGACGGCCTCTGTGACGGGGTGTTCGACCTGCAGGCGGGCGTTGACCTCCAGGAAGGACGCCTCCCGGCGCGTCGCGTCATAGACGAACTCGACGGTGCCGGCGGAGCGGTAGCGCACCGCCTTGGCCAGTGCTCGTGACGTGGCGTGCAGCTGCTCACGGATGGCATCCGGGAGAGCGGGTGCGGGCGCCTCCTCGATCACCTTCTGATGGCGGCGCTGCAGTGAGCAGTCCCGATCGCCCAGGGACAGCACCCGTCCGGTGCCGTCGCCGAAGATCTGCACCTCGACATGGCGGGCGTTCTCGACATAGCGCTCGACGAACACGCCGGCCGAGCCGAAGCTGCGTTCGGCCTGGGACACCACCCGTTGGTAGGCCGAACGCAGATCGGCTGCGTCGCGGCATACCTGCATGCCGATGCCGCCGCCACCGCCGGTGGCCTTGAGCATCACCGGGTAGCCGATCTCGTCGGCGGCGGTCACCGCGGCATCGGGATCGTCCAGCAGATCGGAGCCGGCGAAGATCGGGACGCCCGCGGCCCGGGCGGCGGCCCGGGCGGTGTGTTTGGTGCCGAACTCACGCAGCTGGTGTGGGGTGGGACCGGCGAACGCGATTCCCGCGGCTTCCACTGCCGCCGCGAAATCGGCATCCTCGGAAAGGAATCCGTAGCCCGGGTGCAGGATGGTGGTGTCGGTCGATGCGGCGGCGGCCAGGATCGCGTCGGTGCGCAGGTAGCTCTCCCGGGGTGCTGCGGGACCGACCCGGACTGCTTGGTCGGCGAGCGCGACGTGCGGGGCACCGCGATCGGCATCGGAGAACACCGCCACGGTCTGCCATCCGAGCCCGCGCGCGGCACGGATCAGCCGGACGGCGATCTCGCCGCGGTTGGCGACCAGGACGGTGTTCATGTGGCAACCTCCGTGCCATTTCCCGTCGCTTCGCTCGCCCCGTTCCGGGTGACGATCATCCGGACCGGGGTGGGGTCGAATGCGTTGCAGGGGTTGTTGATCTGTGGGCAGTTCGACACCAGGACCAGCGTGCCGATGTCGGCGCGCAACGCGACGCGCTTGCCGGGGGCGGACAGTCCGTCGACGATGCCGAGCGCACCGTCGGGGTCCACCGGCACGTTCATGAACCAGTTGATATTGCTCGCGAGATCTCGGGCGCCGAGGCCGTGCCGGGATCCCTCGAGCAGGAAGTTCTCCAGGCAGCCGTGCTGGGCGCGGGTGTGCTGGCCGTAACGCAGCGTGTTGGATTCCTTGGAGCAGGCGCCGCCCAGGGTGTCGTGCACGCCGACCTCGTCGGCGACGACGGTCATCAGCGCGTCTCCGGTGTCGGCCCGCAGCACCGAACCGGTGGTCAGCGTGATGCGGCCCTGGCGGCGAATCGTCTCCGGCGCCGAATACCGCACACCGGTGTCGGCGGCGGCGTACAGCAGGCAGTCGACGGCCTGATTGCCGGCGAGGTCGACGATGGTCAGCACATCGCCGGCGGCCACGACGGCCGACCAGGCGGCGCGTGCCTCGACGAACTCGTCGAGCACGACCGCGCCCTCGATCAGGGCGGGCACAACCGAACTGGTGATCACAGCTGTCCCCTTGCGGTGAGATCGGCATCGGTGTTGGCGACGGCTTGGCGGTGTTCGGGTCCCAACGGCCCCAACAGGTCTCCGTTCACGAGCCGGTCGAGGTCGTGGGATGCGGGCCAGGCGTGCAACAGCAGCGGGGAGCAGGTGTACTCCGGCCGCGGGTCCAGGGGGTGGGCCGTGTTGGCGATCAGCACGATGGCGTCGACGTGCAGCAGCAGATCCACATGCGTTGCGGGACCGGCCGACCCGCGCCAGGTGAAGGTGCCGTCATCCTCGACGCGCACACCCTGGAAGAACGACACCGAAGGCGGCAGGTCGCGGCGGTCGAGTCCGTGCTTGAGGGCGGCCAGGGTGAACAGTTCGCGCCCTGCGGGGGAGGGCGATTCGGGTGCTGCCGCGCCATACCGTTCCAGATTGCCTGCGCGAGTGGAGGTTCCCGTCAGTGCATCGTGTGCGCCGGAGGTGTCCGAGACGATGGTGGCCAGGGCCCGGCCGAAGCCGCTGAGCAGCGGATGGCCGTTGCCGAGGTAGGCCTGCCATGGGACTTTGACGGTGTCGGCGACATTGAGTCGCTCGTGGGGGGCGTCGGCGCGGTGCAGCAGCAGGTGTGCGCACGCGTCACCGATCGGGTCGGTCAACCTCAACCGGGTCCCTCGGGCCAATACGGCGCTGGAATAGCCGCCCGGCGCAACGGTTTCGGACCACGTCAGCTTTTCGGCGGCGAGCGCCGAGGGCGCTGTCGGGGATGTCGACGCCGGGATGTGGCGCATGAATTCCGCGGTGCGCCCGTGCTGGGCGCGAGCGTGCGCCTTGGCCCCTGCCGTGGTGGCGGTGTCGGATTCGGTGCCGGTGTTGCTCACTGCCCACCCTCGTGAAGTCGGGAGCCCGCCGGCCGGCGGGCTTTCTGTCGACTGACAGTTTTCGCGTTGCGCGGGCGGTGGTGGTTGCCGCGATGTAACCGATGATTCGGATGCTGTTAACAGCGTGCTGCCATTGTTTCTGTCAGGTGACAGGTATCAGCCCTCGGCGGTCTCCATGCGCTATTCCTCAAGGAGGAACTGGTGTTCGAGCCGGCCCGCTGATCGGGTCTCTCGGGTGGCGCGGAGCTGGGCAAACGCCGATGCAGCGTGGTGTAGCGGAGCGCCGGTCGAGGCACCGCTCGTTGCTAGGATTGCCGGCGTGCCCGACGAAACCACGCCCGAGGACGACGATGTCCGCGCGGATGATGCCCCAGCGGCAACCGGCAAACACTGGGCCGGGGATGACACCGATGATGCCGAGGCCGCATCAGAGGAGCAGCCCAGGTCGTCGCGCAGTCCGGTGGTGATCGCCGTCGTCGCCGTATTGGTGGCCATCGCCACGCTCGGTGCATCGGCCTATATGTGGCGCCACCCGCTGACCCCCATAGATGCGCCGTCGGCGCCTGCCGCACCGGCGGAGGTCACCTTCACCGATGCCCAGCGCGACGAGGCCAAGGTCAAGGTGTGCGACGCGTTTCTCCTGGTCAGCGCGGGAGTTACGAACAGCAGCTCCCTGAAGTCCGAGGATGGCGGCGCCATCGGCGCCATCGCGATCGCCACGAATGCCCGCCTCGCCCTCTACGGCGGCGGGCAGTACATGCTCAACCGGGTCGACCCCGCGACCGAGACCGAGCTTGCCGAGACCGCTCGCGCATTCGGTAACGCGCTCATGGACGTCGGCGCCGCGGCCGTCGCACAGATCCCGAGTGACGATCCGGCGCAGCAGGAACGCGTCAAGGATGCCGACACGCAGAACGCCAAGCTTCAGGGCATCTGCGACCCGCAGTAGCGGACGTCCGGACCGGCGTCGGAGGCGGGACCGGAGGCGATACTCACCTGTTCACCCTATGGGTCCGGTCAGCACGCCCGGCCTGCACGCCGCCGATGACCACTACGCTGTCCACAGGTTGGCCGCTACTGCGAGACGGTGTCGCGCGCGTCGGCGAGTGCCTGGAGCGCGAGGATACCGACGGGCTCGACCGGCAGCAGAGGCACCACGGCGATGCGGTCGGCGTAGTCGTCTCGCACGGTGGCGATCTGGGCAATTTCAGCGGCGGCGCGGCGGCGCAGCAGCGGTGTGGTGGGTTCGGCGGCGGCCAGGGAGTTGTTGATGACCCAGGCCCAGGGATGGATCTGTGCGCGCCGCAGTTCGGAGTCCAGGCCGGCCGCCTCGAGCACCGGGGTGGTTTCAGCGAGGGCGACGATGATGACCTTGGTCAACTCCGGATCCTGCAGCCGCATGAGCGGGGTGGTGAAGTGCCGGTCGCCCAACTGGCGGGCGACTTCGCGGTGATATGAGCCGGTGGCGTCGAGCAGCAGAAGGGTGTGCCCGGTGGGGGCGGTATCGACGACCACGAACTGGCGGCGCGATTCGGCGATGACTCTCGAAAAGGCTTGGAAGACAGCGACTTCCTCCGTACACGGGGAACGCAGGTCCTCGGCGAGCATCAGCCGGCCCTGCTCGTCGAGGTTCGCGCCTTTGGTGGCCAGCACGTGCTCGCGGTAGACCCGCGTGGCCTCGACGGGGTCGATGCTGGACACGGTCAGGTTCGCAAGCGTCCCGTGCAACGTCTCGGTGAGATGGCCTGCCGGGTCGGTGGTGGTCAGGTGAACCGGGTGGCCGCGCTGCGCCAGTGCCACGGCGATCGCGGCGGCCACGGTGGTCTTGCCGACCCCACCCTTGCCCATGCACATGATCAACCCTTTGTCCCCGGTGGCGATCTGGTCGATCAGCGCGGCCAGGGGCGCATCAGGCACCTCGACCGCAGGCACCTCGACCTGGCCGTTGGAGGTGTCGGGGGTGAACAGTGTTGCCAGGGCGTCGATTCCAACGATGTTGGTGGCCTTCAGTTCCACCTGATCCAGCGGCAGACCCCGCAGTTCGTCCGGCAGGGCGGCGATCGCGGCCTGTTCGCGGCGGTAGATCGCCGAGGCCAGCGGGTCGCTGTCGTCAGCGGGGGTGGGCAGGACACCGTTGATCACCACGTACTGATGCGTCAGTCCGATGGCCGCCAGTTCTCGATGGGTTCGGGTGATCTCGGCCACCGTCGAGGTCTGCGCGCGGGCCACCAGGACCAGGCGGGTACGGGTCGGATCCGCGAGCGCATCGACGGCTGCGGCATAGACGGCGCGCTGCTTCTCCAGGCCGGCCAGCGGGCCCAGACAGGAGGCGTCGCCCTTGCCTTCGTTGAGGAACTCCGTCCAGGAGCCGGGCAGCTGCAGCAGTCGGATGGTGTGGCCGGTGGGGGCGGTGTCGAACAGGACGTGGTCGAACTGTCCGATGCGGCCCTCGGAGTCGGTGAGCAGTTCGGTGAACTCGTTGAACGAGGCGATCTCGGTGGTGCACGACCCGGAGAGCTGTTCGGTGATCGAGGCCAGCTCGGCCTCGGGCAGCAGGCCGCGTACCGGTCCGACGATGCGTTCCCGATAGGCCTCAGCGGCCTGGTCGGGGTCGATCTCCAACGCCGACAGCCCGGGCACCGCGGGGATGGCGGTGATGGTGTTGCCGATCGTCAGCCCGAAGACCTGGCCGACGTTGGAGGCGGGGTCGGTGCTGACCAGAAGCACCGACCTGCCCTGCTGGGCGAGGGTGATCGCGGTGGCACAGGCGATGGAGGTCTTGCCTACCCCGCCCTTGCCGGTGAAGAACAGAAAGCGCGGCGGATGGTCAAGGAACTTCATCAGGTGCAGGTCCTCCGGGTGGTGACGTCGTGCACAGATTGGGGTTCATAACGGTCTTTCTGTGGGTGTGCGTGAACGGTGTCGGGTCAGCAGCAGCTCGAGGCCGCGCCGCCGCAGCAGCCGCCCTCCGGTGCCGCGGCGACGGTGAGGCCCAGCCCATTGCCCCCCGCGGGGGCGGCGTCCACACCTGCCCAGGTGGCCAGTTGGGTGCGGTCGGGGTAGCGACCGGTCATCGCGGTGACCCCGTCCACCAGAACCAGGGGAAGCCCGGCCGATCCGGACACGTGCAGAAACGCGGTGACGGCCTCGTTGGTGGCGAAGGCCTGCGGTTCACTCGCCAGGTTGTAACGGGCGATGTCACCGCCGCTGCTGCGGATGAAATCCATGTCGGCGGAGAAGGTGACCAAAGCCTGGTCGATGTCCTCACCGCACACACCGGTGGCGCAACACAGGGCCGGCTCGAATACCTCGATCTTACTCATCGGATCTCCTTCTCGGGTTGGGGCACAGTCTGATTCAGATGTTCAGCCAGGGCCTGCACGCGGGTCTTGATCTCATCGCGGATCGGGCGCACGGCGTCGATGCCCTTGCCTGCCGGGTCTTCGAGTTCCCAGTCACGGTAGCTGATGCCGGGGAACACCGGCCAGCTCGCGCAGGAAGCCCGCGGCCATCTGAGAGCGGCCCGCGTTGTGCACACAGATGTCACACGCACGCCTGTCCACCGGCATGGCGGGCCACCTAACTGAGCAGTTGCAGACGCACCGGATCCGCCAGGGCCTTGAACTTCGCAGCCGTCTCCACCGCAGAGGCCATGCTCAATGGCTCAGCCACCAGCGGAGCCACTGGACAGGCCTCCCCGCCCGACCATTGATTCGACATACGTCGATATTGACAAGTATCAAATTCGAGGTCAAGCGAACGGTCGGTGAACTTTCACACCCCACCGCTAAACCGGCCTCCGTGTGAGCCTTGTGGTCGAACCTGATCGGTAACGAAGTCCGATATCGGATAGCGTTACCGGTGTCCGGTGTCCTGTGTCCGGTGAGTGCGAGGTGGAGGGCGATGAGCACGAAGTCAGAGGGCAGCGATCCGCAGTTGCAGCGTCGGCTGGGTGTCTTCGATGCGGTGGTGATCGGCCTGGGGTCGATGATCGGGGCGGGCATTTTCGCCGCGCTGGGACCGGCCGCCGCGGCAGCGGGCTCGGGCCTACTGGCGGGGTTGGCGGTGGCCGCGGTGGTGGCGTACTGCAACGCGACGTCCTCGGCCCGGTTGGCGGCCCAGTATCCGCAGTCCGGTGGGACTTACGTGTACGGCCGTGAACGGCTGGGAGATTTCTGGGGCTATCTGGCGGGGTGGGCGTTCGTGGTCGGCAAGACCGCGTCGTGCGCGGCGATGGCATTGACCGTCGGGGCCTACACGTGGCCCACGCACGCGCGCGCGGTCGCGGTAGCGGCGGTGGTGGCGTTGACCGCGGTGAATTATCGGGGCGTGCAGAAGTCCGCGCTGCTGACCAGGGTCATAGTCGCGATCGTGCTGGCGGTGCTGGCGCTGGTGGTGGTGATCAGCCTGTCCTCGGGTCACGCCGAGGTCGGCCGGTTGGATATCGGTGCCGACATCACCGTGGGTGGGGTGTTACAGGCCGGCGGGTTGTTGTTCTTCGCCTTCGCCGGGTATGCCCGAATCGCCACCCTGGGCGAGGAGGTTCGCGACCCGGCCCGCACGATTCCCCGAGCGATCCCGCTGGCGCTGGGCATCACGTTGGTCGTGTATGCGACGGTGGCGGTCGCGGTGCTGTCGGTGCTGGGTACCGAGCGGCTGGGGTCCTCGACCGCCCCGCTGGTCGACGCCGCGCGGGCCGCCGGCGCGGCTTGGCTGGTGCCGGTCGTGCAGGTCGGCGCTGCGATCGCCGCGCTGGGGTCGCTGCTTGCCCTAGTGTTGGGGGTCTCGCGCACCACGCTGGCGATGGCCCGCGATCACCACCTTCCCCACGTGCTGGCCGCGGTACACCCCCGGTTCAAGATCCCCCATCGCTGCGAACTGGCCGTCGCCGCTGTCGTCGTCGTGGTCACGGCGACCGTCGACGTGCGCGGCGCGATCGGCTTCTCGTCGTTCGGGGTCCTGATCTATTACGGGATCGCCAACGCCGCAGCCTGGACACTTACCCGAGATATGGGCCGCCCGGCACGGGTCGTGCCCGTCGTCGGACTGGCGGGGTGTGTGGTGCTCGCGTTCGCGCTGCCGCTGGTGTCGGTGGTCACCGGTGCCGGGGTCATCGCGGTCGGGGCGCTGATCTACGTCCTGCGGCAAGCGCTCACGAGCAGGTCAACGCGGGCGCACTGATTGTTGCCACACCTCTCACCCGTACTGATCGCCCAGGACTTCGCGGGCCAACTCCGTCAACGCTTTCCGATCCTCGGCCAGGGCCTGCTTACCCGCCTTGGTGGCGCGGTAGACCCGCCGGGTGCGGCCGTCCACGACCTGCTGCTGGGAGGTGAGCAGTCCGTTGGCTTCCAAGCGGTGCAACGTCGGGTATAGCGTGCCGGGACTGATGTCGTAGCCGTGGTGCGACAGTTCCTCGGTGAGCCAGGCGCCGTGCACTTCTTCGACGGCGGCGTGATGCAGAATGTGCAGCCGCACCGCACCGCGCTGAAACTCCCGCACCATCCCACCTCTCAGCAATGGAGTGACGAACCCGATATCGGTAAACGATCTTACCGGTCAGAACCAGCTCCGAAGGGTGAAGCCGATCGGTTTGGCCCAGGTGACCAGGTCGGTGGCGGCCAGGCCGCCGGACAGACTGCTGTGCATGACACGAAGGTAGGTCATGGGCGAGGCTCTGAGTCGCACATCCCTGCTTTCGTGGCTCTTCCGGAACAATCGGCAAGAATCAAGAATGGAGTGCGATGGCGACCACTCGTGACACCCGACCCGGCTCGATCGTCCGGCTGGCCACCCGTGCGGCCCGCAGGCGGCTGGGATTGTCCGGACCCCCGGGAACCTACCGGGTGACCCGTGATCTGGCCGTGCCGACTCGCGACGGCATCCAGCTGCTCACCGATCTGTACACACCCGCGACGGAGCCGGCAGGCACGGTGTTGATCCGCACCCCCTACGGACGCACCAATCTGGCGGCGACGATGACCGCCGGCATGTATGCCGAATGTGGTTACCGTGTCGTGATGCAAAGCGTGCGAGGAACTTTCGGCTCGGGCGGTCATTTCGAACCGGGGACGGCCGAGGCTCCCGACGCCGCCGACGCGGTGGCCTGGATGCGTGAGCAACCATGGTTCGACGGTGAGTTCGCCACCGTCGGCTCCTCCTACCTCGGCTTCACCCAGTGGGCGCTGCTGGCCGATCCGCCTGCCGAACTCACCACGTCGGTGATCGCCATGGCGCCGCATGATCTCGCGGAAACTGGTTGGAGCACCGGAACATTCGCCCTCGCCGACTCACTGACCTGGAGTTATCAGCTGGCCCGCCAAGAAGACGGCGGCACGCTGCGCACCCTTCTGCGGCTGACGACGTTGCCGAGGCGGTTGCGAGGTCCACTGCGGACGGTGCCGCTGAGCGACGCCGGTGCCAAGATGTTCAAGGGGCGTGCCCCGTGGCACGAGGCCTGGTTGCGCACCCCCGACTCCGCGGATCCGTACTGGCGCCCCAGTCGGCTCGGTCTTGCGCTGCAGCGGGTCAACACGCCGGTGCTGTTGGTGACCGGCTGGCAGGACGTCTTCCTGACGCAGACCCTCGAGCAGTACCGGCAGTTGCAGGACCGGCAGTTGCAGGATCATGGTGCGCAGCAGGCGCTCATCGTCGGGCCGTGGAGCCACGGCGATGGCGGCTACGACGTGCTGCGGGAGACGTTGCGCTGGCTGGACGGGGAGCGCATGGGCGGGGTGCGGGTGCACGTCACCGGGGGCGGTGGCTGGCGCCAGTTGCAGGCCTGGCCGCCGCAGTCCGGGCACCGGGTGCTTCATCTGCAGCCGCGGGCGAAGCTGAGCGAAGAACCCGCGCCGTCCGGTGACCCGTTGGCCAGGTTCGTGTTCGACCCCGCCGACCCCACCCCGACTCTGGGCGGGCGGCTGCTGTACGCCCCGCGCGGCTATCAGGACGACACCGCACTGGCCGCCCGCGCCGACGTCGTCACCTTCACCGGGCCCGTCCTCGACGACGCGCTCGAGGTGATCGGTGTGCCGCGAATAGAGTTGGCGCACAGCGCCGATACCGGGTGGGCCGATGTGTGGGTGCGCCTCAGCGAACTCGACGCCGACGGCCGTTCCCGCAACGTCAGCGACGGGTATGTCAGTCGGGCGCCCGGGGAAGCCGGTCTGCTGCGGCTGGACCTCGATCCGATAGCGCACCGGTTCCGTGCCGGGTCTAGGATCCGGGTGGCGATCGCCGGTGGTTCCCATCCGCGGTACGCGCGTAACCCGGGTACCGGGCAGCCGGTGTGGTCGGCGTCGCGGCTGTTGCGCTCCACCCACGAGATCGGCACCGGTTCGCGGCTGCTGCTTCCCGTCCCCGAGTGATTTCAGCGGAGTTTGAGGACGACCTTGCCTTTGGCGGTCCGATTCTCCAGGGATGCGATGGCCTCACCGGCGCGCTCCAGCGGATACACGATGGGCTCGGGGGCGCTGACCGCGCCGGACGCGAGCAGCGGTGCCAGTTCGGCCCACTGCTCGGCCAGGTAACCCGGATGCGTTCCGGACCAGGAGCCCCACCCGACACCGATCACGTCGACATTGTTGAGCAGCAGCCGGTTCACCTTCACCGTCGGGATCTCACCGCCGGTGAAGCCGACCACCAGTAGCCGGCCCGCCGGGGCCAGCGAGCGTAGCGAATCGGTGAAGCGGTCACCGCCGACCGGATCCAGCACGATGTCCACGCCTCGCCCGCCGGTGAGCTTCCTGACCGCCTCGCGGAACCCGTCGGCCAGAATCACATCGGATGCCCCTGCGGCCCTGGCAATCTCGCCCTTCTCCTCGGTGCTCACCACTGCGATGGTCCGCGCCGCGCCGAATGCCGGGGCCAGCCGCAACGTCGAGGTGCCGATTCCGCCCGCAGCGCCGTGCACCAGCACCGTCTCGCCCTCGGCCAGCCTGCCCCGGGTGCGCAGCGCGCAGTGCACCGTCAGATCGTTGAACAGCACCCCGGCGCCCGCCTCGAACGACACATTGTCCGGCAGTGCGAACACCCGCTCCGGCGGCAGCGTCACCACCTCCGCCATCCCGCCGGTGAGCATGGTCAGCCCGGCGACCCGGTCTCCGGCGGCCACCGCGGCGCCGGCCGGGGCACTGCGCACCACACCGGCGATCTCCGCGCCCGGGATGTACGGCAGCGGTGCCTTGTACTGGTAGAGACCGCGCGTCTGCAGCACATCCGGGAACGCCACACCGGCCGCATGCACATCGATGACCACACCGTCGGCGACGGGTTCGTCGATGTTCACCAGCTCCGCGGCGTCGGGACCGTCCAACCGGGGTATCTGAATAGCGCGCATGACTGACTATTTAACATCGATGATCAAGGCGCGTGCCGCGGCGCCGGCCAGGTGATCAAACCGGCCCTGCTCACGGGGCGTTGAGTTAGGATCCAGTTCCAGGCAACGACGCGACGACGGGAGCAGGGACGATGGGAGCAGGGACGACGCGGCCAGTGCTACCCCCGGGCAACACCCTGCTGGTGCGCTCCTTCGACGGGACCCAGCTGCACACGCGGGTGTTCGGCCCCGATGATGGCTATCCGATCGTGCTGGCGCACGGCATCACCTGCGCCATCGAGGTCTGGGCCCACGAGATCGCCGATCTGGCCCGTGACCACAAGGTGATCGCCTTTGACCACCGCGGGCATGGCCTCAGCGAGGCACCGCGCGGTCGCGAGGGTTACAGCCTCAATCATCTGGCGGCGGATCTGGACGCGGTGCTCGACGCGACGCTGGCGCCCGGGCAGCGGGCGGTGATCGCCGGGCACTCGATGGGTGGCATCGCCATCAGCGCATGGTCGGAACGCTACCCGCACCGCGTCGCCCAGTGCGCCGACGCCGTCGCGCTGATCAACACCACCACCGGGGACCTGGTCCGCGATATACAGTTGGCCAAGGTACCGCCGGCATTGGCGGCCACCCGCATCCGTGGTGCGGGCACCCTGCTCAAGACGATAGGCGCGGCGCCGGTGCCCAAGCTCGCCGGCCGCGCGAACAAGCGCCTGGTCGCCCACCTCGCCGTCGGCCATGACGCCGACCCGTCGGTCGCCGAGCTGGTGTACCAGTTGTTCGCCGCCACCCCGCCGGCGGCCCGTGCCGGTTGGGCCAGGGTTCTGGTGGACGGTCTTGGCGCGCAGCATATTTCGCTACGTAACCTGACGGTGCCGACGATGGTCATCGGCAGTCGCGAGGATCGGCTGCTGCCCATCAATGCGTCCCGGCATATCGCCGAGCATGCCCCCAACCTGGCCGAGTTCGTCGAACTGTCCGGCGGGCACTGCTCCATCCTGGAACGCCCGGATGAGGTGAACAGCAAGCTGCGCTGGTTGGCCGAATCGGTTGGCCGGCAGCGCCTCAGCTCCTGAGGAACGCGGCCACCTCGAGGGCTGCCCGCTGCCCGGAACGCACCGCGCCGTCCAGGAAGCCGGTCCATTGATCGGCGGTTTCGGTCCCGGCCCAGAAGATTCCGTCCACCGGCGCCCGCAGGTGCCTGCCGTGGTCGACCCACGCCCCCGGGGGAACGGCAGCGGTCGGTCCGCCGGGGGCGAATGTGTCGGTGCCCCAGCAGTGATCCAGATAGTCGGTGGGATGTGCCGCTGCGTCGCCGAAGAGGGTGGTGAAGCAGCCCAGCGCGCGCTCGCGACGCACCTCCGGCGCCAAACCGTCGAAGTTGCGGGCGTCGGCGAACCCCAGCAGAACTCCGGGACCGTCATCGCTGGGGCTGACGTCGAAGGTGATGAAGACGGGACCCTCGTCGGACAATGCCTCACCCGAGAACCCTGCGGCCCGCCAGAACGGTTTCTCGTAGGCGGCGTAGGCTTTGCTGAGATTGCCCTGCGGCCACTGTGACACCAGGTTGTCGTAACCGTCGGGCAGTGCCGGCTCGAACGTGATGGCCGCGCGGTGCGCCGGTGCGATGGCCAGCACGACGGCAGGCGCCGAGTGCTGACCCTTCTCCGATTCCACGATGAACCCGGAGCCGTCGCGGGTGATGCGCCGCACGGGATCTGCGATGCGCACCCGGTCGCCGAGATCGGCGGCGATGCGCTGGGCGATCTGCTGAGTGCCGGCCCGGAACCGATCCTGCTGTGCGCCGCCCTTCACATCGAGCATCCGGGCCAGCCCGCCGGCGGCCTTGACGTAGCGCACCGCATGCAACATCGACACATCGTCGGATTCGCACCCCCACGTCACCCGCGCCATGACCGCCATCAGGTTGCGGGTCGAGGCGCTGGCGTGCACCGCCCGCAGCCAGCCCTCCAGACTCTTCTGGTCCAGGCGCTGCGCGGCGGGTACCGTCCACGGATCGGTCACCGGGATCAGGCGGCTGAGCCGTTCGAAGCGCCACTGTATGCGTGACACATCGAGCAGCTCGATCAGCGACAGCTTGGGGATGGTGCTGCGGTAGGACCGCACCCGGCCCTGCCAGTGGATGAGATTCTTGCCGCGACTGTAGGTCGGCACGGTGTCGCAACCCAGTTCGGCGGCCAGCGCGATGACGGCGTCCTGAGTGGGGCCGACGAATGTCGCGCCGAGGTCGACCGGCACCCCGGCCACCGTTGCCGTGTACGCACGACCCCCCACCCGGTCCCGGCCCTCCAGCACCATCACTTCGTGACCACGTTTGGTCAGCGCCCTCGCCGCGGACAGTCCCGCGAAGCCTGCCCCCACCACGATCACATCGGTCACACCCCCAGTCTCCCGCGATTTGTCGAGCGCGAGCCCTCATCAACGCGGGTTTCGCTACACCAATCGCACTGGCAATGTCCAACCAGGGCCGCTGGGCCGAGATGGGCGGCTCAGATCGTTGACGAGCGGCGCACCTGGCGGCCTATAGTGGTCGGCAACGAGCCAGGACCACAAGGAGGTTGTCGATGGCCAATGAGCAGGACGTGCCACATGCCGCTGCCGAGCCGGAGTTCAGCGATGTGCTCATCATCGGCGCCGGCATCTCGGGGATCAACGCCGCCTACCGCATCCATCAGCGCAATCCCGGGCTGAGCTACACCATCCTGGAGCGGCGACAGCATATCGGCGGCACCTGGGATCTTTTCCGCTATCCGGGAATTCGTTCAGACAGCGATATCTTCACGCTGAGCTACCCCTATGAGCCGTGGACGCGGCGCGAACATGTCGCCGACGGTGCCGATATCCGTGAGTACCTCACCACCACCGCCCGCAAGCACGGCATCGACCGCCATATCCGCTTCGACACCCGGGTGTCCTCGGTGAACTGGGATTCCAGCACCGATACCTGGACGGTGCACGCCGAGCGTGACGGGGTGGCCGCCACTCACCGGGCCCGGTTCGTGTTCTTCGGGACCGGCTACTACAACTACGACCAGGCATACACCCCGGAGTTCCCCGGTATCGAGTCCTTCGCCGGCACCGTCGTGCATCCGCAGTTCTGGCCCGAGGACCTCGACTACACCGGTAAGCGGGTGGTGGTGATCGGCAGCGGTGCGACCGCCGTCAGCCTGGTCCCCGCGCTGGCCGAGAAGGCCGCTCACGTCACCATGCTGCAACGCTCGCCGACGTACATGCTGTCCATGGCCGCGGTTCCGAAGATGATGCAGGCCGTCCGGAAGAGTATGCCGCGCAGAATATCCCATCAGGTGCTGCGAATCCGCAACGCCTGGATGCAGTTTCTCTCCTACGCGTTCTTCCGCAAGGCGCCCCGACTCGGACGCAACATGATCCGCCGGGCCAACGCCGCGGCGCTGCCCGCCGGCTACGCCGTCGACGTCCATTTCAAGCCGCGCTACAACCCGTGGGACCAGCGGATGTGTCTGGTACTCGACGGTGATCTGTTCGAGGACATCAGTGCGGGCCGGGCCGAGATCGTGACCGACCATATCGAACGCATCGACGCCGACGGCATCGTGCTGAAGTCCGGCGGCCGGATCGACGCTGACATCATCGTCACCGCCACCGGCCTGCAACTGCAGGCCCTCGGCGGGATCGAGGTGAATGTGGACGGCGAGCGGGTCGACCCCACCGACCGCTTCGTCTACAAGGAGCACCTGCTCGAAGATGTGCCCAACATGGCCTGGTGCATCGGCTACACCAACGCATCGTGGACCTTGCGCGCCGACATGACTGCCCGAGCGGTGGCCAAACTGTTGGCGTACATGGATTCTCACGGATACACCCGCGCCTATCCACACCTCGGATCGAAGTCCATGCCGGAGAAGCCGGCCTGGGATATCGACGCGGGATATGTCAGGCGGGCGCTGCACGTGCTGCCCAAATCGGGAACCAAACGTCCGTGGAATGTCCGGCACAACTATGCGCTGGACGTCGTCGAGCACCGCTTCGACCGGATCGAGGAGTCGATGGTGTTCGGCAGGGTGCAGGCCGGCTCGCCCACACCCTCTCCCGTCCCTCCCGCGGCGAGCCCGCGAGCGTGCGTGTCTGAGGCCGACACGCCGCCCGCTGATCAGAGTCTGCGCACCGTCGCGGGTTGAAAAATCAGGGCGTCCGGACCGGCACGCGCACAGCGCCGTGGTCGGCGGTGAGAACTTCGCTCACCGGCGAAATTAGCGGGCGAATTGTTGGGCCTGGTTCACCAGATCCAGCAGCGGCTGCGGCAGCGCGCCGAGCGCGAAGGTGACCGCGGCGGTGATCGTGACGGCGCTCAGCGTCAGCGCGCTCGGCACCACCACCTGCGGTGCGTCCTCGGGCGGGTCGGTGAAGAACATCAGCACGATCACCCGTACGTAGAAGTAGGCGGCCACCGCGCTGGCGATGACGCCGATCACCACCAGCGGAGCCGCCCCACCCTCGGCCGCGGCTTTGAACACCGCGAACTTGCTGACGAAGCCACTGGTCAGCGGGATGCCGGCGAAGGCCAGCAGGAACAACGAAAACACGACGCCCGCCACCGGATAGCGGCGGCCCAGACCCGCCCACTGGGTCAGCGTGGTCTCCTCCTCGCCATCGGCGCGGCGCACCAGACCCGCCAGCGCGAACGCCCCCAGCGTGCTGAACCCGTAGGCGAACAGGTAGAACAACGTCGCCGCGATGCCGGCACCGTTCAGGGCGATCACGCCGGTGAGGATGAAACCGGTGTGTGCGACCGACGAATACGCCAGCATCCGTTTGACATCGCTCTGCGACACCGCTGTCACGGTGCCGACCACCATGGTGACGATGGCGATGATCCACAGCATCGGCTGCCAGTCATCGGCCAATCCGGGCAGCGCCACATGGAAGATACGCAGCATGGCCCCGAACGCGGCGATCTTGGTGGCGGCTGCCATGAACGCGGTGACCGGTGTGGGGGCACCCTGATAGACATCGGGAATCCAGGAATGGAACGGCACCGCACCGACTTTGAACAGGACGCCGACGGCCACGAGCCCGACGCCGACCAGCGCCAGTGCGGTGTCGCCCGCGTCGGCCTCGACGGCCGCGGCGATCTGCTCGAGGGCGAAGCCGCCGGAATAGCCGTAAAGCAGGGCGGTTCCGTACAGAAAGAAGGCCGAGGAGAATGCGCCGAGCATGAAGTACTTGAGCGCCGCCTCCTGTGACACCAGGCGGCGCCGCCTGGCCAGTCCGCACATCAGATAGAGCGGAAGGGACAGCACTTCCAGTGCGACGAACATGGTCAGCAGGTCATCGGCGGCGGGAAACAGCATCATGCCGCCGAGAGCGAACATCGTCAGCGGGAAGATCTCGGTCTGGGCCACAACCGCCTTCGTCGCAACCTTCTCGGCGAGACTGCCGGGCACCGCGGCGGCCTGCGGGGTGAAGGCATCCAGTCCCGGCGCGCTTTCTGCGGAGATGCGCCGTTCGGCGATGAGCAGGACTCCGAGGATACCGATCAGCAGGAGCAGTCCCTGCAGGAACAGGGCGGGCCGGTCGACTGCCAGCGAGCCCACCGCGGCGGTGTTGCCGGGCGAGTCGCCGAGGTCGGTGTGTACCCAGGCGACAGCAGCGAGCGCTGCGACCTGCCCACCGAGCGCCAGCGCGAGCTGGATGCCGTAACGGGCCCGGCGCGGTAGAAAGGCCTCCACCAGGACGCCGGAGACGGCGACACCCAGCACGATGAGAAGTGGTGAGAGCTGGCCGTACTCGATGGATGGCGCCTGGATGGTCATTTCGCCGGACCTTCCGCCGTGGCGGGCACCGGGTCCTGCACGTCGATGGTGGTCATCGTGTGTGTGACGGCGGGATTGATCACATCCAGCGCCGGCTTCGGGTATACCCCGAGTACCAGCAGCAGGGCGATCAACGGGGCCACCACGACGAGTTCGCGGGGGATCAGGTCCCGCACGGACTCATTGCCCGCGGTGACGGGTCCGGTCATCATGCGCTGGTAGGCCCACAGGATGTAGATGGCCGACAGCACCAGCGCGCTCGCGGCGATCACCGCCAGCACCGGGAACCGGGTGAATGTGCCGATGAGGACCAGGAATTCGCTGATGAACGGCGCCAGGCCGGGCAGTGACAGGGTCGCCAGACCGGCCACCAGGAAGGTGCCGGAGAGCACCGGTGCCACCCGCTGAACACCGCCGTAGTCGGAGATGAGACGGGTTCCCCTGCGTGACACCAGGAATCCGGCGATCAGGAACAGGGCGGCGGTGGAGATGCCGTGGTTGACCATGTACAGCGTGGAGCCCGCCTGACCCTGGCTGGTCATCGCGAAGATGCCCAGGATGATGAAACCGAAATGCGATATCGATGTGTAGGCGATCAACCGCATCACATCGGTCTGCCCGATCGCGACGATCGCGCCGTAGACGATGCCGATGACCGCCAGCGTGATGATCAACGGCTGGAAGGTTTTCGCGGCGTCGGGAAACAGTTGCAGGCAGTAACGCAGCATGCCGAAGGTGCCGACCTTGTCGACGACGGCCATCATCAGCACCGCGGTCGCCGGGGTGGATTCGACGGCTGCGTCGGGCAGCCAGCGGTGGAACGGCCACAGCGGCGCCTTGACCGCGAAGGCGAACATGAACCCGAGGAACAATGCGTTCAGCTGTGCCGGGTCGACGTTCAGGTCGCCGTCGGCGACCGCGGCCGCGACGGCCCGGAAGTCGAACGTGCCGCCGAGATCGCTTCCTGCGGTCACCACGTAGAGGCCGATGACGGCGGCGAGCATGATGAGCCCGCCGAACAGGTTGTACAACAGGAACTTCACGGCTGCTTTGGACCGACCGGCGCCGCCGAACCCGCCGATGAGGAAGTACATCGGGATGAGCATCGCCTCGAAGAACACGTAGAACAGCAGCACGTCCAGCGCCATCAGGGAGATCAGCACCATGGCTTCGACCGCCAGCGTCAACGCCAGATAGCTCTGTGCCGAGCGGTTGCCGAAGCGGCCATCATCCTGACCGTCATTCCAGCCGGCCACGATCAGCAGCGGCACCAGTACCGCCGTCAGCACCACCAGTGCCAGCGCAATCCCGTCGAGGCCCAGGATGTAACCGGTGCCGAACGTGGGAATCCACGGATAATCCTCGACGAACTGGAACTGCGGCCCGGCCGGATCGAATTGGACCGCCAACGCGGCGGCCAGCAGGAGCACCACCAACGACACCGCGAGTGCGGTGTACTTGGCGAAAGCCTTCGACGGCAGCAGGATCACCACCACGGCGCCCAGCATCGGCACAACCCACAGTGCGGTCAGCAAGCCGATCCCGTTCACCAGACCCTCACCACCAGAATCGCGCCGATGACCAGGACCGTGCCGGCCAGCATGGACAACGCGTAGGACCGGGCGAATCCGTTCTGCCACTGCCGCATCCGCTGTGATGCCCCGGCGATACCCGCTGCCAGCCCGCGGGTCACCCCGTCGACCGCCTCGTCGTCGATCTCGACCAGTCCCGCGGTCAGCTGCGCACCAGGTCGCATCAACACCCGCTCGTTGAACGCATCGCCGTACAGGTCATGGCGGGCAGCCATCGTCAGCGCGGATCCGGCAGGCGCGATCTCGGGGACCGGCCGGGTGGCGTACATGCGGTAGGCGATGCCGATTCCGATCGCGACCACCGACAGGGTGATGGTGGTCATCACCCACACCGGGACGACGTGGTGCGCCTCATGGGCACCGACCACCGGCTCCAGCCAGTGCGCCAGCGTGCCGCCGATGGCCAGCAGCGCGCCGGCGCCCACGGAGCCGATGGCCAGCACGATCATCGGCGCGGTCATGATCGACGGGGACTCGTGCGGATGCGTGCTGTGTTGATTTCCCGTCGCATCGCTCGCCTCACCAACCGCCCAGCGCTTCTCACCGAAGAACGTCAGCAACATGACCCGCGTCATGTAGAACGCGGTGATACCCGCACCCAGCAGGGTCGCGCCGCCGAGCAGCAGGCCCTTGACTCCGCCTGCGGCGAAAGCGGTTTCGATGATGGCGTCCTTGGAGAAGAAGCCGGATAACGGCGGCACCCCGATGATCGCGAGGTAGCCGAGGCCGAAGGTCACGAAGGTTATGGGCATGACGGTGCGCAGCCCGCCGTAGCGGCGCATATCGGTTTCGTCGTTCATCCCGTGCATCACCGAGCCTGCGCCCAGGAACAGACCGGCCTTGAAGAATCCGTGGGTGAGCAGATGCATGATCGCGATGGCGTACCCGGCCGGCCCCAGCCCGGCGGCGAGCACCATGTACCCGATCTGGCTCATCGTCGACGCGGCGAGGGCCTTCTTGATGTCGTCCTTCGCGCAACCGATGATCGCGCCGAACAGCAGGGTGACGGCGCCGACGACGGCCACCGCGGTCTGGGCTTCTGGCGCCAGGTTGAACACCGGGCCGGACCGCACGATGAGGTACACGCCGGCGGTGACCATGGTGGCGGCATGGATCAGCGCGGAGACCGGCGTCGGGCCCTCCATCGCGTCACCCAGCCAGGACTGTAGCGGTACCTGTGCGGACTTACCGCACGCTGCCAACAGCAGCAGTAGCCCGATGGCGTTCAGCGTCCCGCCGGACAGCTGCGGAGCGGCGGCGAAAACACCGTCGTAGGAGACGGTTCCGGTGGCGGCGAACATCGCCATCAACGCGACCGCCAGCCCGATATCGCCGACCCGGTTCACGATGAACGCCTTCTTGGCCGCGGTGGCAGCACTGGGCTTGTGCGACCAGAAACCGATCAGCAGATAGGAGGCCAGGCCGACACCCTCCCAGCCCATGTACAGGCCCAGGTAGTTGTCGGCCAGCACCAGCAGCAGCATCGCCGCGAGGAACAGATTCAGATACGCGAAAAACCTTCTGCGATCAGGGTCATGAGACATATAGCCGATCGAGTACAGGTGGATCAGCGATCCGACCCCGGTGATCAGCAACACGAAACAAATGGACAACTGGTCGACCTGTAACCCGAAATCGACACGCAGCTCGCCGACCGGCACCCAGGAGAACAGTGTCTGATGCAGCGTCCGGTCATCTTCGGGGCGACCGAGCAGCCGGGTGAACAGCACCAGCCCGACCATGAACGCCGATGCGGCGGCGGCGAGGCCCAGCAGGTGTCCCCAGGCGTCCGTCGCCCGGCCGCCGAGCAGCAGTACCACCGCGCCGGCCAGCGGCAGGGCGATCAGCAGCCAGGTCATCGAGCCCACTAGTGCCTCAACAGACTGGCGCCGTCCACCGACGCCGAACGACGCGCCCGGAAGATGGCCATGATGATGGCCAGCCCGACCACCACCTCGCAGGCGGCGACCACCATGGTGAAGAAGGCGACCACCTGACCGTCGAGGTGACCGTGCAGGCGGGAGAACGTGACGAAGGACAGGTTGGCGGCGTTGAGCATGAGCTCGACGCACATGAACATGATGATGGCGTTGCGGCGTAGCAGGACTCCGGCGGCACCGATGGTGAACAGCAGGGCCGACAGGTACAGGTAGTTCGCCGGGTTCATTCTGGGTCTCCCGCCAAGCGGACATCGGGATCCACCCGGCCACGCGGCACCAGCACCGAGCTGACGGAGGTGCGCGCGCCGGTCCCGTCGGGCAGTCGCGCCGGTATGTCGACGGCGTTGTGGCGGGCGTACACACCGGGATTGGGCATCGGCGTCGGATGCCCGCCGGGGGCGAAGCGCGCCGCAGCCATCTCGCGTTGCGTCTTGCGGCGGTCGAACCGTTCCCGGTGGGCCAGCACCATCGCGCCCAGTGTCGCGGTGATCAGCAGCGCGCTGGTCAGCTCGAACGCCCACACGTAGCGGGTGAAGATCAGTATCGCCAGGCCCTCGACGTTGCCGGCACCATTGGCCTGCTCGAGCCCGGCGAAGCCGCTGACCGAGGCGTTGCCGATGGCGCCGATCAGCAGGATGCCGAACCCGACACCCACGCCGATCGCCGAAATGCGCTGTCCGCGGATCGTTTCCACCAGTGACTCCGAGGAGTCGACGCCGATGAGCATCAGCACGAACAGGAACAGCATCATCACCGCGCCCGTGTAGACGACCACCTGCACCACGCCGAGGAACACCGCGTCCTGAGCGACATAGAGCACCGCGAGGCTGATCATCGTGAGGGCCAGGAAGATCGCCGAGTACACCGCCTTGGTGGCTGCGACGACCCCGAGCGCGCTGCCCACGATCACCGCGCCCAGGATCCAGAACAACACCGCCTCGGTGGTCGAGGTGCGCGTCAGCACCTCGCCATCGATGTTGGCCGCCACCAGATCCAGAGTCATCAGGCCGTCTCCGGCTGCTGGATCAGTCCGATGGCGTTGATATTGCCGCGGTAGTAGTCCTCATCGGTGCTGCCCGGAGCCATCGCATGCGGGGGCGGGATCATATCGGTGGCCAGCGGGGCGAGCAACGTGTCCTTGCCATAGATCAGATCCGAGCGGTTGTCATCGGCCATCTCGTAGTCGTTGGTCATGGTGAGCGCCCGCGTCGGGCACGCCTCGATGCACAACCCGCAGCCGATGCACCGCAGATAGTTGATCTGATACACCCGACCGTAGCGCTCGCCCGGTGAGAACCGTTGCTGCTCGGTGTTGTCCGCACCCTCGACGAAGATGGCGTCCGCGGGGCAGGCCCAGGCGCACAACTCGCAGCCGATGCATTTCTCCAGCCCGTCGGCATACCGGTTCAGCTGATGTCTGCCGTGGTAGCGCGCCGAGACCGGTCCAGGCTCCTCGGGGTACTGCTCGGTGATCGGCTTCTTGAACATCGCCTTGAATGTGACGCCGAACCCAGCCAGCGCATCACCGACTTTAGACATCCGAGTGCTCCCTTGATACTCGCGGTGGACTGGGGATCGGTGGGATCGGGTAGACGCTCACCGCGCCCGGATCCATGGGCAGGCTGAACTCCGGGATCGCTTTGCGCCGCAACGAAAGGCGGATCATCAGAATCAGGGCCACCGTGATCACCGCGCCGATGCTGATCACCACGGCGACCCAGGTCGGTGAGCCCTGCCCGCGCAGCGTCTGGGTGATGGCGACGATGACGATCCAGCCCAGCGAGACCGGGATGAGCAGCTTCCAGCCCAGCGCCATGAACTGGTCGTAGCGCAGCCGGGGCAGCGTGGCGCGCAGCCAGATGAACAGGAAGAGGAAGGCCCACACCTTCCCGACGAACCACAGCAGCGGCCACCATCCCGAGTTGGCGCCGTCGATCATGTTGAACGGGAACGGTGCCTGCCATCCGCCGAGGAACATCGTGGTGGCCAGCGCCGACACCGTCGTCATGTTGATGTACTCGGCGAGCATGAACATCGCGAACTTCAGCGACGAGTATTCGGTGTGGAATCCGCCGACCAGTTCACCTTCGGCTTCCGGCAGATCGAACGGCGCCCGGTTGGTTTCGCCGACCATGGAGGTCACGTACACCAGGAACGACGGCAGCAGCAGGAATACGAACCAGGTGCCGTTCTGGGCGGCGACGATGCCGGAAGTGGACATGGTGCCTGCGTAGAGGAACACGGCGACGAAGGACAGCGCCATCGCGATCTCGTAGGAGACCACCTGTGCGCTGGAACGCAGACCACCCAGCAGCGGATACGTCGATCCGGATGCCCACCCCGCCAAAACGATTCCATACACCCCGACCGAGGTCACCGCCAGCACATAGAGCACCGCCACCGGCAGGTCGGTGAGTTGCAGTGCGGTGGTGTACCCGAAGACCGACACCAGCCCGCCCATCGGGATGACGGCAAACGCCATGATCGCCGGGACGACGGCGATCACCGGCGCCATCAGATAGATCGGTTTGTCGACACCTGCCGGGATGAGGCCCTCTTTGAGCGCGAGTTTGACGCCGTCGGCCAGGCTCTGCAGCAGCCCGAACGGTCCGACGCGGTTGGGACCGAACCGCATCTGCATGCGGCCCAATATCTTCCGCTCGGCGAGGATGGCCACCAGCACGGTGAGCATCAGGAACGCGAAGATCGCCAGGCACTTGACGAGCATCAGCCACCACGGGTCGTGGCCGAATGAGTCCAGGTCGGGCATATTCATGGGCGATCCCGCTTCGCTTCTCGCCGGTTCATGCCCAGATCCCGCTTCGCTTCTCGCCGGTTCATGCCGGCTCGATCCGGACCGTGGTGCCAACCGCACCGAGGACCTTGTGCACCGATCCGGCGGAGTTCAGCGGCACCCACACCACCCGGTCGGGCATCTCCGTGACCTCCACCGGCAGCCTCAACTCACCGCGATCTGTGCTGATCCGCACCGGATCACCCTCTTGGCAACCGATCTCGGACGCCGTCGTCGCGGACAGTCTGGCCACCGCGGGGCGGGCGGTGCCGGCCAGATGTGGTTCCCCGTCCTGCAACCGGCCCTCGTCGAGCAGCATCCGCCAGCCCGCCAGCACAGCGTCACCTGGTCCCGGCTGCGCCACCTCAGCAGGCGGCACAGTTGGGGCGGCGGCACGCGCACCCTGCCAACTGCCCAGGCGTTCCAGGTCGGCCTGCACGGTGGCCGCGTCGGTCAGCCGGAGGTCGACACCGACCTCATCGGCCAGGGCGGCCAGCACCCGCATATCAGCGGTAGCGGCCGCCGGCAGCGCCGCCCCGAACGGCCGATGCCGGCCTTCCCAATTCACGAAGGTGCCGGACTTCTCGGCGACGGGCGCCACCGGGAACACCACATCGGCGCGGTCGGTGACGGCGCTGCGCCGCAATTCCAGGCTGACGACGAACGGTGTGAGGTCCAGGGCGGCGACGGCCGCCTCCGGGTCGGGCAGATCGTCGACCTCCACGCCGCCGATGAGAAGTGCCTGGATGTCGCCGGCGGCGGCCGCGGCCAGGATCCCGGCGGTGTCGCGGCCGGGCCGGGCGGGTAGTTGCGCGACGTTCCAGGCGGTCGCCACCTCGGCGCGGGCGGCGGCGTCCTCAATGGGACGGCCGCCGGGCAGCAGATGCGGTGTGGCACCGGCTTCCAGCGCGCCGCGATCACCGGCCCGGCGCGGCACCCAGCCCAGCCGGGCACCCGTCGCGGCGGCCAGCCGGATCGCCGCGGAGTAGGCACCGGGGGAGCCCGCCAGGCGTTCACCGACCAAAATGAGAGCGTCGGGCGGCAGTTCGTCTTTCAGGCCGTCCAGCGCTGCGGCTTCACCGCCCGGCGCGGCCGGGATGAGACGGCCACCCATTTTGTGCAGCCCGCGGGTCGCGAACGGACCCACCGACACCACCGGCAGGCCGCGCTTGCGGAATGCCTTGCGCAGCCGCAGGAAGACGATCGGAGATTCCTCTTCGGGTTCGAACCCGGCCAGCAGCACCGCGGGTGCGGACTCGATATCGGCGTAGCTGACCGACTGGGGCAGTCCGGCGACCGCATGGGCCAGGAACTGGGCCTCCTCTGCCGAGTGGGCCCTGCTGCGGAAATCGATATCATTGGTGTCCAACATGATCCGGGCGAACTTGGAATAGCCGTAGGCATCCTCCACGGTCGCGCGCCCGCCGACGAGGACCCCGGCCCGGCCGGCTGCGGCGGTCAGACCGCGTACCGCGATCGCCACCGCTTCCGACCACGACGCCGGGCGCTGGCTGCCGTCGGGGTCGCGGACCAGGGGAGTGGTGACGCGGTCACGTGCTCGGGCATAGGCGAATGCCCAGCGGCCCTTGTCGCAATTCCATTCCTCGTTGACCTCCGGGTCGTCGCCGGCCAGTCGCCGCAACACCTGTCCGCGCCGATGGTCGGTGCGTTGCGCGCATCCCGAGGCGCAGTGTTCGCAGACACTCGGCGAGGACACCAGGTCGAAAGGCCGCGCCCGGAACCGGTAGGCGGTACCGGTGAGGGCGCCGACCGGGCAGATCTGCACGGTGTTGCCGGAGAAGTAGGAGTCGAATGCTTCCCCGGGCGCGATACCGACCTGTTGCAGCGCACCGCGTTCCAGCAGGTCGATGAACGGGTCACCGGCGATCTGGTTGGAGAACCGGGTGCACCGGGCGCACAACACACAGCGCTCCCGGTCCAGCAGCACCTGGGCGGACAGGTTGATCGGCTTGGGGAAGGTGCGCTTGACATCGGTGAAGCGGGAATCGGTACGGCCGTTGGACATCGCCTGGTTCTGTAGCGGGCACTCACCACCCTTGTCGCATACCGGGCAGTCCAGCGGATGGTTGATCAGCAGGAGTTCCATCACCCCGTGCTGGGCCTTGTCGGCGATCTCGGAGGTCAGCTGGGTGCGCACCACCATGTCCGGAGTGACCGCCGCGGTGCACGAGGCCAGCGGTTTGCGCTGACCGTCGACCTCGACCAGGCACTGACGGCAGGCCCCGACCGGCTCCAGCAGCGGGTGATCGCAGAACCGGGGGATCTGGATGCCCATCAGCTCTGCGGCCCGGATCAGCAGGGTGCCCTTCGGGACGCTGATCTCGTGGCCGTCGATGGACAGCGTCACCATCTCGACGGGGATGGTTTCCTTGGCGGGTGGGGCAATCGTCATGCGCCCGCTCCTTCGACGGCGAACAGTGTCGACGGGTACGGGTCGAACGGACACCCACCACCCAGGTGGGCCAGGTATTCGTCGCGGAAGTACTTGATGGAAGAGATGATCGGGCTGGCCGCACCGTCGCCGAGCGCGCAGAACGACTTGCCGAGGATCGCATCGGAGATGTCGAGCAGTGTGTCGATGTCCTCGGGTGTCCCGAACCGATTCCCCTGTTCGCTGCGTTCCTGCCCGCCGGAGCCCTCTTCCAGACGCTGGTAGATCTGGGCCAGCCAGTAGGTGCCCTCCCGGCACGGGGTGCACTTGCCGCAGGACTCGTGGGCGTAGAACTGCGTCCACCGCCGAACCGCGCGCACCACGCAGGTGGTTTCATCGAAGATCTGCAGCGCCTTGGTGCCCAGCATCGATCCCACGCCGGTCACCCCTTCGTAATCCAGTGGCACGTCGAGGTGTTCGGGGGTCAGCAGCGGGGTCGACGAGCCACCGGGGGTCCAGAACTTCAGTTGGTGTCCGGCCCGCACCCCGCCGGCGTAGTCGAGTAGCTCTCGCAGCGTGATGCCGAGTGGTGCTTCGTACTGGCCGGGGCGGGTGACGTGACCGGACAGCGAGTAGAGCGTGAAGCCTGGCGATTTGTCCGACCCCATCGACTTGAACCAGTCCACGCCGCGGGCGACGATGGCAGGCACGCTGGCAATGGATTCGACATTGTTCACCACGGTCGGGCAGGCGTAGAGGCCCGCGACGGCCGGGAACGGCGGACGCAACCGGGGCTGGCCGCGGCGTCCCTCCAGGGAGTCCAGCAGTGCGGTCTCCTCACCGCAGATGTAAGCGCCTGCGCCGGCGTGCACGACGAGGTCCACGCCACTGGGGCGAGCGGAGCGACGGGGTAAGTCACTGCCGAGATAACCCGCGTCGTATGCCTCGGCGACCGCGGCCTGCAGGCGCCGCAGCACCGGCACCACCTCGCCCCGCACGTAGATGAACGCGTGTCGTGCCCGGATCGCGTACGCGGCGATGATCGCGCCCTCGATGAGCGCATGCGGCGACGCCATCATCAGCGGGATGTCCTTGCACGTACCGGGTTCCGATTCGTCGGCATTGATCACCAGGTAGTGCGGTTTGGCGCCGGCGCCCTCGGTGCCCTGCGGGATGAACGACCACTTCTGTCCCGTCGGGAACCCCGCCCCGCCCCGGCCGCGCAGCCCGGACTCCTTGACCAGTGCGATGAGGTCGTCGGGCGCCATGTCGAGCGCCTTCGTCAAGGCCTGGTAGCCGCCCTGGCTTCGGTAGGCGTCCAGCGTCCAGGACGACGGCTGGTCCCAGTGCTCGCTCAGGACGGGCGCGAGCGTCACGGTCGGTCCCCGTTCTTCGGCGGCAGGTCGGCCGACGGCGCGGGTGCGGTCATGCCCCGTTCGTGGGCCACCCGCAGGCCCGCGAGTGTGGCATGACCGGGTCCCGCGTCGTTCGCGCCGGGTCGTTGATCGGGGAAGCCGGCGAGGATGCGGGCCGTCTGCTTGAAGGTGCACATCGGGGCCCCGCGTGTCGGCGTGACGGGTGCGCCCGACCGGAGGTCGTCCACGAGATCCCTTGCCGTTGAGGGGGTCTGGTTGTCGAAGAACTCCCAGTTGACCATGACTACCGGGGCGTAATCACACGCCGCGTTGCATTCGATGTGTTCCAGCGTGATCGAGCCGTCCGCGGTGCTCTGTCCGGCGTGGATGCCCAGATGATCCTGCAGCACCTCGAGGATGGCGTCGCCGCCCATCACCGCGCACAGGGTGTTGGTGCAGACCCCGACGAGGAAGTCACCGGTGGGGGTGCGCCGGTACATCGAGTAGAACGTGGCGACGGCGGTGACCTCGGCGGCGGTCAGGCCGAGTTGAGCGGCGCAGAAACCGACTCCGGCCGATGTCAGGTAACCGTCTTGGGCCTGCACCAGATGCAGCAGCGGCAACAGTGCCGACCGCGCCACCGGGTAGCGGGCGATGATCTGCTCGGCGTCGGCGGACAGGCCTGCCGTCACCTCGTCCGAATAGAGCTGTGGCCCAGCGCTGATCGGTGGACCCGATTCGTCGGGGCGTTGTCCCAGCTGCAGTTCGACCAGAGTCACCTGTCCACTCCTCCCATCACCGGGTCGATCGATGCCACCGCGGATATCGCGTCGGCGACCATGCCGCCCTCGCACATGGCGGCCACCGCCTGCAGATTGGTGAACGAGGGATCGCGGTAGTGCACGCGGTACGGACGGGTGCCGCCGTCGCTGACCATGTGCACGCCGAGTTCGCCGCGCGGTGATTCGACGGCGACGTACACCTGACCGGCCGGCACCCGGATGCCCTCGGTGACCAGCTTGAAGTGATGGATCAGAGCCTCCATGGAGGATCCCATGATCTTCGCGATGTGCTCGGTGGAGTTGCCCAGCCCGTCCGGGCCGATCTTCAGATCGGCCGGCCAGGCCAGCTTCTTGTCGGTCAGCATCACCGGCCCGGGCTTCAACCGGGCGACGCACTGTTCGACGATCTTCAGCGATTCCTTCATCTCGTCGACGCGAATCAAGTAGCGGCCGTACGCATCACAGCCGTTGTCGGTGCACACGTCGAAGTCGTAGGTCTCATACCCGCAGTACGGCTGGGCCCGGCGCAGGTCGTGCGGTAGACCGGTGGCCCGCAGCACCGGTCCGGTGATGCCGAGCGCCATGCATCCGGTCAGGTCCAGGTACCCGATTCCCTCGGTGCGGGCCTTCCAGATGTAGTTCTCCCGCAGCAGTTTCTCCAGGTCCCGCAGCTGTTCCGGAAGGATCTTGAGCAGTTCACGCAGTTGCGGCATCGCCTCATCGGGAAGGTCGGAGGCCAGGCCGCCGGGCCGGATGTAGGCGTGATTCATCCGCAGTCCGGTGATGGTCTCGAACAGCGCGAGAATCTCTTCGCGGCCCCGGAATCCGAAGAACATGGCCGACATCGCGCCGAGTTCCATACCGCCGGTGCCCAGTGCGACCAGGTGGCTGGAGATCCGGTTGAGCTCCATCAGCAGCACCCGGATGACGCTGGCGCGTTCGGGAATATCGTCGGTGACGCCGAGCAGCTTCTCCACGCCCAGGCAGTAGGCGGCCTCGTTGAAGAGCGGGGACAGGTAGTCCATCCGGGTCACGAAGGTGACGCCCTGGGTCCAGGTGCGGTATTCGAGATTCTTCTCGATCCCGGTGTGCAGGTAGCCGATTCCGCACCGCGCCTCGGTGATGGTCTCGCCTTCGATCTCCAGGATCAGCCGCAGCACGCCGTGCGTGGACGGGTGCTGTGGGCCCATGTTGACGACGATGCGTTCGCCGGCGTGTTCGCGCGCGGCGGCTACCACGGCATCCCAGTCCTGGCCGCCGACCATGACGACGGGCGG
>WOYS01000109.1:56617-65396 GCA_011620645.1 Mycobacterium sp.
CGACAGACATCAGTTGTAGGACCTCCGCTCATCGGGCGGTGGTATCTGCGCGCCGTGGTACTCGACGGGTATGCCGCCCAACGGGTAGTCCTTGCGTTGCGGGTGCCCGACCCAGTCGTCGGGCATCTCGATGCGGGTCAGCGACGGGTGTCCGTCGAAGATGATCCCGAAGAAGTCGTATGTCTCCCGCTCATGCCAGTCGGTGGTCGGATAGACCGAGAACAGCGAGGGCACATGCGGATCGGTGTCCGGTGCGGCGACTTCGACCCGCAGCCTGCGGTTGTGGGTAATCGACATCAAGGGGTAGACGGCATGCAGTTCGCGGTCCTGCTCCTGCGGATAGTGCACACCCGAGACGCCTAGGCACAGTTCGAATCTGAGCGCCGGATCGTCGCGCAAGGTCTGTGCCACGAGGGGTAGGTGCTCGCGGCGAACCTCCAGTGTCAGCTCGTTGCGGAACACCACGACACGTTCCACTGATGCGCTGAACCGGTCCGGCCCGAGCCCCGCGATCAGGGCGTCGACGACGTCGTCGAAGTAGCCGCCGTAGGGGCGCGGTGAACTGCCCGGTAACGAGACTTCGCGGACGAGTCGTCCGTAGCCGGAGGTGTCACCGCTGCCGGTGACGCCGAACATGCCGCGGCGCACACCGATCACTTCGACGTCCACATCCCCGGGTCGTCCCCCGCGAGCGGGAGGTGCCCCCACCGCTCCTGCCCGCCGCTGCGGCCTATCGGTCATGAGCGCAGCAACCCCGTCAGCTCGATGGTCGGCCTCGATGCCAGCGCGGCCTGTTCGGCAGCGGCGACGGCCTGGGCTCGGTTGACCCCGAGCGGCATCTCGGCAATCTTGGCGTGCAGCTTGAGAATTGCGTTGAGCAGCATCTCCGGGCGGGGCGGGCATCCGGGCAGGTAGATGTCCACCGGCACCACATGGTCGACACCCTGCACCACCGCGTAGTTGTTGAACATGCCACCCGAGGAGGCGCAGACACCCATCGCCAGAACCCATTTCGGCTCTGCCATCTGGTCATAGACCTGGCGCAGCACCGGCGCCATCTTCTGGCTGACCCGTCCAGCCACGATCATCAGGTCGGCCTGCCGCGGTGTCGCGGAGAAGCGCTCCATACCGAACCGGGCGATGTCGAAGCGTGGCCCGGCGGTCGCCATCATCTCGATGGCACAGCAGGCCAGTCCGAAGGTGGCCGGCCACAACGAGCCTTTCCGGACGTAGCCGGCGACCTTCTCGACGGTGGACAGCAGGATGCCGCCCGGTAGTTGTTCCTCTAATCCCATGACAGGCCTCCCCGGCGCCAGACGTAGGTGTAGGCCACGAAGACGGTGAGCATGAACAGCAGCATCTCGACCACCGCGAACAGGCCCAGCGAATCGAAGGTCACCGCCCACGGGTAGAGAAACACGATCTCGATGTCGAAGACGATGAAGAGCATTGCGGTCAGGTAGTACTTGACCGGGAACCGCTGGCCCGTGGCGAGCTTGGCGTCCTGGGCGGGCAGCAGCGGTTCGATCCCGCATTCGTAGGCTTCGAGTTTCGCCCGGTTGTAGCGGCGCGGTCCGATGAACGTGGCAATGCCCACCGAGCCGATCGCGAATGCGGCAGCAATCGCCCCGAGCACCAAGATGGGTGTATAGACGTTCATGCCTGTGTCAACCTTTGTGCCGCTCTCTCGTTGGACCGGCGATGTGAGCTAGGGCACAGCTTAGTCGGGTTAACGGTTGAGGCGCCGCATTTTGGCTATTATCGGACTCAATAGCTGGGTCGTCCCGCTCTCATCGAGAGAGTGGTGAAGAGTAAGGGCCACAGCGTAATTCGTGCTGGGGATCAGCACTATCAACTGTCTGTCAAGCGGCGGGACGCAACAGGTGCGCCACGGCCTCGCCCAGGCGGATCGGGTCGATCGGATGTGGCACCGCGGCTTCAGCGCGTGACCAGTTGGCCAACCAGGCGTCGTCGGGACGTCCGGTGAGGACCAAGATCGGCGGGCAGACCTCGATTTCGTCCTTGAGTTGTTTGGCCAATCCCATTCCACCGGTCGGCGTGGCTTCGCCGTCGAGGATCACCAGATCGAATCCACCCCCGGCGACCTGCTCGACGACGACTGGGGCGGTCGCGACCTCCCGATAGCTCAGCTCGGGCAGATCGGGATGGATGCGCCGGCCGAGCGCCGAGCGCACCTGCTCTCGGGTGCGGTTGTTCGAGCTGTAGACCAGGATCCGTAGCTGCGCATCGGTGTCGGCCACATGGGCGATGCTACGACTGCTTGGCGAAAACCGCGGCGGCTTCGATGGTGACGGCGTCGCCCATCATCCCGAGCAGGTTGCCGTTCACACCGAACGTTCGGCGATTCAGCGTGGTGGTGGTCTGTAATTGCACCTCGGTACCGGTCAATCCACGGATGTGCACCGGGAGATCGAGTTCCTGTTCGTGGCCCTTGACTGCCAATCGGATGGCCAGGGTGACCCACGATGACCCGCTGACCTCAGCGGATTCCACGCTCACCTCGATGATTGGGAATCGCTCGACGTCGAAGAAGTCATCCGAGCGCAGGTGCTTGTCCCGTCGGCCGATACCGGTGCTCACCGACGCCGCTGCGATCGCGAGCCGGCCCGTGACGTTGGCCTCGGCAGCGGCTTCGGCGGATCCTTCGATATCGGTGAACACACCCTTGACATGGGCTAACCCCCAGAATGTGGGGCTATGGAAGGCCAGTTCGGTACGGCTGGGATCCAGCCGCCAGGTGCCGATCCAGTCCTGCGGGTTCATTGCGCTCTCCTCAGCTCGTCAGCAGCGGAGCCATATCGGCCGGGCCCGAAGTGCTCGTCGATCCGGGCGATCAGGCCGTCGACCCCCATCCTTGATCACGATGCATACCCGCAATTGGATCGAAGCGCCAGGGGGCTCGGCTATCAGGTGCTCGGCATCGAATTGGCTTGGCCGCCCGGTAGCCGGGCACATAATGATCGATTTTCAATGCTTCTATGCCATCCGCAGCGAGGATCGCGTAACCGTCCTGGGGCCAATCGTCAATGGTCAGACGGTTGCCGGAGGGGGTATGAGCGGGCGTCGCAGGGGCAGCCCTCGGCGTCTCGCGCGCACCCCTGACTTTCTGTAGCCCCTGGCAGCGTGTTTTACTGCAACCTGCGACAACTGAATTCTCGGTCCGCTCCACGATCCGAATCGGGCGAGCGGGCGCGGATACCGCAGTGCAAAGAGGCACTGCGGTATCTCTGGGTGTTGAGTACAGCACCGAGGGTCGGGCGGGACCGTGACAATTAGAGTTGGGAAGAAATTGATGCAGAACATTGTAGGCCGGTGGATGCGCCGGATCGGGGCCGCCGCCGCGGCCGCGCTGGTCGTGCCGGGTGCGATCGCAGTTATCGGGGATTCGGCGACCGCCGGTGCCTTCTCCCGCCCCGGCCTTCCGGTGGAGTACCTGATGGTGCCGTCCGCCGGGATGGGCCGCGATATCAAGATCCAGTTCCAGAGCGGTGGCGAGAACTCGCCGGCGGTCTACCTGCTGGACGGCCTGCGTGCGCAGGAAGACTTCAGTGGCTGGGATATCAACACCCAGGCCTTCGAGTGGTTCCTCGACACCGGCCTCTCGCTGGTCATGCCCGTTGGTGGGCAGTCGAGCTTCTACGCCGACTGGTACGCGCCGGCCCGCAACAAGGGTCCGACCGTCACCTACAAGTGGGAGACCTTCCTGACCCAGGAGCTCCCCGCCTTCCTGCAGGCCAACAGGGCCGTCAAGCCCACCGGTAGCGCCGCGGTCGGTCTGTCGATGGCTGGCTCGGCCTCGCTGAACCTGGCGACCTGGCACCCTGATCAGTTCATCTATGCGGGCTCCATGTCGGGCTTCCTGAACCCCTCCGAGGGCTGGTGGCCGTTCCTGATCAACATCTCCATGGGTGACGCCGGTGGCTTCAAGGCCGACGACATGTGGGGCAAGACGGAGGATCCGAACAGCGGCTGGAAGCGCAACGACCCGATGCTCAACATCCCCACGCTGGTGGCCAACAACACCCGCATCTGGGTCTACTGCGGTAACGGCCAGCCCAGCGAGCTCGGCGGCGGCGACCTGCCCGCAACTTTCCTCGAGGATCTGACCATCCGCACCAACATCACCTTCCGCGACAACTACCTCGCCGCGGGCGGTAGCAACGGTGTGTTCAACTTCCCGAACACCGGCACGCACAACTGGGCGTACTGGGGCAGGGAACTTCAGACCATGCTGCCGGACCTGCAGCGGGCCCTGGGGAGCGACGTAAGCATTCCCTGATTCACCGGAAATCCCCCCGAGGCTGGCCTCGGGGGGATTTCTTTGTCTGTGGCCGCCGCAGCGCCGGTCTTACAGCATCAGGATGCACGGTCGTGGACGACTGGGCGCGGGTCGCGATTCCCCTCAGATCGCGACCCGCGCCCTCGCACATGGACCCCGGCAACGTGACTGACGAAGCCGGGTCGGAGACGGCGCGGCGGCGAATCCAGCATGCCGGTCACCCCACGGCGTGCCGTCGGCTCGTCGGTCAGCACATCACGTTCACCGAGGAACATCGGTCAGCACATCACGTTCACCGAGGAACACCATGAGTCATGAGTGGAGTCTGCGGGTACTCCGAGGCGTTCCATAGAGTAGAGCGCTACTCGCTTTTTCGGATGCGCGGAGAAAAGCGAAGGGGCGGCGCCGCCCCCGGCCGGCGCTGCCCCTTCGAACTCGAGTTACTTCAGTTGGGCAGAGGACAGCCCCAGCAGCCGGCGGGCGACCACCAGTTGCTGGATTTGCTGAGTGCCCTCGAAGATATCGAGGATTTTCGAGTCGCGGGCCCACTTCTCCAGCAGCGTCTGCTCGGAATACCCTGCGGTGCCTGCCAATTCGACGGCCTTGAGGGTGATGTCGCTGGCCACCCGAGCGGCCTTGGCCTTGCCCATCGAAGCCTCTTTGGAGTTCGGGATCTTGTTGTCGGCCTGCCATGCCGAGCGGATGGTGAGCAGGTAGCCGGACTCCCAATCGGCTTCCATGCGCAGGAACTCCGCGGCCGGTGCGCTCTGGGCGTGGGCGGGCTTGTCGTAGGAGATCTCGATGCCGGCCTCGGTGAGGATGACGCGAAGCTCCTCCAACGCGGCGCGGGCGATTCCGACGGCCATGGCGGCGACGATGGGGCGGGTGTTGTCGAAGGTCTCCATGGCCCCGCCGAAGCCCTTGTCGGTCTTGACCTCTGGGTCGCCGAGCAGGTTCTCCTTGGGGATCCGCGCGTTCTCGAAGCGGATCACCGCGGTATCGGAGGCCTTGATGCCCAGCTTGTGCTCGAGGCGCTCGACGGTCACGCCGGGGTGCTCGCGCGGCACCACGAAGGACTTGATGGCGGCCCGGCCCAGGGACTTGTCCACCGTCGCCCACACCACGATATGGGTGGCGCGGGACCCGGCGGTGACGAAGATCTTCTCCCCGTTGATGACGTACTCGTCACCGTCGAGAATCGCGGTGGTGGACACCGCGGCCGAGTCGGAGCCGAAGCTGGGCTCGGTGATGGCCATCGAGGCCCAGACCTTGCCGAAGCGCTCCAGCTGCTCCTTGGTCGCGACACTCGAGATCGCGGCATTGCCAAGGCCCTGGCGGGGGATCGACAGCAGCAGAGCGACGTCACCCCAGCTGACCTCGAGGGCATTCAACAGCGCAGACATGTTGGCGCCGTTGACATTCGTCTTCTGGCCCTCGTCGTTGCGGCCACCGAAAGCGTCCGCGCCGGCAAAGGAGATGGTCTTGGCCTCCTGCAGGCCCTCGAACAGTTGAGCCAGGGTGTCCAGCTCGACGGGGTAGGCGTGCTCGGCGAGGTCGTACTTGCGCGAGATCGGCCGCAGCATTTCCGCCGCGCCCTGATGTCCCTTTTCGACGACGGCCTGCAGTTTCTTGGGCAGTTCCAGGTTGATTGCCATGACTGGGTTTTCCGTTCCTGAGTTCGATAGGCCGTTAGAGGACGACGACACCCTCGGCGACACCGAGGGCCCGCAGATCGCGGTACCAGCGCTCAACCGGGTGTTCCTTGGTGAAGCCGTGACCGCCGAGCAGTTGCACACCGTCCAGGCCGATCTGCATGCCCTTGTCGGTCGCGATCCGCTTGGCCAGCGCGGCCTCCCGGGCGAAGGTCAGGCCCTGCTCGGCGCGTGCGGCGCCGCGCAGCGTGATCAGCCGCAGACCGTCGAGCTCGATGGCGATGTTGGCGGCCATGAATGCCACGGCCTGCCGGTTGGCGATGGGCTCACCGAACGCCTCGCGCTCCTTGATATAGGGGATGACGTAGTCGAGCACGGCATGGGAGGTGCCCACTGCCAGTGCGGCCCAACCCAATCGGGAGTAGGCGATGGCCTCCGAGTAATCCTGGGCGAAGTCGGCGTCGGTGCGGTCGTCCTCACCGAGCCGGTTGTGCAGTGGCACCGCGACGTTGTCGAGGGCCACCCGCCCCAGCGCGGCGCCGCGTATGCCCATCGACGGGTCGGCTTCCACCGTGACGCCTTCGGAGGAGGCTTCCACGAGGAACATCGTGGGCTTGCCGTTGAGCTGGGCGGCGATGATGAACAGTTCGGCGTCGCCGGCGGCCGGCACCAGCGACTTCACGCCGGACAGCCGGTAGCCGCCAGGCGAGCGCACCGCGGTGGTCTTCAGGGCGGTCGGGTCGAACAGTGCATGTGGCTCGGCGATCACCAGGCTCGCCTGCGGCACGTTCTCGCCGGCGAACTCGGGCAGGTAGGTGGCCTGCTGTTCGGCGCTGCCCCAGTGGGTCAGTGCGGAGGCGACGCCCGACGGCGCCAGGATCGGCAGCGCCAACCCCATATCGCCGTAGGCGAGCGCCTCGGCAACCAGCGCGCCCGTCACCGTGCTGCGGTGCTCGGCGATGCCGTCGAAATTCTCCGGAATGTTCAGCGATGTGATGCCGAGTTCGGCGGCCTTGGCGATCAGGGCGACCGGGTAGGTCGCGGCCGCGTCCGCGTCGTGGGCGGCCGGGCGCAGGATCGCCTCGGCGAACTCGTTGACCGTCTCGACGATCATCTTCTGGTCGTCGTCGGGGGTCAGGTCGAAGTAGTCGGACGCCTTGGGGGCGAGCCGGGTGGGGGAGCCGCCGAGGTTCTGGATCTTCTTGAACTGGCGGGTGGACGCGCCCGCGGCGGAGAACGCCGTCTTGACGCCGTAGCGGATGCCTTTGTTGAGCGGGTCGCGCAGGCCGTAGCGGTCCAGGAATTCCCGGCCGACCAGCGGGATGAGCAGCGCGATGCCGATGTCGGTCGCGGTCCGCTTATGCTTCCGCAGCCCAACGGCACTTTCGGGCCCGGTGCGCTTGGGACGAGATTCGATCGGTGTCATTTCAGCAGCCTCGCTCAGTAGGGGGCAATGCTCGTCGACCGTATCTTACTGCAGAGTAAGATAGCGGGAGGATGTTACCGACTTCACAACACGGACAACTTTGCCAACACCGTGTCGTGCAGGACGCCGTTGGTGGCCAGCGCGCTTCCGCCGTGGGGCCCGGGTGCGCCGTCGATGCTGGTGAACGTCCCGCCCGCCTCCCGGATCAAGATATCCAAGGGGGCGATATCCCACACCTTCACCTCGGGTTCGCAGGCGATATCGACCGCGCCCTCGGCCACCAGGCAGTACGACCAGAAGTCGCCATAGGCGCGTACCCGCCAGACCGCGTCGCTCAGTGCCAGGAACCGCTCACGTCGATCGTCCCAGCCGGTGGTCAGATCCGAGTAGGACAGGCTCGCCGAGGCCAGGTCGCCGACCCCGGAGACCTGGATACGCCGGGAGGTGCCGCCGAACGAGGTGTGCGCGCCCTGACCCAATCCGGCCCACCAGCGCCGGCCCAACGCCGGAGCGCTCACCACGCCGACGACAGGCACGCCGTCCTCGATCAGGGCGATCAGCGTGCACCAGACCGGGACACCGCGGACGAAGTTCTTGGTGCCGTCGATAGGGTCGAGCACCCACTGCCTGCCGCTGGAAACCGTGGTGCCGCCGAACTCTTCGCCGAACACGCTGTCGTCGGGGCGTGCTTGCGACAATGCCGTGCGCAGCGTCTGCTCGGCACCTTTGTCGGCGTCGGTGACCGGTGTCAGATCGGGTTTCGTCTCGATCCGAAGGTCCAGGGCGCCGAACCGGGCCATGGTCAGCTCGTCGGCCTGGTCGGCAAGTCGCAGGGCAAGGTCGAGATCGTCGGCACTCATGCGACCGCCTCGCAGGCTCGGCTGTCGCATTCCGGACCGTTGATTCGCTCGCACGCTTCGCTCATGCCCGCAGTCCTACCATGGCTACGTGATCGAATTCGCGATGATATTGTTGTTGGTCGGTGCGCTGGTGCTCATAGCGATGCCGTGGATCCGCCGGCGCAGCGGGGGCGGGGGACGCGGCGGCAATATGGCCGACATGGCGCCCGGCACGCTTCTGGTCACCGGCGTCAGCCCACGCCCCGACGAGGTCGGCGAGCAGTTCGTCACCATCAGCGGTGTCATCAACGGACCGACGGTCAACGAGCACGTCGTCTATCAACGTCTGGTCGTCGACGTCAACCAATGGCCCACCATCGGCCAGCTGATCGACGTCGTCTACTCGCCCAAGAACCCGGACAAATGGGGATTCGCGCCCTCCGCGCCGCCCCCGCCGGCACCCGAGACCTACCCGACCGTCTGAGAGGACACCCGCGACCCGCCGCCCGGCGAGTGACTAGCCCGCGAGTTTGCGGTTATCGCGTGAAAGTGCGAGTGCGGA
>WOYS01000126.1 GCA_011620645.1 Mycobacterium sp.
GAACGCGGAGCTGCGGATGGAGCGCGATGTCCTCAAGCGATCAGTGGTCCTGTGGTTATCCGGCTAATCGGTGTCGATCTTGGTGCGTGGCCGTAGGCGTGGTCAGCTATCGGGTTTGGCTGGAGCGGTTTAGCTTTCGGAGTTGCTCTTCGTGGCGGCGGGTGTTGGCGGCGACGGCTTCCAGGGCGAGGCGCAGTTGCTCGATTTGGACTTGTAGTCCGGTGAGAGTGAGCGCGTCGCGGCCGTGTTGGCGGTGTTCTTCGACGATGGCGCGTAGTTCGGGGCGTCGGTAGAGGGTGGCGCGGCCGATACCGGCGTGGGCGGCTACGGCGTCGAAGGTGACGTCGTCGCCGGTGGTGAGCAGGTGCCGGCAGGCCTGTTCGACGCGGACGGCGGGTTCGTCGGTCACGGCGTGTCCGTTCGGTTCATCAGCTTGTCGAGGCGTTCGACGAGGCGGCGGTGACGGCTTGCTTCGTCGCCCCAGCCGCGGCCGTCAGCGTCGGCAGCGAGAGCAGCTGCATCGGCGCGTTGGGCGGCGAGGATGGGCAGGAAGGTCGATTCGGTGCGGAAGTTCGGGCAGTGCTCGCAGATGTTGGCGTAGGCGCAGGTTCCTTGGGCCTGGGTGCGCAGGCAGTATCCGCCGGCCATGCGTGCCTTGATCGTCGGGGTGTCTTTCCAGTCGGTGGCACCGCCGCCGCTGATGTCGCTGATCGGCAGTTGGGTCCGCTGCGGCAGCACCGGCCCGATACGGGACTTGGCGAGAGTGAGTGCGCGTTCGTATTCGACGCGGACGGTGTCGTCGAAGAGCCGACCATAGCGCAGGCTCATCTCCGCCGAGACGTGTCCGAGCATGGCCATCAGCGCCTGCAGCGACACCCCGGAGTTGATCAGGGCGGTGGCGTAGGTGTGCCGAAGTTGGTGTGGTGTAACCGATTTCAAGCCTGCTTCGGTGGCGGCGCGGATGAGTTCGTTGCGCAGGGTGTCGACGGAGATCCGGCGCCCTTGGTGGGTGAGCAGGAACTCGACCGGTTTGCCGCTGCGGGGGTGCGGCAACGGTCGACCCGGTGAACGGTGCACGACGATGCGGTCAACGAGGTCGAGGGTCTCCTCGTCGATAGGGACCATCCGCTCGGTGTCGAGCTTGCCCAGCGGAACCTTCAACCAGGACCCGGCGCCGGGAACCTCGTGCACGCAGTCCAGTTCCAGGTCGAGCAGCTCGCCGATGCGCATCCCGGTGGCGCGTAGCAGCAGCAACGCGTCGGCGCGCAGCCGGTTCGGTGAAGCGTGCAGCGCGGCCGACAGCTGCCGGTCGGCGTCGGGGGGCAGGTAGCGGGGCAACGCCCGGGGCAGTCGTGGGACATCGCGCGCGAACACGAGTTTGCGGCCGGGCGCCGCGGCCCAGCCCCACTCGTTGATGTCGTCGATCAAACGCCCGACGGTCAGGATCCGTGAGCGCCGCTCGGAGGCCGACAGCACCGCGCCGGTGCGCGGGTTGCGCGCGGCGGCCACCGCAGCCAGATACGGCTCGATGTGGCGTTGCCGGTCCAGGCCCGCCAGCGAGGCCAGCGTCTGATCGACCTCGGTGAGGAGCCGCGCGAAGTGCCCGAGGCGGCCGGCCATGTGGAGTACGGTCGAGCGGGTGCGGGTGCCTGACGCGCATTCCAGGTAGGCCACCAGTGAATCAGCCAATCCTGGTGGGACACCGGCGAAGTGACGCCGCCACGGCCAACGCAGGTGGGCGGTGTTCTTCGCGGTCGGGGTGACCTGCCCGTCCAGGTGGTAGAGCACACCGCGGGTGGCCTGCAGCGCGGTGCGGTAGTGCTTGAGCCGCCGCCCGTCCGCTCGTTCGCGGGCGGTGATCGCCGCGTCGAACTCGGCGATATCGGCGTCGCTGAGCTCGTTGAGCGAGCCGCCGGTCTGGATCAGCATGCGCACCGCGACCTGGCTGGCCAGCCCAGCTGCGTTCTGGGGCGAGTAGCCTAATTCGGTTGCCGCGGACAGGAATCGGGTCAGATCACCGGCCAACGGGCTGGCGTGGGCCTCCCGCAGGATGGCGGGCAGCTTGCGTTCGAGCAGATAGTCGTAGCCCGGGTGCAGGTATCCGGCCAGCATTAGATGGTTCAGCAGCGGCCGCACCGCCGCACCGGCCGACAGTCGCACCGGCAGTGGCTGTTCAGCCCACACCTGCGGATCGGGCCAGCATCTCAGGAAGGCGCGGGCAGCGCCCAGGAATGATCGGTTCCCCGCCCCGCGGGCGGCCAACGCGCCACGGTAGCTCTCGAACAGTTCCGGCCCCCGCGGCAGCGGTCGCGCCGCGGCGCGACTACCGGGCGCGCTGGCGGTCGCGGGCGGCATCGTAGGCGGCGCGCACATGCGCCGGGGACAGATGAATGTAGGCGGCCGAGGAGTCGACGTGGTCGTGGCCCATCAGCGCCTGCAGCACCGCCAGGTCAACTCCCGCCTCGGCCAGCGCGGTGCCGAAGGTGTGCCGCAGCGCGTGGGGATGGCCAGCCGGCACCCCGGCCTTCATCCGATGGTAGCGAAAGATCGTGCGCAACCCGGCCGGGGTCAACGGCTTACCCCGGTTGGGGCCCTTGGCAACCAGAAACAGTGTGTCGCAATCCGATTCCGGGCGTTCAGCGAACAGATAGGTCTGGATCAGCCCGGCCACGTCCGGGTCCAACGGAACCCGACGCTCCTTGTCGCCCTTGCCGATCACCCGCACCCAACCGCGGCCAACGTCGATATCACGCACCCGAAGCCCAAGCACCTCCGCCGAACGCAACCCGGACAACAGCATCAGTCCCGCGATCGCCCGATCCCGGTCGGTGCGCAGGCTGGCCAACAGCGCGGTGGTCTCCTTGCGGTCCAGGCCGCGCGGCAGCCGCCGCGGTTCCCGAACCCGTAACCGCGAGCGCTGCTTGGGCTTTCGCAGGTGAGCCAGAAGACCGCTCTGCACGCCGGTGCTTCGGCGTGCCGGACCGCCAAGCGGCACCGGATTGTCTGCCGATCCATCCCGCATCTGCCGATAGGAGAACAACCCGGAAATCGCGGCCAGCCGACGGTTGACCGTCGTCGCCGCATAGCCGAGATTGCGGCCATCGCGAATCGAATACACGTTGCCACCCGGCCGCCCGGGCATCGACGCCGAACGACAAAACGCCAAGAACCGCAGCAGCACCTCCGTGGTGACCTGCTCGACCGCCAGTCCTTCCGCGACCAGCCAGCGTACGAACGCCAGCAGGTCGAACGCATAAG
>WOYS01000119.1 GCA_011620645.1 Mycobacterium sp.
GGCTAGAGTAGCGGGTGTTCGACGCGAATGCACCCCCCCGGGAGCAATCAAGGGCGGCGGGCAGTCTTCAGGGAAGCGAGTGCTGGTGTCGAGGACTACGTTTAATATCCTGACGTCAGCGCGTCGTATTTTTGCCTCCTGCGTTGGATTGGTGCGGTGAACATGGCTGCCGAGATGCAGAGATAGTCGATCCGACCGGTATCCGGAGTGGCCGAACATGAACGGGGTCATCGGGTGAATGTGGACGACAGCCTGAAACCGGCGGCCGGTGGTCCGTTGTCCGATGGCGAGCGGGCGGATCTGGTCCTGATGCGGGAGGAGGAACGGCTGGCGCGCGATTTGTACCAGCGGTTCCACCAGGCGTGGGGTGTGCCGATCTTCGACAACATTGCCGCCAGCGAGCAGCGTCATTACGACGCGATCGGGCGACTGCTCAAGTACTACAGCATCCCCGATCCGTCGGTAGGGCGACCGCCAGGTGTCTACGCGGAAACCGAACTGCAGGACGCCTACGATGTATGGCTCGCCCGGGGACTGTCCTCGGTCGAAGGGGCGTACGCGGTTGGAGTCGAACTCGAAACTGGTGACATCGCCGACCTGTCTGCGGCCGTGGAAGGCAGTGACGAGGCAGCCATCCATCAGGTGTATGCAAACTTGCGTGCCGCCTCCGAGAACCACCTGCGGGCGTTCGACGGGGCCATATCAGGTCGGCCGATAGGCGGCGGCCGACGTCGGCGCCGGCGCGGGCGCGGTGCCGAACACGGCGGGGACGGTTGCGACGGTGGCCACCATGGCGGTGGAGGTGGTCACCGCCACCGTAGTGGGCGGGGACGGCGCGACAGTTGAGGCGGGTCGGGAGCGTCCTTCGGCGTCACTTGGGCGCAGATGGCGTTCCCACGGCAGCCTCGCTGACCTGTTGACGCGTAACGAGTGAGCGGAACCATCTGGGCAGGCGGGCGAGTACGCGTAAAGCCCGTAGCGGGCTGGTCTTGTCTCTCGGAAGCGATGGCATCGCCGACCCGGATGGCACGAGACCCTCAAGGAGGGGCTGATGTCTCGAAGTGTTGGGGAACGATACGAGTGTGAGGAGTGTGGGGCGGTGCTGGTTTATGAGGAGCCGTGCCCCTGCCCGCCGAAGGAGGGGTGTCATGCGGAGATTTGCTGCAAGACGCAGATGAAACAACTAGCGCAGGTGCAGTAGGTCGACCCTGCCACTCCCCAGCCTCTCCGCGTTCCGTGCGTTGCTCAGCTGTGCTGCATGCCGGCAGCGGCCGCAGCACGTAGCTCCGCAACACGGTCGCTCATCGCGCCGGGTCCGTTGAACAGCGCTGAGCCTGCGCAGAAGGCGGTTGCGCCCGCGCGGGCGGCCGCTCCGATTGTCGCAGCGGTGATCCCGCCGTCCACTTCAATCTCGACGTCTAAACCGCGGCGGTTGATTTCGGCACGGGCCGCCGCGATTTTGGGTTCCATCCCGGCCAGGTACGGCTGGCCGCCGAAGCCCGGCTCGACCGTCATCACCAGCAGCAGGTCGGCAATGTGGAGCACGCGGGTCACCGCCTCCAGCGGCGTGGCGGGATTCAGCGCGACACCAGCCCGCACGCCGAGATCGCGAATCGCGGAAAGCGTGTGATGCAGGTGCTGTGTTGCCTCGGCGTGCACGATGACGATCTGACAGCCTGCGTCGACCCATCTCGGCAGCATCGGATCGGGATCCTCGACCATCAGTTGCACTTCAAAGCCGACGCTGGCATGTCGGCGACTGGCGGCGATGACGTCAGGCCCAAACGTCAAGTTCGGCACGAATCGGCCGTCCATCACGTCCCACTGGATCCGATCGACACCCGCGTCCTCCAGTAGCTTGACTTGCTGGCCCAGCCGTGAAAAGTCCGCTGGCAGAACCGAAGCGACGATAACTGGCGTGCGCATCCGTCCAACCTCCCGATAGTGGCCAGCGTCCACTTGCTGGCTCGGGCTACACCATAGGTCGGTGCGACCTCACGTCAGCCTTGTCGATGGTGAGGACCTGCACGGCGCCCAGCCACGGGACGGTATGTGCGAGCAGTGCGGCGAGCGGCTCGAGGTGGTGCAGGAAACTGGGGTGCGCCGCGGTGAACAGCAGGCCCCGCACGCGTGCCCGGCCGTGGCCGCTGCCCAGGAGGAGCAGTTCGTCGCGGGCTAGGTAGGTAGCCGTCGAGAACGGGAGGCGGCGGGTCGGCCGGTCGAGCAATCCCCATGGGCTGTGCGGGTTGAGAGCAAGCGCGATAATGCGCCCGCCGGGACGGGTGACGCGTGCCAACTCGGCCAGGACCGCGGCGGCGTCGGTGAATTCCAGTGTGGCGATGGTGACCGCGGCGTCGGCGACGGCCTCCGGCAATGGCAGCTGCCGGGCGTCGGCGCGCACGAGACAACCAGGGGCGCGGGTGGCGGCCACCGCAAGCATCCCGGCCGACAAGTCCACGCCCAGCACCTTGGTACCTTGGCGAGCCAGGTGAGCGACGAGACGGCCGGTACCGCACCCGACTTCGACCACGACCCGATCGCGACACTCAGCGAGAGCCTCATCGACTGCGGCCAACTCCACCGCCCACGCATGAGCTCCCCACCGCGTCTCGAACCAGGCGTCATAAGCCCACGCCTTGGCTGGCGTCAAGTCATCCACCGAGACCCAGACCTCCCTTGGCTTGTCCGTCCGGTTGTCGCCACCGGCGGCCTAGATCAAGACGGTTGTCGGATCAACTTTCGGTGGTCTCTGTGGCGCGGAGCTCGTCGAGCTCACGGCGGATGCGCGTGACTTCTGCCTCAAGCTCGCTCAGGTAATCGGCCAGTTCCTCGGCATCAGCGCGCCGGCGCCGGCGGCGCCCGTATGGCTCGGCGGGCGGCGGGTAGTACGCGGCCGGTGGTGGCCCGTAGGCCGCCGCCGGTGGATAGGGATAGCCGTGATAGTGCCACGGGCCGTGGCCGCACCAACAACTCATCTCCGTCTCCCTTCTGCTTCCTGGGTGTTTCGATTCGAGGTGCCCCTCAGTGGTCGTGGGGCATGCGGGCGATGATTACCGGGATCTGGGCGGAGTTCACGACGGCCCTGCTGACCGAGCCCAACAGCATGCCGGGGAATCCGCCGCGGCCGTGGCTGCCGAGCACCACCAGCTGAGCCGTCTCGGCTTGTTCGAGCAGCCGGGGTGCCGGCTGATCGCACACGACGACCTTGTGCACGGTGACGTCGGGATGGCGGTCTTGCCATCCGCACAGCCGCTCGGCGAGGACCTCCTCCTCCTGGTCTTTGATGTTTCGCCAATCGATCGGCGCCCAGTTCATGCTGCCGAAGTTGAGCGGGCCCATGTCACTCCAGGCGTGCAGCGCCACCAGTCCCACACCGCGGCGTGATGCTTCGTCGAAGGCGATCTCGGTGGCCAACTCCGAGGTCGGTGAGCCGTCGATGCCCACCACCACCGGTGCCTGCAGCGAGCGGGTGGTGAGCGGGTCCTCATCGTGGACGACCGCGACCGGGCAGTGCGCGTGGTGCACCAGCCCGGAGCTGACCGATCCCAGCAAAGCGCGTTCGACCGCGCCCTGGCCGCGGCAACCCACCACCACCATGTCGGCCTGCTTCGACAGGTCAACCAGGGTGGGCACGATCGGGGCGTGCAGCACCTCGCTCGTCACGTGTGATGCGCGGCTAGGCACGACGGCCTCGACAGCAACTTTGTGGGCCTGTTCGACGATCTGGCGCGCCTGGTCGTCCAGAAACGGCGCATAGCCGGCAGATGCCGGGAGCTCAGACCACTCCTCAGTAGCCACCACCGGCGCCACGACATGCACCAATCGCAGCGCCACGTTGCGTATCTCGGCATCCCGCGCAGCCCACTCGACCGCCACAGTCGATGACGGTGAGCCATCGACACCGACCACGATCCCGGAGTGTGTGTGTTGGGGTGACATACGGGTCTCCTTTTCGAACACATACCCACAGCACGGCCGGGGCCAGCCGAGCCGACTGGGATGCCACTGACGCTAGGCAACTGCAGGACCTTCGGACAGGAGGCTTTTGTCCCTAACCGATGGGCACTCTGGCCGATAGCGTCGCTGCCATGTCGGTGCTGGGCTGGATCGTGGTGGCCGGGCTGGCCATGAGCGTGTTGGCGCTCGTGGGCAGTGCGGCGCTGGTGCTGCCCCAACGGCTGTTCTCCCAAGTAGTGACGCCGTTGGTGGCGCTGGCGGCCGGGGCGCTGCTGGGCGGGGCGCTGTTTCACATGCTGCCCGGATCGATCGCGGTGATCGGCAACCATCTCTCGGTCTATGCGTGGGTCGCGGTTGGAATGTTCTCATTTCATGTGCTCGAACAGTTCCTGCACTGGCACCACTGCCATCGCCCGATCAACGCCCATCGCCCCCTGGGCTACTTGATCCTGGCTGCCGACGGACTGCACAACCTTATCGGCGGAGTCGCCGTCGGTTCCGCGTTCATTGTCGATCTCCACCTCGGCATGGTGACCTGGTTGGTCGCCGCAGCGCACGAGATCCCCCAAGAACTGGGCGATTTCGGGATTCTCGTGCATAGCGGCTGGAGTGTGCGGCACGCGTTGCTCTACAACGTCGCTTCCGCATTGACGTTCCCGGTCGGCGGGTTGATCGCCTACGGCTTCGCCGGGCAGGTCGACGTCGCGGTGTTCGTGCCGTTCGCCGCCGGCAACTTCATCTACATCGCACTGGCCGATCTGCTGCCCGAAATCACCACCTCACCGATCCCACAGCAAAAGATCATCCACACACTCAGCTTCGCAGCCGGGCTATCGCTGCTATGGGTCATTGCGCTGTTGGCATGACACCCAGTCCTCGATCGATCGCCAGTAAACACGGCTAGTCCAGTACCCGAAGTCGTTGGCAGTGAACACTTTCGAGAAGTCAGGGTCGGCCTCGTCGAAGGCGTCGTAGAGCGCGACGATGCGGTCCCGTGCCGCGGCGTCGACTTCGAGGTTCTTCGCGCCGAGGTTCTTGCGGATCTTCGTCCAGAACGAGGTGGCGTCGATCAGCTGGACCTCGCCCTGCCGTTCGGGGCGTTTGGTGTTGTCGAGGATCCAGATGTTAGGTGGCGATGCCGGTGTTGAAGAACATGTTCGTCGGCAGCGCGACGATCGCCTCCACCAGATCAGACTCCAGCAGCCACTGTACTGGCCAGGGCCCACAAGCCCTGGCCAGTTCTTGTTTGGCCACGCGTTGCTCACGCCGGCCACCCGGCCACACCGCGCCGAGCGGCGTAGAGTCATGGAATCGAAACCGCCGAGCCGGGTCAACACCCATCTGAGTTCGGCACGCCGACGTCTGCCGCGAGTCAGAACCACCCGTCCTATGAACGGGGAATCGGTATGTGCGGCGGCGGTGTCAAATGACCTACTGCATCGGCGTGCTGCTCGAAGACGGAATCATCTTCGCGTCCGACTCTCGGACCAATGCGGGTCTCGACAATTTCGCGAAGTTCTGCAAGATGTCGGTGTTCGAAACTCCCGGCGACCGGGTGATCGTGTTACTGAGTTCGGGAAACCTGGCAGGCACCCAGGCCATCGTCAATGTGTTGCGGCAGCGCTGTTCGGACGGACCGGCGACCACCAATCTCCTTGGTGCCACCACGATGTTCGAGGTTGCCAGATTGGTGTCGGACGCGATGCGTGAGACCGAGCATCGAGATGCGGGCTACCTGAACAGCAACCCGTCCGGCTTCAATGCCTCGTTCATCATCGGCGGTCAACTCGCCGGGGAACCCATGCGGATCTTCCGCATGTACGCGGAGGGAAATTTCATCGAAGCGGGTAAAGGCACCCTGTTTCTGCAGACCGGTGAGACCAAGTACGGCAAGCCGATTCTGGACCGCGTGCTTGCGCCGGACACCTCGCTGGCCGATGCGACGAAGTGCGTTCTGGTGTCCTTTGATTCGACCATGCGCAGCAACCTGTCGGTCGGTATGCCGATCGATCTCGTCAGCTACGAGCGGGACAGCCTGGCCGTGGTGCGCCGGCGCCGATTCGACGACGGCGACCCCTATTTCACCGCCCTCGACGAGGCGTGGAGCGAGGGCACGCGCACGGTGTTCGGCAAGCTGCCCGAAATTCGTTGGTGACCGGTCGCCATGGCCTTCTTGCTCATCACCTGCGAACACGGCGGAAACGGCGTACCCGTGCCGTTTCGTCCGCTCTTCCGAGAACACACGGCCCTGCTTGATTCCCATCGTGGCTGGGATCCCGGGGCCTTGGTGACGGCCGAGGCGCTGGCCGAGGCGTGCCAGGCGCCCCTCGTCGCATCGACCACGAGTCGCCTGCTCGTCGACCTCAACCGCTCGATCGGACACCCGCACGCCTTCTCATCGGTCACGCGAGCCGCATCGATGGAAGTAAGGGCCAAAATCATCGAAGAGCACTACCGGCCCTATCGCGACGAGGTTGAATCCCTTGTCGGAAAGGCAGTTTCGGGCGGTCAACGGGTCACCCACATTTCGTCTCACAGCTTCACCCCGGAACTCGACGGCGTGGTGCGCCAAGCCGATATCGGACTGCTCTACGACCCGCGCCGGCACGGAGAGGTCGAAACAAGCATGCGCTGGCAGCGATCGCTCGCGGCGCTTCGCCCGGAACTGCGTGTACGGCGCAACTATCCGTATGCCGGCAAGGCGGACGGCCTGACGTCACACCTGCGTAAGCGCTTTCCGCCCGGTGAGTATGTGGGCATCGAACTGGAGGTCAGCCAGCGCATCGTGCTGGATGCGGGCCCGCCATGGACCGAGTTGCATGACGTGCTGATCGATTCGCTACAAGTGGCGATTGCCCCCGAACAACGCCGCAGCACAACCCAAGAAAAAGGAGGGAGTACACCATGAAAATCCATGTCGGCTTCGAGATGATCTTCGACTGCCCGAAACCCACCCCGATGATCTTCAACCTCAACGTCCACTTCACCCGGGTCTCCGACCTCGTCACTCGCGACATGCTGCTGGTCGACCCGCCGGTCCCGATGAAGGCCTATCGTGACGATTTCGGGAACTGGTGTACGCGCATCGTTGCGCCGGAGGGCCGCAGCCGCATCACGGCCGACGCGATCGTCAACGACAGCGGGCTGCCCGAAGTCATGGTCCGCGACGCGAAACAGATTCCGGTGCAAGACCTGCCCGACGAGACGCTCGTCTTTCTGCTGGGCAGCCGGTACTGCGACACCGATCGGCTGTCGCAAACGGCGTGGGATCTGTTCGGGCAGACGCCCGAGGGCTTCGACCGCGTGCAGGCGATCTGTGACTACGTCCACCGGCACATCACGTTCGACTACCAGCAGTCAGACGCCACCCGCACGGCCTTGGAAGCGTTCAACGGACGGGTCGGCGTCTGCCGTGATTTCAATCATCTGGCGGTGGCTTTCTGCCGCTGCATGAACATCCCGGCCCGCTACTGCACCGGATACCTCGGCGATATCGGTATGCCGCCACCGTATGGTCCGATGGATTTTGCCGCCTGGTTCGAGGTGTACCTCGACGGGCGGTGGCACACGTTCGACGCGCGCAACAACATCCCGCGTATCGGCAGGGTGCTGATCGCGCGGGGCCGCGACGCCGCCGATGTCGCACTCAGCAACGCGTTCGGCGCCAACACGTTGTGGAGCTTTCGGGTGTGGACCGACGAGGTGGTCTGACAGGCTCAGATCAGATGCGGTCGACCACCGCTGACAGGTGTTTGGCCACCGTCGCGTCCATGGTTTCGCGCAGGGCCGGGATTTGTTGGAGCAGACGGTCGAGATCATCGCGCGCAATGTGCAACACCTCGGCTTTCCCGGTCGTCGTCACCGTCGCACTACGCAGCGTCCCGCGGCGCAGCGCCGATTCGCCGATCACTTCACCCGGGCCCACCTGGGCCACCCGGTTCTGGCCGATGTAGACCGCAGCTTCGCCGCTGAGCAGGATGTAGCAGGAGTCCGAGGGAGTCTGTTCGCGGATCAGCGGCCATGGCCCCGAGGTCGAGGTGCGGGGCGCCGTGTGGACGAGACGATCCAGGTCCTTGTCGGAGAACTTCGCGAAGGTGGCGAATTCCCGTAGCCGGTCGGTATCGACCTGTTGTTCCTTGTCGCGGGCTTGGTCCGCAGTGCGTGAGTGCCGGTGGTTGTTCATGTCGAGCCCTTTCGTGGTGTGTTCCGTGGGTCGAGAAGGAGCGTCCTGGCAGCCCTGCGATCTCCAGGGGCAGATAGCGCCGAATCCACTCGATCACCTTGGTGCGCAGGTCTCTTCGCTGCCTACCGCCCGGTTCGGCGTGCCCCATCGAGACCCCTCGTCCCGGTGGCCGTTGTGGCCACGGAACTGAGACTGTCCGAAGACGAGGGGGCGGACTAGAGTAGCCGGCTACGCGAAAGCGCTCCGAGTTGACGTTGCCCGCCGTCGACGGGCAGGCCGGCGCGCGTGGTGTGACACCTGCGGGCACATCCCGACCCATGATGGCGGGCGACGAAGTCAGCTTTCCCTCGAGAGTTGCGTATTCTCTAACCGATACCCACGACGAAGGATCCACACATGAAGGCAGCGGTCACCCCCGAAGCCGAGCGCGCTATCGCCGACATTTCCCAGCGTTACGGACTGTCCCGCGAGGCGGTACTGGCCATGCTGATTGCCGTCAACGCCGGAGGCGGCACCATGGCCCAGTTCTCCATCCCTGAGCTCGGCGGCTCCGGGCAATGGATGCGGGGCGGCATGACGATGGTCGGCGACATGTTCGACCACGGGCTCAAGGCGCGCGTCGATGCGCTGTGCGGCGAATTGTCCCAACTGCTGGCCAACACCACGGTGTTCCCTCCCGTCAGGAACACCGCGCACGGGTTCACCTCCGGCAACTGGTGGCCGGACGACCTGGGCGTTCCCAGTTCATCCGGCGGGCAGAATAACTCCCGCTACGCCGTCTTCCCGAACGCCCAGCGGCTGGCCATCCAGACCAACGGTGCGACAAGAATCTTCGATACCGGCGAACACCGAATCGGCGGTGTTCAGCAGCAGCAGGGCGGCGGGTACGGCACGGCGAGTTTTACCAGCCAGTTCGGCACCTTCGACGTATCGAGCCTGCGTGAACTCGGGGCGCAGCAGGTAGCCGAAACGCCAGTGGCAGCACCGACACCGCAGCACCAGTCCGAACCGGTACCGCAGCACCAGTCCGAACCGGTACCGCAGTTCGCGCCTCCGGCCCAAGACCCCGCGCAAACCTCCGGTGCGTCCGAGGATTCAGTCTCCATCATCGCCGCCATCGAGTCGCTCGCCGGCCTGCACAAGCGTGGCATCCTCTCCGACGAGGAGTTCGCCGCGAAGAAGGCCGAACTCCTCGGACGGCTCTGAGACACAGCCGACGCGTATGCAGCCGGGTCCTTGGCGCCGTACGTCGGCGCCCCCATTTCGCCTGCGCGGGGAACCCCGATTACCCGCCGTTAAGCCCGAGGCCCTAGGCTGCGGTCTGACGCTCGCGGTGGATTGCGCCGCTCTCATGCCGCACCCACTCCCGAGGAAACCCTGATGGCGATCGCCGATGTCCCCACCTACCTGCATCTCAGTAGCGCGGACGTCGAAGAGGTCGCCTACGAACTCGACGTGATCCGCCGCGACATCGAGGATTCGCTCGGGGCGAAAGATGCGGCCTACATCCGCCGGGTGATCCATTTCCAGCGGGCACTCGACGTCTCGGCGCGCCTGGTGATCGCCGGCAGCCGGTCCAAGACCGGTTGGTTGCTGGGCACCTTGTCGCTGGCATACGCGAAGTCCATCGAGAACATGGAACTCGGCCACAACATCTCCCACGGCCAGTGGGATTGGATGAACGACCCCGAAGTCCACTCCAACACCTGGGAGTGGGACATGGTGGGGCATTCCGCGCAGTGGCGGTACTCGCACAACTACCGCCACCACGTCTTCAGCAACGTCCTCGGCATGGACGAGGACATCGGCTACCGCTTACTGCGGGTGACCCCCGACCAACCGTGGCGCTGGGCCTACCTGTTGACGCCGCTGCGAAACCTGTTGCTGGCAGCGACCTTCCAATGGGGCATCGGTCTGCACGGTATCCGCTCGGAGCGTGAGCGGGTCGATACGCCAGCCGCTGTCGCAGTGGAGAACCGGAAGTTCCTCGCCAAGATCGCCCGCCAGTTGAGCAAGGATTATGTGTTCCTGCCCGCCCTGAGCCTGCGGAGGTGGCGTCGAACGCTGGCGGCCAACCTCACCGCGAATGTGCTGCGGAACCTGTGGGTGTACGTGAACATCATCTGCGGGCACATCCCCGGCGGGGCCGAGACGTTCGACCCGGCGGTGGTCAAGGACGAGACCAAGGGCGAGTGGTATCTCCGGCAGATGATCGGGACCGCCAACTTCGAAGTGAGTCCGCTGCTGGCAATCTCGGGCGGTCACCTGTGCTATCAGATCGAGCACCATCTGTTTCCTGATCTGCCGAGCAACCGTCTCGCGCAGATCAGCGTCCGCGTACGGGAACTGTGCGCGAAGTACGACCTGCCGTACAACACGGCATCGCTACCGCGCCAGTACTTCCGGACGCAGCGGATCATCCACGGGTTGGCGGTTCCCCGACGGCACCCGGAGTTCCGCCGTCAGGTAACGCAGGAGGCGTGCCGTGCTGCGCAGCGCTGAGTTCGCCGCGGACAAGCATCAGCAGCATCGCCCGTCTCACACGTCACTACTTCGCCCGGTGTGGGGTCCTGTTCCGGCGCGGCGCGGTGGCGCGGACACCGGCGTTGGTTAGCGTGGCGTCACCTCCTCACGGAAAGTGAAATGACGATGTTGGTCCTGCATGGCTTCTGGTCCACCAGTCACGGGTTGTCGCTGTGGGCCGAGGACTCGGCCTTGACGGTGAAGAGCGCCAGCCAGGCATTGCGGGCCGCCCGCCCGCATCCGTTCGCTGCGACCAGCGATGAGATCGCCACCGTCCATGCCGGCAAGCCCGCCAGCGCGGTGCTGTTGTTGCCGTCGCTGCGGTCCGCGCCGCTGGACTCACCGGAGTTGCTGCGCATCACGCCGCGTCCGGCCCCGCGCAGTGCGCCCGCGCTGCTGCCGTGGACGGTGCCGGTGGTGTCGCTGCCCGCCGCTTCGGCGTTGGCTGTGCTGGACGAGCCCGCCGACGAGGTGCGCTACGGCGCGTCGGTCGGTTACCTCGCCGACGTGGGGGTCTTCGCACGCGAGCTGGTTCAGCGCGGGAGGGTGCTGCCCGCCCTTGGCTGGGATGAGCACGGGCCGGTGGCCTTTTGGAGGCCCGTTGTGCAGGGCGCCGATGTGGTGAAGCTGAACGCGATGGTCGCGGCGATGCCGCCGGTATGCCGCGCCGATCCGACCGCGGCGGGCGCCCACGAGCTGATGATGTCGGCACTGGGGGCCTTCGTCGATGCGGTGGTCCGCGCGTCGGTGCCCGCGGCCGACGACCTGCTGCCAGCCCGGCGCGGCCGGCGCCCGAAACTCGAGCCCGTCGAAGAAGCCTGGCTGACCGCACTGACCGCGCCGGATGGTCGATTCGACGCCGGTCCGGGCCCCCTCGACATACTGGCCGAGGCGTTGGTGCCGTGGGATGACATCGGCGTCGACGAACCCGGTCCGGCCCGGGCGACGTTCCGGCTCAATGAAATTGAGGCCGACGAACCCGGCTGGCGGCTGGAATTCCTGCTGCAATCCGTCGCCGACCCGAGCCTGCTGGTCCCCGCGGAACAAACGTGGGACCACGACGGCAGCCTGCGTCGCTGGCTCGACCGTCCCGAGGAACTCCTGCTGGCCGAACTCGGACGCGCGGTCCGGATCTATCCGGAACTCGGCCCCGGGCTCCGCACCGCCCGCCCGTCCGGAATCGACCTTGACGCCGACGGTGCGTACCACTTCCTGTCGGTGGCGGCGCCGATGCTCGATGCAGCGGGCTTCGGCGTCCTGCTGCCTTCGTGGTGGGACAAGCGCCGCACGCTCGGCCTCGCGGTATCGGCGTCCACCCCGGTCGACGGGGTGGTCACGGCGACAAGCAGCTTCGGGCGCGATCAGCTCATCGACTTCCGTTGGCAGCTGGCCGTCGGCGACGACACGCTCACCGACGAGGAGATCGCCGCGTTGGCCCAGACCAAGGCCCCGTTGATCCGGCTGCGCGGCAACTGGGTGGCGGTGGATCCCGAACAGTTGCGCCGCGGGCTGGAGTTCCTCAAGCGCAAACCATCCGGGCAGGCCAGCGCCGCCGAGATCCTGGCCTTGGCGACCAGCTACCCTGGCGACACCGACGCCCCGCTGGAGATCACGTCGGTGCGGGCCGACGGCTGGCTCGGGGATCTGCTGAGCGGTGCGGCGGCGCACACCCTGCAACCGCTGCAGCCCGCGCCTGATTTCGCCGCCACCCTGCGGCCGTACCAGCAGCGCGGGTTGTCGTGGCTGGCATTCCTCTCATCGTTGGGCCTGGGCAGCTGCCTGGCCGACGATATGGGTCTGGGCAAGACCGTTCAGTTGCTGGCCCTGGAGTCCGCGCAGCGTCACGAGCAGCCCGATGCGGCGCCGACATTGTTGTTGTGCCCGATGTCGCTGGTGGGTAACTGGCAACGCGAGGCGGCGAAATTCGCCCCGGCACTGCGGGTTTACGCCCACCACGGGCCGGCCCGGCTGCATGGTGAGGCGCTGGCCGGGCACCTTGGTGAGGTCGACATGATCGTCACCACCTACGCCACAGCCACCCGTGATATCGACGAACTTTCTGAGTATCGGTGGAACCGGGTGGTGCTCGACGAGGCGCAGGCGGTGAAGAACAGCCTGTCGCGTGGGGCGAAAGCGGTGCGACGGCTGGATGCCGACCATCGGGTGGCGCTCACCGGCACGCCGGTGGAGAACCGCCTTGCCGAGTTGTGGTCCATCATGGACTTTCTGAACCCCGGACTGCTGGGCTCCTCGGAGGTATTCCGTGCCAGGTACGCGGTCCCGGTCGAGAGGTACGGCCAGACCGAACCGGCCCAACGGCTGCGCAATGTCACCCGCCCCTACATTCTGCGGCGACTCAAGACCGATCCGACGATCATCGACGATCTGCCCGAGAAGATCGAGATCAAGCAGTACTGCCAGCTCACCACCGAACAGGCGTCGCTGTATCAATCGATCGTCGTCGAGATGATGGAGAAGATCGAGAGCAGCGACGGAATCCAGCGGCGGGGCAATGTTCTTGCCGCGATGGCCAAGCTCAAACAGGTCTGCAACCATCCCGCGCAGCTACTGCACGACCGTTCGCCGATCGGTGCACGGTCAGGCAAGGTGATCCGGCTCGAGGAGATTCTGGAGGAAATCGTCGCCGAGGGGGACCGGGTGCTGTGCTTCACACAGTTCACCGAGTTCGCCGAGATGCTGGTGCCGCACCTGGCCGCGCGATTCGGTCAGGATGTGGCCTACCTGCATGGCGGCACCCCGAAGAAACGTCGCGACGAGATGGTCGAGCGTTTCCAATCCGGTGAGGGCCCCTCGATCTTCCTGCTGTCGCTCAAGGCCGGCGGCACCGGCCTCAACTTGACCGCTGCCAATCATGTGGTGCACCTGGACCGTTGGTGGAACCCGGCGGTGGAGAACCAGGCCACCGACCGTGCTTTCCGGATCGGGCAGAAGAAGACGGTGCAGGTGCGCAAGTTCATCTGCACGGGCACTTTGGAAGAGAAGATCGACGACATGATGGAGCAGAAGAAGGCTCTGGCCGACCTCGTGGTCGGTGACGGGGAAGGCTGGCTCACCGAGTTGTCCACCGGCGATCTCCGCAAACTGTTCGCCCTGTCGGAAGGAGCCGTCGGTGAGTGACTGGTATCCCACGTCGCGGCCGCACGCCGTCGACGGCGGCCTCAAGGCCCGCAGCGCCCGGGGCAACATCGCCCAGACGTGGTGGTCGCAGCGGTTTATCGAAGTGCTCGAGGATTTGGGCATGGGCAGCCGACTGCAGCGGGGCCGCAACTATGCCCGCCGGGGGCAGGTGATTTCGCTGACGGTGGGTCCCGGGCAGGTGAGCGCGCAGGTGCAGGGCAGCCGGGCCCGCCCCTACGCTGTGCGGATCGGCATCGCCGCGTTCGGCAAGAGCGAGTGGGCGCAGGTGGAGGCCGCGTTGGCCGAGAATTCCTGGTACGCAGCAGCTTTGCTGTCCGCTGAGATGCCCAGCGATATCGAGGAGGTCTTCGAGGCGCTGGGGTTGGCGCTGTTCCCCACAAAGGCCAAGGAACTATCGCTGGACTGTTCGTGCCCGGATATTGCGGTGCCGTGCAAGCATCTGGCCGCGACGTTCTACCTGCTGGCCGAGTTCTTCGATGACGACCCGTTCGAGATCTTCGCCTGGCGGGGACGCGACCGCGAAGACCTGCTGGCCAATCTGGCCGCGGCCCGCTCGGGTGGCCGTCCGGCTGCCGACCGTGCCGAATCGGCGGGCCCGCAGCTCGCCGACTGCCTGGATTCGTACTACGTGCGGCAGGCCGAGATTCCTGTGTCCAGACCTGCGGTGACGTCGTCGACGGCGTTGCTGGATCAGCTTCCCGAGGTCGGGGTTGCCCTGCGCGGCAGGGGACTTGCCGAGATTCTGCGGCCCGCCTATGAGGCGCTCGGTGGCGACGGGCGGTAGCCCGCACCGGACAGCTCAACCGCCCGAGGACGCGTTGTCCGGACGGATATGTCTTCGAGCGCTTGGATGGGGGCGGTCTCCGATTCGCGGGTAGTCGGGTGGCGGCATGATGGGTGTCATGGATACAACTGTGCGGACCCGGTCGATGCGTGCTCTCGGGGCGATCCTTGCCGTAACGGTGGCACTGGTGTGTGGTCCGAGCGCCGGGGTTGCCCAGGCGGCCGCAGCGATCCCGGTTGGGGACGTGATTTCCATCGGCGACCCACATGCGCTCAGGAATATCGATCTGTACGTGGATCCGCTGTGCCCGTTCAGCGGGCTGATGATCCAGGAGCAGGGCGCGGAGATCGGGCAGCGCATCGAGGCCGGCACGTTGCACGTCAACCTGCGGTTGGTGAGTTTCCTCGAAAAGTACTCGGCCAGTGGCACATACGACAGTCGCGCGATCTACGCGGCCTTCGTGGTTGCCGGCCAGTCGCAGTCCAGCGATATCACCTGGCGTTTCGTTCAGCGGATCTTCTCGGCCGAGCAGCAGCCGGAAGAGGGCGGGGCCACCGATCTCAGTAATGATCAGCTGGCCGCATTGGCCGCCGGTGTGGGTGCGCCGCAGCCGGCGCTGGATCTGATCAGGATCGGCCTGCCGATCGGGCACGACGCGCGGGTCATCGCGGCCAACAATCTGGCGCTGCTGCACCAGTTTCCGGAGCCGGCGGTGCCGCTGGTCGTGATCGACGGGCAGCCGGTGGATGGGACGTCGGAGTGGTTGGGGCAGGTCGCGGGCTGAGGGCGCGGTGCGGAACGCGACAGTCTGGATCGAATCGTAAGCCCACCAGCGGCGTGATCTGGCCGGCCAAGGTGCGTAGTTCGTCGGAGACGTCGGCGATTGCTTCG
>WOYS01000071.1 GCA_011620645.1 Mycobacterium sp.
GACCCGAAACCAATCGTCTGGAAGAAGACCGCCGAAGAGATCCTCGACCTCCTAGTACTACAGTTGTAGATCGGTGCGCGGCGTGTTTGCGCTGGTAGAGGCGGTCAGCGCGCGATCATCGTTGGTTGTGAAGACAAAGAAAAGCGCGTCGCTGACCGCCGCTTTCAGCATAGATCTCGATAATTGGCTTGATGAGTTCGGCGCGCTGATGGATCGCATCCGGCCCCGGTTCGCCCGTTACGAGTCGGCTCGCCATGCCGCGGGGTTGATGTTGGGGTTGTTGTCGAATCTGGAACGCAAGAATTGTTGGACCATCGCCGAGGAACGCGGCGATGTGACACCACATGGATTGCAGCACATGCTGTCTCGTGCCTCATGGGATGAAGACGCGGTAGCCGCCGATGTGCGTGACTATGTGACGACCGCGTTGGCCGACCCCGATGCGGTGCTGGTCGTGGATGAGACCGGGGATCTGAAGAAGGGTGCGGCCACTGTCGGTGTGCAACGTCAGTACACCGGTACCGCGGGGCGCATCGAGAATTCCCAGGTCGCGGTGTATCTGACTTATGCTGGCGCGCGTGGACACGCCCTGATCGACACCGCGCTGTATCTGCCGAGGTCCTGGACCGAGGATCGCGCCAGGTTGGCGCGGGCGGGCGTTCCCGATGATGTCGACTTCGCCACCAAACCCGCGCTGGCCCAGCAGATGATCGCCGCCGCATTGGACGCCGGAGTTCCCGCGTCGTGGGTGGCTGGGGACGAGGTATACGGCGCGGACACTGCGCTGCGCAGTGCCTGCCCGGCGCCGGGGCGTCGGCTACGTGCTCAACGTGGCCTGCAACCACCATGTGGTCACCGCGGGGTGTCGGGTCGATGCCCTGATCGTGGACACACCCGCGTTCGCCTGGCAGCGCCTCTCAGCCGGCGCAGGCAGCAAGGGCCCCCGGATGTATTCGTGGCTGCTGATCAACATCGACTCCGCTCTGCCCGGTCATGAGTGGATCATGGTGCGACGCAATGACTCTACCCAAGAACTGGCCTACTACCGATGCTGGTCACCACACCCGGTGCGGCTACCCACCCTCGTCGCGGTGGCTGGGCGGCGCTGGACCATCGAGGAATCCTTCCAGGCCGCCAAAGGCCAAGCCGGACTTGACGAACACCAAGTCCGCACCTGGACCTCCTGGCGCCGCTGGGTGATCCTGTCCATGCTCGCCATGGCCTTCGTGGCCGTCACCGCCGCCAACGAACGTGCTCACACACCCACCCCGGACGGGCTGATTCCATTCACCATCAACGAGATTCGGCGCCTCTTCGACAAACTCATCCTCGCCCAAACCGCCACCGCAGACACCATCTGGGCATGGTCACTCTGGCGCCGAAAACACCAAGCCACCGCCCGCTACTACCACTATCAACGCAGGTCAGGGCATCAATGAACCCGATCTACAACTGTAGTACTAGGCCGGACCGAGTCGTGTCTGAGAATTTCGACGGCCAACTTCCTGGACTGGAAAGCGCTGTGCAGGAGGTTAACTCGCCAACCTCGCTTCGTTCCCGCCCTTCCCGGCCCCACGCCATAGTATCGCCACGGTGACTTACTTCGGCCGGAAGTCGCCCCGGGCACAAATGACGTGTCGTTGGTCTCAATGCGTATTGGTCCACCACGCGACGAGTGAACAACGATTAACGTAATAAGCATGTCGAAATCGGAACCTGCCATGCCGCTGCCCTCCTTGGAGGCTTTCGCTGCTTTCCCGCACTCACAGGCAACACTCTGCGTGGGCTGCAGTCGGGTCGGGCGATGCCGACTCGGCCTTCAACTGCGCGAGACACAACACGACGGTGCCGTGCTGGGCACGGTGTGCTTTGCCGCCGAACATGAGGGCGCCGGGGGGGTGGCGCATGGCGGCTCTGTGATGGCGGCATTCGATGAAATCTGTGGTGCTGTGCCGTTGGCAGCGTCCGTGCTCGCGGTGACCGCGGACATCCAGGTGTCGTTTCGCCGCCCGGCACCGATTCAGCGTGAGCTCGATATCCGGGCCTGGCGGCATGAGCGGAACGAGCGCGGGCACTGGACCATTGACGCGGAATTGAGGCTTCCGCAGAAAGACGTGGTGCTTGCAACGGCCCGCGCCCGGTTCGTCGAGCGCGATCCCCATGCGCACTACGGCCGTTTTCGTAACTGGCTCGACGAGTAAACGGACGGCCGAACCTCTGCCGTCCGCAACAGGTTTGAGGGGTTGTCCGTCACATGATTCGGCGCAAACGCGAACAATGGCGCCAAACTGCCGAGGGCGCCCCCGCTGACCTCGCAGCCCGGCTTGCCGACCCCAGCGCCACCCGTTGATCAGCCCGACCGGAACAATCGACGAAGCCGACCTCCTCGACAACGCGCATTTGTCAGATAGATCAGTCGGTCTGTCGTCGACTGTTTGGCTACGTTTGTTCATTTCGGTTGTGAGAACGCCGGTGTTGCCGCACGATCATCAGATGGTTACCACCGAAGAGGATCGCTTGATCGGACAGGTTGTTGATCGCCTACTGGCACAGTTCCCGCAGGTGCCCCCAGCGACCGTGGAGGACACCGTCGGCTCGGTTCATCACCGCTTCGATGATGCGCCGATTCGTGACTTCGTTCCGTTGTTCGTGGAACGGCACACCAAGGACAAGCTTGCAAATCTCGCCGGCGCCTACGTGCGTCCCGCCTGACCAGTTGGCACAGCAGGACGGCGACTTTCGAGTGGCGCGGCTCCTCCACGCGATGGAACATCGACTCGTCCGCCGGTTCTTTGCTGCCGGCAGCCCATTGGCCGCAGTACCGTCTGCCTGACCGCGCACATCGGCGCCCTGGGTTCACCGGGCCCGACCACCCATTGCCGCATCGAGTTGGGCAACCGTTTCCCGTACCAGTAGGCGGTGTACTGCAGCACGCCCGGGCTGTGTTGTCTGTCGGCACGGGGCGCTGCTGCTGCATCGACGCGACTACGCCGGGCTCGGGAAATCGTGGCGGCAGGACATCCTCGCCGGAATCACCGTCGGCGTCGTTGCGCTGCCACTGGCGCTGGCGTTCGGCATCAGCTCGGGAGTGGGTGCAGCGGCCGGTCTGGTGACGGCGGTCGTCGCCGGCGTGGTGGCCGCGGTGTTCGGCGGCTCGTACGTCCAGGTGTCCGGCCCGACGGGTGCGATGGCCGTGGTGCCGGCGCCAATCGTGGCGCAGCACGGACTGGGCAGCATCGCCCTGGTCACGGTGCTGGCCGGCGCCATCGTCCTGATCGCCGGCGCCACCGGACTCGGCCGCGCGGTGACCTTCATTCCATGGCCGGTGATCGAGGGCTTCACCCTCGGTATCGCGGTGATTATCTTCCTGCAGCAGGTGCCGCCGGCCATCGGCCGGCCGGCTCCCGAGGGACAATGCCCCCTTGTCGCGGCACTCGACGTGATAATGGCCGCCGAAGGCAATACCGCGCTGCCAGCGCTTGCCGTGGTGGCGACGGTGGTCGTCCTGATGATCGCGTTGCCGCGCCTGCATCCGGCGATTCCGTCGTCGCTGCTGGCGGTGATCGCCGCGACGGTACTGGCGTCGGTGGCCGGCCTGTCGGCGGCTCGTATCGGAGCGCTGCCGTCCCAGCTTCCGCTCCCGTCCTGGCCGCAGGCGGACCTCGCCGCGATGCGCACACTGCTCGGTGCGGCGCTGGCCATAGCGGCGCTGGCGGCGATCGAGTCGCTGCTGTCGGCGCGGGTCGCAGCAACCATGTCGGTCACCGGCAGCTACGACCCGAACCGTGAACTTGTGGGCCAGAGGTTGGCATCGGTGGCCTCCGGATTCTTCGGAGGGATGCCGGCCACCGGTGCCATCGCACGCACCGCGGTCAATGTGAGATCCGGTGCCCGAACACGGGTTTCCGCGATCACACATTCGGTGGTGCTCTTTGGAGTCGTCTATCTGCTCAGTGGTCCAGTCGGAGCGATCCCATTGGCGGCGTTGGCGGCCGTGCTGATGGTGACCGCAGCGCGGATGATCTCGTGGCGCGACATCGCAAAGATCCTGCGCAGCAGCCGCTCGACCGGATTGACCTTCGCGCTCACCGCCGCGGTCACTGTGTGTTTCGACCTGATCCAGGCGGTCGAAATCGGGATCCTGGTGGACGGCGGCATTCGCGTTGAGTGCCGTGGCCCGGCGCAGCGGTGTGCACCGCGAAGCACTGCCGGGCCCCCCTCAGCCGGGCGATGAACACATCACCCTGCTGCGCCTGGACGGTGCCATGTTCTTCGGTGCCATGTTCTTCGGTGCCATGTTCTTCGGTGCCGCAGAACGCATGTCCACAGACATCGCGGACCTCTGCACCTCCGGGACGAGGGTCGTCATCATCCGCCTGTCCCAGTTGGGCCTGATCGACGCCACGGGCGCACATGCCCTGACCGATATCGCCCAGGAGCTCGAGTCACGAGGAATCACCGTCATCATCAAAGGAGTTCGACCCGAACACAAGGATCTGCTCTCGAACGTCGGCATCGTCGAATCGCTGCGCCACCGAAACCACTTGATCGACACCTTCGAGGAGGCGGTGCGCCATGCACGCAAGCACGTCGCGGAAATCAATCCTGAGCCATATCCCACAGACCGGGACTAACGTATGCAGGCGGCATATCCGCTGGTAGTGGCGGTGGCGGAGGGATTTGAACCCCCGGGCGGGTTTAACCGCCTCTCGCTTTCAAGGCGAGTGCATTAGGCCGCTCTGCCACGCCACCGTCGATAAGCGTAAGCGGTCTACACCCTTCCGAGTTTCGCGGGCCGTCCATCGGCCTGCAGACCGGCGCTGATCCGGCGGCAGTTCTCGCCCGTCCCGGTGATCTGCGATCGGGACAGCCGGCCCAGGTAGTGACTGCGCACACCGGCGCTATAGGTCTGCATCGCCTCCTGCAGCAGCGCCCGGCCCTCGTCGGTGATGGTGGCCAGCACCCCGCGCCTGTCGTCCGGGCTAGCCGCCCGGGTGACCAGGTTCAGCTTCTCCAGCCGATGGATCTGCCGGGTGACCCGGCTTGGCAGCGACATCAGCCCTTCGGCGAGGTCACCCATCCGTGCCGAGCCGCTGTCCGAGTTATCCAGGATGTCGAGCAGCCGGACATCATTGAGAGCCAGGCCGTGTGCATTCACCAGGGACCTGTTCAACGTCGCGTAAATCCTTAGCGCCGAGTCCAGAAAGTTTTGCCAAGATTTCTGCTCGGCGCTATCCAACCCCGGCATTGTGCTTGCCGTACGCCCCCCGCTAATCGCTTCCATGGCCCGAATCGTACGACCGAAACGCGTAGTAGCGTTGCTCTAATGAAGGCTATCGTTGCGGTTTCAACCGAACGTATGACATGGCAAGAAGTCCCTGACGTCGCAGCTCACGCGGGTGATGTGGTGATCAGGGTCGCCGCGGCGGGGGTTAACCGGGCCGATCTGTTACAGGCCGCCGGTAGCTATCCTCCACCTCCGGGCACCAGCGACACCCTCGGACTCGAAGTCTCCGGAACCATCGCCGAAGTCGGGCCCGGCGTCACGGGCTGGTCGGTGGGCCAATCGGTGTGCGCTTTGCTGGCGGGCGGAGGGTACGCGGAGTACACCGCGGTGCCCGCCGCGCAGTTGCTGCCGGTGCCCGACGGCGTCGGGCTCGCCGAGGCCGCCGCGCTGCCCGAGGTGGCGTGCACGGTCTGGTCCAACCTGATGATGACGGCGCGGCTGCATCCGGGCTCGTTGTTGCTCATCCACGGCGGAGCGAGCGGAATCGGCACGCACGCCATCCAGCTGGCCCGGGCGCTCGGCACCCGGGTGGCGGTGACCGCCGGATCGGCCGAGAAACTCGCGGTGTGCGCGGAACTGGGTGCCGACATCCTCATCAACTACCGCGATGAGGACTTCGCCGAACGGATTCGCGAAGCCGGCGGCGCCGACGTGATCCTTGACATCATGGGCGCCAAGTACCTGGACCGGAACGTCGATGCGCTGGCCGCCGACGGCCGCCTGGTCATCATCGGCATGCAGGGCGGCATCAAGGCCGAACTCAACCTCGGCAAGTTGCTCGGCAAACGTGCCGGGGTGATCGCCACCTCGCTGCGGGGGCGGCCCGTCGACGGTCCGGACGGCAAGGGCGCGATCGTCAAAGAGGTGACCACCAATGTGTGGCCGCTGATCGCGCAGGACAAGGTGCGCCCGATCATCGGCGCGGAGTTGCCCATCGCCGAGGCCGCCGAGGCGCACCGGCTGCTGAACGCCGGTGAAGTGACCGGCAAGGTGCTGCTGCGGGTTGGCTAGCCCAGCGAGGCCAGCACCCGCACCAGCTGATCGACCTCGGCCGCGGTGGTGTAGTGCGACAGGCCCACCGTCAACGCACCACCGATGTCGTTGACCCCCAGGGCCTCCAGCACGCGTGAATGCTCACCGCTGCCGACCAGGACGCCGTTGTCGGCCAGCCGCTGGATCACCCGCTCGGCGGGCACACCGTCCACGGCCAGGCTGAGCACCGGGATGCGTTCGGTGGGACTGCCCAGCACCATCACCAGCGGCAGTGAACGCAACGCCGACAACAGGTAGCCGAACAGGCGATTCAGGTACAGCGCCGCCGATTCCATCGACACAGCCAGCCGCTCTCGGCGCGATCCCGATGCCGCTTCGTCCAGATTGGCCAGATACTCGATGCTGGCCACCACGCCGCCCAGCAGTCCGTACTGGTGGATGCCGGTCTCCAGTCGGGCCGGACCGGTGGCGTGCGGGTCCAGGGACACCGAGCTGAACTCCTCGATGGCGGCCGGGTTGCGGAACACCAGCGCGCCGATCGGCGGACCGCCCCATGCGACGGCGTTCAGCGCCACCACATCTGCGTCGATATCGTCGATATCGATCATCCGGTAGGGCGCCGCGGCGGAATGATCGACGATCACCAATCCGCCGTTCTCATGCACCAGCTTGGTGACCGGCGTCAGATCCGTGACGGTGCCCAGCGTCGCCGACGCGGAGGTGATCGCCACCAGTCGGGTCGGCGCGGTGATCAGTCCCTCCCACTGCCATGTCGGCAGTTCACCGGTCTCGATATCGACCTCGGCCCATTTCACCTTGGCGCCGTAGCGGTTCGCCGCCCGCAGCCACGGCGCGATGTTCGCCTCGTCGGCGAGTCTGGACAACACGATCTCGTAGCCAAGGCCGACCCGCACCGACGCGGCGTCGGCCAATGAGGTCAGCAGCACCGCCCGGTCGGCGCCGAGCACCACACCTTCGGGATCGGCGCCCACGAAATCGGCGATCGCCTGCCGGGCCGCGGCCAGTACCGTCGCGCTGCGCCGGGCCGACGGGTGCGGCCCGGTCGAGATCGGCTTCGAGCCGCGGAACGCGGTCGACACCGTGGTGGCCACCGAGTCCGGCAGCAGCATCCCATTCTGCGCATCGAGATGCACCCAGCCGTCGCCCAGCGACGGGTGCAAGCCCCGCACCCGGGCAACGTCGTACGCCATGTCAGCCACCTTAAAACGTCCGTGAATCGCACAGACGGACACACATTGGTGAGGATCCGTCCGCACCGCACGAGTGGGGGCCGAGATCACTTCGCCAGCCATACTAATGCAGTGGGCTTGTCGTCCGGGGTGCTGATAGCCCTGTTGCTGCTGGTGCTGCCGGGAGCAGTGGTCGCCCGGGCCGCCCGGCTGACCTGGCCGCTCGCGGTGGCCGTCGGCCCCGCACTGACATACGGCGTCGTCGCCCTGGCAATCGTGCCGCTGGGCGCACTCGGCATCCCGTGGAACGGCTGGTCGGCCCTGTGCGCGCTGGCTATCGCCGTCGGTGCCGCCGCAGGTTTGCGACTCGCGCTGGACCGCTTCACCGACTCCGAACCGCGGGCCCGCAACTGGCGGGCCGGTATGGACGGCCCGGTACTGGTGGTCGCCGCGGGCGTGGCGGTCGGCGCCGTGCTCATCGGCCTGGCGGCGCTCCTCGAGCCGGCCGATTGGCAATCCATCCCGAGCAATTGGGATTCGGTCTGGCACGCCAACACCATCCGCTGGATCCTGGAAACCGGGCAGGCCTCCCCGATGCACATGGGTGAGTTGCGCAATGTCGAGACCCACGCCGATCTGTACTACCCGTCGGCCTTCCACGCCCTGGCCGCGGTATACAGCCAGCTCACCGGTGCGGCCGCCACCACGGCCTACACCGTCAGCGCGCTGACCGCCGCGATCTGGCTGTTCCCGGTGAGCGCGGCGGCACTGACCTGGCGGCTGATGGGTCCTGCCGTGGGTCGATGGCCGGCCGCGGCCGCCGCAGGTACCGCCGCGGCGCTGGCCGCGTCCTTCACCGCCGTTCCCTATGTCGAGTTCGGCGTCGCGGCGATGCCGAACCTGTCGGCCTTCGGCCTCGCGGGGCCGGTATTCGTGTTGATCACCTCGGCGCTGCGGCACCGCGACCGGGTTCCGGTCGCGGTGCTCGCACTGGTCGGGGTGTTCTCGGTGCACCTCACCGGCGGCATCGTCGTGGTGCTGTTCGTCGCCGCGTGGTGGCTGCTGGATGCGCTGCGCACACCGGTGCGCAGCCGGCGCTCCGATTTCGGAACCCTGCTCGCAGTCGCGGTGCCCGCGGTGCTGTTGCTGCTTCCCCAGTTCCTGCACGTACTGGGGCAGGCCGACATCATCGCCGGGCACTCTTACGTCGACCATCTGGGACGCAAGCGAACGTTGTTCGTCGCGATCGTCCAGCACACCCGGCACCTCAACGACTACCCGATCCAGAGCATCCTGATCGCCCTGGCAGGCACCGGTGGCCTGCTGCTGGCGATCCGGCGGGTCTGGTGGCCGCTGGCGGTGTGGCTGGTGCTGATCGCCTCGATCGTGCACTCCGACGCGCCGTTCGGCGGGCCGCTCGGATTTGTCACCGGGAAATTCAGCGACCTGTTTTACAGCGACCCTCGCCGATTGTCGGCGGTGGTGACGCTGATCTACACACCGATGGCCGGTATCGCCCTGGCCGCGATGGTGCTGGCGGTGGTCAGGCGCCGCCGGGTACTCGCCTCGGTGTTGCTTGCCGCTTCGGTGCTGGGACTGGCCTGGCATTACTTCCCGCGGCACCGCTATCTGCTCGGCGAGAAATACGACAACGTGATGGTGGGCGAGAAGGATCTGGAGGCATTCGCACACCTGGCCTCGTTGCCCGGAGCCCGCGACACCGTGATCGGCAACGCCAACACCGACGGCACCGCCTGGATGTACGCGGCGGCCGGTCTGCACCCGTTGTGGACGCATTACGACTACCCGGTGCAGCAGGGGCCCGGCTATGAGCGTTTCATATTCTGGGCGTATGCCGATGACGCCGATACCGATCCGCGGGTGGCAGAGGCCGTCCGCGCGTTGAACATCCGCTATGTCATCACCAGCTCGCCGGTGGTCCGCGGTTTCGTCATGCCCGACGGACTAGTGTCGCTAGACGACTCACGGTCGTGGGCGAAGATCTACGACAACGGTGAATCCCGCATATACGAGTGGCGCGGTGATCCACCCGGATAGGAAGGTTTCGATACGGGATGACGACCCAACCAGACGATGACGGCAACGTCGAGATCCTCACCGGCGGCGCGACCGCGATCGGCGCGGACGACGAGAACGCGCTGACCGGTCTGATCGAGCAGCCGGCCAAGGTGATGCGGATCGGGACCATGATCAAGCAGTTGCTGGAGGAAGTGCGCGCAGCTCCGCTCGACGAAGCCAGTCGCAGCAAGCTGGCGACCATCCACCGCAGCAGCATCCGCGAGCTCGAGGAGGGGCTGGCCCCCGAACTGCGCGAGGAGCTGGAGCGGCTGACGTTGCCGTTCAGCGATGACGTCGTGCCCAGCGATGGCGAGCTGCGCATCGCGCAGGCCCAGCTGGTCGGCTGGCTGGAGGGGTTGTTCCACGGCATCCAGACCGCGCTGTTCGCCCAGCAGATGGCCGCCCGCGCCCAGCTGGAGCAGATGCGTCAGCTGCCCCCGGGGATGACGCCGCAGGGACAACGCGGCCCAGGCCATCCGGGCACCGGTCAGTACCTGTAACCGCCCGTGTCGAACAGTCCCTACATCTGCACCGAGAACGCGTGGGTGGAGTTCCCGATCTTCGACGCCAAGTCGCGCTCGCTGAAGAAGGCGTTCCTCGGCAAGGCTGGCGGCACCATCGGTCGCAACGAATCCAACGTCGTCGTCATCGAGGCGTTGCGCGACATCACGATGTCCCTGCAGATGGGCGATCGGGTCGGCCTGGTCGGCCACAACGGCGCGGGCAAGTCGACGCTGCTGCGGCTACTCTCGGGTATCTACGAACCGACCCGCGGATCGGCGTCGGTGCGCGGCCGGGTGGCTCCCGTCTTCGACCTCGGGGTCGGAATGGACCCGGAGATCTCGGGTTTCGAGAACATCATCATCCGCGGGCTGTTCCTCGGGCAGACCCGCAAGCAGATGCTGGCCAAGGTCGACGAGATCGCCGACTTCACCGAGCTGGGTGACTATCTGTCGATGCCGCTGCGCACCTACTCCACGGGTATGCGGGTGCGCCTGGCGATGGGCGTGGTCACCAGCATCGATCCGGAGATCCTGCTGCTCGACGAGGGCATCGGCGCGGTCGACGCGGAGTTCATGAAGAAGGCCCGCACCCGGCTGCAGAGCCTGGTGGCCCGCTCCGGAATCCTGGTGTTCGCCAGCCATTCCAACGAGTTCCTGGCCCAGCTGTGCAAGAGCGCCATGTGGATCGACCACGGCACCATCCGGATGACCGGCGGTATCGAAGAAGTGGTCGGCGCCTACGAGGGTCCCGACGCGGCCCGGCATGTGCGCGAGGTGCTCGCCGAAACCGCGCGCGGCGATGAGCCGCTTGCGCGAAGAGCAGACAACAATGACGGATGACATCGTCGTCGCCGTCATCGTCACCCATCGCCGGGTGGATGCACTGGCCGTCTCACTGGCTGCGGTGTGCGGCCAGTCCCGCCCGCCCGAGCACGTCATCGTCGTCGACAATGATGACGATCCGCGGGTGCGCGAGCTGGTGACATCGCAGACCGTGGCCACCACCTATCTCGGATCGCGCCGAAACCTCGGGGGCGCAGGCGGTTTCGCCCTCGGCATGCTGCACGCCCTGGCCCTCGGCGCGGACTGGGTGTGGCTGGCCGACGATGACGGACGGCCCGCCGACTCGTCAGTGCTGGCCATCCTGTTGGCCTGTGCGACAAAGCATTCGCTGGCCGAGGTGTCACCGATGGTGTGCGATCTGGATGACCCGACACGGCTGGCCTTCCCGCTGCGACGGGGGATCGCGTGGCGGCGCCACGTCTCGGAGCTTCGGGTGGATGGCACCGGTGACCTGCTAACGGGTATCGCCTCGCTGTTCAACGGCGCGCTGTTCACCGCCGCCGCGCTGGAGTCCGTCGGCGTACCGGATCTGCGACTGTTCATCCGCGGCGACGAGACCGAACTGCACCGTCGGCTGGTGCTGTCCGGGCTGCCGTTCGGCACCTGCCTGGATGCGTCCTACCTGCATCCGCACGGTGCCGACGAATTCAAGCCGATCCTCGGCGGGCGCATGCACACCCAATATCCCGACGACGCTTCCAAACGGTTCTTCACCTACCGCAACCGCGGATATCTGCAGGCGCAGCGCGGATTACGGCGGCTCGTCCCGCAGGAATGGGTGCGGTTCGGCTGGTTCTTCCTGGTGACCCGCCGCGACCCGGCCGGTCTGCGGGAATGGCTGCGGCTCAGAAAGCTTGGTCGGCGGGAGAAGTTCGAGAGGTATTCGGGCTGGGGCGAGCGAAGCGACGGGAAATAGACGTGACTTTCATTGACGCGGCGGCCAATTCCAAGACATTCACCCGCGCCTGGGGCGATATGGCGTCCGGGTTCGGCAAGCGCGAACTGTGGCTGCACCTGGGCTGGCAGGACATCAAACAGCGCTACCGCAGATCGGTGCTGGGACCGATCTGGATCACCATCGCCACCGGCACCATGGCGGTGGCGCTGGGCGGCCTGTACTCCAAGCTGTTCAAGCTCGAGCTTTCCGAGCACCTACCCTACGTGACCCTCGGCCTCATCATCTGGAATCTGATCAACGCGGCCATCATCGAGGGCGCCGACGTGTTCGTGGCCAACGAGGGGCTGATCAAACAGCTGCCGACACCGCTGAGCGTGCACGTCTACCGGCTGGTGTGGCGGCAGGTGATCCTGTTCGCGCACAACATCATCATCTTCGTGGTGATCGCGGTCATCTTCCCGCAGCCGTGGAAGTGGACCGACCTGGCCTTCGTTCCGGCACTGTTCCTGATCGTGCTCAATTGTGTCTGGGTGGCACTGGTTTTCGGCATCCTGGCCACGCGGTACCGCGATATCAGCCCGCTGCTGTTCAGCCTCGTTCAGCTGCTGTTCTACATGACGCCGATCATCTGGAACGACCAGACGCTGCGCGATCAGGGCGCCGGCGGGTGGGCGAAGATCATCGAGTTCAATCCGCTGCTGCACTATGTCGACATCGTGCGGGCGCCGCTGCTCGGAGCCGATCAGGAGCTGCGGCACTGGATCGTGGTGCTGGTCTGCACCGCGCTCGGCTGGATCTGCGCTGCATTCGCGATGCGCCAATACCGTGCGCGCGTGCCCTACTGGGTGTAAGCACTGCAGTTGTTGTCACACACCGATCTCCCCGGGCGCCGATCATGCCCTGGACTGGGCGCCGGCCTACGCGGACACCAGCCCGCGGGGCACGCACACCGTCTGAGGGATTCGCCGCTGTCATCCGGTAGTCATCCAGGCGCCACCGGGGAGTCGGATCCGCGGCGTTGAATGGCCTCCCATGACCGACACCGTCACCCCTGACAACACCGCGACCCCCGCCCCGAAGAGCTTCATCGACACCGAGATCCTCCCGGTGGTCAACGAGGCCGCCGAGGTCGAGGCCGACATCCGCCGCCGCGCAGTCGTCATCCGTGAGGCACTGGAACGTCAGCTCGAGGCAAGCCAAGACCTCAGTGATCAGCTGTTCGACGCCGCCACCGACGCCACCGTGGCGGTGGTCGAGTCGCCCGCGAGGGTGATCTCCGCCGTCCGCGGTGGCGCCACCCTGCCGGCCGCGTTCGGCGAGACCAGCGATGCCGTCCAGGACGCCGTCGCCGGAGCGGGCAGTCGCATCCGCACGGCCGTCGGCGGGTACGTGAGGCAGCAGGCGGTGCTGCCCAATGCCGTGATCACCGGCGCTGCCGAGGTGGCCGGTGCGCTGGTGCGCGCCCAGGGTGAGCTGGCCGCCTCAGCAGTGGACGGGGCGTTCGAGGTGGCGGCGACGGCGAGCCGCCGCGGCGATATCCGCGATGCGATCGACCGTGAGTGGAGCGAGTTCAATGCCACCGCCGTGTCGGCTCGCAGCGGGGTCGAAGCCCGCATCTCGGTGGCGCGTCAGTCGATCCGGGACGCCATCGCCTGAGTACTTGGTGCCGTGGGCTGCGCCTTGGCCGGTCCGTCGGATTTCGCCGTGTCGGTGGGTCCAGATAGAATCGCACACATGTTCGACGTTCGGACCGCCACTCACCTCGACGTCACGCGCGAGCATCTGCGCGCCGAACGTAAGGCCGTGGCCCACAAGCTGATGGCGGCGGGCCGATTCGCCGTGGCTCGGATGGCCGAGCTGGGCAACAGCCACGAGAACTGGATCGTCGACGACTGGGAACTGGTCGCGGCCGAACTCGGCGCCGACCTCGGGATCAGTCGCGGGCGGGCCTGCACCCATATGACCCACGGCCGCGACCTCATCCAGCGGCTACCCCGGTTCGCCGAGGTCTTCCTCACCGGTGCCGTGGACTTCCAGGTCTTCCTGCTGATCTTCCAGCGCACCGTCCTGATCGTTGATCCGGACATCCTGTCCGTCATCGACGGTCAGGTCGCCGAGCGTGCACCATCCTGGAACGCGCTTTCCCGCGACCGGGTCGCCGAACTCGTGGACTGGATGGTCGTCGAGGTCGACCCCGAGGCGGTGCGCCGGGCCCGGGAATCTCGATGCACACGCGGTATCACGGTCGAACCCGTCGGCGACGGCATGGTTGAGATCCACGGTCGGGTCGATGCCGCCAAGGGCGCCATCTTCGACAAACGCCTCGACGAACTCGCCCGCACCACTTGCCCCGGTGATCCCCGTACCCTTGCCCAGCGCCGCGCCGACGCCGTGGAATCGATGGCCGCCGGCCAGGTCGTCATTCACGTCCTCGCCGACCCGGCCACCATCACCGGGGAAAGGCCGGCACTGCTGCCCGGCTACGGCGCCATCCCCGCCGAACGGGTCCGCGAGCTCGTCCCGCACGCACGCGTCGAGCCCGTGGCCGAGGCCGCCGAGCTGGACGCCGAACCCCGCTACCAGCCGTCGAGAAAGCTGGCCGCCTTCGTGCGCTGCCGCGATCTGACCTGCCGCTGGCCCAGCTGCAACACCCCCGTCGAGCGCTGCGATATCGACCACACGGCACCCTGGCCCTTCGGGGCTACCCACCCGTCGAATACCAAACTTTTCTGCCGTATACACCACCTGATCAAGACGTTCTTCACCGGCGCTCCTGGGTGGACGGACCGGCAGGAGCCCGACGGCACCATCACCTTCACCGCACCGAACGGGCGGGTGTACACCACCAAGCCCTGCGGGGGCCTGTTCTTCCCGCAGCTTGCCGTCCCGACCGGGATGCTGGTGGTCCCGACCGCACCGCCACTGCATCCGCTGCGTGGGCTGGCGATGCCCACCCGCAAGCACACCCGGGCACAGAATCGCACCTGCCGAATAGCCCATGAGCGCGCGTTGAACCGCGCTCATATCGAGGCCAATCCACCACCCTTTTAGACGGGCGGCACTCCAGCGGCCGTTGGTGCGTTGTGCGCATATGAGCATCCCGCCATATGAGCCACCGAAGCCTGCCAACCCGTTCCCCGGCGGGGTGGGCAACACCCTGCTGTGTCCGAAGTGCGCGGGGGTGATGAAGACCTATGAACGCAACGGCATCCACCTGGAGCAGTGCGATTCCTGCCGGGGCATCTTCCTCGACTTCGGCGAGCTGGAATCGCTCACCCAGATGGAGAACCGCTTCATGCAGATGCCGCCGCCGCAGGCGCCACCCCAGCAGGGCTACGGGCAGGACCACGGCTACGGACCTGGCTGGGGCCATCGCGGTACCAAACACTACCGCAAGCAGGGATTCGGCCGCCTGTTCTTCTCCTCCTAGCCAGGGCTAGGGCTGGGCTAGGGCTGCGCCGCCGGCGGCTCCGCATCGACT